>NZ_JACJHR010000170.1 GCF_014174495.1 Amycolatopsis echigonensis
ACATCGGCTCGATTTCCAATGCGTTGTCACCCAGCCGGAATTGCGCGTGCGTTTTCTGCACAACAAGACTGCATCCCTGTCGAACCAGTTGCGCATACCGACGTTCAGTTACCGCACCTATTTTCGTTGTCATGGAATTCTCCTCACAAGTGGTGCACGCAAGGGCGATCCGCGAGCAACATCCGCATCACGACCACCGCAATCGATGTGGCGCATCGTGCGAGAAGATCGGGTGCACGCGGCGGACAGGTTCGTCCCGGCAACACCGAAGTATGCACCCGAGACAGCCCTGAAACAACCCGTGTACCAGCGCGATTACGCAGCACAGAAAACAACCGAGCACAGCTGACACAAACGTTCGGAGCATGCGTCACCGTGACGTTCAACGCGAACGCTTGGAACGCCAGGCTCGTATGCGGCAGCGAGGTGAGCACTACACCGCGACAGAGCGGCGATCAACGCCGCGCACCCATGCCGCCCCGCACTCCGGGCAGATCGCCCGGCCCACCCTCGATCGGCGGATCGCCGATACCCGAGCGCGGCTGTTGCGGGTCCACCGCCAATGGCGGGACCGGCATGCCGACGAACAATAGACGGCGTTCGCACGAGCCCGGAGTGGACGGGAGGTCCGGCGACGGGGCGAGCAGCGCGTCACGACGGTTCCCGGGTCCCCGGCCGGGTGGAGCCCATGCTGTCGAAACCGGACGGCGGCCGGCTCCGCGAAGGCCCGGACTTTGCCTATGAGTACAAACTGGACTTCTGTGCACGGTTTTGAGCTGTTGCGCGACGTGCGTTGACATCGGACCGTCGCCGCCGGTGCCGTCCTGCGCTGTGGTCATCGGGACACGTTCCTCGAGGAGCCGCGTCTCGCGGCGGAGCCGGGGGCGGTCGACGCAGCCGGTTACGACGGCGGCCACACCTGGCCTGGATCGGTTTTGTCCATGCGCAGCCCCCGCCAGGCCGTGTGCCTCGACCGGCGATCGAGATCGGTAAGGTGCCGGAACTCGACCTCGCCGACGATCCGCGGCTCAACCCAGTGCACACCCCTGGCCCGGTCGCGGGGAACGGGATTGGCGACCGGGCTGGTCGATCGCGCCAGCGGAGCCAGGACTTTCAGTAGGTCGTCGAGGTCGCGCAGACGGAACCCGGTGCCGACGTACCGGAGCTGGCCGTCGTAGTCCGTGTCGTGCGCACCGCTTGTCGCGTTGACGGTTTGTCCGTTGCCGGTGATCGTGAACTGCGTACGTATGTCGGCCGTTGTCCGAGCCCGCGTACTCACGGTGTTGAAGCGATGCCGGAACCCGGGTCCCCTCGGAGGCCGGAAGTCATGCTGCAGTGATGTCCGGTGGCGGCCGTGCTCAAGTTCTCCTCTGCACAAGCAGCCTGGATTGCCTCCACGATCGGGCTGAGCTGGTTCCGGCGCGGCCCTGGTGCCTCGTGGGTGATGACCACAACGCGGTGGGCGAGAACGTCCTCGGGTCCATCGACCGTGACAGGAACCCAACAGTATTGCTCGGCGCGGTCGCCGCCGAAGGTGTTGCCTGCCATGAACGGGTGGGCGATGTCTTCGGGCGCGACAACGGTTCCTCTCTACACGACGAGGCTCGTCGCGATGATTCCCACAGGCAGGGGTAGGAAGTCAGCCCTGGCCTGCCGTGTGCCGGAAGGCCGATGGCGAGGTCGAGCGCTCCGCGGGCCAGCGGATCAATAACGTGCCGCTCGAAGCTGGTCCGCGACCGGTGGTGCTCGGCGAGGACAACGAGTCTCAATTCGAGATCGGGGTTGGTCGTCTTAAGCTGTTGTTGCGCGCGGGCGACGATGTAGGCGTGTTGCGGGAGGAAGGCCAGGGTGCATTCCCGGCGTCCGTAGTCCTTCAACGCCTGCGCGCTGTCGAGCAGTTCTTTCGCGGTTCGGATGACGTCGTGGCCGTAGTCGGTTATCTGCCGGACCCCGGCACGCGTGTTGGTCGTGAGGGCACCGCCGCCGAGGTCGTCCGTCAACCTGCTGAGGTGGTTGTCGATGGTCCCGCTCACAACGCCGAGGGCCTTACTGGTCTTCTCGACCGATCCGTCGTTTTCGCTGAGTCTGACGAGCGTGATGAGAAGATTGAGATTGATCATCGGAAGCTTGTAGTTGATGTTGTCGCTGTCGGAGTGCGTCACGTCGACCAAAGTCGGCCTGGACTTCAAGATCGTTTCCCAGATTGCCAAAAATCAATGGGTTTGAGACATGGGAAAAGCCCACTGAATCTTGCTTGAAGGCGAAAAAATCGTGCTCAGATGCCCTCTGATCTGCGGTAATCTGCTAGGTAAGCGATCGAATGCGGAGATGAGAAAAGGGCGACTTCCGAGGAGGTCGCCCCTTCCGGGTCTGAATCGGCTGGTACCCGACCGGACCCTTGACATACCGTCGACTCAGGGAGAGCAGCATGTCGACTGATTATCCTACGCCGAGGGCCGGGGTACTGACGACCGCCGTCTGGGGCCTGCTGGGCATTCGGTGGACCTTCGACGTTGCCGCGGGACAGCTGCGGTGGCACTTCACGTCGCCGACGATGCAGGCGTGGGCCCCCCTCGTCGGCGTATGGACGGCATTGCCGATCCTCGGGGTAACCGGGGCGGCCGCCACCTACCTTTCCGCGGCGGCAGTGTTGATCGTCGTCTATGCCGCGGAAGCCCTGGCCGCCCGCGGGGGAAAGGTCGGCTCGCCGTCCTCTCGGTGGGGAGAGATCGGGACCTGGATCAGCTTCGGTGCCGGATTGGCGCAGTCGGTCGACATGGGAGCCAGACACCGGGTGATCTGCTGCGCCGGCCTGCTGCTGGTGTTCTTAATGCGATGGGCAGCGCACCGCCTGCAGAAGTTCAGTCGCGAGTTTCGCCGCCTTGCTGACGCCGTCGCGCGTCTCTCCGATCAAAATGGGGTCGGTGAACCCGAGCCAGACCCGGAGCCTTCGGAGATGGCCTCGAGTGCCTCGTGGAACGTCGTCCCGCTGCTCGCAGCCAAGCGCGCCAGGCGCAATCCGCGCACGAACGGCAGCAAGCACGCCGCCTGAGCCTGCCGGCACCAGCATGTGGCGTGGAAGCGGCGGGGCCCCTGGGAGGTCGGCCAGAAAGTGCCGGTCGGCCTGCGTCCGGCCCCGCGCCCGCCGCGCCCCGCGCACCGGCGAAGACAGAGGTTGCGATACGTGACGGTTTGAACACACATGGCAATCTTGTGGGAGTCGGATTGCCTCACCCGTCGACCTCCCAGCCGTGCCTGGCGGGCTCATGCCCCCAGGTCGCGCACGGAGAGGCCGGGTCGTACCCGATGCACTGTCGGTCGTAGGCGGTTGGTGAATATCGCAACGGAGGCCTCGACCCGGACTTCCACCACCACACCTGGTTTCACCGGCCTGAACTGTGTCTGGCCGCGGCCGAACACGCCCGAATAGACCTTCTGTAGCGGCTCCCCGGTCAGCCTCACCTGGCCTGCTACCTCGGAGGCGATCTCCGGGGCGACCGGCTGGGATAGTCCGATCTTGCGTTGCTGGCCGGTGCTGTCGGGGCGGGCCAGGACGAGTTCGTCGGGCCGGTCCGCGGCGGCGGTCACGCCGACCACGACTGCGTCGACGACGACCATCCGCCGGATCTTTACCCACGATCCGGACCTCCCTGCCCGATAAGGCGAACCGAGTTGCTTGCCAACACATCCCTCGATCCCTACCTGGCTGACGCTCGGGTTCATCCAGGTGAGGGCGACGGATCGGTCGGTGATGCTGGGAGCGAGCTGCAAGGGCGGCGTGACCGCGGCGAAGAGCTCTCCAGCCGTTTCCGGCGATCGCGGCAGGGCTTCGGCCGGAGGTCGGCACACCCGTCGGCGAGCAGGTCGAAGGCGACGAAGTAGATCGTGATGCCCGCCTCCGTACGACCGCGAGGTGCGGAAGTCAGCGCGCCGAAGTCCAGCCGCCCGTCCTTGAGAGCCACGAGCTCGCCGTCCAGCACGACGTCGCCGAGCACTGCCGCGGCAGCCACGATTTCCGGGAAGCGTGCCGTCAGGTCGGTCTCCCGGCGGGACTGCAAGTACCCGTCCACTGTGAACAGCAGGCAGCGCCAGCCATCGAATTTCGGCTCATAGGCCCATTCGCGCCCTGGCCGGGACGTCGGGATTTCCGGAACCGGCTTAGCCTCCGCTACCGCCACCGGCGGGCGCAGCGCGACCATCATCGACCTGCTGAACGCGGACGTTCAGACGCGTGACGACGCCGCGACGGGCCGGGTGCGGGGACGGAGGCCATGGGCTCATCACCTCCGTTGCGTCGGCGTCGTCGCGCTCTCTTCGCACGACAACCCTTTCGGCCTAGCGGCGCGGTGTTTGTACTGGTCGGGACCCCAGGCGGGTGATGTTGCGGGGCGTTTTCGAGGGCGGTGCGGAGGTGTTCGTTGTCGGTGCTGGGCCGCTGAGCGCATACCCTGCGAGCGGAAGAAGTCGTTCAACGTGTTGTCATACAACAGCTCCGGCGACATCAGATACAGCGTGCCCGGGCTCCAGCCCAACGTCACGCATCCACCCTGAACGCTGGCGCGTGGCCAAGCCGGCGTCGAACGGGGCGGCACTCGCGATGCAGGGAGTTCTTCGGCGGTCGTGTGGACTGTCCACACCCGATTGATCATGACCGGTAATCCTTCGGTCAATGACCACCTGTGCACAAGCCACCAGGCCCTCGATACGGCGCTCGCGCGCGATGTCGAGCAGGTCCTTCATGGACAACCCCGCTGGCGGCGCGCTCGACCTGGCGGACCGCCGCCGGAACGGCGAAGCGCTCCGGATCGGCCGGTGCGAGCTGTTCCAGGAGTTCCCGTCGCCGGACGTAGGGCTCGTCGAGGAGCATGGTGTCGCCGACCCTCAGCAGGTCGAACGCCATGAAGGCCGCGGGGATGCGGGTGCCGCGGCGATTTTGGAGCAGTCCGAAATCCGGCACGCCGGCCTCGTTGAGGATCACGATCTCACCGTCGAGAACCAGGCTGTCCGGAGTGGCCACGATGCCGGCCAGCTCGGGAAATTGCCCGATCATGTCGTTGCCGTTGCGGCTGGTCACCGCCCACCGGTGTCGTCCCCCCGGCGATCCTCAGGCACGTCCGGTAGCCGTCCCACTTGAATGCGACGTGGAAGGCAGGCCCGTCCGGAAGCGAACCAGCGGTCGCGAGCATCGGAGCCACCGCGTCGTACTCGCCCCAGTCCGCCGGATGGCGTTCGATCGTCCCACCCCACTGGGCCCAGCACGCTTCGCAGAGCGCGTCGGCACCGGTCGGGCACGCGCCCGACACCAGCTTCAAGTCCGGGTTCCAGACCTCGGCCAGCGCCGCCCGGATCATCGCTCGATCGGCCCAGGTCCGAGAGCCGGTGACCAGGATGCGCAGACCCATGCCTCGAAAACCTCCGGATTCGTTGCTTCAATGTAGTTCACGTTATTGCCTCGACGACCGGGTGAAACGCGGCTACCCGACCGCCCACGCTCTGCACGATGCCTTCCGTGATCACCAAGTTTGTTGATCAAGGTCGCTCGCCTGTACGCCGCTGGAGGAACCCTCCGGAGCACGTCGGCGACAGTAACGGGATCTGCCCCGTTGCCGACTACAGGACACCGCAGTCCCGGGCTCCGGAAGCATCCCGCGCGCATCAGGCGGCTGCAGACGACTTGCGAGGGCCACAATGGACGTCACGATTGAGCACGTCGCTTCGACAACTGACGAGCTCGCCGATCGCATTGCCGAGACGTCCCACATCATCAGTCAGCGCGTCATCGACCCCGACCAGGTCGAACTGGTGGTGACCGGGGACTTCGTCGCGTCGGTGCGGGCGCGAGCCACGAATGCCGTCGAAGCAAACCACTACTCGCCCGAACGCGGGTCCGGTGTGGCCATTGCGAAAACGATCGTCGATGGCGATCGGTCCATCATCGTCGTTCCCGGCTTCGTCTTGTCCGGCGTCGAGAATGTCTTCGACGAACTGGGCCGCCACTGCATCTCACACGAAGCGCTACACGCCCTGCTGAAGCAACGCGGCGAGGACACCAGCGCTGCCAGCGCTCGACTCGCGACGACGCAATCCGAGCGCGACTACCTCACTTCGGCTGGCGTGATCGCAGAGGAGTATCGGGTCGAAGCCTGCCTCGCCGTTGAAGGCAGCACACCGCCCACAACAAGCCAAAGCGGCTTCGACGATGCCCTTGAGGCCGCCAGGCTCACGTTCCTCGACGCCATCATCCTGCGGCATCCCGCAGAGTCGATGCACCGCCCTTCCGCTACTGCCCGCCAAGGAACGCACCACCTCGGAATCCAGCTCGGCTACCTCGCCGCCGAGTTGACCAACGCCCACGGGACAGTCCCCGCCATCCCACCAACCGCACTTGCTCGAAACCCCCTCTGGGCACGGCTCGTTGGGCCAAGCTGGCAACGGATCGCAGGTGTTCTCAGCGAACTGCCCGACGCAAGCAATCCCACTGCTGAGGACGCCCTCACCCAGACGGTGCTCAGCCTCGCCAATGCACTGAAGGACTGGATCCGGCACGTTGGCTTTGTCTGGCGAGACACCCCCGAGGGCGGTCTCTACTTCGACGTCCTGCGCCACGACTTTGACTAGGTCGGCCGATGGCCGGACGCGGCCGCCCGGGATCGTCTCCCTGAGTTGCACGACACCTGTGGTGATCACTAAGGTTCATCGGCATAGTCGCTGATCTGCGGAAACTCAGTCGGAGAACTCGCCTCGGGCCGAAGGCCGCCAGAGAACCTGCGATGAGGATGAACACCGCGGGGGCGACCCAGTGTCCCCAGCGCCGGACGATTCTTCGGGTCGTAACGCCCGCCGAGCTCAGGCACCCACGCGTCGACGGCATACGCAGCCAGCCGAGGCGCGACCAACGAGAGCTGGTTGCCGAATCAGCGGCGCGTGCTCTCCCCACCACAACGCCACGCCATCCGCGGTGCGGATTCTTCAACAAGGCGAGCAGCCGGTCGGCCTCGACGCGACGATGCCACGGCACCGACGGCGAGTGGCCCACGTCGAAGAACTCGGCCACCACCCGCCCGCCCAACGGTTCAACGAACCGACGGGCCACGCCGAGCTGCCACGCTCGCGACGTCCGCGGGTGCTGG
>NZ_JACJHR010000171.1 GCF_014174495.1 Amycolatopsis echigonensis
CTCCGACGGATGGGTGCCGTGCGTTCTGACGCCCCTTAACTCCGTATTTCGACCCCGTTTTGGACACGTCCCGCCAAATTTCTTTGCACCGCCCACTCGGGCTAAGCGCGACTCGACGCGATTCGGACAGTTCTGCCAAAGCCGTGACTGAGGAACCGCTTGTCCGGTCATCCCGCGCCGCCGCGAACCGCTTCCTGGACCAGTCGCGGCCAGATTTTTCAAGATCTTTCCGGCGGTGCGATGTGGATCTCGCCGCTGGTCCGCATCGGAGCCCTTCGTGACTACTAGCGCCGTACTAGCGAGCGACTATAACCCCAGCTCAACGGCTACTAGAGTTGATCAACGATCGTAGTTGACCAAGCCCATTTTTGATCTTGGATCGACGCGTTCGCGAGGCGAAATAGTAGTTCGCTAGTAGCCCCGGAACGGTTTGCTAGTTGGCGCCTAGTAATGGCGTGGTATTTCCGTGGTATCGGTCGTGGCTTCCTGACGGCGTTGTTGTTCGCATCGACGCCGTGGGAGTCACGACATGGCAGCACAATCCGTTTTTCGTCGCCGTGGCGACGAGGCTGTCCCGAACTCGTTGGATATCGCGCGGGACACGTTTACCTGGCTGGTGACCGGGCCGCACCCGGTGTCGCTGAACGGCCGGCTCTTCCCCGGCCTGCCCGACCGGCACATCCCGCTGGACGAGGTCCGCGACCGGCTGCTGGCGCGCCGGTGCCCGCAGGCGACGCGGGACGCGGTGTGGGCGCATCTGGTGCTGCGCTCCCGTACTGAAGGAGCGACCTGGACGGTCGCCGCGGTCGGGGTCGCACTGCCCGCGCTGACCTCGGTCGCGGCCACCCTGTCCGATCGGTTCGCCGGCGATCCGGCCGATGTTCACGCCGAGGTGTTGCGCGGCTTCCTGACCGCGTTGTCGACCATCGATCTGCGTCCGCCGCGGATCATGCTGCGACTGCGGTGGGCCGCCTACCGGTCCGGCTACGACGCGCTCGCCGAGGCGCTGGCGGGTCCGACTCCAGTCGCGCCGGGCTTCCGATCCACCCCGCCACACACGCCGTGGGGACACCCGGATCTAGTCCTCGCTCGCGCGGTCGCGGACGGAGTCCTGACCCAGACCGAGGCCGCACTCATCGGGGCGACCCGGTTGGAAGAGGTGTCCGTCGCGGACTGGGCTGCGGCGCACCAGACCGGCGAGTGGGCGGTCTACAAGACGCGCAAACGCGCCGAGCTCCGGCTCGCCGCGTACCTGCGCGACGGTGCCGCCGAGACCGATCCGACCGACCCGCTGACCGACCAGGTAGCCACCGCGTTGGCCCTCGCGCGCCCGGTCTCGCCGGTCCGCGACTTGCCGCTGTCGTCACTGTCCGTGTCCGTCGCTGACGCGGAATCGGGGCAGAAAGTTCAGGGTCGCGTGTCCAAAACGGACGCGAAATCCGGAGTTCAGGGCTGCGGGACACACCCGCGCTCAGCCCGACCTTCGGAGGTGCCCCAATGCGCCTGATCGATCGATTCTTCCCCGCCGCGAGCGGACCGCGCAGCGCCCGCCTCGACGGCAATCCGCAGCCGCCAGCCGAGGCCCCAGCGTCGAGCACGCCGGACCATGTCACCGGCAGCGAGTCGACCAGTGCTCCGATCATTACGCCGGAGGACTGGACCCCGGTCCGCCCCCGCCGCTGGTCGCACGTGGTGCTGATCGTCGAGCTGGCGATCCTCGCGCTGTTGGCGTCGGCGTCGGCGGCGCACGCCGACACGATGGTCGTCGCCCTCGCGGACTCGGTGACCACGGTCCTGAACAACGTCCGCAACTGGATCATGGGCATCTTGGCCGGTCTGGCCACGGTGTTCCTGTCCATCGGCGGCGTCCGCTACGTGATGGGCGGCGGCGACCCCGGCGAGGTCGAGAAGGCCAAGACCGCGTTCAAGTCCGCCGGGTGGGGCTACGGCCTTGCGGCGCTCGCGCCGCTGGTCGTGGAGATCCTCAAAGGGATCGTGGGGGCCTGACCGATGGCCGTCAGCACCCCGCCCACGGTTCGCCCGTACCGCCGGTCCGGCGGCCCGGTCGCGACCGCTGCCGCCGGACGAATCGACGGGGACCGAGCGATGCTCTCCCCGGTCTCCGACGCCAGCGCCGACCGGCCGCCGGCTGGTCGGCCGCGGCGCTGGCGCGCGGGCTGGATGCTGGCGCTGAGCATCGTCGTGCTCCTGGTCGGCGTCCTCGCGGTCAGCGCGTGGGCCTCGCCCACTGCGCCGCAGCAGCCCCCGCCGCAACCACCGTTGCCGATCCCGACGGTGGATCCGTGCACGCCGGGTTCGCCGCTGCCGGTCTGCCAACTGCCCGCGCCGACCACTACCAAGCCGCTGCCCACCGCGCCGCTGCCACTCCCGACCGGGGTGCCCGCGCCGACGACATGCAGCTTCCCCGGCCAGGTCGGCTGCACCTCGTCCACGCCGACCACGACGCCGAGCCAGCCGTGCACGGGTGAGGACTGCATCCCGCAGCCGACCACGCCACCACCGAGCACTGGTCCGCAGCAGCCGGGCACGGGCAGCGGCGAGGGCGACTCGGACTGTGGGATCACGGACATCGGGGCCTGCATCACCGAGGCCATCAACGGCGCGTTCCGCAGCATCGTCGACGCCGCGCTCTCGCCGATCCTGGAGCTGATCGGGCACACCGCGCTGTCCACGCCGACGATCAGCGACCTGCCCGGCATCGGCGAGTTGTGGAACAACTCCTGGGAGCTCGTGGTCGCCGCCTACGGCCTGCTCATCCTCCTCGGCGGCATCCTCGTGATGGGCCACGAGAGCGTCCAGGCGCGCTACTCGATCAAGGAGATCGGGCCGAGGATCCCGATCGCGTTCATCGCCTCGGCGCTGTCGCTGTTCTTCACCGACAAGCTCATCCGACTGGCCAACGGCCTGACCCTGGGCATCCTCGGCGACGGAGTCAACGCGCCCTCACTGGGCAACACCCTCAAGGACGCCGTCGCCGGCATCCAGACCGGCGGACTGTTCATCATCCTGGTCGGCCTGGTGCTCGTCGTGGTCGGCCTGGGCCTGCTGGTCGTCTACGTGGTCCGGATCGTCATCACCCTCGTCTTGATCATCTCTGGCCCCCTGTTCCTGATGTTCCACGCGCTGCCACACACCGACCCGCTGGCTCGCTGGTGGTGGAAGGCGATCACCGCGACGCTGGCGATCCAGGTCGCTCAGGCCCTGGTGCTGATCACCGCGGTACGTACGTTCCTGTCCGGCGGCGTGAATCTGTTCGGCTCGACGCTGTCCGCGCTCGGCACGCTGGTCGCCGCGATCGCCCTGTTCTTCATCCTGTTCAAGATCCCGTTCTGGCTGTTGAAGGCGGTCAAGGTCAGCAACGGCCGCTCGTTCCTCGGCGGTCTGGCCCGCGCCTACATCGCGGCGAAGACCTTCGGCATGGTCGCCGGGAAGACCGGCGCGCTCGGCAAGGTCGGCGGCGCCGTCGGTGCGAAGAGCGGCGGGGGCGGTGGCGGCGGTGGGGGCCGCGGTGGCGGTGGGTCGGCGGACCCGCCGTGGCCCGCGCAGCCACGCCTCGCGCCCACCCCGGAGATGGTCAACAAGCGGCTCAAGGCGGCCCATGACGCCGAGCGCGCCCGCGCGGCCCGCCGGTCGCGGCTGCCGTCGCAGGCGCCGCAGTTCCTGCAGCCCTCACCTCAAGACACCACTCACGACCCCGCCGTCACCCCGGCGAACCAGGGACCAGCCATGCCTCCTGAGTTCAGTTCCGCACCCACGCCCGCCACGCCGATCTCACCGCCGCGGCGGGGACCTCGGCCCGGATCGGCGCCGCAGTTCCAAGCCGCTGGAGGGCCACGTCGACGCGGCGCCACCCCACCGCCGGCCCGCCCGATCCGCACCGCGTCGGTGCCCCCGCAGTTGCAGTTCCGGCCCGCCACGCCACCCGCGCCGGAGCCGTCGTCGCCACCCAGGTCGGCGTCCGCTCCTGCCGCGCCGGTGTTCCGGCAAGCCCAGCCCAAGCCGCGCATCGGGGACGCCTACCGGCGTACCCAATCGGTTCCGCCGCCGGTGTTCCGCGCACCGAAACCCGCCCCAGGAGGTGAAGGGAAATGAGTCAGCCGGTAAGGATTCCCGCCGACGTCGATCGCGAGGACCGCGTCATCGGTCCGCTGACCGCGCGGCAGCTGCTCATCCTCGCCGTCACCGGGATCGTGCTGTACGGGGCGTACACGCTCACCCGCGAGTTCGTGCCGCTGGTGGCGTTCCTCATCGTCGCCATCCCGATCGGGGTGACCGCCGCGTTCCTCGCGCTCGGGCAGCGCGACGGCATTCCCCTCGACCGGTTGGTGCTGGCCGCGCTGCGGCAGCGGTTGAGCCCGCAGCACCGGGTGGCCGCGCCGGAAGGCATCCGGCCCGTCCCCGAGTGGCTGGGCAGCCAGGTCGCGAACACCAGCAGCACGGGCCGCGCCAAGCGGAAGGACAGCGCGGGCGGCGCGGATGCCGCGGCATCGACGGTCTCGCCGGCCGCGCTGCGGCTACCCGCCGAAGCGGTCACCGACACCGGTGTCATCGACCTCGGCAAGGACGGCGTCGCCGTGGTCGCGGTCTGCTCCACGATCAACTTCGGGCTGCGCACTCCGGCCGAGCAGGAGTCCCTCGTCGCCTCCTTCGGGCGCTACCTGCACAGCTTGACGGCACCGGTGCAGGTGCTGGTGCGGGCGGAACGGCTGGACCTATCCGGGCAGATCGCCGAGCTCCGCGACCAGGCCGGCGGTCTGCCGCACCCGGCGCTGGAACGGGCGGCGCGCGAGCACGCCGAGTACCTCGACCAGCTCGGCCGCGCCACCGATCTGTTGCGCCGTCAGGTGCTGCTGATCCTGCGTGAGCCGCTGCTGACCACGGGGCCAGCCGACGGGCTCGGCGGCGCCTCACCGCTGGCCGCGTTGACGGCGAAACGCCGGGCCGCCAAGCAGGCCGCCTTGGTCGACGACGCCACCCGGCGCGCGGCCGAAGCCCGGCTGGTCCGCCGGCTCGGCGAGGCGGTCGAGCTGCTCTCCCCGTCGGGGATCGTGGTCACCCCGCTGGACGCCGGACAGGCCACCGCGGTGCTCGCCGCAGCCTGCAACCCCGACAGCGTGATCCCGCCGAACTCCGGTCTCGCCGGCTCGGACGAAGTCATCACCACCGCCCCAGACGAGGGCTGGGACGCAGGTGCGTTCGGCCGCGCAGCGTTCCCTGCCGACGGCGAGTTCGGCGAGGCCGAGGACGCCTGGGACGACGGCCCTGACGACGGCTTCGACGACACCGCCGAGGACCCCGACGACTACGCCAACTCCGCGGGGAGGTACCGCCGATGAAGACCACAGCCAAGCGCCACGGCCGGAAGGCCCAGGCCATGCAGCCGCCGCTCGGGCGGGCCAGCGCGTTCACCCCGGACGCCATCTCCGTGCGCCCCCGCGCGCTGGAAGTCGGCGGCGAATGGGTCGCCAGCTTCGCCGTCGTCGGCTACCCGCGCGAGGTCCACCCCGGTTGGTTGCAGCCGCTGCTGACCTACCCCGGACGGGTCGACGTCTCGCTGCACATCGAGCCGATCGACCCGGTCACCGCCGCGAACAGGCTCAAGAAGCAGCTGTCGAAACTGGAGTCCGGCAGGCGGCACACGAGCGAGAAAGGACGGTTGATCGACCCGCACGTCGAAGCCGCCACCGAGGACGCCTACGACCTGTCCGCCCGAGTCGCTCGCGGCGAAGGCAAGCTCTACCGGCTCGGGCTGTACCTGACCGTGCACGCCCCCACCGAGGAAGCCCTCGGCGATGAGGTCGCGGCGATCCGGTCGCTGGCGGCGTCGCTGCTGCTGGACTGCAAACCGACCACGTACCGCAGCCTGCAGGGCTGGATCACCAGCCTGCCCATGGGCCTCGATCTGGTCGGCATGCGCAGGACGTTCGACACCAGTGCGCTGTCCGCGGCGTTCCCGTTCACCTCGCCCGACCTGCCGCCTCCGGACCCGACCTCGGTCGGTGCACCCAGCGGTGTGCTCTACGGCTTCAACGTCGGCAGCCAGGGCCTCGTGCATCACGACCGGTTCGCTCTGGACAACCACAACAGCGTGATCCTCGGCCGCTCCGGCGCGGGCAAGAGCTACCTGGTGAAGCTGGAGTTGCTGCGGTCGCTGTACCGCGGGATCGAGATCCACGTCATCGACCCCGAGGACGAATACGCCCGGCTGGCCGCCGCGGTCGGCGGGACGTACGTGCACCTCGGCGCCGAGCAGGTCCGGCTCAACACGATGAACCTGCCGATCCACACCCGCCCGGACGGCCGGCGCACCGCGCCGCGCGACGCGCTCATCCGACGCAGTCTGTTCCTGCACACCGTGATCGCGGTACTGCTCGGCGCTGAGCTCGAAGCGACCGAACGGGCGGCGCTGGACCGGGCGATCACCGCGACCTATCAGCGCGCCGGGATCACCTCGGATCCGCGGACCTGGACCCGCCCGGCTCCGCTGCTGGCCGACCTCGCCGAGGTCCTTGCCGACGCCGGAGATCCCGCCGGGGTGGAGCTCGCGGCGCGGCTGCACCCGTACGTCACCGGCGCGTTCTCCGGCCTGTTCTCCGGCCCGACCTCGACACGCCCCGAAGGGCACCTGGTGGTGTTCTCGCTCCGCGATCTCGCCGACGAACTCAAGCCCATCGGCACGCTGCTCACCCTGGATGCGGTGTGGCGGCAGGTCTCCAACCCGGCCATCCGCAAGCCCAGGCTGGTCGTGGTCGATGAGGCGTGGTTGCTGATGAAGGAGCCCGCCGGTGCCGAGTTCTTGTTCCGGATGGCCAAGGCGAGCCGCAAGCAGTGGGCCGGCCTCACGGTCGCCACCCAGGACACCGCGGACGTGCTGGGTTCGGACCTCGGCAAAGCCGTCGTCGCGAACGCAGCCACGCAGATCCTGCTGCGGCAAGCCTCCCAGGCGATCGACGAGATCACCCGCACCTTCGACCTCTCGCTCGGCGAGCGCCAGTTCCTGCTCTCCGCCGACCGCGGCCAAGGTCTGCTCAGCACCGGGACGCAGCGGGTGGCGTTCCAGTCCATCGCCTCGCCGGTCGAGCACGAGTTGGTCACG
>NZ_JACJHR010000172.1 GCF_014174495.1 Amycolatopsis echigonensis
TCCAACCCCGCGGAAATCGCCGGGTATTCCGACGCCTCGTCGGGAATCGAGAACTCCTTCGTCGAACTCGGCGCGGACGATACCGCAGGAATTGCGGACTCGTTCGACGACGGCGACGCGTCGCAGATCGAACTCGACGCCGCCTGACCGCCTCGCTCGCAAGCGCTAATCCGTTCACATCGAATCGCACCTAGGGGATACCCATGTCTACGTCATTGCCCATTTCCGCCACTGTTCGCCGGCCCGCTCGGCTGCTGACGCAAAACAGCGAGATGCGTCAGATCGGCGTGTGGAACTGGTCGCTGCCGGCCTGGGCCGGGCGACTGCCCGATGGTCGTACCTATAACACCTGTCTCAGCGCTGGAATCTGCGCTCAGGCGTGCTACGCGCGGCACGGCACCTACACCTGGCCGGTCGTCCGCGCCAAGCACCAGGCGAACCTGATGTACGTCCTCGACGATCTGGCCGGCTGGCAGGCCGCGATGGTCGCCGAACTCGGCGCGGCCAAGTTCTGCGGCGCGTGGATCAGAATTCACGACAGCGGTGATTTCTTTTCCGACTCCTATCTTCAGGCATGGCTGGATATTTGCCGGGTTCGACCTGACACGAATTTCTACGCCTACACCAAAGAGGTGTCCCGGTTCCGGACGCTGGTCGAGCCTGACCCGCCGCCGAATTTCCTGTGGGTCTACTCGTATGGCGGGACACAGGATGTCGCGCTGAATCCTGCCGTCGATCGGGTCGCGGATGTGTTTCCCGACGAGTCCGCGATCGCCGAGGCGGGCTGGGCCTCGCAGGAAGCCAGCGACCTGCTCGCGGTCCTGGGCCCGCGGCTGGTCGGTGTGCCGGCCAACCGCATTCCCACCTATCTCAAGCGGCTGGCCGGGCGCCGGTTCTCCGAGTGGCAAGCCGAGGTCGACGCCGACCGCGCCGCCCGCCGAGGCCGCCGGCACCTGCGGCTCGTCGTCGACAACACCCGTCCCGACCAGAGCCAGCAGCCCACGGCCGAGGCCAGCACGACGCAGGCCGACCAGCCACGCGCTGCGTGACCGCAGCTCGCGCCCGTCCCGTCGACCGCTTTGCGTGGGGAGGTTCCCGATGTCCTGGCCAACCACTGCCACACCCCTGTCCGCCCTCGTCCCTCCGCGGGTCGAGCAGGCCGCGGACGGGCTCGCGTCACCGGTCGGCGACTACCTGCGTGACCCGCTCGGCGCCTTCGAGAACGTGCTGGCGCACCTGCGCGACCTTGCCCTCACGTGGGGCCCGATCGTCGGGCCGGTGCTCGCGGTCGTCGTCACCGCCGCGGTCGTCGCGCGGCGCCGGTGGCGCCGCCGCTACCACCAGCGCCTGGCCACCGATGCCCGCCTGGTCACCGTGCTCGCGCCACCGACGGTCGACCCCACGGGCGCGATCACCGTGTGGTCCAACCTCGTCGGCTTGCTGCGTCCCGGTTGGCTGCGCCGCTTCGGCGGGCAGCCGCACCTGGCCTTCGAGCTGACGTTCACCGACGACGGTGTGCAGATCCGCCTGTGGGTGCCCGGCCTGGTGCCGCCCGGCATGGTCGAGCGCGCGATCGAGGCCGCCTGGCCCGGCGCGCACACCCGCACCACCCTCGCCAAGCCGCCGATCCCGACCACGGCGGCAGCGGGCCGGCGCGTCGAAGCGGCCGGCGGTGAACTGCGGTTGGCCCGCTCGGAGGCGCTGCCGATCCGCACCGAGCACCCGGCCGACCCGATCCGGGCGATGCTCGGCGCGCCGGTCGGGCTCGGCCCGCACGAGCGGGCTTGCGTGCAGATCCTCGCCCGCCCCGTCGCCGGCCACCGGGTGACCAAAGCCCGGCGCGCGGCGCGGCGGGTGCACGCGGGCGGGTCGGTCCACCTGGTCGGCCGGCTGCTCGACGCCATCACGCCGGGCAAGACCCCGAAGCGGTCGACCAGCACGCGGACACCGGGCCTGGATCGGCAGACCAGCCTGGAGTACGCCGCCCAGGACCGCGCGGTCGTGGAGAAGCTGCGGGCGAACCAGTTCGAGACCCGCATCCGCTACGCCGTGGCCACCACCGTGCCCGAGGACGTCACCTCGGGCGAGGTCCAGGCGGTGCGGGAGGTGCTGCGGGGCCGCGGGCACGCGATCGCCTCGGCGTTCGCCGCCTACTCCGAGCACAACTACTACCGCCGGGTTCGGATCCGCCGCGACCCGGTTGCCGTGTTGGCCGAACGCCGCCTGGGCAAGGGCGACCTGCTGTCGATCCCGGAGCTGGCCGCGATCGCGCACCTGCCGATCGACGAGTCCACACCCGGCCTGCAGCGGGCCGGCGCGAAAGCTGTGCCGCCCCCGCCGGGCATCGCCACGATCGGCGAGCAGATCAAGCCCCTGGGGCTGTCGGACTCCGGGCACTCTCGCCCGGTCGGCCTGCACGTCGCCGACGCCCGCCACCACCTGCACATCCTCGGCGCCACCGGCTCAGGCAAGTCCGAGCTGATGGCCCGGATGATCCTGGCCGACGCCGAGGCCGGCCGCGGTGTCGTCGTGGTCGACCCGAAGGGCGACCTGGTCAGCGACATCCTCATGCGCCTGCCCGAGGAACTGGGCGAGAAAGTCGTGCTGTTCGACGCCGACTCCCGAGCCCGCCCGCCGGTGCTCAACCCGTTGGAGGGAGCTGACAAGGCCCGCGCGGTCGACAACCTCGTCAGCATCTTCTCCCGGATCTACGCCTCCTCGTGGGGGCCGCGCACTGACGACATCCTCCGCGCCGGGCTGCTCACGCTGACCGCGATGCCCGGCACGCCGACCCTGGTCGACCTGCCCAAGCTGCTCACCGTGCCGGCGTTCCGGCAACGAGCCTGCGACCAGATCGACGACGAGGTCCTCAAGGGCTTCTGGTCCTGGTACGACGACCTGTCCGAAGCCAGCCGCGCACAAGTGATCGCGCCGCTGATGAACAAAATCCGCGGCTTCCTGCTGCGCCCGTTCGTCCGCGCCGCCATCGCCGGTGGAACGTCCACTATGGACATGGACGAGGTGCTCAACACCGGCGGGATCTGCCTGGTGCGCATCGCTCGCGACGCGCTGGGGATGGAAACCGCGCGATTGGTCGGCTCCATCGTCGTGGCCCGCACTTGGCAAGCGGCCACCCGCCGGGCCCGCGTCCCGCAGCGTCAACGCCGCGACTGTGGGCTGTACGTGGACGAGTGCCACAACTTCTTGAACTTGGCCTATCCGTTGGAGGACATGCTCGCCGAAGCCCGTGGTTACCGGCTCTCCATGGCGTTGGCGCACCAGTACCTCGGGCAGCTACCGAAGGAGCTCGAAGAGGGCATCAGCACCAACGCCCGCAGCAAGATCTTCTTCAACGCCAGCCCCGAGGACGCGAAACGACTCTCGCGGCACACCATGCCGCGGCTTTCTGATCACGACCTGTCCAACCTCGGCGTTTACCACGTCGCCGCCCGGCTCGTCCTGGGTGGCGAGGAAGCACCGCCGTTCACCGCGGTGACCGAGAAGCTTCCGCCCGCGATTCCCGGACGCGCCAAGGCGATCCGCAAAGCTGCCAGGGTCAACACGCGCCCGCCCGTCACCGACGCCGACGCCGCAACGCGCCACGCGGATCAGCCCACTGTGGACCCGCGCCGCGCGGCCTGACTCGCCGAATCCCGTTTTCCCGCAACGCATGCGGGCTCACTGACTGCGCACGTCCGCTCCGGTGATGCCCGCATGCGTTGCCCTTCGCCTTCCCCATTCCGGCCAACGCCTGGGAGGTGCCTACCCATGATCTCGAATCCCACGCCTCAGAGGGCATTGCGCGGGCACATGCCCCAGCGCCCCACACCACGGGCGGCCACCACCGGGGAGCACCATGCCCAGCTCGCCGGGCGGCTCACCCTCCGGGACCGGTGGCTGGCCCGGATGCTGAACGAACACAAGGTCTTCACCACCCAGCAGATCGTCGAGCTCTGCTACCCGACCATGCGCGCGGCCAACCACCGCCTGCTCGACCTGTTCAAGTGGCGCGTCGTCGACCGCTTCCAGCCGTTCGTCAGCTCCGGCACCGCCCCGATGCACTACGTGCTCGACATCGCCGGCTCCGTGGCGCTCGCCTACGAGGACGGTCTCGACCCCAAACAACTCGGCTATCGCCACGAAGACGCCATCGGCATCGCCCACTCCCTGCGACTCGCGCACACCGTGGGCGTCAACGGCTTCTTCACGAGCCTCGTCGCACTGAGCCGGGAGCCCGGTGCCCGCGGACGCCTGACCGCGTGGTGGTCCGAACTGCGCTGCGGCCGGCTCTTCGGCGACATGGTCCGCCCCGACGCCTACGGCCGCTGGCGCGAAGACGGCCACCAAATCGAGTTCTTCCTCGAATTCGACTTCGGCACCGAGGACCTCGGCAAGCTCGGCCGCAAGCTGCACGGCTACGAAAAGCTCGCCACCGCAACAGGAATCACCACACCCGTCCTGGTGTGGCTGCCCACCAACCGCCGCGAAACCACCGCGCGCAGGGCGCTCGCCGACGCACTGTCCCAGTTGGACCGGCCCGCGCTCGTGCCTGTAGCCACCAGCGCTGCAGATGTCGCGGGTGTGGCCAGCGAGAACGACCCCGCCGTCGCCCGGTGGCTGCCGATTACCGGCCCGGCGTCACGACGGCCGGGCCGGCTGCGGCTCGCCGAACTCGCCCAGCTCTGGCCCCACACAGACCCGCCCACCACGGCGCCGTCCTCGACCGCGGCCAAGGCCCAGCAGGCGTCCACGGAACTGGCCGCACCGGACCCACTTCCACCACCGCTCCCCACCAGCCGCTTCCGGAGGTGACCCATGAAGATCGCCGTTGCCGCTGTCGCGGCCATCATCGCCATCCCCATCCTCATCGGAGGTGTCGGCAAAGCCATCGTCAGTGCCCTGTTCGGCACCGGTGGCACCGAGCCGAGCCAGGCCGCGATCGCCGAGATCCCCAACGACTACCTGTCGCTCTACCGAGCCGCAGCCACCGTGTGCCCAGGGCTGGACTGGACAATCCTCGCCGCCATCGGCGACGCCGAATCCAAACACGGCCGCGGCTCCGGCGACGGCATCAAGGAAGGCGAGAACCACATGGGAGCCGGCGGCCCCATGCAGTTCCTGAAACCGACCTTCGACGGCGTCATCACACGCCACACGATCCCGCCCGGAGGCGCCAACCCACCGTCACGCTACAACCCACACGACGCCATCTACGCCGCCGCGTTCTACCTGTGCGATTCCGGAGCACAGAAAGACATCCGCAAGGCACTGTTCGCCTACAACCACTCCGAGGAGTACGTCAACGGCGTTCTGGCACAAGCAAAACGCTACGGCACCGCCACCGTCGGAACCGGCGACTGCAACAAGATCCAGGCACCCAACCCGGCCGCGATCATGGCGATCAACTTCGCCTGCGGCCAACTCGGCCTGCCCTACGTCTGGGGTGGCAACGGACCAGCCGGCGGACACGCCGGCTTCGACTGCTCCGGCCTCACCAAAGCCGCCTACAACGCCGCCGGCATCAACCTGCCCCGCACCGCGCAAACCCAGTACAACGCCGGTCCACTGGTGCCCGCCGGCCAACCGCTGCTCCCCGGCGACCTGGTCTTCTACGGAACACCCGGCAACGTCCACCACGTCGGCTTGTACATCGGCGCCGACAAGATGGTGCACGCCCCGACCTTCGGCCAGCCGGTCCAGGTCAGCAACTACCGCTGGAACGGGGACGACTATCTCGCGGCGAGCCGTCCTGCGGTCGATCCTTGGCTCTAGTGCGCCGGTACGGTGAGTTCGAGCGGAGCCGAGGGAGCCATGGAGCAGGAAACCGACCTGTCGTCAGAGGAGCTGGAAGCGCTAGGCGACTGGCGCGCCTTGCTGGAAGAAGTGGTCCGGCTTGACCACGAGTACCACCTCAGCGCAAACCTTCACCCAGACGACACACGGTCAGAGCGGGAAGCAGCACTGTTGGAACTGCTGCAGGCTCGTTTTCGTGGCTACCCGATCATCCAGCGCGCAACCGTCCAGAACTTGGATGGTACGTCGCACAAACAGCACGACATTGTGTTCGCAGATTCATAGGTGCCGCCGCATCGCGTCCTGCGAAACGGCAGAGCACTGATCGTCCCACGCAGCGTGCACGCAGCCATCGAGGTCAAGAGCACCTTGGATTCGAAGAGCCTGGTTGCCTCCCTGGATCACCTCGCCCAGCTCAAACGCGCTGCGCGGTGTGATGTCGAAGGCACGTTCCAGGTGATCATCGGGGATCGTGAGTTTCCGTATGTGCCGATCAGTGGTGGCGTTTTCGCCTACCACAGTGATCTGCGCTTGAGTCTCATTGCTGAGCGGATTCGTGACTGGGCCGGGCGAAACCCTCACGAACTGTGGCCCAACTTCGTCACGATCTTGAACCGAGGTCACCTTGGGTGGGTAGACCCTTCGAGTGGTGAGGTCCGCACAACGCCGCACCGGGACGACGTGCCGATGTGGTACGAGCCGACTGATCCCTGCGGTCCGCTCGTCGGACTCGTGTACACACTTGAAGGACTCAGCCGTTGGTGGCGCGCACCCGGTACGCCGTGGCTGCCTCTTCCAAGGCCGATCCCACGACGCACTGTGGGAATGAAGATTGGCCGCCCCGTCCGACCCGTCGGTGTGCCTGAACCCGAAGATTGCGACTGCCTGTGCGTTAACTGCCACCCTTACGGCCGCATGAGCTTCGAGCAGCAACGGCAGACTTGATCCGATCAGAGCGGCAGGGTGCTGTCGTATCAACTATTGCTGAAGACCAGACGAGGTTATTGGGCCTCGACGCTCTCTGCGGTCTGCAGAGATTGGTTTCTCGTTCTTTGAACTTGAAGTACATCGAGAAGCTGATTGCGGCAGCAACGAAACCGCTAAGTGCGGCAGCGCACCAAAGTAGCGGCGAGGAACCGCCTGA
>NZ_JACJHR010000173.1 GCF_014174495.1 Amycolatopsis echigonensis
GGTGCGGGGGAGGTGTGGGTGCCTCGCTTGTTTGGTGCGTCGGCGGCGGTTTGGTGGGGTGGGGCGCGGGGGGTGGCGTGGGTGCGCTGAGGGTTGGGTGCGTCGGCGGCGGTGTCGTGGGTGGGCGCGGGGCTTGGGTGGGTGGTCGCGTGGGTTCGCGGATTGCCTGGATGGCACCCCAATGCGGCATGGGGTGCGGTGCCGGGTGGGCGCTCACGACCCTGGCCGAAGCCTGAAATACGTGAAGGGCTCCTTCAGGGAATCTAAGTCCCTCAAGGAGCCCTTCACGGACAGGCAGCAGTACCTCAGTAGGTCGGCAGGCTCGGGTCGATCTGCCGTGCCCAGGCCAGGACTCCGCCGCCCAGGTGGGTGGCGTCCTTGAAGCCGGCCGCGTGCAGGGCGGCCAGTGCCTCTGCCGAGCGGGCGCCGGACTTGCAGTGCAGGACGATCGGCTTGTCCTGCGGCAGTTCCGCCAGTGCCTCGCCGGACAGGATGCGGTCCTTCGGGATCAGCGTGGCGCCCTTGATGTTGACGATCTCGTACTCGTGCGGCTCGCGGACGTCGATCAGGGCGAAGTCCTCGCCGGAGTCGAACTTCGCCTTCAGTTCCGCGGGCGTGATCGTGCTGCCGGAGGCGGCCGAGGCTGCTTCTTCCGACACCACGCCGCAGAAGGCTTCGTAGTCGATCAGTTCCGTGATCTTCGGGGTCTCCGGGTCCTTGCGGATCTTGACCTCGCGGTACTTCATCTCCAGCGCGTCATAGGAGATCAACCGCCCGAGCAGCGGTTCTCCGATGCCGGTGATGAGCTTGATCGCCTCGGTCACCATGATCGAGCCGATCGACGCGCACAGCACGCCCAGCACTCCGCCTTCCGCGCAGGACGGGACCATGCCCGGGGGCGGCGGCTCGGGGTAGAGATCCCGGTAGTTGAGACCCTTGCCGTTCGGAGCGTCCTCCCAGAAGACGCTGACCTGGCCTTCGAACCGGAAGATCGAGCCCCACACATACGGCTTTCCGAGCAGCACCGCCGCGTCGTTGACCAGGTAGCGGGTGGCGAAGTTGTCCGTGCCGTCGAGGATCAGGTCGTACTGCCGGAAGATCTCCAGCGCGTTCGCCGATTCGAGCCGCTCGGTGTGCAGGTGCACCTTGACCAGCGGGTTGATCTCCGCGATCGATTCCTGCGCCGACGCGGCCTTGAGCTTGCCGACGTCGGACTGGCCGTGGATCACCTGGCGCTGCAGGTTGGATTCGTCGACGACGTCGAAGTCGATGATGCCGAGCGTGCCCACGCCGGCCGCCGCCAGGTACAGCAGCGCCGGGCTTCCGAGGCCGCCCGCACCGATGACCAGGACCTTCGCGTTCTTCAACCGCTTCTGCCCGACCACCCCGACGTCCGGGATGATCAGGTGACGGCTGTACCGGGCCACCTCTTCCTTGGTGAGCTCGGCTGCCGGCTCTACGAGCGGCGGCAGTGCCGTGTCTGACATCGGGTCCTCCATACTCGCGCGGGTCGCGTAGTCGATCCCAGTATGTTCAACGCCCGCTCGCAAGGGAGACTTCCCTGCTCTCAGATCGTGGGACGTTGTTACTGGCCCGGCGGAGTCGGGTTCGGCCACGCGTTCGGCTTGCACACGCGATGGTCCGCGGCGACCTTGCCCTTGTCGCCGCCGGGGATGTTGTTGAGCATCGCGACGTAGTCGTCGGCGACGCCGAACGACTGCTGCATCATCACCGGCGCGGGCTGGTCGTTTCCGGGGCAGCCCACGTGATTGTTGCCCAGCGCGTGCCCGACCTCGTGGTTGATGGCGTACTGCCGGTACCCCGTCATGTCCGGGCCGTAGACCTTCGCGCCGCGCACCCAGCGCGACAAGTTGATCAGCACCCGGCCCATGCTGCGCCGGTAGCAGGAGGCCTCGAATTTGATCTGGAACCCGCACGCGTCCGGCCGGTGCGTGGTGTCCGGCGTGGTGAGGCTCACCCGGAAACTCGGGTCTGGATAGCTCGCGTCGACCCGCTGCAACCGGATCTCGCCGTTCCAGGTCCAGCTGCGCGGATCGGACAAAATGCCCTGCACCGCGGTCCCGAAGCTGTCGTCTCCGGCGTAACTCGCCGGGTCGATGCCGTCCTCGACCTCGACGGTGTAGGTGTAGAGCTTCCCGCTCTTGCCCACGACGTCGCTCGACCCCGGCACGATGTGCCAGGTCCCCTTGCCGGTCTGCGTGAAGGGCCCGCCGCTGGGCAGGTCGGCGGTCGGCACGTTGAGGTTCACCGGCTGCGCTGGGTTCTCCGGGATGCCGCCGCCCCCGTCGATCGCGCCCGAGGACGTGTCGCCGGACGCGACCTCGCCGCTGCTGCCGACGCCTGCGTCGGGCGAGCTGGTTGCCGTGTTGACCGCGACCAGCACGGTGATCACGGCCAGGATCGGCAGCGCGTACACCCGCCAGCCGTACGTCTTCACGAACCGGCCGAACTGGGACTGCTTCTTCTTCGGCTCCGGACGCTTCTCCGCGCCGTCCTTGGGTTTCCAGGAGGCGGCCAGCGGCTCAGCGCTCGTGCGGCGTCCGCCCGGCCGGTACCGGTCCTCGCCCACGCGCTGGGCGGGCTTGCGCGCGGGCCGGTACTGGCCGACGCGCGACGAGTCGGCCTCCGCGTCGCCGGACCCGGAGGACGCTGAACGCCGGGCCGACCCAGCGGTCGGGCCCCGCCGGTCCTTCGCTCGCGCGTCCTGCTTCAGCCGGTCCACCGACCCAGGGTGCCACACGGCGGCGACCTTCCCGGCAGCGACTGGCGGGCTCCCCGGCGATCCGCGGTCCCCCGTTCGGGCTACCAGGAGCCCTTGTCCGCGCCCTCCCACAGACCGAGCACGGCACGGGCGACCACCTGCGGACGTTCCATCTGGGCGACGTGTCCGGTGCGCGGGAGGACCAGCAGCCGGGCGCGCGGAATCGTCTGCGCGGTCCGCAGCGCGCGCTTGACCGAGATCACCCGGTCGTGGAGTCCCCAGACGACCAGCGTCGGGGCCTCGACCTGCTTGGCGACCGACCAGAGCGACGCGGCGCCGAGCGCGGTCCAGCGCCGGAAGATGCCGAACGTGCTGCGCTCCATCGCGGCCAGCGCCCACGGGAACCCGGCGCGCGCGGCGTGCTCCTCGACCAGTTCGTCCAGCCGGGCGTCCGGGAAGCGCGACGGGTCGTGGAAGCACAGCTTGATGACCTGCGCGGCGCGTTCGCGAGCCGTCATCCCGGCCATCCGGCGGCGCACCCGCGCGCCGACCACCGGCAGGTAGGCCAGCGCCATCAGCGGATCGGACAGCCGGCGCGGGTCCGGGCGGCGGTCGGGCATCGCCGGGGAAATCAGGGTGAGAGTTCTCACCAGCTCCGGCCGCCGCGCCGCGACCAGCAGCGCGATCGCGCCGCCCATCGAGTTGCCGAGCAGATGCACCGGCTTTCCGAGCCGCTCCAGCCGGCCCGCGATGACGTCGGCGTGGTCGTCGAGGCTGTACGCGAACCCTTCCGCGGGCTCCGAATAGCCGAATCCGGGCAGGTCAACGGCCTGTCCGGCGGCGGTCGGGGCGAGCAGCGCGGCCAGGTCGGTCCAGTTCGTGGACGATCCGCCGAGCCCGTGCACGTACACCGCGGGCGTGCCGTCGGGGCCGGGCGTGTGCCGGATGTGCAGGCCGTCTTCGACCGTTCCCGGCCAGGCTGGCAGCGCCCCGTCGAGCGGCGGAAGGGGCGTAGTCGACAATGGCACCTGGGTCACCGGCGGGCGGACCGCCGCCGCGGTGGCGGGGCGGGAGGTCGTGGTGGTCACCAGTCCAGGATGCCTGACCCTTGGCATTTCGGGCGTACCCACGAGTAATGTCAGGTTCACTTCACGCGGTGGTGAACCCGCCCGGCGAAGGCTGCGGACGGAGGAAGTATGACGGAGATGGCGCGACTGCAACGAGGCGTCCGGTTGCCCCGGACCGAGCGCCGGGCCCAGTTGCTGACAGCCGCGCAGCGCGTCTTCGCCGAGCACGGGTACCACGCGGCGGCCATGGACGAGATCGCCGAAGAGGCCGGCGTCAGCAAACCGGTGCTCTACCAGCACTTCCCCGGCAAGCTCGACCTCTACATCGCGCTGCTGGAAAGCCACGTCGACGACCTGGTCGGCCGGGTGCAGGGCGCGCTGAACTCCACCACGGACAACCGCCAGCGCGTCCCGGCCACGGTCGGCGCGTTCTTCGACTTCGTGAACAACGACGCGGGCGCGTTCCGCATGGTCTTCGAATCCGATCTGCGCGGCGAACCCGCCGTCCAGGAGGCGGTGGACCGCGCGACGTCGGCCAGCGTCGAGGCCATCACCGAGACGATCACCTCCGACGCCGGTCTTGACGAGGAGAAGGCGCGGCTGCTGGCCGTCGGCCTGGTCGGGATGAGCCAGGTCAGCGCGCGCTACTGGCTGCAGCACAACCAGTCGATGAGCCGCGAGGACGCGGTGGCGCTCACCGCGAACCTCGCCTGGCGCGGCATCGGCGGCGGTTTCCCGCTCAAGGACAACTGACTCCAGTGCCCGCCGTGGCGGTGCCGGGCACGTTCTGCAGCCCGCGGATCTACGCACGGCTGGCGGCCGCGCTGCCCGACGAACTGGACGCGGTCGACTGGATGACCGCGCCCGGTCCGTGGCGGATCGAGGACATCGCGGCGCGGGTCGCCGACCGGATCGACCAGCACGGCCGCCCGGTCACGCTGATCGGACACTCCACGGGCGGCTGTATCGCGGCGGTCGTCGCGGCCGCCCGGCCGGATCTGGTGTCCGCGCTGCTGCTGGCGAACACCGGCGCGCACATGCGCGGCCACGGCGACGTCGACCGGATCCTGGCCACGATCGCCTCGGCCTGGGGTCCCGACCTGCACGCCGCGGTGCTCGACCGGTCCTTCGCCACCCCGTTGCCGCCGGACCTGCGCGCTGAACTGCTCGACTACGCCGCCCGCGTCCCCGCCGAAGCCGCGCTGGAAGTCCTGCGAAGCCAACGGGATCTGGACCTCACGCCACGCCTGGCGTCGATCCGCTGCCCGGTCACCGTGCTCCACGGAATCCACGACCGGGCCCGCACTCTCGCGGACGCGCAGCACCTGGTCGACCACCTGCCGAACAGCGAACTCGTCACCGTGGAGACCGGGCACTCCCCGATCTGGGAAGACGTCCCGGCCACCGTCGCCGCGCTCGAACGGCTCCGCTAGCTCATTCGCGCGGTTTTCGCTGCCGTGGCACCGATCTCGCCGCGCCGGGTAGTTCGACCAGCAATTGTTCGAGAGGGACACTCTCCGGCAGTGCGCGGTGCGGATCGGTCAGCCAGGCGTCGGATTTGCTTCGCCGGGACGGTTGTTCGCCGTCAGCCAGCAAGGCGACGTAACAGCCGTAGTCGATGGCGAACCCGTCGTAAAGCGTTCCCGGCCGCTTCCGGTCGACAATGCCGCGTCGCACCAGGTGGACGAGCCGGGCGTCGTTCAGATCGCGCATGGTCGGGTCATTCGCACCTGTGGCGTGGTCGAGCAGGAAAGTACGCGAGCGCCTGCGGCCGACGACCTCGTCGACCAGCCACCGAAGTGTCGTCAAGGCCGGTTCGTTCCCGGCGATGGCGGCGTACTTGTCCCGCAGATACCAGTCTTGCGCGGCCTGCCGGACGTGCCGGATCCCGATCGTCGCCGTGTTCGCGTGCTGCGCGGCCAAGGCGGCGATGTTGATCGCGTCCCGGGGTACGCCCTCGGCCGCGCGCACGAGTTCGGGAAACGCGGTGCGGCTGAACGCGGTGGCCACGAATTCCGCCGGGTCGTCGGTCACCGGCATCCGCGGTCGTACGTGGTTGAGGAACAGTTCGGCGAAAAACTGCCTCGACTGGGTCCGGCCGTGATCGAACCGGAGCACGTCGTCGAAGCTGACCGCGGAGGCCGCGTCCGCGCCGACCTCGATGCCGACGTAGTCGCCCTCGTCGCCTGGTTCGCGGAACCGGGACCGGCGCTCGATCGCCGCGATCTTGACCGTCGTCCCGCGCGTCGGAAGCACGCTGCGGCGCAGCAAATCCGCCAGCAACGGTTGCAGCTCAAGGGGAATGGAGCTCCACTCGTCCAGCAACAGCCACAGCCGGGCAGGTGCCAGCGCGGCCGTGATCCGGGCCAGCGCCCGGCTGAGCGGCCCGAAAATGACCTGGTGATGCTCGGTTCCGGTGCGCCGCAACCGATCCGAAGCCGTGACCGAATGCCTGCTGCTGCCCGACATCCTCACCTGACCGCGCGGACCGCCCGGTCCCCAAGACGCCGAAGCCCCAGCGCTGGCCGACTGCTCCGCAGAACCCCCGACAGTCGTCTCCCGCTCAACGTTCCCGATGACCTCAACGGTCGTCGCCGCTTCGGTCAGCTCGTCCAGCCCCTGAAGCAAGCCTTCCTGGTCGGAAACCCTGGCCTCGATCGCCGTGGTCAGCAGCTGCTCGTGCACCGCTTCCAGCGTGTCGACCAGCAGCTGTGTACCCCGAAGCGACACCGGCAGCTGCTGGTTCGCGTACAGCCCGCTGGTGGAGCCGACCGTGCGCAAATCCAGGTACACCGCGACATCGTGGG
>NZ_JACJHR010000174.1 GCF_014174495.1 Amycolatopsis echigonensis
CACCCGCCCGATCGGAACAGAAGGGAGTCGGCGTGGAAGTCCAGAACCCAGCCGCGGGCAGCACTTACGGCTCATTGCTGCTGCAGGCCGCCGGAGTGCTGCGGCTGCGCTACGTGGAATGCCGGCGGGACACCAGCTTGTCCCCGGAGGCGGCGATCGAACTCGCGACCGTCTTCGAGGCGCTCGCCCAAGGCGAGCCCGCGTTCGACCAGATCGACCCGAAAGAAGCGATCGCACTGGCGAACCGGCTGATCGACGACGACCATCCGGAGCTTTCCCACCTGTGGCCCACGACCCGGTAACCCGTCCACGGATCATTCGCAACTCAACGAGGAGTACACGATGACGACTGCCGAAGCCACCGAAGCGCCCGCACGCGCCATTCCCGAGGGCGATCCCGCTCTGATCGGCGTGCCGACCTTCATCGTCGGCGCCACCGCGCTCGGCCTGGTGCTGACCGGCTACGTCCCGGCCGGCGCCGTCGGGGCCTCGATCGCGATCATCCTGCCCGCCACCGGCCTCGGCCAGCTCGTCGCCGCGGTATGGGCCGCCGCACAGGGCCAGAGCGCCGTCGCCTCCGTGTTCGGCATCTTCGCCGGGTTCTGGCTCAGCTACGCGGTGCTGGTGCTCGGCCTGACCCACAACTGGTTCGGCATCCCCGCCGACGCCGCGGTGTCCACCCAGGGGCTGTTCCTGACCGCCTGGCTGGTCATGATCGTCCTGCTGACACTGGCCAGCCTGCGGCTGCCCGCCGCGTTCACCCTGCTCTTCGCACTGATCGACCTCGCGCTCGCACTCGTGCTGTTCGGCACCGTGAACGGCTCTGCGAGCCTCACCACCGTGGGCGGATACGTCGTGTTCGCGTTCACCGCGGTCGGGGTGTACCTCTTCCTCGGCGCGATGTCCGCGGCGACGGGCGGCCGCTCGCTGCCGCTGGGCCGGCCGGTACTGAGCTGACCCGGGACGGGGCGGCCGCCCGGCCGCCCCGTTTTCGCGTGTACCGCAAAGGAGTTGATCTGTGACCTCGCCGACCTTCGTCGTCATCGGAGCCGGACTGGCTGGAGCAAAAGGGGCGGAAGCGTTACGGGACAAGGGTTTCGACGGGCGGATAGTCCTGGTCGGAGACGAGGAGCACCTGCCCTACGAGCGGCCGGCGCTGTCGAAGGACTATCTGTCCGGCAACGCCTCCCGCGACAGCCTGTATGTCCACGACGCGACCTGGTACGCCGAGCAGCGCATCGAGCTGCGCCCAGGAGTCCGCGCGACCGGCATCGACCGGACGGCGCATCAGGTGCGGCTTTCCGACGGCACCAGCCTCAGCTACGCGAAACTGCTTCTGGCCACCGGTGCCAGCCCGCGCACGCTCCCCGGTGCCACCGGGATCCACTGCCTGCGCCGTCTCGAAGATTCCGATTGGCTCAAGGGTTTGTTCACCACCGCCAGCAGCATGGTCGTGCTCGGCGCCGGCTGGATCGGGCTGGAGACCGCGGCCGCTGCCCGCCGAGCCGGGCTCGACGTGACCGTTGTCGAAGCACTCCCCCAGCCGCTGTTGCCCGCGCTCGGCCGCGAAGTCGCCGCTGTTTTCGCCGACCTGCACCTGCAGCACGGCGTCGATCTGCACCTCGGCGTCCAGGTCGACCAGGTCGAGCGAGGCAAGCGCGTCAAGCTCGCCGACGGCACCGTCCTCGAGGCCGACGCAGTCGTCGCCGGGATCGGCGCTCAGCCCAACACCGGCATCGCGCGCGCCTGCGGGCTGCGAACCGACAACGGCGTGCTGGTCGACGCGAGCCTGCGCACCAGCGACCCGGACATCTTCGCCGCCGGGGACGTCGCCAACGCCTACCATCCGCAGCTGGGCCGCCACGTGCGAGTCGAGCACTGGGCGAACGCGCTCAACCAGCCCGCGGTCGCCGCTGCCGGCATGCTGGGCAAGAACGACGTCTACGACGAACTGCCGTACTTCTACACCGACCAATACGACCTGGGAATGGAGTTCCTCGGCACGATCGACGGCTACGACCGCGTCGTGTTCCGCGGCGATGTGCCCGGCCGCGAGTTCATCGCCTTCTGGCTCAAGGACGACCGGGTCCTCGCCGGGATGAACGTCAACATCTGGGAAGTCACGGAGCCGATCAAGGCGCTCATCCACTCCCGCCGCCCGGTCGACCCGGATCGCCTCGCCGACCCCGACGTTTCGCTCGACCGCCTCGCGGCCCCCTGACCACGCGATGGCCGGGTTCCGTCCACCGTGGACGGAACCCGGCCTTCCGCTGTCCTCAATGCCCGCGGGCGATCCATTCCGACAAGTGCGGCGCCTCGTCGCCGATCGTCGTGGCGTCGCCGTGTCCGGTGTGGACCTTCGTGGCGGCGGGCAGTTCGAGCAGCCTGTCGCGGATCGACGAGACGATCGTCGGAAAGTCCGAAAAGGACCGTCCGGTGGCGCCTGGCCCGCCGGAGAACAAGGTGTCACCGGAGAACAACGCGCCTGCCTCGGGCAAGTACAGGCACACCGAGCCGGGCGAATGCCCCGGAGTGTGGACGACCCGCAGCTCCGTTCCCGCGACCGCGATCCGTTCTCCGTCCTGCACCGGCCAGAATTTCCGGTCCGGATGAGTCATCTCCCACAGCTCCTGGTCGCCGGGGTGCAGCAGCGCCGGCGCGTGGAGGTTCGCGGCCAGCGCCGGTGCGACGGTGACGTGGTCGTTGTGCCCGTGCGTGCACACCACGGCGACGACGTTCCGGCCGTCGACCGCGTCGGTGATCGCCTTCTCGTCGTGGGCGGCGTCCACGATCACGACCTCTTCGTCGTCTCCGACCAGCCAGATGTTGTTGTCCACCGCCCAGCTTCCGCCGTCGAGCTCGAAAACGCCGGAAGTGACTACACGCTCGATGCGCAGGCCGCTCACCAGACCACCACCGAGCGCAGCACGTCGCCGGCGTGCATCGCGTGGAAGGCCTTCTCGACGTCAGCGAGCCCGATGCGTTCGGAGACGAACTTCTCGAGCGGAAGCCGGCCCTGCCGATACAAATCGATCAGCATCGGGAAGTCGCGCTCGGGCAGGCAGTCGCCGTACCAGGACGACTTCAGCGCCCCGCCGCGGGAAAAGAAGTCGATCAGCGGCATCTCCAGGCGCAGGTCCGGCGTGGGCACGCCGACCAGCACGACCGTGCCGGCGAGGTCGCGGGCGTAAAACGCTTGCTGCCACGTCTCCGGACGGCCGACCGCGTCGATGACGACGTCCGCGCCGAACCCACCGGTGAGTTCCCGCACCGCCGCGACCGTGTCGGTTTCGGACGCGTTGACGGCGTGCGTGGCGCCGAGATCGTGTGCCCATTCGAGCTTCCGCTCGTCCCGGTCCACCGCGATGATCGTGGTCGCTCCCGCGAGCCGGGATCCCGCGATCGCCGCGTCGCCGACTCCCCCGCAGCCGATCACCGCGACCGAGTCGCCGCGGCCGACGGCGCCGGTGTTCACCGCGGCACCGAGGCCCGCCATGACCCCGCAGCCCAGCAGACCCGCCACGGCCGGGTCCGCGGACGAGTCGACCTTGGTGCACTGTCCCGCGTGCACGAGCGTCTTGTCGGCGAACGCGCCGATGCCCAGCGCGGGGGTCAGCTCGGTGCCGTCGGCGAGCGTCATCCGCTGGGCCGCGTTGAACGTGTCGAAGCAATACTGCGGGCGGCCGCGCTTGCAGGCCCGGCACTGGCCGCAGACCGCGCGCCAGTTCAGGACGACGAAATCGCCTGGCCGCACGGAGTCGACCCCGGCGCCGACGCTTTCCACCGTGCCCGCCGCCTCGTGCCCGAGCAGGAACGGGAACTCGTCGTTGATCCCGCCTTCGCGATAGGTCAGGTCGGTATGGCAGACCCCGCAGGCCGCCACCGCGACGACCACCTCGCCCGGCCCCGGATCCGGGATCACGATGTCCGTCAGCTCCACCGGACTTCCCTGCGAACGGGCGATCACCCCGCGTACCTGCTGTGGCATTCTTTCTTCCTTCGTGCCGAGCGACAAGCCATGCGCCAGAGCGCATACCGCCCCGACGCTAGTGCCGCGCCGAGCCGCCGCGACCCCGTCGTCCGGCGAGGAATTCCTGGTCTTCCGGCCAGGCGCCCGGCGGGTTACCCTGAGCCGGATGCCCGCCGACTCCACCGCCGCCGACCTGCCGGGGCTGCGCGACGTCGTCGACGGCCCGCTGCACGACATCGCCGGGCGGTTCTCCCGCCACCTCGCCGAAACCTGGCCGCACCGCGCGCTCGTCATCTTCACCCGGGAGTGCACCGGCCGGCCCCGCAAAGTCGCCGGCGACCCGGAGACGACGGGCAAGATCACGATCCCCGAACTCGAAGCGCTGAAGGCAGCCGTGCGGCCCGGCTCCGCGACGAGGACGACCGCACAGCTCGGCGGCGCGGCGCGGCCGGTGTGGTCCGTGCACGACCCCGGTGGCACCCTGCTGGTGCTGATCCCCCGCACGGCGCGGAAGCCAGTGCCGCGTCCGAAACTGCTCGCCGAACTTTTCGGCATCGTCGCGACGTCCATCCGGCAGCAGGTCACGCAAGCGAGCCCGGATTACCTCACCGAGTCAAGGGCGGCGTCGAGCGAACGCGCGCGCACGATCGTCGAAATGGCCGCAACGCAGGAAAGAACCCTCGTCACGGTCCTGAACGCGCTGCGGTCGGCCAAGCTGGACGCCGAGGGCGCCCGAGCCGCCGCCACCGACGCCGCCTCAGCCGCGCTGGTGGCTCTGCGGTCAGCCCACAAGACCGATCTCGCTCTGTCCGAAGAGCCGGTGCACACCGCCTTCGCCCGGCTGCGCCGGGAAGTACGGCAGGTTCTGCGCCACCACGACGCCGAGCTGGAATTCGTGGAGCCGCAGCCCGACGCGCGTCCGCTGTGCGGAGAGCTCGCGCCCGCCGCGCGAGCCATGACCTGCACAGCGGTCCTGGCGTTCACCGCCCAGCCGACGTTGACCCGGCTGCGCGTCGCGTGGTCCTGCGACGATTCTTCGCTGCGGCTGGACATCCGCGACCACGAGTCCGGACGCCTCGACGTCGACGCGCTGCACCTCCAGCTCGACGGACGCGCGAAGGCACTCGGCGGCACCGTCGAGGTCGACGCGGTGTCGGGCTGGGGAAGCCGGGTCTCGATCGTCCTGCCCCGCTCCCTCGCCCGGGACAGCACGGAGACCACCGGTCTCTCGCGACTCAACCGCCGCGAGCTGGAAGTCCTGCGGCACCTTGCCCAAGGACTGCGGAACAAGGCAATCGCCGAACGGCTCGACATCACGGAGAGCACGGTGAAGTTCCACGTGGCGAATGTCTTGAAGAAGCTGGAGATCGGCTCTCGAGGGGAGGCCGCGGTTCTGGCGTTGAACGCTGGGATCGCGTGAGCGCGTCCTCGTTGCCGCCAGACCGTCAGCTGCTCGTGAAAGATCCGCGCCTCGGCTACTGCGACTAGCCACCACAGCCGTGCGCGCAGGCGGCTTCAGGGGAGCCCGAGGGGCGGCGAGGCCGCGGGGTCGCGGAAATACCCGCGCGTGACGCCAACGGGTGGACATAGTTGCCGGCAAGCACGCCGACGCATGCTCGGTTGCGCCACGTCCGAAGCAGGTCGCCGACCGGGAACGGGCTCAATGCCAGGGACTTGAGGCGGCGCTGCCGGTGCCGTTGAGGCTCGTCTTGCCCAGGTCGAACGGGCGGGCCAGGGAGAGTGCCGCTCTTGGCGGGCGGGGCTCGCGCGGGGTTTGGTCGTCCGGGAGGGGAACCCTGACGGACTCTGATTCCCTCAGGGTCCCTTGGGGTCATGGGGTTGTTGCAACACCGTCTGGTTGGAGGGGGGTTGTGATGGCGGGGGTGCGGAAGTTCCGGTGGTTGCCGCGGTCGGTGCAGGTGGAGTTTTGGGAGCGGGTGCGGTCGGGGGTGGCGGTGAAGCCGGCGGCGTGGTCGGTGGGGATCGCCGCGCCGACGGGGGCGCGGTTGTTCCGCCAGGCTGGCGGGGTGATCGGGAATGCGCCCCGTCGGCCGGGGCCGGTGCGGTTGAGCCTGGCCGAGCGGGAGGAGATCGCGCGTTTGCGGGCGGCGGGCCACGGCGTCCGCGCGATCGGGCGGGCGCTCGGGCGGCCGGCGTCGACGGTGTCGCGGGAGCTGTCCCGCAACACCGGGTCCTCGGGTTACCGGGCCAGCAGCGCCCAGCACGCCGCGGAGCAGCGCGCGAAACGCCCCAAGGTCGCGAAACTGGCCGCCGACCCGGTGCTGCGGGAG
>NZ_JACJHR010000175.1 GCF_014174495.1 Amycolatopsis echigonensis
TTATGTGGCGCACTCGGATGTGTTCGTTGTTCGAGAGGTTACTGCTCTGGCGTCAGGGCTTCCGGCGGTGGTTGAGCTCGGTGACGCCTGCCTGATGCTGGAGTTGTTCTGTCAGCCTGGCGTTCTCTGTTGTGAGCATCCGCAGGTGCTCCTCATAGATCTCGACGTGGCGACGTAGGTCGGTGTTCTCGTCGCGCAGGCGTCGGATGGTCTGGTCTCGTTCGTCGTCGTCGCGCGGCGGCCGACGTCGTTTCGGTCCGTCAGCGTGCTGCTGTCCCGCGGCGTCGAGCATGAACGAGGCGATCGACGCGAAGTGGCGATAGAACGTCGTCCGGTTGATGTTGAACTGTCTGGCGAGGGCGGCGACGCTGGGATAGGCGCCGCCGCCGCGGTGAGCGGCCAGGAGGTGTTCGGCTGCTGCGCGGACTTCCTCGTCGGTGGGCAACGTGGGACCTTTCACTGGTCCGCCTGGAGATGTCCGGCAGCGGTGAGCATCGCGGTCAGGTCCTGGTACTGCTCGGTGAGACGGTGCGCGACGTAGGGAGCGAGCGCATCGCCGACGTGGAGCAGGTTGTCGAGCTTGGTCAGCTGGTCGGTGAGCGCGTCGAGGTTGGCGTCGGTGAGTGCGACGTTGCGGCAGCGCAGCGGTTGGCAGGTGCCGAGATCGGGCATCGCCGCCGCGTCGTCCGTGGCCAACTGCCGCCGACAGAGCGCCTTGTTCGGGTCATAGACACAGGTAACGAACTGTCCGAAGTAGATTTTGGGGTCGTCGCGGCGCATGATCTTGGCCAGCCGTTTGGGGTCGGTGACCACGCTTCCTGCGTAGGCGATCTTGCGGTCCAGGTTGGCGAGTCGGGTCTGTGCTTCTCCGGCGGCGGGGCCGCGGAGGTCGAGGTGTTCGTGGCCTTCGATCATCGCGAGGAGCCGTTCGCCGCGTTCGAGAGTTCGTTCTGCTTCGACCTCGGCGCGGAAGCCGGAGTCGCTGGTGCCGGCGTAGCCCTCGAACATCTGGATGCTGTGGTGGCGGTATTGGATGGCGCCGGCGATCGTGCCGCCGGGTCGGCGGGCGATGAACCAGGCCAGCGTGCGGCGGAACTGGCTGGTGGACAGCGTCCAGCGCTGTCGCCTCACCAGCGGGACGCCGTCGGGCCGGTTGTGGTTGGCGCAGTGTTCGTTGATCCAGTCGACGAAGGCGTTCAGGGCCTTGTTGGTGGTGCTCGTGGTCGACGAGCGGTCGGTTCCGCGGTAGCCGGGCGAGCCGGGCAGGGGCGCGAACAGGTAGGTGGCGTCGGGTTCCTGGAGGTGTTCGAGGACGGTGACCGCGAGGTCGACGGAGTCGGACACCACCCAGGTCGCGGCTGTCCCGAGTGGACTGTGCTCGCCCTTGAACGCGAGGCTGGTGATGGTGCGGCGCGCGATCCGGTCGTCGCGGTCGAAACGGTGGCTGATGCAGCCGCGGCGCAAGTGCTTGACTTCGCTGTCGCGCATCCCGGAGAGGTAGGCGATGACGATGTAGCAGGCCGTCTGCAGAAGCCGCGACCATCGTTCGACTTCGGCGAACCGGAACGCTGTCTTCCAGGGAGTGCCGTGGGGGTGCTGCTGGGCAGGGGTGAAGAGGTAGGTGTCCTCGGCGACGCCGAGCTCGGCGGTCGCCGCGGTGAGCATCGCGTGTGTGGTCGGGTAACGCATCGAGCTGTGGTGCCTGTTGATCTGCCTGGCCAGGAACTTCTCGTTGATCTGTCCGTCTCCGGTGCCGGGCAGGGGGCGGCCGGCGGCGCGATAGTCCTTGAGGAGGCGCTCGAACGCGGCCTTGGTCTCGGCGCGCGTATGGCGTGTGCTGGTGGGGTGGTTCTCCTTGCCCTGGTTGTGCAGGGGCCGCCATTCGTCACGGGCGGCGAGGAGGTCGGCGCTGTAGTCGCGGACCCAGCGCAACGCCCAGATCAGCAGCGGGCTGATCACCTGCTCGGGGATGCGGTCGGTCCTGTTCTCCAGGCCGGTCGTCACCTTGGAATTGTCGGTGGACCACGACTCCAGGCGCTGGGGGTCCAGTTCCAGCCGGTCGCTGTGCAGGACGGCGCGATAGAGCCAGAACAGCCGTGCCGCCCGCCGGTGTGCGCCGCGCTGACCGGGGCCGAGGTCCTGTTTGAGCAGCCAGGTCTGATAGGCCGCCAGGTCGTCGGTGTTCATCTCGGTCAGCGACCGGCGCCCCCGTGCGTCCGCCCAGGCCAGGAACTTCTTGACCTGCGTGAACAGACCTCTGAGCGTCCCGAGCTTGGGGCGTGCCTCTCCTGCCGGTGACTCGCCGGCCAACAGCGCGAAGAACAACTCCTTGGCGACCTGCTGGTAGGGCTCCGGGAGGGTGGGGAAGTTCAGGATGAAGCGGCGCCGGTGCGCCTGGTGGTTGACCGGGCGCAGGTCCCAGATCATGTCGCCGAACCGGGAAGTGTCCGCCAGGTCGACCTCGTCGAGCAGCTGCTGTTCGCGCAGGACCAGCGTGTCGGCAGGGATCGGGTGCGGTGCTCGCCGCGTCGAGATCGCCGTGGTCATGCTGTCTCCTGCGGTCCGTCAATGAGCGCGATCAGGTCAGCCAGGCCGTCGGCGGCGGGCGCGGCGTCCCACTCGGCCGGGCTGAACTTCGGGCGGATGTGCTCGGTGATCGCCAGCCAGGTCAGGCCGTGGCGCTGCCACCACTCGTTCAGGTCGACCTTGTCGCGTTGGTCGGCGAGCCACTCCAGCAGCGCTTTCAGCCGGGGAATGTGGGCGTGGGTGACCAGGGAGTTCTCGCAGCCGAAGCACATCAGGAACGACACCGCGCAGCGCTCGCCCTGGCCGCGGGGACCGCTGTCGATGTCGGCGCAGGCCATGAACGCGGTGTCGAGCTGGCCGGCGAGCAGCTGTTCGGCCTTGCTCTGCGAGAGGTTCAGCTCGTCGGCGACATGAGCGGGCTCGGGCAACGCGTCCGCTGACCTCGACAGCACCCTCGCGTAGGAGATGCGGGCGTCCTGCTCGGCGTCGGACAACGCCGCTGTGACGACCTCACCGGCCCAGTCCTGGACCGAGGCGTCGCCGCGGAGGTAGTTGGTGAACAGCACTGGCATGGTGTTGCTGCGCGTGGAGGAAGGCAGGTGGCCGCCCGTCGCCCGGGTAGTGCGGACGTCCACGGTCTTCTTCAACCTCGGCGAGCTGATCTGCAGCGGTGCGCCGTCGTCACCGACCAGCGGGTGACGAGACTTCCAGGCTCCGATCGCCTTGCCGCGGTTCAACGAGCGGTCGAACGCGCCGATGTGGTCGTTGCGCCAGACCCAGATCGACCAGAGCGACTCGGTGCCGCTGAACGACCGGCCCAGCCGCATCATCTGCTCCAGCAGCAGGTAGAACCCGCCGGGTGTCTGCAACCGCTGGCTGGGTGAGCCGATCTCCCAGTGCACCGTCTCGAACATGCGGCTGGGGCCGCGCCGCCGTTTGATCAGCCCGGCCCGGACCGCCCGGCCTTCCAGGACCTCGTGGCTGGCGGTGAGATCCTTGATCGTCTCGACGTTGCGGCCGGACAACCCGACCGCCAGCGTCAGCAACGGTCCCAGGTCCCGGTCCTCGACGAACAGGTGTTTGGCCAGGTCCAGCATCGCCTTCCTGTCGCGCAACCCCGAGTTCGGATGCGGCAGCCGGATGATCGGGACGACGCCGGTGGCGGCGATCTCCTTGAGCACCGCGGCGAGCTTCTGCTGCTCGATGTCCAGCGAGCCCGGATCACGCTCGAACGTGGCCAGCAGCCGCTGCCCGTCCTCCAGGCGCTTGCGGATGGCCACGACCTCCGAGCGTGCCGCCGCCATGATCGCCCCGAACTCCCGGTCGGAGTAGCCGCTCTTCGGCTCGCCGTGGTTCTTGACGCGACGCCGGTCCAGCCAGGACCGCGCCTCCTCGTTGATCAGCTCCGGAGGCTGGATCTGCCGCAGGACCGTCCGCACTTGGCTGATCTCCTGGTTCACCGAGGTCTCGTTGGCGGTAGTCAGTCGGTCCAGCCGGAATCGGTCGAGGTGGCGGGCGGTCAGCTCCGCCCAGGTCGCCGGCGGGTGTGCCAGGGTGGCCAACGAGACCAGCAGGCGTTTGACCGCGCCCCAGACCGTGCCGGCGCTCGCCGCTGTGCGGAGTGTTCCCTGGGGTCCGGTGCAGCGCGCGAACGCCTCGGCGAGCGCGGGATGCAGACCGGGCAGCGGGTGGCGAGTGAATCGGAAGACCGCCCGGCGGCCGTCCTCGCCGACGACCGTCACCTCCAGCCCGGCAGGCGTGCTCTGGACAGACGGGTCAGGGTCGTAGGCGCCATCCGGTCGTTGTGCTGGACGACCACGTCGTGTGCCGGCCCGGTGGCCGCGTGCCGCCGGACGGATGTTCTCGCCCGTCATGCCAGCTCAGTCCCGGTCAGCGCGAACTCTTCCTCGGCGATCTCCTGCTCCAGCTCGGGAACAGCCAGCGTGTGCCGGTCCCAATCGTCGGGGATCAGCGCCAGCCGAGTCTCCATCGCCAGCTCGTTGAGGGTGTGCAAGTACTTGAACGTGGTCTCCACCGACCGGTGCCCCAGCCGTCGCCGCACCCAGTCCAGCGGGTCGCCGAACACCTGCTCGTAGCTGGTCCGCTGGCGGGTCGAGGTCATCTCGGCAAGTTCGCGGATGTGCTCGCGCTGCAGCTGTTCCAGCGTGACGACGGCGTAGGTGTGCCGGAGCAGATGCGCGTGAACCCGGATCGCGACCTCGTGTCGGCAGCATCTCTTGTTGGCGTCGCCGAACATCGACTTCCAGGTGCCCGGCATCACCGGCAACCCCTGATCGGTGAGCCAGAGCGCCGCGGGCTCCAGCCCATCAGGGCCGCGCACGAACAACCGGCGCCGCTGACGATGATCCAGCGACTCCACCGGCATCCCCCGACCGCCGCGGCGGCCGGACGCCAGCACCGCGCGCTCACGGTCTTCGACCACCAGCAGGTCTGGCAGGGCGTCGTAGGTGCCGCGGTCACGGGCGATCTCGATCAGCTCTGCCCGCTCGAACCGGACGTAGTCCCAGACGTCGCGCAGGACCGAGGCGGGGATGTAGAAGCGTCGACCCGATCCGCCCTTGGCGATCGCGGTGGGCAACCTGGTCGGCGCGTAGGCCCTGTTCAAGTCCATGTCCGGGATCTCGAACAACGTCAGGCTGGACTGCTCTGTCAGCCGCAGCCCGGTCCGGGCCATCAGGTCGCAGAACGCGGCGTTGCGCGAGGCGTAACGCCCTCGGAACGATGTGTCGCGCAGACCGGTGGGCAGGTAGCCGCGGACACCGACATCACGCCAACGGCGGTAGGTGGCTGGCGGCAGCCATGCCAGGTCCTCGCGATGGCCGTCCTTGGGTGCCTCCGCCGGTGTGGTCGCCCCTTCCGACCGCTGGTAGCCGTGCCAGCTGCGGGCAGCGCGCTGAAGAATCGGCGACTCTGCAACCAGCTCCCCGGCCTTCGCCCAGTGGTAGAACGCGTTGACCGTGGCGACCTCTCGACCCCACGTCGACCCCTTGACCCCAGGCCCACGCTCGTCGGTGCGGCGCCACCGCTGGTAGGCCGCGCGGTCGTCCGGGGTCGCATCACGCCACGACCGGCGTCCCACCGGCTCCCGGTGACACCACAAGAACGTCAAGAACCCTGCCAGGTCGTAGGCGATCGCCGCCTGCGTGTTCTCCGGCGCCGGGTTCTGCAGGAAGTACCTGTTCAGATCCAGGTCATAGGTGCCGTCAGGAGCAATCAGGCACGGGACATGATCAGGGATGTCTTCACGGTCCAGCCACGCTGGGATCGTCTCCGTCGGCAGACCCAACAGAGTCGGCCGCGGTGACCGCGGCACCGGCAACTGGCGACGGGTGAAGTGGACCCGCCAGCCCAAGATCGGCATCGGCGCAACCTACCTTGCACAGTGTTCGCGCCTACATAAGC
>NZ_JACJHR010000176.1 GCF_014174495.1 Amycolatopsis echigonensis
GGTGCCACCGGTCGCCGCCGCCCGCCGTCATGCGCACGCCATGGTCGTAGGTGATGATCCAGTCGTTGCAGTGGCTGGTTTCCCAGTCCCACGGCCACCCGTTGCGGGGGTCGTGCGCGGCGCCGAGTCCCTCGACCGCCCACATCAGCAGCAGGTCCTTCACCGCCGAGACGTAGGTCGAGGGGAGCCTCGCGGTCAGCGCGGCACGGCCGTAGGGATGTTTGAGGAGGTTGTCGGGGTGGCAGGCGAACTGCAGGGAGCCGATCCACTGTGCGCCGAGGTAGAAGTCGGTGCGGGTGGTCATCTTGTGCCCCTTTCCTTGTGGGGTCTGTGGGTTGGGCGGTCAGGTGCCCTCGGAGTTCGGGCAGTGAGGCTGGTGTCCGACGTCGGATCCGAAACCCAGCGGCACAGGCACGGGGTGACCGCTGGTGCGCGCGTCGAGGAGGCGGCCGAGGGAGGCGAGATCGGTGACCTCGGCCCGCGGCACCTCGCCGGCGCACTCCGGGCACGGCGCGAGGGCCCGCAGGTCGTCGACCGTGCCGCCGAAGGAGGTGAACCGGTACTCGGTGCCGTGATCGGTGATGGTCACGCGATACCAGCGCCACCCGCCGTGTTCCCGGTCCGGGTCGTCGGTGACCGTCACCGCCGCGCACGGGACCCCGAACACGTCGGTCACATCCCGGACCAGCCGACGGCGGGTGATGGCGCGCTGGACGTCGCACGGGCGAGTGTCGAAGCCGGGATCCTGACGGCGGGCCCGGTCGAACGCATCAGCGGCGCGTCCGGAGAGAGTCTCGGCGGCGGTGTTCATCGGGGGCGCTCCTTCACACGGGTGTCGTCGGCGGTGGGCGGTGCGGTGGTGTGGTCGACCCGTGCACCGAGGGCGCGGGCGAGGGCGGGTGCGCGGGCGATCGCCTCCTCGACCGGCAGGGTCAGCTCGATGCGCATGACGTCGCTGAACTCCATGTACGTGACCGACACGGGCGCGATCCTGCGCGGCTCCTCGCGGCGGAATGTGGAGGTGAGTTCGTGGAACAGCTGGGACGCGAGCTCGTCGCGGGCGGCGTGCCCGCGTGCGCGCGCTTGGTCGCGCTCGCGTTTGTCGGTTTCGGCGCGCGCGAGTGCCTGGTGGTAGCGCGGGATGAGGTGCTCGTGGATGTAGGTGGCGACCTCGGCGGGCGCGGTGCCGACGGCGAAGCCGGGATGGGCGTCCTCGTCGTGTTCGCGTGGCCACACGAACACGTCCCAGAGCCGTCGCGGCACGTCGCCTGGTACCAGGTGATACCCCCACGCGCGCCGATCCCACGGGTGCAAACCGATGCGGATCCCGGTGCTCAGGCACAGAAGATCCGCGACCTCGCCGGGATTGCGGCCACGCCCGACGGTCCACTTGCCCGGTAGCGCGGCGGCGATGTGGATCGCGTCGAGGGCGACCCGGTCGTACTTCGTGACGCGCGGCGGCGCCGCATTGGGTTCGGTGTCGTGGGCGGTGTCGGGTGCCGTTGTGGTCGTTTTCGTTGCCATGATGGGGCTTCCTAGTCGCTCGTAGGGTTGGTTGAGGGTTGGCGGCGCTCGTGGGCGGCGACGCCGTCGTTCCAGGCGAGCTGGCAGGCCAGGGCGTGGCCGTGGGTGGCGGTCGCGGCGTCGGCGGCGTCGAACCATCCGTCGGCGTAACCGGAGCTCCAGTGCGGGGAGGCGGGTTCCGGCGCGTAGTCGAGGCCCGCGCGGTAGTCGTCCCAGCCACACCTGCGGCCACGGTGGTAATCGGGCATGGCGGTCACGGGATGTCCCCTTTCGTCGTCCCGTGTGGACGGTCGGACCCGCTAGGCGTCCGTCGCGTGCGGGCAGTGCGGGTGGTGGCCGGGGTCGCCGTGGAATTCCACGGGCGCGTCGTCGGTGCCGTGGTGTTCGGACTCGGGGTCGAGGTGCGCGCCGAGGTCGGCGAGGCCGGCGACTCGCGCGACCGGGACCCGGGGTGCCTCGCAGTGCGGGCACGGGCCGAGCAGCAGCCAGCCCCATAACGGGTCGAACCCGGTCAGGTCCTGGATGAAGTACCAGCTGCTGCCCTCGTTGGTGACCTCGATGAGGTCGCCCGGAGTGATATGGGTTCCGATGCCGTGGTGGCGGTCGGGGTCATCGCGCACGATCACCGTGTCGATGCCGACGTCGAGGGCGGCGGCGATGTGGGCGGCGGTGATCGCGCGGCGGTCCCATTGCAGCCGGAAGGTGTGGCGGTCGGCGAATTCGCGCGGGGCGGTGTCGCGGTGGCGGCGGGCGGTGGTGATCGCGCGGGCGGTCAACGACGCGGGCGCGTCGGTGGGTGTCGTCGTGGTCATGGTGAACGGTTCCTCCTCCGGTGCGGGTTCGGGTGCGCGTGCTCACGCGGTGGCGAGGTCCGCGCGCAGCCGCGCGAGCGGGCGTCCGTCGCGGGCGCGGCGCCACAGGTGCCAGCCGTTGACGGTGGTGGGGGTGGCGAGGCTGGTCGCCAGCGCGGAAACGGTGGAGATGCGAAGCTCCTCCGGTCCGGTGTGGTGCACCAGCTCCCCGTGCGGGCCGATGGTTGCGGTGTGGTCGTTCCACACCAGCTCGTCGCCGATGGCGAGCTCGCCCGCGCGGATTAGGTCGGCGAGCGCGTCGGGTGCGTCCGGGTCTACCTGTGCTGCATCGGCGAGTCCGGGCGGGCGAGGGCCCCGCGGAGGCGAGTTCTTTCCGAAGATCGACGAGGCGAACACCCACACGGCCAGCTCCTGTTCCGCGCGGTCGGCGAGGGCCCGCATCCACGTGGTCACCGTGGTGGCGACGTGGTGCGGCCACCGTGTGTCCAGCGCGGCGAACGTGGCGACCGTGTGCCATTCGCCTGGGGCGGCGGCGAGTACCTCGACGTCCACCCGTGCGGGGTCGTTGTCGGCGGGCGGAGTCAGTCGCACCACGACGTCGCCTCGGTGCACGTGGGCGGGCGGCGGTGCGGGCAGCCACACTCCGGCGAACATTTCGGCGGTGTCGGTGTGCGCGGGATCGGTCGGGTAGTCGTGGTCAGGAAGGCCGAGCCGCACGCTCGTGACCACGAGCGCCCACGCACCGGCGGGGTTGCGTAGTGGCACCGTTCCCGGTGATGCGGGCACGAAGGTCACCGCGTCGGGTGGCACGGTCGGGTCGGTTGGCGTGGTGTGCGTGGCGGTCATGGTCGGCGCTTCTTTCCGTTGCGGCGGTGGGGTTTGGGCATTCCTGCTAGTCGAGCCATGGCGTGGCCGTGGTGTTGCGGAACCGTGCGGGTGGGATGCCGTTGGTGACGTGTCCGGAAGCGCAGCGCACCTTGTAGTGCACCCCGCTGGGCACAAGTTCGTCCGTCTCGACGGTGTCTTCGGGGGTTGGACACCGAAACAGGTCGCAAGCCCAGGTGATGTTTTTGAAGAATTCTTGGTATTTCCTGGCGTCCTCGGGAGCGTCATCGCGAAAGAAGAACTGCATGGGATTGGCCTTCCGGGTCGGTGATGCTTGGTCGCTCTTTGGTGGTGGGCCGTGTTTTAGTCGCGACCAGCGAGGCCCGGCATGTTCGCGAGTTCGTTCCATAAGTTGATTCCGTTGCACCGGTGCGCGGACAGTCCGAGCGCGTAGAACGCGGTTACCGTGTCCGGCATCGGGTAGCGCCGCACGGTTCCGATGGGGTCCTGGCATCGCACGGTTACGGTGCCGTCGCGGTGGCGGACGATCGTGCCGTTGTCGATGGGCGCGTAGTCGGTGCCGTCGCCGTTGTCTCGCCAGTGCAGCAGCGCGATCGTGTCGCCGTGCTGATTGACGATGGGCTCTGCGGAAGCGGGCGGCGTGGTGTGCGTGGTTGTCATGGTTCGGCGCTTCTTTCCGTTGTGGTCGTCGGTTTTGTTCGCCCGGGGGCGGGGGTGCCCGCCCCCGGGCGGTGGGATGGTTCAGCGGGTGGCGCGCAGGGCGGCGGTGGCTGCCTGCCCGATGGCGCGGGCGGTGGTGGTGGGGTCGGTCAGGGTGTGCACGGTGGCGCCGTTCATCGGTTCGTTGCCGAAGTCGTTGGGTTCCAGCCACAGCACGGCGCAACCGCTGGCGCGCAACCGGTCGAGCATCTTCTGCCCCGGGATCTTCGTGTCGTCTTCGAAGCATCCGTCGGAAATGATCACCAGCAGGCGGGCGGCGTCGGGGCGGGACAGGTTAAGCGCGCCGTCGAGTGCGCCGATCGCGGTGTCGATGTGGTGCTCGCCGTCGTTGGTGTCGAATTCGGTCACCCGTGCCGGGGTGACACCGGGGTGGGTGATCGGGCGCACGTGGTAGCCGAAGATCACGGTGGCGGTGGTGGCGGGTACGGCGGTGTGGCGGGCGGCGTCGGCGAGGATCCATGCCGCCGAGGCGACCGGTGCGGCGAAGGCGTCCATGGACCCGGACACGTCGCACGCGATGCCGATCCGTAGGGGCGGGGCGGGCACGGTCGCGCGGGTGGTGCGGGTGAACGGTTCGGCGGTGGGGATCGCGCCCGCCGCGCGTTGCGCGTCGGCGGTCATCGCTCCCCGCATCCGCAACCGCCCCGGGGGCACTACCGAACGGGTTTTCGTGACCGTGCGGTCACGGACTCCGGCGGTCGTGAGGGAGCGGGCTAGTTGGCGCGCGGCGGTGCGTTCGGACGGGCGCGGCGCCCGGGTGCCCCGGGTGGTGGTGCCGTAGGGGGGCGGCTTTCCGGGGCCACCGTTGAAGACGGCGCGCGCGTTGCGTTGCGCGTTCTGCTGTGCCTCGTCCTCGTCGGCGGCGGCGTTGAGTTTCTGGGTCACGGGGTCGGTGGGTGCGGGGTCGGCGGCTACGGCGCGGCTGACCGCCGCCGCCGCGCTGGCGACCGCTTTCGCCAGTGGTGACGGGGTGCCGTTGCCGTTCTGCCCGTCGTCGCCGTCGTCGCCGTCGTCGTCCCCGGGTTCGGGGGGCGGTTCGTTCGGGTCGGTTCCCAGCGCCTCGCACCAGCGGCGCCCGAGGTCGATCATCGCGTCGGCGTCGTCGTCGGCGGTGCGGTGTGCCTCGCGCCAGATCTCGCGCAGAGTGTCGAGGGTGTCGGCGTCGAGGAGTTGTTTGACGACGCGGGCGACCGGGGTGGTTTCGCGGCGGTTGAGGATTCCCCCGTCCACCCGTGCCAGCAGCAGCGCGGCGGACCGGGCGGCGTCGTGGGTGGTCATTTTCGGGGCGGTGGCGGGGTTGTTCGCTTGCGTGTCGGCGAGAATGAGGTTGGTGGCGCTGGCGCGCAGCCAGTACCGGTCACCCGGGCGGCGTCGGATGTGTGCCGCTTCGATGCGGGACTCTTCCAGCAGGGTCGCCGCCGCTGCTGCCCCGGGCGGTGCGTCGTCGGGTGCACGCCAGACCGAGTGTTTGGCATGCGCGCATTCGTGGGTGAGCAGTCCCCACGCGGTGCGGTAGCGCTTGCGGTCCCCGACCCGGTGCGGGGCGACGGTGGCGGGGTCGACCCCGCTGTCCACGTGGGACCCGTCGACCTCGATGGTGTACAGGTCGGGGAAAAAGCACGCGGGGGCACCGTGCCCCGCCCCGGGCGCGACGGTCACCACGAGGTCGTCACGGTCGGCGATTGCGGGGACCTCGTCGCCGAATGCGGCGGACAGGGTCAGCCACCCGGGGGTGGTGGGGAAAATGGCGGTGGGTGTGGCGGCGGGTGCTGCTACATGGGTGCTCATGGGGTGT
>NZ_JACJHR010000177.1 GCF_014174495.1 Amycolatopsis echigonensis
GCGCGAACCGCCCTCGTCACCGGTGCGGCCCGGGGGATCGGCGCCGCGACCGTACTGGAGCTGGCCCGGCGGGGCTACACCGTTCTCGCGGTCGACGTCGCAACCGACGACCCGGCGCTTCCGTACTCGATGGGGAGCAAGGCCGATCTGTCCGCCGTCGTCGAGCAGGCAGGCGGGAACGTCGAACCGTTCGTGGCCGACGTCCGGGATCCCTCGGCGATGGCTGCCGCCGTCGCCGAGGCAGAACGCCGGTGGGGCGGGCTCGACGTGGCGATCGCGGCCGCGGGCGTCGTCGCCGGGGGAGCGCCGGCGTGGGAAGTTCCGCTCGAACAGGAACAGGCGGTGCTCGACGTCAACCTGAACGGTGTCGTCAACTTGGCTCGCGTTGCGGTGCCCGCACTGCTGCGGCGGCCGCAGCCTCGGTCCGGCCGGTTCCTGGCCGTCGCGTCGGCCGCGGCCACCCGCGGCCTGCCGATGCTCGCCGCCTACTGCGCCGCGAAGGCCGGGGTCGCCGGGCTGGTCCGCGCGCTCGGGGCCGAGCTGGGGGCGACCGGGGTGACCGCCAACGCCGTCAGCCCCGGGTCCACCGACACCCCGATCCTCGCCGAAAGCGCCCGGCTCTACGCCCTGCCCGACGCCGCCGCCTTCGCTGCCCAGCAACCGGTCCACCGGCTCCTCGACCCTGCGGAGGTCGCCGCGGTGCTGGCGTTCCTCTCCGGGCCGGACAGCAGCGCGATGACCGGCGCGGTCGTACCGGTGGACGGAGGACTGGCCCTGTGACGCCCCTCCCGACCGGCTTCCGGCTCGAACTCGATCAGGACACCCGCCGCCTGACCGGCGACCTGATCTTCGGCGGTTCCCCCGCGCGCGTGCTCCGGCTGACCGCGGCCGGGCAGGCCGCCTGGCGAGAACTCGCCGAAGGACCGGTCTCGACGGCCGCAGCCGGGACGCTCGCCCGACGGCTCACCGACACGGGGCTCGCCCACCCTCTCCCGCCCGAACCGGACGCGCCCGCCGACCTCACGGTCGTGGTGCCCGTTCGCGACCGCGCAGAGCTGCTGGACCGCTGCCTGGCCGGGCTCGACGGCCGGCACCCGGTACTGGTCGTCGACGACGGCTCCCGCGACCCCGCGGCCGTCGCCGCAGTAGCGGCCGCGCGCGGGGCGAAGCTCGTCCGCCGTGACGTCAACGGTGGCCCCGGCGCCGCGCGGAACACCGCGTTGGAGCACGTTGCCACCGAGTTGGCAGCCTTCCTGGACAGCGACTGCGTGCCGACCACGGGCTGGACCGACCGGCTCGCGGCGCACTTCGCCGACCCGCTGGTCGCCGCGGTCGCGCCCCGTGTGCGCGCCTTGGCGCCGGACACCTGGGCCGGCCGCTACACCCGGGTGGCGAGCAGCCTCGACCTGGGCGACCGCCCCGCGCGGGTCGCGCCCGGCACGCGGATGTCGTACGTGCCCACGGCCGCGCTCGTCGTTCGCCGGGCCGCGCTGACCGACGTGGCCGTCGACGGCGAGGTCTTCGATCCGGACCTGCGCGTCGGTGAGGACGTCGACCTCGTCTGGCGGCTCCACACCGCCGGGTTCAGGGTTCGCTATGCGCCGGACGTCTCGGTCGGCCACCACGAACCGGAAACCTGGCGCGGCCTGCTCGGCCGCCGGGCCCGCTACGGCACCTCTGCCGCGCCGCTCGCCAAGCGGCACCCGGACCTGCTGGCGCCGCTGGCGCTGCAGCCTTGGCCGGCGCTGGCCGTCGGGGCGTTGCTGGCCCGCCGTCCAGGGCTCGCCGCGCTGGCGTTCGGTGGCTCAGTGGCCAGTACGGCCCGCACCGTGCGCGCCCACGACGTGCCGACGGACGGCGTCGTGCGGGCGATGGCCACCGCCGTCCACCAGACGTGGCTCGGCTGCGGCCGCTATGGCACCCAATTCGCGGCGCCCCTGCTCGCGGGACTGCTGGTACCGCGGGGACGAGGGCGCCGAGCCGCCGTGGCGTACCTGCTGCTCGGCCCGCCGCTGACCGCGTGGGCGAAGAACAGGCGCGACCTCGACCCCGTCCGGTACACGGCGGCGGCGATCGTCGACGACATCGCCTACGGCGCCGGGGTTTGGGCCGGTTGCCTGACCCACCGCACTCTCGAGCCGGTTCGCCCGGTCCTCGTCCGGCGCACCCTGCGCTTCGATCCGAAGGGAAAACGATGAGCACCACCTGGTTCGAGTCCATCGCCGAGGCACAGCGGCGCGCCAAGAAGCGGCTTCCCGGCTCCGTGTACTCCGCGCTGATCGCCGGCTCGGAGAAGGGCCTGACGCTGGCCGACAACCTGAGCGCGTTCGACGAGCTGCGTTTCGCACCCCGGACCGCGGGCCTTTCCGGCGCTCGCGAGCTGGGTACGCACGTGCTCGGCCGGGACGTCGCGCTGCCGGTGCTGATCTCCCCGACGGGCGTGCAGGCCGTGCACCCGGACGGTGAGGTAGCCGTAGCCCGCGCGGCTGCGGCGCGCGGGACGTCGATCGGGTTGTCTTCATTCGGCAGCAAGCCGATTGAAGAGGTCGTCGCCGCCAACCCGAACACGTACTTCCAGGTCTACTGGACGGGCACCCGCGACGACATCCGGCGCCGCCTCGACCGCGCCCGCGCCGCCGGGGCCGTCGGCATCATCCTCACGTTGGACTGGTCGTTCTCGCACAGCCGCGACTGGGGCAGCCCGCACATCCCGGAGAAGCTGAACTTCCGCGAGCTGCTGCGGTTCGCGCCGGAAGGCATCACGCACCCGCGCTGGCTGCTGGACTACGTGCGCACTCGTCGGCTGCCGGACTTGGGCGTGCCGAACATGGTGGAGCCCGGAGAAAAGGTGCCCACGTTCTTCGGGGCGTACGGGCAGTGGATGCAGACCCCGCCGCCGACGTGGGACGACGTGGCCTGGCTGCGGTCGCAGTGGGACGGCCCGTTCCTGCTCAAGGGTGTGATCCGGGTCGACGAGGCCCGCCGCGCGGTGGACGCGGGGGTCAGTGCGATCTCGGTGTCCAACCACGGCGGCAACAACCTCGACGGCACCCCGGCGACGATCCGCGCCCTCCCGGCGATCGCCGACGCGGTCGGCGGGCAGGTGGAAGTCCTGCTGGACGGCGGGATCCGCCGCGGCAGCGACGTCGTGAAGGCGCTGGCACTGGGTGCTCGTGCGGTGCTGATCGGCCGCGCGTACCTGTGGGGCCTGGCGGCAGGCGGGCAGACCGGTGTGGAAAACGTCCTCGACGTGCTGCGCAACGGGATCGACTCGACACTGCTGGCGTTGGGCAAGCGCAGCGTTCACGATCTCGGCCCCGAGGACGTCGTCGTGCCGGACGGCTTCGAAGCCGAACTCGGCGGGAGCACGGCGGCTCGCGCCGAGGTAAGTGTGCCCCTCGAGGACGACGAGTTGGAGGTCATTCACAGCACCTGTTAGTGGGGTGCGAGCCTGAGCCCTCTTGGTCAGACTGGTGTGAGACATCCCGTGTGAGCGGGGGTTCCTGACCGAGGGTGGGTTCGTCCGGCGAGGAGCAGGCCGACCCCGCGCCGCGTCCGTCGCGTCGGGTGTTCACCGCGGAGTACAAGCTCGCCACGGTCGCCGAGTACGAGAACGCCCCGAATGGGGAGAAAGGCGCGATCCTGCGCCGGGAAGGCTTGTATTCGTCTCACATCATCGAATGGACACGAGCTCGCGACGCAGGACGCCTGGGTGGTGAACCAGCCGAGTCGGGCACACCGGCGAAACGGGTCAAGAAATCGGCCGAGCAGATCGAGTTGGAGAAACTCCGCCGGCAGAACCGGAAACTGACCTCCGACTTGACGAAAACCCGGATGGCTCTCGACATCATGGGAAAAGCACACGCGCTCTTGGAAGAACTCTCCGAGAGCGCGGAGCGCGACGAGCCGCCGAGGACATCCTGACGGCCGCGTTCGCCGAACTGCGCGCGGCAGGGGTGCCGGTGAAGAAATCATGCACGCTGACCGGGATATCACGGGCGACGCATTACCGGCACGCCAATCCAAAAGGGGCCGGTCCGTGGCTGCCCGTGCGCCGCCGCCGCAGGCGCTGGACGCCGCCGAGCGGGACCTGGTGCTGAGGTTGCTGACCAGCCCGGCCTGCCGGGATCTGGCGATCCCGCAGGTCTGGGCCAGGGAGTTGGACGAGGGCCGGTACTGGTGTTCGGTCTCCGCGATGTACCGGATCGCCTGCGCCGCCGGCCAGGTCTGGGAACGTCGCCGCCTCGCCACCCACCCCGCCCGGGTTCGGCCCGAGCTGGTTGCCCGCGGTCCGAGTGAGGTGTGGTCGTGGGATATCGCCGCGCTGAAAGGACTGTCGAAAGGGATTTGGTACAAATGCTATGTCATCCTCGACATCTACTCCCGCTATGTCACCGGCTGGCTGGTCGCTGCCGCGGAGGACGCGGTCGCGGCGAAGGATTTCCTCAATGACGCCATGAACCGCAATGGCAGTCAGCCGCACACCATCCACGCCGACCGCGGTAGTTGCTGCCTCATCGGCGTCACAGCGATGGGATGCTCCGCGGTACCAATGCTCCCGGCTTGGTGACCAGCCGTGGTGGCTTCCGCGCGGCAACTGAGGGCGCTGCATGGGAAGAAGCTGCAGAAGGGCCCAGCGGCGGCCGTATGTGTCCGACTCAGGGGCCGAACTGCGTCGGCGAGGTCATGGTGCCGCCCCGGACCCCCGGGCAGGCCCGGGACTGGGATGTCAGCCACAATCCTTCCTGGACCAACCGCCGGTTTGCGCCGGACGTGACGCGTGCGGAAGTCCTGGACGACTACCAGCAGGGGACGAGCCTCGAGTGTCCGGCGTGCAACCGAAGTGGCGGCAACGACGACTCAAGATTCGGCGGATGAGGCATGGGACTTATCGAGCACTTGGAGGCACGACTGGGCCTTATCACGGGTGGCTGGTCGACGGATCCAGATGGACGGCCGCGGGAGTTCCGGGTCGCCGCCTTCGCCAAGGGAGTTATTCCAGGCGTCGAATCCTTTTCGACGATCGGCTTGAGCAGGCATGACTTGGTATCGCCGAAGTCCGGTCGGAAATTACGCTTGGAACTCGTAGCCGGTGAGCGGGGCGGCCCCGGTGGGGAGTACCTCCCCGGCCTCGTCGGCCAAGTGGCCGACGAACTCCTGGCTTCGGGCCGGGCACTTCTGCGTGGGGACGTGATCGGCCCCCGAGGCCCGCTTGTCCCTGGGAGTATAATGGAAGCCTGGTACGCCGCGGCGCCGGTCTACTACGACGACGGCTTCGCGGGAGTGGACCTCGACGACGGGCACCGGGCCGCGATCGTCTGGATAGTACCGATCTCTCGAAGTGAAGCCCAGTTCGTGAGCGCGAACGGCTGGCGAGAGTTCGAGAACGAGTTGATCAAGTACGACCCGGACCTCTTGGACCTTCATCGAGACGAACTCCCGCTGGGTGGTCGGTGATCAGCGCGGCATAGCCTGCGTCGGCGGCGACTGTGACGACGACGTATCACCACCCGTTCCATGACGTGACGCGGGTGGTGAGGACGTCGTATCACTCGACGGAGGTCACCGATGACCTGACGATCGACGAGCTATGAGCTTCCCCCGGTT
>NZ_JACJHR010000178.1 GCF_014174495.1 Amycolatopsis echigonensis
CATGACCGAAGAATAATATAAAATATTATCAACCTGAGGAGGAGGTGCGCGATGGCGGTTCCCCCACCAACCCCCACCACCGGTCCCGCACCGGGAGAAACACGGACGTTTCAGGCCGTCCGAGGTTGCGAGAAACCCCGGTGCGGGGGATCTTCGCCACGGTCCCCCCACCCGCCCCCCACCTGGACCCACCTCCGTGACCTGCGCAAACGTGCCACCCGACGGAGTGGCACGCCCGCGGGACTCGTTGACTGTGGTGAAAAGTGGGGTACGGTGGTGCTCAGTGGGGCGGAAGGGAGCCCCCGAGCCGGAACCGGGCGGGGAGCCAACCGGATCCGGTAGGGAGGTGGAGGCCGGTGTTCCTCGGCACCCACACCCCGAAGCTGGACGACAAAGGGCGGCTGACGCTGCCCGCGAAGTTCCGCGAAGCCTTGGCCGGCGGGCTGATGGTCACCAAGGGGCAGGACCACTGCCTCTTCGTCTTCCCCCGTGCCGAGTTCGAGCAGATGGCCAGGAAGGTCGCCGAAGCCCCGTTCACGAACGAGGCGGTGCGGGCCTACCAGCGCTACCTGTTCGCCGGGACCGACGAGCAACGTCCGGACGGGCAAGGGCGCGTAGCCATCGCGCCGGAGCTGCGCCGGTACGCGGGGCTCAACAAGGAGTGCGTGGTGATCGGCGCGATCACCCGGCTCGAGATCTGGGACGCCCAGGCGTGGCAGGGCTACCTGGACGAACACGAGGACAGCTACGCACAGGCTCGGGAGGAAGTACTGCCGGGCGTCTTCTAGGAGGCGCCCCGGGCGGACCTGCGTCGTCGGGGGACGCGGGTACGCCGTTCGACGCGGATGCCGTGAGGCCTCTGTCCGCTCTTTGACCCTGGCGCACCTTCCCCGGTGCCAGGTCAGCAAGCGGGCGGGCAGGGACCTGACGGCATCCGCCGCATCTTCCCCGGTACGCACGCGGCAGAAAGGGGGAAGACATGTCGGACGCAGCCGAGCACGTTCCGGTGCTGCTGGACCGCATCGTCGAGCTGTTCGCCCCCGCGCTGGCCGACCGCGACGCCGTCCTGGTCGACGCGACCGTCGGCCTCGGCGGCCACTCCGACGCGCTGCTCGCCGCGTTTCCCCGGCTCCGGCTGATCGGGCTGGACCGCGATCCCGCCGCGCTCGAGCGCTCCGCGGAGCGGCTCGCGCGGCACGGCGACCGCGTCGACCTGGTCCACACTGTCTACGACGGACTTCCCGAGGCGGTGTCCGGACTGGGTCTGTCTACAGTGGACGGAATCCTGTTCGACCTCGGGGTCTCGTCGATGCAGCTCGACCGCACCGAACGCGGTTTCGCCTATTCGCAGGACGCGCCGCTGGACATGCGGATGGACCCGACCACCGGGTTCACCGCGGCCGACGTGCTCAACACCTACGCGCCCGGCGAGCTGATCCGGATCCTGCGCGACTACGGCGAGGAACGCTTCGCGCAGCGGATCGTCCGCGCCGTGGTGGCGGAACGGGAGAAGGAACCGTTCACCCGCAGCGGCCGGCTGGTGGAACTGCTCTACTCCGCGGTTCCGGCGGCGAGCAGGCGCACCGGAGGGCATCCGGCGAAGCGCACCTTCCAGGCGCTGCGGATCGAGGTCAACGGCGAGCTGGAAGTGCTGCGCCGGGCGCTGCCCGCGGCGCTGGGCACGCTGGCGATGGGCGGCCGGATCGTCGTCGAGTCCTATCAGTCCCTCGAGGACCGGCTGGTCAAGCAGGCGCTCGCGGAACGGGCGAAATCCCGGACGCCGGAAGGCCTTCCGGTCGAGCTGCCCGGGCACGGGCCGGAACTGAAGCTCCTCACCCGGGGAGCGGAGAAGGCCGGCGAGAGCGAGATCGAGCAGAACCCGCGGGCCGCCTCGGTGCGGCTGCGCGCAGCACAACGGATCGGAGAGCCGCGATGACCGCGCCTACGAAGTCCCGCCGCTCGTCGTCGACCGCTGCGGAGCGGGCACCGCGGAACACCGTCACCGAGACGGAGGCCCCGGCGCGGAGGCGCACGACAGCAGCGGAGCGCGCATACGCCCGGCGGGCGCAGCGGGCCGACCTGCTGCGCCAGCGCGCGCCGAAAAAGCCTGTCGCGGAACCGGAAACCGTCGAGACGAAGACCGTGCGCACGCCGTTCAAGCTGCGCTGGCCGCGGTCGCGAGCGTCGTTCGTGCTCGTGATGATGGGGCTGCTGGCGGTCGGGGTCGCCGCGACGCTGTGGTTCACCACGCAGGCGATCGCCGATTCGTACCGGCTCGAAAAGCTGCGCACGGACAGCGCTTCGCTCATGGAGACCAAGGACCGGCTGGAGCGCGAGGTCGCGAAGGCTCAGTCCCCGGCGTCTCTCGCGCCCGCGGCCAAGCAGCTGGGCATGGTGCCCGGCGGCGACCCGGCGCGCATCGTCGTCGGCAAGGACGGCAAGACGACCGTCGTCGGCGAACCGAAGAAGGCCCAGCCGGACGAGCAGGACGCGGCCACGCCCCCGGCGCAGCCGGCCGCTCCTTCGGAGGGCGGCATCGAAGGCGACCTGTCGGGCACGCCGGCGGGGACCGCGGGAGGGCAGTGATGGCGGCAGGCGGCAACAGCCGTTCCCGGGCGGCGGGCAGCGCGCGGCGGACCTACGCCGCGGGCACCCGCCGCGCGGTCGCGAAACGGGGCAACGGCGGACAGCGCAGCCGGTTTTCCGCGGTGCGCATCATGCTCGTCGTGCTGATGGTGGTGGCGGGCGCGAAACTGGTGCAGGTGCAGTGGTTCGAGGCCCCCACGCTCTCCGCGGCGGCCGAACGGCAGCGCACCCTCACCATCGACATCCCGGCGCAGCGCGGGTCCATTGTGGACCGCAACGGGGCGAAACTGGCGTTCAGCGTCGAAACCCGCACGCTGTCGGTGAACCTCCGCGCGCTGCACAAGTCGATGGACGAGTACGCGAAGAAGTACCCGGACAAGGGCCGCAACTTCGAAACCGAGGTCGCCGGCGCGGCGAAGCTGATCGCGCAGAAGCTCCCGCACCTGACCACCGAGGCGGAACAGCTCGCGCTGCTGCACAAACAGCAGTCCTTCACCTACCTCGTCGACAACGTCGAGCCTTCGGTGGCCGACCAGATCGTCAAGAAGTACGCGTGGATCAGCGTGGAGAAGCGCGCCAAGCGCGAGTACCCGGGCGACACGCTCGCCTCGAACATCGTCGGGCTGGCGAACTGGCGGATGGACGACCCCGACGTGTCGAAGCACAATCTGCACGGCGTGATCGGGCTGGAGAAATCGCGCGACGCGGACCTGGCGGGCACGCCCGGCCGCGAGATCGTGAACACCCAGAACGGCAACGACAACCTGTACCTGCCGGGCACCGAGCACGTGCTCACCGCCGCCGTCCCGGGCTCCGATCTCCAGCTGACCATAGATTCCGACCTGCAGTTCGAACTGCAGCGCCAGCTGAGCGACTACGTCTCGAAGGCGAACGCCAAGGGCGGCCAGGCGGTCATCATGGACGCGAAGACGGCCGAGGTGTACGCGCTGGCCGACGCCAGCACGTTCAATCCCAACGACCCGTCCACGATCCAGCCGGACCTGCTCAACAACCGTCCGGTCACCACGCCCTACGAACCCGGTTCGGTGAACAAGGTGATCACCGCGACCGCGGCGATCGACGACAAGATCGCCACGCCGACCTCGACGCTCGAGGTGCCGGGCTCGATCAAGATCGCCGACCGGACGGTGCACGACGCGTGGCCGCACGGCACGCAGACGTTCACCACGACCGGCGTGTTCGCGAAGTCCTCCAACGTCGGCACGCTGGAACTCGCCCAGCAGGTCGGCCCGGACCGCTATCTCGAACTGCTGAAGAAGTTCGGCATCGGGCAGAAGACCGGCATCGGCCTCCCCGGCGAGAGCTCCGGCTACGTGCCGCCGCGCAAGGACTGGTCCGCGTCCACGTTCGGCAACCTGCCGATCGGGCAGGGCCTTTCGATGACCGTGGTGCAGATGGCCGGGATGTACCAGGCGATCGCGAACGACGGCCTGCGCGTCGAACCGCGGATCGTGAAGGCGAAGAAGAACCCGGACGGCACCGTGACGCCGGAAGCACCGCCGAAGACCGAGCAAGTGGTGAGCCCGGAAACCGCGAAGACGGTGCGGGACATGCTGCGCTCGGTGGTGCAGAACGCCAAGAGCCCGAACGCGGGCACCGCGCCCTCGGCCGCGCTGGAGGGCTACCAGATCTCCGGCAAGACCGGCACCGGCCAGCAGATCGACCCGCGCACGAAGGCGTACAGCTCGAGCCTGGCGAACATCACCTTCGCCGGCATCCTGCCCGCCGACCACCCGCGGTTCGTCGTCGGCATCCGGCTCGACGCGCCGGACACCACGCTGCCGTCGGGATTCGGGCACTCGGCGGGTCCGCTGTTCCACTCCATCGCGTCGTACCTGAGCCAGCGGTACCAGATCCCGCTCTCGGACGGCCCGGCCCCGATCGTCCCGCTGGTCCTGCCCTGACCTGGCCGGTTGGCCCGGAGTTGCCGGGCAGTTGCTGAGCTGAGCCGATGTCCCGGACGAAGCGTCCGGGACATCGGCTTGCTGCCTGGCGCTGGCGCGCCACTCGCAGCGAGAAGTTCACGGTCTCCTCTGTCCCCGTGCGGGATGATCACTCGTCTGCGCGAGAAACCTCCATTCCGGTCACTGTCCGCTGTGTCCTGGTTGCGATATATGAGGGAATGCCGAGGTATGTGCTTGTCCGCGAAATCTCATGATCGCTGGGGTGGGAATCAAGAAAATTCCCCTGGTCAGTGCTGATTGCAGGGCGGTCCGCGCCTGCGAAGAAATCTCGTGGCACGGTTCGGAATTGTTTCCTGCGGTTCTGGTGTCGCATTGTGAATGGGTATTGGCGATGGGGTGAAATCTATTTCTTGAGAGGGTGCAATGAGGGTAAAGACGGGTGTGCTGCGGCAACTGTCGCAGCGGTGGCGTTGACCAGGGTCTTCGGCGGCGGAGCAGCGACGGGTGCTGGGCAGTCGCGACCGGCGGCGGTCTCTCAGGCGAAACCGTCGGGTCCGGTGGCGCTTCTCAGTACTGTCACGGTCAATGCCGACGGTGTTCGATACCGGGCCTGTCCGGAGACCTGTCCGGCACTGGGGGAGGTCAATAGAGGCCAGAAGTTCGACGTGTTTCGTTCCGGTGGTCCCGACTTGACGTGGCCAACGGGAATCTGTGGGGCGGCCCGTCGAGTGTGTGGATCCGGTGGGATTTCCTGAGTTAGCGCGCTGATTCTTCGGTCGAGCAGCGAGGCGGTGGGCCGCGCGGTTTTCTTCGGCCCTCCGTCCTGGGATGACACCACAGCGGCACTCGCCGCACCTGCTCGCGGAAACCCTTGCCCGACTCTGAGCCCATCACAGAGGAGGTCAGAGTTCTTTGGATCTCTCGAAGTCGCGTCCCGAAGAACGCGATGGCGGCCGCGCTCTGAGTCCACACGCGACTGAACCTCGACAGCCTCGCCCTGGCAGCACGTTCGTGGCGGGTGCGGTAAACAGCCCAGGCCGTCGCTTTCCCTTTTTCGGCGTC
>NZ_JACJHR010000179.1 GCF_014174495.1 Amycolatopsis echigonensis
CAGGTGGTTACGTCGGGTTCGCGAGGTGCGGTTAGGCGGCGATGGGGCCGGTCCACGAAGGGGTTCTTCACGGACTGCGGAAGGCGGTGAGGTCTCAGCGGAAGGCTGGGTAGAAGGCCAGGTCAGCGTGCGGGCCTAGGCGGGCGGCTAGGGCGGCGGCGACTCGGGTGGAGTGTTCGGCGACTTCGGTCAGGCGCGAGTAGCCGGCGTGCCTTGCCAGTTCGCGCCACCACGTGACCAGGGCGGCCTCGCGGCTGACTGGGGTGGCGTGCCTGGTCAGGTCCAGGTGCGGCAGCAGGTCTCGGGTGATTTGCCAGACTTGCAGCATTTCGCTGATGGTGAGTTGCTTCGCCAGTTCGACGTCGTCGGCGAAGGAGGGCCATACGTCGACGATTTCGGCTCGCCAGGCGGCGATCATCGCCTCGCTCATGCCCGCGGGCAGCGCCATCGCGCGCGGGTCCGACACGAACGGCAGCCGGAGGCAGGAGGCGTCGACCAGTGCCGTCCGGACCCGGCCGCGTTCGAAGTCCAGGAAGCGGACTCCGGAGCCGGTGACCAGGTTGTTTTCCGGGGACAGCTCGACCGGGCTGAACGCGCGGAAGGCGGCCGACCGGGCTTGGGCGATGGCTTCGGCGACGCGTTCGCGCACTGCTTCGGGGACCGGCACGTCGAGCAGCTCGGAGAGGAGTTCTTCGACGTCGTCGGCCAGACCCGCCAAACCGTCGTTGTCGGTTCGGACCGGGCCGCCCAGGCGGCGCAGCAGGGCGTTGAAGTCGGCTTCGCGGCTGGCGGTGCTGGCGTGCAGCCGGCCCAGCGAGCGAGCCCAGGACAGGAGTGCTCGTTCGGCTGCCCGGGAGTCGCGGGCGGTCAGCTTGTCTTGCAGGGTGGGTGCGCGGCCCAGGTCTTCGATCACCAGCACGCGGTGGCCGCCGTCGTGGGCGAGGAGCTCCGGGCACATCCGCTCGTCCGGAGCCAGTGCGGTGAAGAGCTGGTAGCTCACCGCTTCCTGGGCGAACGGATCGGGCCGGCCGGCTTCCGGCGGGTCCGGATAGTGCTTGACCACCAGCGTGCGCGGCAGCGCGAACGAGGACGACACGACGCGTGCCCGGACGACCGTCGCCGGGCCGCTTCCGGAGAGGTGCTCGGGCGAGACCAGCGTGATCGCGCTCCCGAACCGGCGCGTGAGCACCGCCTCGCCCGCCGCGACGGCCGCGGCGACGGCGAGTTCCCCGGCTTCCGCCCGGACTCCAGCGTCGCCGGCGGAGGAGGTGTCGACTGTCATTGTCACCGACCCTACTCGTGACTGAGCAACCATGACCACAACGTTCCGGGCGCCGGGACGCGCCCGGAATCACCCACGGGAAAGCGGACGCAACAACGCCGCGGAACGTTGCTTGCGTCGGCGAAGGATCAGCACAATGGCCGCAGCAAGAACGATTCCGAAGAGGTTGACCAGCAGCTGCAGCACCGAAAAACCGGCCCGGTCCCAGCGCCCGGCGACCGCCGCGACCATCGCGTAACCGGCCGCGGGCACCGTCGTCACCGAAATGAACACGCCGACGAGCGCGGCCGATTTCGCCGACGTCATCGCGAGCATTCCGGCTGCCCCGGCGAGCAATGCCACCACGAACGACGCGGGTCCGACCTGATACACGAAATCGACCTGATGATTGTTGACGATCGCGTGCGGGTCGAAGAGGCCGGCCCAGCTGCCGAGCAGCACGCCGAGCAGCGTGATGGCCATGGCGACCGGGAACCCGCCGACCAGCGCGACCGCGGCCCGGCGCACCAGGTCCCAGCGGCGCAGCACGACGCCGACCGCGATCGCGGCGAGCAGGCCGAACTCGGGGCCCACCACCATCGCGCCGACGATCGTGACCGACGAGTCGGTGAGCACGCCGACCGCGGCGAGCAGGCACGCGAAGGCGAGGAACGCCTGGAAGGTGGCGTTCCACCGCGATTCTTCGCCGGTGCGGCCGAGCAGCTCCTGCCACACGACCGCGTCCGCGCCTTCGCCGGGAGCGGCTTCCTCGGCCGCGTCGGCGGCATCGGACAGCGCTGTGTCCAGCGATTCCATGGTGATGCCGCCGCTGCGGTCGAGACCGAGCTCGCACAAGGCGTCGACGATGTCGTCGGCCGCTTCCCGCGCGACGTCCGCCTCGATGAGGTCGCCCTCCGGCGAGACGGACGCCCCGCGGTGCACGATCAGGTGGGCCGCGCCCGGGTGGGTGCGCAGCAGCTCCAGCGTCTCGACAGTGTGCTCCGGCGGGCAGATTGCCCTGAGGTGCAGCACTAGCCCACCCCGCCCCGCCAGCCGCCCTCAACGGACATGCTGCGCGTGGCCACTACTTTTCCTGTGCAGCAGCCGGTTTGTTCTGCGGGACAGCCGGTTTCGCGTCGATCCCGGCTTCCTTGCGCTGCTGCGCGGTGATCGGCGCGGGCGCCGCGGTGAGCGGGTCGTAGCCACCGCCGGTCTTCGGGAACGCGATCACGTCGCGCAGCGAATCGGCCTTGGCCAGCAGCATCACGATGCGGTCCCAGCCGAACGCGATGCCGCCGTGCGGGGGCGCGCCGAACTGGAACGCTTCGAGCAGGAAGCCGAACTTCTCCTGCGCTTCCTCCTCGCCGAGGCCCATCAGCGCGAACACGCGCTTCTGGACGTCCTCGCGGTGGATACGGATCGAGCCGCCGCCGATCTCGTTGCCGTTGCAGACGAGGTCGTAGGCGTAGGCGAGCGCGTTGCCCGGGTCCTGCTCGAACTTGTCGATCCACTCCGGGGTCGGCGAGGTGAACGCGTGGTGCACGGCGGTCCACTTGCCGGAGCCGACCGCGACGTCGTCGCCAATGTCCTCGACCGGCGCGAACAGCGGCGCGTCCACGACCCACACGAACGACCAGGCGTCCTCGTCGATCAGGCCCAGCCGGCGGCCGATCTCGTCGCGCGCGGCGCCGAGCAGCGGCTGAGCGGCGGAAACCTTGCCCGCGGCGAAGAAAATGCAGTCGCCCGGCTTCGCACCTGCGGCTTCCGCGACGTTCGCGCGCTCGGTCTCGGACAGGTTCTTGGCGACCGGGCCGCCGAGCGTGCCGTCCTCGTTGACCAGGACGTACGCCAGGCCCTTGGCACCGCGCTGCTTCGCCCACTCCTGCCAGGCGTCGAGCTGACGGCGCGGCTGCGAAGCGCCGCCCGCCATGACGACCGCGCCGACGTACGGGGCCTGGAACACGCGGAACGGCGTGTCGGAGAAGAAGTCGGTGAGTTCGGTGATCTCGAGGTCGAAGCGCAGGTCCGGCTTGTCGGAGCCGTACTTCGCCATCGCCTCGCGGTAGGTGATCCGCGGGATCGGGGTTTCGATCTCGTGGCCGATCAGCTTCCAGAGCGCCTTCACGATGGCTTCGCCGACCGCGATGACGTCGTCCTGCTCGACGAAGCTCATCTCGATGTCGAGCTGGGTGAACTCGGGCTGCCGGTCGGCGCGGAAGTCCTCGTCGCGGTAGCAGCGGGCGATCTGGAAATAGCGTTCCATGCCGCCGACCATGAGCAGCTGCTTGAACAGCTGCGGCGACTGCGGGAGCGCGTACCAGGAGCCGGGCTTGAGCCGCGCGGGCACGAGGAAGTCGCGGGCGCCTTCCGGGGTGGAGCGGGTCATCGTCGGGGTCTCGATCTCGACGAAGTCCTGCGCGTGCAGCACCTCGCGCGCCGTGCGGCTGACCTCGCTGCGCAGCCGGATCGCGGCCGCCGGACCGCTGCGGCGCAGGTCGAGGTAGCGGTACTTGAGCCGGACCTCCTCGCCGACGTCGACCCGGTCGTCGATCGGGAACGGCAGCGGAGCGGCCTCGGACAGCACTTCCAGCTCGGTGGCCAGCACCTCGATCTCGCCGGTGGCGATGTCCGGGTTCGCGTTGCCCTCGGGACGCCGCGACACCTCGCCGACGACCTTCACGCAGAACTCGGAGCGCAGCGCGTGCGCGCGCTCGGCCATCTCGCCCTCGCGGAACACGACCTGCGCGACGCCGCTGGCGTCCCGGAGGTCGATGAAGATGACTCCGCCGTGATCGCGCCGCCGCGCCACCCAGCCGGTGAGGGTGACGGTCTGACCGGCCTGTCCGGCACGCAGAGTGCCGGCTTGATGAGTGCGGAGCACTGCGACTGCTCTCCCTAGGTCCACGAGGTTCGGGCGCGGCGGGTGTGCGGGGTGAGCCGAACACGCATTTCGCCGGATACAGAGGCTAACGAACCCGGTGCTGAGGGGTGCGGGCAGGTTTGGGTCGGGGGCGCCGAGGTTCGGTTCGGAGAGGGCTCGGTGGTGGGTGGCGGCTCGGTGGTGGGTGGTGGCTGGCTCGAGGCGCC
>NZ_JACJHR010000018.1 GCF_014174495.1 Amycolatopsis echigonensis
CTGAGGGCTCCCCTCACGGACCTCCGCCGCTGCGCCCGGCGGGCCGCTTCTGAGAAATCGTGAAGTCCCTCCGAGGCCACTTCAGGCACACATATTTGCTATCGCGAAGAGAGGGTTCATGTCCGAGCAGGCACAGAATCACCCCGCCCATGCCGTTCCGCCCTGGCTGGTGCGGGTCGTCCGGCAGCCGGGGCCGAGGCCGTTGTTCGAAAGGGCCGAGGCCGCGGTGCCCGGCGGCGCGAAACTGGTCGCGCTGGCGGTCGCGGTCGCCGGGGCGGTCGTCGTGCCGGTGGACCGGCCCGGGATCGGCTGGGTCCTGGCCCTGCTGATCGCGGCCGGAGTGCTCCTGGCGTGCGCGAAACTGCGCGGCAGGCAAGAACGGACGGCCAAGGCGAGACGCTGGCGGCAGGCCGCGTGGGCGTTGATGGCGATCGCCCTGCTCGCGGTCGGAGCCCTGCGAGCGGCCGAGTGGTTGTTCGCGTTGTGCGCGGCGGGAGCGGCAGCCACGGCATCGCTCGCCGTCGTCGGCAAGCGGACTGTGCACGGCACGACGTACGACGTTCTCGCCGTGCCGCTCGAAGCGTTCCGCGCGGTGCCGTGGCTGCTCCGCCGCAGGCCACGCCCCGGCGGGCAACGCGGACGGGTTCTCGGGGCGGTGCTGCTGTCCGGGCTGGTCCTGGTGGTCTTCTTGCCGTTGCTGATCAGCGCGGATCCTCGCTTCGCGCAGTTCGTCGGCGACCTTGTCCCGGAGGTGCGTCCGGGTTCGGTCGTCCAAGCCGCGCTGGTGTTCGTCGTGGCCTTCGCCGCGATGGCAGCCGTCTTCCTGATCTCCACGGAACCCTTGCCGGAACGGGAAAACCGGAGAACCACGCTCGGCGACCGGCTGTCGTGGACGTCCTCGCTGGGCACCTTGGCGGTGGTGTTCACCGCCTACGTCGGAGTGCAAGCGACTGCACTTTTCGGCGGCACGGACTACGTCCTCCGCACCGACGGCCTCACCTCGGCGGACTACGCGCGCGGCGGTTTCTGGCAGCTCTGCGTCTGCACAGTGCTAACCCTCGGCATCGTCGCCGCGGCGCTGCGCTGGGCGCCGAAAGCCACCCGCGCCGACCGGACGGTCCTGCGCGCGCTGCTCGGTGCGCTGACCGTGCTAAGCCTGGTCGTGGTGCTGTCCGCTTTGAGTCGCATGTGGACCTACCAGCAGGCGTACGGATTCACGGTGCTGCGCTTGCTTGTGGAGGTGTGCGAGATCTGGCTGGGCGTGGTGTTCGTCCTGATCGGAGCGACGCTGGGCACCCTCCGCCCCGGCTGGCTGCCCCGCGCGGCGATCGCCGCCGCCGCACTGGCGTTGCTGGGACTGGCCGCGGCGAATCCGGAGGCGGCGATCGCGGACGCCAACCTGGACCGGGCGGCGCAGGGCAAGCCGCTCGACGTCCGCTACCTGAGCCGGTTCTCCGCCGACGTGGCGCCGGTCGTGGCAAGCCGCCGCCCCGACGCGGCTTGCCTGTTGCGCCCGCTCGCCCATTCCCTGCCCGACGACGCTTGGCCAGCCTGGAACTGGAGCCGTTCCCGGGCCCGGGAGATCATCCGGTCGGGGCCGCTGTGCGTGTGACGGGTTCCGGTCCGGGCGCGGTCAGCCAAGGGTGCTTCGGCCTCCGGAGATGGGTCTCGGGGCCACCGTGCAGTGATGATGCACCTGGCTGCGGCGTCGGGAGTCAGCTCCGTGGCACCGAACGGGCTTTCCTGGTCGATGCCCACGTCCGCGTCGACGGAGAACCGGCGAGCGTCCGCGGCCCGCTCCCACCGGAATGTTCGCCGCGGCAAGCGATTCCAGGGCTGCCGGAACCGCTTCCCGCGTCCGCCCGACGTTAAAGCGCGAACACTCCGTTCGACTGGCTGTCCGCCGCGCACTTGTTCGGGTACGTCGCCCGGTACGTCACCGGCGTGCCCCGCCAGCTGCCCTGTGCCGTGACGTCCACCGGCGAGTAGATCATCGTGCACTTCTGCCGACGCGGGGAGATGCGGGAGAAATCGCCGTTGACCGCTTCGAGGGTCGCGCAGGCGGCGTCGCGGTGGCGGTGCGTGCCGCCGGTGGGTTCGCAGGTCAGGGACGCGCTCGTGACGCGCCCGGAAGTCTCGTGCATGGTCAGCTGCAGCATCGACTCCGGGACGTGCGGTGCGGCCAGGCCGCCGAAACCGATCAAGGCAGCTGCGACCGGAGCGAAGGAAGAGAACACCATACGAGGGATATCGGCGCCGCGGACCCGATCACTGTGCTCCTCGTCCGGGTGGGTTTTCCTCGCTCGGACGGGTGGCGGTGCCGAGGTCGTGCGCCAGCAATGCCACGTACAGCGACAACATCGACTCCGGATCTTCCAGTCGCACTCCCAGCACCTGTTCGATGCGGGCGAGTTGCTGGTAGTACGCGGTCCGCGAGGTGTGGGCGGCGACGGCCGCGGCGGACTTGTTGCCGCCGTGCGCGCAGTAGTGCCGCAGCGCGGAGACGAGACGACTGCCGGAAGCAGCGTCGCGTTCGAGGAGCGGGCCTAGTTCTCGCGCGGCGAAGGCGTGGACGCGCTCGTCGTCGGCGAGAAGGTGCAGCAGGCCGCGTAGCCGAACATCCTTGAGACGGTGCAACGGTTGGTCGTCGTCCTCATCGAGGGCGGCGGCAGCGACGTGTGCGGCTTCGACCAAGGTGCGTTGTGCCTCAGCAGGTCCCGTGACAGTCGTGCCTACGCCGATGGCGGCTGGTGCGGACGCGCGCGCGTCGTGGATGTCAGTGGCAAGGCGCTGGAGCACGGCGTCAGCGTTGGCGTCCGGCGAGAGGGCGAGAAGCGCGCGTACGGCGGTCTCGTCCGTCGACACCAGCGCGGAAACCTTCGCGCGACGCGTCGCGAGAGCAGTCGCTTCGGCCAGTTCGCGCAACAGTGGCGGCGTCGACAGCGTCGGTCGCGTAGTCGCGGTAATGCGCGGCCTCACCGCGAGACCGACCAACTGCCGACCGGTCAACGGCACAGCTAGCGCAGAAGAGCGCGCGAGGATTTCGGCTGTCGGCGCGGGAGAATTCAGCAACTCGGTCAAGACCGCGCGGTGTGCTTGTCGTTCGAGGGTGTCGGAGTCGCGCGTCACGAGACGGTGCACCGCGAGCGCGGACGCTGCTCGTTCGGCGACCACCTGATACCGATGCGGTGGCGGTTCGGCGCACACCAGCACCAGCCGTCCCCAGTCGTGGCCGCGCGCGCCGACGACGGTGACGAGCCAGCCCGCCGCCGAGTGGTATCCGGTGCGCTCGCCGACCTGCACCACTCGCGACCGCGCCGGCCAGCCGATCAGCAGTTCGCCCGGATCGGTGCCCGCAGTGTCGTAGGCGAGGACTTCGTGTTCCAGGGTTTCCAGCACGACCGGCTGTTCGGTCAACCGCGCCACCTCGGCGAGCACCGCCGCAGGCTCGGCACCGGCGACGGTCAGCGACGTAAACGTCTCGTGCACCCGCTCCGCCGCCCGAAGCTCGGCGAGCTGCGCGTCCACGATCATTCCGTTCACTGCCTCGGTCACCGCGACATAGCGCGTCTCGAGGGACAGCGTCACGAGCGGCAATCCCCGCTGCTCAGCCGCCGTCACGAGAGCTTGCGGCAGCCGGTCGTTCCAGTGCCGCACGAGCTCGACCACCAGGCCCGCGACGCCCACGTCGGCGAGATCGGCGACGTACCGGGTCAGCGTCGCGTCGTCGTCCGGGAGCGCGACACCGGTGGTGAGCACGAGTTCTCCGCCGCGCAGCAGGTGCGCGATGTCGGCGACCTCGGCCGCGTGCGCCCAGCGGACTCGCCGTTCGAGCCCGGTGCTGCCCGCGACCACGCGCGGACAGCCCTGGCGCAGCACCGGCAACGCGAGCGCCTCGGCGACGGTCGGGTACATCGGTCCCCCTTGCTGGCCGGCCAGGGCACAGACTGTACGGCGGAGAGGGGTAGTCCGTACACGTTGTCGATGGCGGACCCGGGTGCCGCGCCCGGAGACTCGGGGGCACCCGACCGGAAGGAGCGGACGTCGTGACCGACCGCATCAGCCATTGGATCGACGGCAAGCCGGTCGTCGGCTCCGGACGCACCGGCGACGTGTACGACCCGGCTACCGGCCAGGTCAGCGCGCAGGTGGACTTCGCGGGACCGGCCGAGGTGGACCAAGCCGTGGCCGCCGCGACCGCCGCGCTGCCGGGCTGGCGGGGCACGTCGCTCGCCGGACGCACGCGCGTGCTGTTCGCCTTCCGCGAGCTGCTTCAGGCACGCAAACACGAACTGGCGAAGATCGTGACGAGCGAGCACGGCAAGGTCGAATCGGATGCTGCGGGCGAAGTCGCGCGCGCGATCGAAAACGTCGAATACGCGTGCGGCGCGGCGCAAATGCTGAAGGGCGGCTTCAGCGAGAACGCTTCCACGGGCGTCGACGTCTACTCGATCGCGCAGCCGCTCGGCGTGGTCGGCGTGATCTCGCCGTTCAATTTCCCGGCGATGGTGCCGCTCTGGTTCGTGCCGAACGCGTTGGCGTGCGGCAACACCGTCGTGCTCAAGCCAAGCGAGAAGGACCCGTCCGCGGCGCTGTTCATCGCCGAACTGCTCGCCGAAGCGGGCCTGCCGTCAGGTGTGTTCAACGTGCTGCAGGGCGACAAAGTCGCGGTCGACGGCCTTCTCGCGCACCCGGACGTCAAGGCGATCTCCTTCGTCGGCTCGACCCCGATCGCCCGCTACGTCTACGAAACCGGCACCAGCCACGGCAAGCGAGTGCAGGCGCTCGGCGGGGCGAAGAACCACATGGTCGTGCTGCCGGACGCCGACCTCGACCTGGCCGCCGACGCCGCCGTCTCGGCCGGCTTCGGATCGGCGGGGGAGCGGTGCATGGCGGTTTCGGTGGTGGTCGCCGTGGAGCCGATCGCGGACGAACTGGTGGCCAAAATCGTTGACCGGATGCGGAAACTGCGCGTCGGAGACGGACGCAAGCCGTCGTCGGAGATGGGACCGCTGGTCACCAGGGCGCACCACGAGCGAGTTGCGTCCTATGTGGACGCGGGAGTGGCCGAAGGCGCGGAACTGGTGATGGACGGCCGGGGCGTGGAAGCAGACGGCGCGAACGACGGTTTCTGGCTCGGCCCCACTCTTTTCGACCGGGTCACTCCCAGTATGTCGGTCTACACCGACGAAATCTTCGGCCCCGTGCTGTCCGTCGCGCGAACGACGACCTTCGACGACGCGCTAGCGCTCATCAACGCCAACCCGTACGGCAACGGAACCGCGATCTTCACCGGCGACGGACGGGCGGCGCGCCGCTTCCAGAACGAGGTCGAAGTGGGCATGGTGGGCGTCAACGTGCCGATCCCGGTCCCGGTCGGCTACTACTCCTTCGGCGGCTGGAAAGACTCCCTGTTCGGCGACACGCACGCGTACGGGCCGGAGGGGTTCCACTTCTTCACCCGCACCAAAGTGGTCACCTCGCGGTGGCCGGACACCTCGCATGCCGGGGTGAACCTGGGGTTCCCGAAGAACTCCTGAACCGGATTCACCACACGCCGTTCTCGCCGACGATGCTCGCCACCGAGCCGCTGTTCCCCAGCAGGCACACCGCGAGCACCCGCTCGGCAGCCAGCCGTTCGCCCCGGGCCGCATTGAGCTCATGGGTGCGGCCGCCCACACGGAGCTGCCATTTCTCGACCGTGCCCGGGCCGCGCGGCGTGTGCTTGAACCCGACCGGGTAGTCGTCGGTGATCGGGCCGGCGCCGAAATCGTGCGCCGGCCCGGAGACGACTGTCAGCGGCGCACGGCAGTCGGCGAGCTCGCGACGTCCGAACCGGATCGCCAGCGCGACGACCACGGCGGCGAACGCCACCGCCCACGAAGCGGACGCGCTGAAGCCGGACTTGACGACCGCCACGACCGCGATCGCCACTTCGATCGCAACGAACACCCAGACCGCCCAAAAGAACCAGCCGAGGACCGCTCCGCGCTGGCTCCGGTGCAGTCTCCCGGCGAGATTGGCGGCGGCGACCTCGCCGGGATCAGCATTCACGGTCATGCCGCGATCACGTTGACCAGGATTTTGCTGCGCGGGACGAAGACCGCGCCGTTGGCCCGCCCGCCGAGCACCCGGCGCTTCAGGTCGGGATCGAGCCGATAGCTCTTCCCGTTCACGACGAGGTAGGTGAAGGGGATCCGTTCCGTGATCTCGTACAGGTACATCGGGGGCAGTACGCCGGACGGCCGGTGCTGCACATGGCCGAAATCGTGCGTCAAGCCCGTCACCACGTCGACCTTGCCCCCGCGCCAGTCCGCCAGCCGCCGCCCGATCGCCCGCCCGGGATACACCGCGAGGACCAGGAAGACCAGTGACATCACGTACAGGGGCGCGTTCTTCGACCAGTAGGACACCAGCGGCTTGCCGAAGTAAGCGTTGAGATTGTTGGTGGCCTGGATCATGGCTGGGCTGATGCCGAACCAGATCGGGGTCAGGACCGCCAGCGCGACGAGAACGAGCAGCACCAGGACGAGCGTCCAGAAATTGGCGTCCAGCACCATTCGCCGCTGGGACGGATGCAGTTTGCCTTCGCGGTTGGCCTGGTCCGCGGCTGCTTGCACAGCTTCCTGGGTCACTCGCCGGAGCCGCCCTTCGCCTCCTTGGCCTCGCGTTCCTTCTTGGCGGCTTCGGACGCTTCGGAGTATCGGTCGTACTGTTCGTTCTCCTGCCGCCGGGTCTCGGCACCGACGCCGACCGTGTCGGCGGGGCTCCACTTCGGCACGCCGCCCTCCGCTTCTTTCCAGCCCTTCGGGCTGAGCACGCTGCGGCCGTCCTCCGAGTAGGTCTCTCCCCACTCGTTGACCCGGTCCTTCCACTTCTCGTTCAGCGGCGCCTGCACCTTCTCCTTGGCCGCTTCCTTCCAGCGGTCGGCCTTGACCTCGGCGGACTCGGCCTTGCCCGCGTCCTTCAGCTCTCCGGCCTTCTTCTCCAGGTTGATGCCCACGTCGACGCTCTTGTCGGTGATCTTGCCCGCCGACTTGCCGACCTTGCGCAGCGCGTTCGCGGCCTGCTCGATCGCCGCCTTCGACTTGCCCGCGCTCTCCGCGAGCTTGTCCAGCTTCTCCACGACCTTCGCGATCCGGGTGGCGATCTTCTCCGCCAGGATCCCGCCGTTGACGATGGTGTCGGCGATGAACGCGGCCACCGTGCCGCCGAGAGTGCACCACGACGAAGCGAGCGCGGCGAGGCCCTTGATGATCAGCTCGCCGACGAACGACGAGATCATGTCGCGGATCAGCCCGCGTTCGGTGCCGACCAGGGCGCCGGCGACGTTCATCGCGGTGGACGCGCCGTTGGCCTGCCCGGCCGCGTTGCGGAGCTTGTCCACGTAGTCTTTCGCCCGGCCCTGGTAGGCCTGGCCGCCCTGGCCTTGGAAGTTCGGTGCCACCTTGCCCGCGGCCTGCTCGTACTTGTCCGCGCTCTCGGCGAGCTGCTTCGCGACGTTCGACCAGGTCACGGCCTTGGCGGTGACCGCTTCCGGATTGCCGGCGAGCTGGTCGAGTCCCTCCTTGAGGAAGCTGATGTGCTCGATCAGCCAGCCGACGCCCGCGCTGGCCAAGCCGCCCAGCGGGTCCATCGCCACGCCGAGCAGGTCGAGCGCGTCGGTCACCCCGTCGACGGCGAGGTTGCCCCAGTCGCCGTGCCGGAGGTCGGTCTGTGTCGCGGAGAGATCGTTGACGATGCCCGCACCGGAGGTCTGGGCGTTGAGGTTGTCCAGCTCGTTCGAGGACGACCCCATGTTCGTGCTGAAGCCGCTCGGCGATTCCGACTTGGCGACCAGCGGGTTTTCCTGTGTCTCGGTCATTCCGGCAGCTCCTTGCCGAGGCCGTTGATGTGGCCGACAGTCTGTTGCTCGTGCCTGTCGTAGTGATCGTGCGCCTGTTGCAGCAGGTTCGCGATCTCGTCGCCTTCGCCCGCCAGGTCCGTCACGAACGAGGTCGCCACGGACATCCAGATCTGCAGCGGCATCGCGAACACCTGGCCGACGATGCCGAACGCGTCGTCGCCGAACGACTGGCCGGACTCGGTGGCCTGCGCCGCGGTGTGCACGCCGGCCGCGATGTCCTCGACCTCGCCCTTGTGCGCGCGCAGCGCCGGCAGGTCGACCTTCGATCCGTCTGCCATCAGTTCCTCCCCAGGAACGAGCCGCCGCCGTAGTAGTCGTCGTCATCTGTCGGGTCCGGCGCCGGGCGGGCGGGGCGTGCGGGCCGGGACGGCGGAGCGGGCGGGGCCGCGGGCCGGGCGGGCGGGGCGGAATCGTCCTGGGCGTCGAAGAATTGCGGCTGCGGCGGTGCCGGCGGGGCCGTTTCCTCCGGAATCTCCGGCTCCGGGATCTGCTCTTCGAGGAATTTCATCGCGTCGCTGTTCTCGCCGATCACCGGTGCCATGATCGCGGTCAGCTGCTGCGCCGCCTGGGCCTGGGCGCGCCGGGCGGTGGCCAGCACGGCGGCCGCGAGGGCGGCTCGCGGCATCTCGTCCGCGCGGGAGCCGAACTGGAGTTCCTGCAGCGCACCGGCGGTGTTGACGGTCGCGGTGACCGCGCCGTCCGGGCTCGTCGCGGTCGCCGACACGTGCTTCAGCCGTTCCTGGGCCTCCGCGGCCCGCTGCCGGATTTCGGCGATTTCGGGAGAAAGTGCGTTCATGTCGGCCGCTGCTTTCGGATCGAGTTGTGCATAGTCGTTCCGAGGCAGAAAACCGGGTTCCGGTTCCCCGTGCAAGCTAAGTTCCGAGTTGCCCGGTTCGTCGTCATTAAGAATCATTTGCCCGTCATTTACCTCGCGCCGCCCGGACCGGAGGGCGCGCCGGGCACTGCCGGGTCCGTAAACTCGGTGTGAGTAGCAGGAGGACCGCGAAGGAGGTGCCGGTGGCGAACACGGAAGAGCGTCGCTTCGAGGTGCTGCGCGCGATCGTCGCCGATTACGTGTCGAACCAGGAGCCGGTCGGGTCGAAGACGATCGTCGAGCGGCACAACCTCGGTGTTTCCAGCGCCACCGTGCGCAACGACATGGCCGCGCTGGAGGAAGAGGGCTACATCGCCCAGCCGCACACCAGCGCCGGCCGGATCCCGACCGACAAGGGGTACCGCCTGTTCGTCGACCGGCTCTCGGAGATCAAGCCGCTGTCGGCGGCCGAGCGGCGCGCGATCACCAGCTTCCTCGACTCCGGCACCGACCTCGACGACGTGCTGCGCCGGTCGGTCCGGCTGCTCGCGCAGCTCACCCGCCAGGTCGCGGTGGTGCAGTACCCGATGCTCACCAACACCGTGGCGCGGCACCTCGAAGTGGTCCCGCTCACGCCCGCGCGGCTCATGCTCGTGCTGATCACCGACTCCGGCCGCGTCGACCAGCGCACCGTCGACCTCGGCGACGTGGTCACCGAGGAGACCGTGCTGCGCCTGCGCACCGTGCTCAACGGCGCGCTCGCCGGGCGGCGGCTGGCCGACGCGGCGGCGAACGTGGCCGAGCTGCCCGACGGCGCGCCCCCGGACCTGCGCGACCACCTCACCCGGATCTGCACCACGCTGGTCGAATCGCTGGTCGAGCACCCCGAAGAGCGGATCGTGCTCGGCGGCACCGGCAACCTGACCCGCAACGTCGCGGACTTCCCCGGATCGCTGCGCCAGGTGCTCGAAGCGCTCGAGGAACAGGTGGTGGTGCTGAAGCTGCTCGCCGCGGCCCGCAACCCCGGTGCGGTCACCGTGCTCATCGGTGAGGAAAATGAGGACGAGCAGATGCGCAGCACCTCGGTCGTGTCCATCGGCTACGGCCGGGACGACATGCTGCTCGGGGGGATGGGCGTCGTCGGGCCGACCAGGATGGACTACCCGGGCACGATCGCGGCGGTCCAGGCGGTCGCCAACTACGTGGGGCAGATCCTGTCCGGCCGCTGACCGGCGGCAGGCCGGGGACGTGGCGGAACACGAAGGAGAAGGCAGAGCAACGTGGCGAGGGACTACTACGGGATCCTCGGGGTGGCCAAGAACGCGAGCGATCAGGAGATCAAGCGCGCGTACCGCAAGCTGGCCCGCGAGCTCCACCCCGACGTGAACCCGTCGGAGGACGCCCAGCACCGCTTCGGCGAGGTGACCACCGCGTACGAGGTGCTCTCCGATCCGCAGAAGCGCAAGATCGTCGACCTCGGCGGCGACCCGATGGACACGGGCGGCCGGGGCGGCGGGGGCGGCGACCCCTTCGCCGGCTTCGGCGGGCTCGGCGACATCATGGACGCCTTCTTCGGAGCGGCCGGCGGGGGCGGCGGACGGGGCCGCGGGCCGCGCAGCCGCGTCCAGCCCGGCTCCGACGCGCTGATCCGGCTCGGCCTCACCCTCGAGGAGTGCGCGACCGGCGTCGACCGCGAGATCACCGTCGACACCGCGATCGTCTGCGACCTGTGCCGCGGCGCGGGCACCGCCGAGGGCACGAGCACCAAGACCTGCGACACCTGCGGCGGGGCCGGCGAGGTCCAGTCCGTGCAGCGGTCGTTCCTCGGCCAGGTCGTCACCGCGCGCCCGTGCCCGGTGTGCCGCGGCTTCGGCGAGGTCATCCCCGACCCGTGCCGCCAGTGCGGCGGCGACGGCCGGATCCGGTCGCGGCGCGGCGTCACCGCGAAGATCCCGCCCGGCGTCGGCGACGGCATGCGGATCCGGCTGTCCGGCCAGGGCGAGGTCGGCCCCGGCGGCGGCCCGGCGGGCGACCTCTACGTCGAGATCGACGAGGCCCCGCACGAGGTGTTCGTCCGCGAGGGCAACGACCTGCACTGCAACTTCCGCATCCCGATGACCACCGCGGCACTCGGCGCGACGGTCCCGATCGCCACGCTGATCGACGGCGACTACGAACTCGACATCGAACCCGGCACCCAGCCCAACACCGAACTGGTGCTCACCGGCAAGGGCATGCCGCGGCTGCGCTCGTCCGGCCGCGTCGACGGCCGCGGCGACCTGCACGTGCACATCGACGTCGTGGTGCCGACCAAACTCGACGAGGCCCAGCGCGACCTGCTCGTCGACCTGGCCCAGCAGCGCGGCGAAGAAGTCCCGACGCTCGCCGCCAACGGCAGCAAGCACGGCGGCCTGTTCTCCAAGCTGCGCGCGAAGAACCGCTGACGGTGCCGGACACCACCCTGCCGGTCTTCCTCGCCCCGGCCGTGCCCGCCGAAGGCCGGGCGCTGCTCGACGGCGAGGAAGCCCGGCACGCGGCCACCGTGCGCCGGCTGCGCGTGGGGGAGCAGCTCGTGCTCTCCGACGGGGCCGGCGCGATGGCCCGCTGCGCCGTGGACGCGGTCGAAGCGGGCCGGGCGGCGTCGGTCACCCTCACCGTTCTCGAGCGCTGGCAAGAAGAACCGCCCGCGCTGCGCGTCCACGTCGCCCAGGCGCTCGCCAAAGGCGACCGCGGAGAACTGGCCGTCGAACTGGCCACCGAAGCCGGCGCGGACGCGATCGTGCCCTGGCGCGCCGCCCGCAGCGTCGCCCGCTGGGACGACGGACCCCGCGGCGAGAAAGCCCTCGCCCGCTGGCGCGCCACCGCCCGCTCGGCCGCGAAACAAGCCCGCCGAGCCCACGTGCCCGCCGTCGCCGAACCCGTCGGCACGCGCGAACTCGCCCAGCTCGCCGCGACGATGTCCGCGACGCTCGTCCTCGAATCCGGCGTCACCAGCAAACTCACCGACCTCGACCTCCCCGACGGCGGCGACCTCCTCCTCGTCGTCGGCCCCGAAGGCGGCATCACCGACGAGGAACTCGCCCTCCTCGAACAAGCCGGAGCCACCACGGTCCGCCTCGGCCCGACCGTCCTCCGCACCTCCACCGCGGCAGCCGTCGCACTCGGCGCGTTAGGCGTCCTCACCGGCCGCTGGCACTGACGCGAACCCGGAAAACCCGGCAGAACCCCTCAATATCCGCCCCAGGTGATGGCGCGTCGCACCCCCGCCAGCTACTCTGCACGGCAACGCGCGAACCCAAGGGTTTCACCCCGCCCCCAGGCGGGCATTACTCTTGAGTACGAACCCGAACCCCGCCGGGCACCTCCCCCCTCGGTCCGGCGGAGCCGCGGCGGCGGTGGAGCGACCCCCAGGCTCCACCGCGCCGCGGCGTCTTCGTATCGCCTGGCGGCGATCCTTCGCTGCTGCGGTTCCGGCTATTACTCCCGGGGGGCCGAGCCCCCCGGACCCCCGCGGTGCGGTGGTTGCGTTTGTGCGTCCGTTGCGGTAGTGCGTGGGGTGGTTGAGTGCCGTGCGTCCGTCGCGTTAGTGCGTGGGTGTGGCGCTTTGTAGGGTGTTGCCATGAGTGATGCGGGTGCTGCGGAGACTTTGTTCGAGCGGATCATCGCTGGGGAGATTCCGGCGGACGTCGTGTACCAGGACGACAGCACGTTCGCGTTCCGGGACATCAATCCGCAGGCGCGGGTGCACGTGCTCGTCGTGCCGCGGAAGAGGTACCGGAACGTGGGGGAGCTGGCCGAGGGGGACCCGGAGCTGCTGTCCCGCGTGCTGTTGACGGCGCGGAAGGTCGCGGAGATCGAGGGGATCGCCGAGAGCGGGTATCGGGTCGTGTTCAACACCGACGCCGACGCCGGGCAGACCGTGTTCCACGTGCACGCCCACGTGCTCGGCGGCGAGCAGCTGGGGTTGTTCGGGAAGCCGCAGGGCGGAGTGCACTGAAACCGGGCTGCGGGGCGGGGATCAGGACAAGTAGCATTCAAGGGTCCCCGTACGCCGACTTGCGAAGTGCGCAGAAAGCAGGACCGAGGCCACGTGGCCGGAACTGAGACAGGTGGAGCCGCCCGAGCTGACAATCGGGTATCGGCCGAGGCAACCGCCGCTGGGGCGGCACAGGTTCGATTCCCGATCCCGGAAGCGGCCCAGCTGAGCCTGCTGGGGTCCCGGGACGAAAATCTGCGGGTCGCCGAGGAACTGCTGGCCGCCGACGTGCACGTGCGCGGCAACGAGGTCACGCTCACCGGCGCCGCCGCGGACGTCGCGTTCGCGGAACGCGTGTTCACCGAGCTGGTGCAGCTCGCCGGCGGCGGGCAGCAGGTCGGGCCGGACACCGTGCGGCGCACCGTGGGGATGCTGTCCAGCGGCGACGCCTCGCCCGCCGAAGTGCTGAGCCTCAACATCGTGTCGCGGCGCGGCAAGACCATCCGGCCCAAGACGCTGAACCAGAAGCGCTACGTGGACGCGATCGACAAGCACACGATCGTGTTCGGGATCGGGCCCGCCGGCACCGGCAAGACGTACCTCGCGATGGCGAAAGCCGTGCAGGCGCTGCAGGCCAAGCAGGTCACGCGGATCGTGCTGACCCGCCCCGCGGTCGAAGCCGGCGAGCGGCTCGGGTACCTGCCGGGCACCTTGAACGAGAAGATCGACCCGTACCTGCGCCCGCTCTACGACGCGCTGCACGACATGGTCGAGCCGGAGTCGATTCCGCGGCTCATGCAGGCGGGCACGATCGAAATCGCGCCGCTCGCCTACATGCGGGGCAGGACGCTGAACGACGCCTTCATCATCCTCGACGAGGCGCAGAACACCACGCCCGAGCAGATGAAGATGTTCCTCACCCGCCTCGGCTTCGGGGCCAAGATCGTCGTCACCGGCGACATCACCCAGATCGACCTCCCCGGCGGGCAGCGCAGCGGGCTCCGCGTCGTGCGCGACATCCTCGGCGGCGTCGAGGACCTGCACTTCGCCGAGCTCACCAGCCAGGACGTCGTCCGGCACAAACTGGTCGGCGACATCGTCGACGCGTACGAGAAGTGGCAGGCCGTGCAGGACGCGCAGGAGCAGCAGACCGGCGGCTGGAAAGGCACCCGCCGATGAGCATCGAGATCGCCAACGAATCCGGCGTCGACGTCGACGAGGCGTCCATCGTCTCCGCCGCGCGCTACACCCTCGAGAAAATGGAGGTCAGCCCGCTCGCCGAGCTGTCCATCCTGTGCGTGACCCTCGAGGTGATGGAAGACCTCCACGAACGCTGGATGGACCTGCCCGGGCCCACCGATGTCATGGCCTTCCCGATGGACGAGCTCGACTCCTCCCGCCGCCCCGACGCGCCCGACTCGTCCCCCGCCCTGCTCGGCGACATCGTGCTCTGCCCGGCCTTCGCGAAAGACCAGGCGAAAACCGCGGGCCACCGGCTGATCGACGAACTGCACCTGCTCACCGTCCACGGCTGCCTCCACCTCCTCGGCTACGACCACGCCGAACCCGCCGAGGAACGCGAGATGTTCGGGCTGCAGAAGCGGATCCTCGGCGAATTCCAGGCCGCGGTCGCCGCGCACGAGGCCCGCAACGTGCAACGCGACGTCGACGACCGGGTGCTCGGCATCGCCGGGCTCGACGCACCGCGGCCCGGGGAAACGCCCTAGGCTCCGACCATGGGAAACCCCCCAGCACAGGTCGTCATCGCGGTGACGCTCGTGCTGCTCGCGGGCGTGTTCGCGGCCGCGGACGCCGCGGTCGGCACGGTGTCGCAGGCCAGGGTCGACGGCCTCGTCCGCAACGGCCGCGTCGGAGCCCGCCAGCTCGCCGCGGTCGTCGCCGAACGCCGCAGGCACATCAACCTGCTGCTCCTGCTGCGGCTCGCCTGCGAACTCACCGCCACGGTGCTGGTCACCGTGTCCTTCGTCGCCTGGTTCGACCGGCTGTGGCTCGCCATCCTGGTGTCCGCGGTCGTCATGGTCGTGGTCAGCTACGTCCTCATCGGCGTCGGCCCGCGCACCATCGGCCGCCAGCACCCCTACCGCGTCGGCACGATCGTCGCCGGACCGGTCCGCGCGCTCGGCACCGTCCTCGGCCCGCTGTCGCGGCTGCTGATCGTGCTCGGCAACGCGATCACCCCCGGCCGCGGCTTCCGCGAAGGCCCGTTCACCTCCGAGGTCGAACTGCGCGAACTGGTCGACCTCGCCCAGGAACGCGGCGTCGTCGAGGACTCCGAACGCGAGATGATCCACTCGGTGTTCGAACTCGGCGACACCGTCGCCCGCGAGGTCATGGTGCCGCGCACCGAAATCGTGTGGATCGAGCGCACCAAAACCGTGCGCCAGGCCCTCGCGCTCGCGCTGCGCACCGGCTTCACCCGCGTCCCGGTGATCGACGAGTCGGTGGACGACATCGTCGGCGTGGTCAACATCAAAGACCTCATGCCCGAGTACATGGGCCCGGACGGGCCGAGCACGGTCGTCGACGCGGTGATGAACCCAGCCAGCTTCGTGCCCGACTCCAAACGGCTCGACGAGCTGCTCAAGGAAATGCAGCGCACGCACAACCACATGGCGATCGCCGTGGACGAGTACGGCGGCACCGCGGGCCTGCTCACCATCGAGGACATCCTCGAGGAGATCGTCGGCGAGATCACCGACGAATCCGACGCCGACGAGCGCCCCGAGGTCGAGGAGCTCGAGGACGGTTCGGTCCGGGTGTCGTCCCGGCTCAGCATCGACGACCTCGGCGAACTGTTCGGCATCGACCTCGAGGACCACGACGTGGAGACCGTGGGCGGGCTGCTCGCCGAGCGACTGGGTAGGGTCCCGCTGCCGGGGGCCGAAGCCGAGGTCGCCGGTCTTCGGCTGTTCGCCGAAGGGGGCAAGGACCGCCGCGGCCGGATGCGCATCACGTCCGTGGTCGTCCGGCCGTCCTCCGCGCGCCCGCGCACCCGCCCGCCCCAGCCCGAAGAGCACGACAGGAGAGTCGAACATGCCTGACCTCGACGCCGAGGACCAGAAGCTGGTCACGCTGGCCCGTTCGGCCCGCGCGCGCACCGGTGCCGCGGAAGGCGCCGCGATCCGCGACAGCGACGGCCGCACCTACGCCGCCGCCACCGTCGACCAGCCGTCGTTCAAGCTCACCGCCGTGCAGGCCGCCGTCGCCGCCGCGCTGTCCAGCGGCGCCGAGGGCATCGAAGCCGCCGCGGTCGTCACCGCTGACGCGCTGGTCGCCGAGGCGTCGATGCACGCGGTCCGCGACGTCACCAAGGCCGCGCCGATCATCTTCGCCGATCCGTCCGGCGCCGTGGTCGAGGTGCTGCACTCGTGACCGAACCGCACCGTTCCGGTTTCGCCTGCTTCGTCGGCCGCCCCAACGCGGGCAAATCGACGCTCACGAACGCGCTCGTCGGCACGAAGGTCGCGATCACGTCCAGCAAACCGCAGACCACCCGGCACGCCATCCGCGGCATCGTCCACCGCGAAGACGCGCAGCTGGTGATCATCGACACCCCCGGCCTGCACCGCCCGCGCACGCTGCTCGGCCAGCGGCTCAACGACGTCGTGCACGAGACCTGGTCCGAAGTGGACGTCGTCGGGTTCTGCGTGCCCGCCAACGAGAAAATCGGCCCCGGCGACCGGTTCATCGCCGCCGAGCTGAAGAAGATCGCCCGGCGCACCCCGGTGATCGGCGTCGTCACCAAGACCGACCTCGTGAAGCCCGAACAGGTCGCCGAGCAGCTGGTCGCGCTGCAAGAGGTGATGGAGTTCGCCGACCTCGTGCCGGTGTCCGCTGTGGACGGTTTCCAGGTGCGGACGGTCGCCGACCTGCTGGTGCAGCGCCTGCCCGAGGGACCGCAGCTGTACCCGGGCGGCGAACTCACCGACGAGCCCGAGCAGACCCTCGTCGCCGAGCTGATCCGCGAAGCCGCGCTCGAAGGCGTCCGCGACGAGCTGCCGCACTCCATCGCGGTGACCGTCGAGGAGATGATCCCGCGCGAAGACCGCGACGACCTCATCGACATCCACGCGCTGCTGTACGTGGAACGGCCCAGCCAGAAGGGGATCATCCTCGGGCACAAGGGCGAACGGCTGCGCGAGGTCGGCGCGACCGCGCGCAAGCACATCGAACGGCTGCTCGGCACGAAGGTGTATCTCGACCTGCACATCAAGGTGGCCAAGGACTGGCAGCGGGACCCGAAGCAGCTGCGCAGGCTGGGTTTCTGACCGGTTGTGATCGTGCCCGGCGGCGCGGGCGGGTAGCGTCAGGCCGAACCGCACCCGATTCGTCCAGGGGGACCGCATGACCGGCCCGTATCCGCCGCAGGGCCCGTACCCGCCTTCGTACGGTTACCCGCCGCAGTATCCGCCGCCGCCGGACAGCAACCTGGTGTGGGCGATCCTGGCGACGGTGTTCTGCTGCCTGCCGCTGGGCATCGTCGCGATCGTCAAGGCCAGCCAGGTGAACACCTTGTGGTACCAGGGATACGCGGCCGAAGCGCACCGCGCGGCGGACGAGGCGCGCAAGTGGGCGATGTGGTCGGCGCTCAGCGTCGCCATCCTGATCGGGCTGTACGTGATCGTCGCGCTCGTGGTGTTCCTGATCGCCGGGAGCGCGATCTGGTGGCCGCATTGAGCACCGTCTACACCGGACTGCCCGCGCGCGGAACCCGTGCGGTGGCAAAGGCTCTCGCCGGTCCCGCGGCCGCGGCCGGAGGGGTCGGCCTCGCGTGCGTCGCGGTGTGGTTCGGCGATCCGACCACTCCCGGCGGGCCGCTCCCGGTGTGCCCGACGAAGCTGCTTTTCGGGATCGACTGCCCCGGCTGCGGCGGGATGCGCATGGCATACAGCGTGCTGCACGGCGATTTTTCCGCGGCACTGCACTACAACGCGGTGGCTTTGGCGTTCGTCGCCCTCTTCGCGTGGAGCGGTCTCGCCTGGACGATGGGACGGCTGCGCGGCCGGACGATGCGGTCGTGGCTGCACTGGCGGTGGACGCCGCACGTCGTCGCGGTCGTGTTCGTCTTGTGGTTCGTGGTGCGCAATCTTCCGTTCGCGCCGTTCACCAGCCTGTTCGTCTGAGTTCGCCTCGTTTTCGCTGTCCCGGGAACCGATTCGGCCGCTGTCGCGTCCACTGTGTCACCCGATGCGGACACCTGCTCGGCCTCGCCGCGCCGAACGAGGTACGCTCCCGCGCACCGACGTGTCCGCCGCGGACACGACGTGGGTCAGCTCGCGCGCCGAGACCAGCAACGAGGGGGACACTCGATGACCTATCCCTACGGCCAGCCCGGCGGCCCGCCTCAAGGCGGACCGCCGTTCGGCACGCCGCCGGGACAGCAGGTGCCGGGCGGCTACCCCCAGCCCGGTTCCGGGCAGCAGAACCCGTACGGCCCCGGCAAGGTCTACGCGGACTGGGGCCAGCGCGCCGGCGCCTACCTCATCGACTTCGCCCCGCTCCTGGCGGGGCTCCTGATCGCTCTGCTCGTGTCGATGGCGTCGGGCATCGCGGGCACGATCGTCTACGCCCTCGCGATCCTCGGCAATCTCGCCTGGACGGTCTTCAACCGCTGGATCAACGGGGGCAACACCGGCCAGTCGCTGGGCAAGCGGATCGTCGGCATCAAACTCGTCAGCGAGGCCACCGGCGAGCCGATCGGGGCCGGGATGGCGTTCGTCCGCGACATCGCGCACGCACTGGACAACATGGCCTGCGCCCTCGGCTACCTGTGGCCGCTGTGGGACGACAAGGCGCAGACGTTCTCGGACAAGATCCTCAGCACGATCGTGGTGCCCGCCGGTTCCGCGCCGTCGGGTGCGCCGGGCGGATTCGGCCAGCAGGGCGGCTTTCCCGGCCAGTCCGGCGGATTCGGGCAGCCCGCCGGTTTCTCGGGCCAGCCCGGCGGATTTCCCGGGCAACCCGGTCAGCCGGGCGGTTTCCCGGGGCAGCCGGGTCCCGCGCCGCAGCCGGGATTCGGGCAGCCCGCCTCGGGCGGGTTCCCCGCGCAGCCGTCGCCGTACGGCGGATTCCCCGCCGCACCGCCCGGATCCGGCGCTCCGCAGCCGGGATTCGGGCAGCCGCCGGTCCCGGGAACGCCGCCGCAGCAAGGATTCGGGCAGCCGGGCGGTGCGCCGCAGCCCGCGTTCGGCCAGCCGGGAGTTCCGCCGCAGCCCGCGTTCGGGCAGCCGAACCAGCCCGGTCCGCCGAACCAGCCGCCGGGCCCGACGCCGTTCGAGCAGCCCGAGCCGACGCAGGTCGTGCGCCCGCCCGCACCCCGGCAACCGCCGTCCGAAGCGCTCGGCGCCGCTGAGCGCACCCAGGTCGTACCGCCTTCCGGGGAGCCGGAAGCGACGCAGATGATCAAGCCGGAAACGCCTGAATCCGGTCCGGCCCAGTCCTGATCCGCACCGGATCACGGTAAGCACGAGGAACTCGGGGGAACCCAGATGACCAATCCCTACGGCCAGCCCCAGCAGCCCTACGGCGGCCAGCCGCAGCAGCCCTACGGCCAGCAGCCGTACCCGCAGTCCGGTGCGACGCCGGCGCAGCCGTACCCGCAGCAGCCCTACGGCCAGCCCGCGCCGTACGGCCAGCCCGCCTTCGGCGGCGCGCCCGGCGGCGACCTGAGCTCCATCAAGGACTACAAGGGCTGGGCGATCGGCTGCATCTTCCTGATGTGGATCATCGCGATCTTCGCGATCATGAAGTCGAACGAAGTCCAGAGCTACAAGATGCAGGGCAACGCCGCGATGGCCCAGCAGGCGTCGCAGACGACGAAGACGCTGTGTCTGGTCGCCACCATCCTCGGGGCGCTGGGCTGGGTCGTCGCGATCATCATGATCATCATCAGCCTCGTGGCCGCGTCCGAGGTGCACAGCTACTACTGCACCGGCAGCTACTGCTGAACCAGGGTGTCCCGCCCCGGCATCGTCGGAGAAGTGCGACGATGTCGGGGTGGTGAACCTCTACCGCGACACCGGGGTGGTGCTGCGCACGCACAAGCTGGGCGAGGCCGACCGGATCGTCACCCTGCTCACGAAACGGCACGGCAAGGTCCGGGCCGTCGCGAAGGGCGTGCGGCGCACGTCGTCGCGGTTCGGAGCGCGGCTGGAGCCGTTCGGGCACGTCGACGTGCAGTTCTATCCCGGCCGGTCGCTCGACGTCATCACCCAGGTCGAGACCGTCGACGCGTTCGCCCTGCCGCTCGTGGCCGACTACCAGCGCTACACCGCGGCGTCGGCGATCGCGGAAACCGCGGACCGGCTCTCGGCTGAAGAGGGCGAACCGGTCATGAAGCTGTATCTGCTGGTCGTGGGCGCGTTGCGGGCCCTGGCCGGCGGTCAGCGGGACGCGTCGCTGGTGCTCGACGCGTTCTTCCTCCGGGCCATGGCCTACGCCGGCTGGGCGCCGGCGATCACCGAATGCGCGCGCTGCGGCCTGCCCGGCCCGCACGCCGCGTTCAACGTCGCCGCGGGCGGCTCGATGTGCCCGGACTGCCGCATCGCGGGCTCGGTGCATCCCGCGCCCGAGGTGCTGACGCTGCTGGAAGCGCTGCTGCAGGGGGAGTGGGCGGTCGCCGAGTCGTCGCCCGGGATCACCCGCCGGGACGCGTCCGGCCTGGTCGCGGCGCATCTGCAGTGGCATCTGGAACGGCAGCTGCGGTCGCTCCCGCTCGTGGAGCGGCGTGCCCGGGAGGCCGCCGGGCCGGGCCCAGTAGGGTCGGCCGGGTAGGAAGTCCATTCTTCAGGAGGCCGCGAGTGCTGCGCAGGGGACGGGAGACCCGCTCGCCGGGGTACGAACTGCGGGCGCCGGATCCGCATCCCTCGGGCGCGAAACCGCCGGAAATCCCGCCGGACCTGGTGCCGAAGCACGTGGCGCTCGTCATGGACGGCAACGGCCGATGGGCCAACCAGCGCGGCCTGCCGCGGATCGAGGGCCACAAACGCGGCGAGGCCGTGATGATCGACGTCGCGAGCGGCGCGGTCGAACTCGGCATCAAGTGGCTGTCGGTGTACGCCTTCTCGACGGAGAACTGGAAGCGCAGCCCCGAGGAAGTCCGGTTCCTCATGGGCTTCAACCGCGACACCATCCGCCGCCAGGTCGACTACCTCGGCTCGATCGGCGTGCGCATCCGCTGGGCCGGGCGGCGGCCGAAGCTGTGGGCCAGCGTGATCAAGGAACTGCAGATCGCCGAAGAGAAGACCAAGCACAACACCAAGCTCAACATGACGATGTGCGTCAACTACGGCGGCCGCGCCGAACTGGGCGACGCGATGCGGCGGATCGGCCAGGACGTCGCGGCGGGCAAGATCAACCCGGACAAGATCGACGAGCGCACCATCGGGAAGTACCTGTACCAGCCGGAAATGCCGGACGTGGACCTGTTCCTGCGGCCCTCGGGGGAACAGCGGACGTCGAACTTCCTGCTGTGGCAGTCCGCGTACGCGGAGATGGTCTACCAGGACACGCTGTTCCCGGACTTCGACCGGACCCACCTGTGGAAGGCGTGCCTCGACTTCGCGAAACGCGACCGCCGGTTCGGCGGCGCGGTGGACCAGGCAGGGAGCACGAAATGAGCACCGCGGAAGCCGCCGAAACCGGCGCACTGCTCACCCGGGCGCGCGAAGCACTGGAACGCTACCTGGAAGTCCACGTCGACGACGACGGCGCGATCACGTTCTCCCACGCGGACGTCCCGTGTGTCATCCAGGCGACCCGCCTCGCCGACGGCCTGACGGTGCTCAGCCTGACCTGCGTAGTGGCGTGGGACATGCCCGACGACCCGGCACTGGCGGTCGCGGTCGCCGAGCGGGCTGGACAGGGGCTGTTCGGGACGCTGGGCGTCGGCCACACGGAGCGCGGGATGGACGTGACGCTGCGGTACGCGTTCCCGGCGGAGGGGATGGACCCGTCGCCGCTGGGGACGTTGCTGATGCTGGTGGTTTCCACCGCTTCGCAGTTGCGGACGGAGTTGCCCGGCGTGGAGGCGTGAGCCGGGTTTCCGTTTCCTGACCGGGTTTTGTGCTCGGCTCGTGCGGTGCCGGGTCCTGGGGTTCGTGGCTCGGCCGCTTCCGGTAATTCGCGCTGGTGGCTTGGCGGCTCGTCCAGTTGACTTCGCAGTCCAGCGGGCGTTCGTTGGAGAATCTCCCTGGCTGGACCAACTTTCCGGGGTCCTGGCTCGCTTTCGGCCGGGCGGAGGTCGCTGATGCCTTGCCCCCGTTGGCTTCTCCTGGATCTCGGAGCTCCTACGCCGGGGCTGGCTTCGTGACTCGACCAGCCTGCCGTGGGACCCGTTGTCTGCTGGGTTCGCTGCTAGCTTCCGCAGCCGCTTAACCGCTCGCGGTCGCTTAACCGCTCGCGGTCGCTTAACCACTCGCCGCGGGTTAACCAGTCGCGGCCGCTTAACCGCTCCCGGAGGCTTAATCAGTCGCGGGGGCTTAACCGCTCCCGGCCGTTAACCAGTCCCGGCGGCGTGTGGGTCGCGCACCGTGCCTCCAGCCGCACCGCGCCCTGGGATTCCGAAACCGGCACCCCCACGACCGGCAAACCCGACGACCCCTTGCGGCGTGCCCGAAGTGTGGCTTCGCTGCGGCTTTGTTCGTGGCGGCCGTTTCGCTTCGTTTTCTGTATTCGCCTTCCCTGTCCAAGTCTCGCCGCCGCCCGCCCCCGAAGACGCGGTCCGTCGCGATCCCCGCGCCACCCGCCCGATTCCGCCCCTTCCTCCTGTCCAATCGGGTGACATTCACGCAAAACCGGCGCGAGGGGACCCCTCGCGCCACCGGCGGCTGGGGTTCTGTCGGGCCCGGCTGGCATCATCGCCGGCGTGGAAACCCTTTCCAGCAACGCCGCCGAGGAGCGCCCCCGCACGCGGCGGTTCCGGATCAGCTCCATCGAGATCCTGTGCGCCGTGCTGCTGGTCGCCATCCTCGCGCAGAGCAAGCTCCAAAACCTCTTCGACGTGCCCGCGCTGCGCACCGGATCCACCGTGTTCGTCGCGGTGTGCGTGCAAGCGCTGCCGTTCCTCGTGCTCGGCGTGCTGATCAGCGGCGCGATCGCCGCCTTCGTGCCCGCCCGCGCGCTGGAACGGGTGCTGCCGAAGAAAGCGTCGGCCGCGGTGGGGGTCGCCGGGCTGGCCGGAGTCGCCTTGCCCGGTTGCGAATGCGCATCAGTCCCCGTGGCTCGCCGGTTGATCGGCCAAGGCGTCGCGCCCGCCGCCGCGCTCACCTTCCTGCTCGCCGCGCCCGCGGTGAACCCGGTGGTGCTGGTGGCCACGGCGGTCGCGTTCCCCGGCCGTCCGGAAATGGTGTTCGCGCGGTTCGCCGGCTCGCTCGCCACCTCGATGGTGATGGGGTGGATCTGGGCCCGGTGGGGCAAGCTGTCCTGGATCACCGAGCGCGCGTTGCGCCGATTGCCCGATGTCCCACCGGGACAGCGATGGCGGGTATTTGCCGAAACCGCCCGCACCGATCTCGTGGAAGCCGGCGGGTTCCTTGTTCTCGGCGCACTGATTTCCGCTTCGCTCAACGTTCTCGTGCCCGCGAAATGGTTCGAAGTGCTGTCCGGGCAGATCATCGTCGGCGTCGTGGTGATGGCGGTCCTGGCCGTGGTCCTCGCGCTGTGCAGCGAGGCGGATGCTTTCGTCGCCGCTTCGCTCACCGCCGTGCCGTTGCTGCCGAAGCTGGTGTTCCTCGTGGTCGGCCCGGCCATCGACGTCAAGCTTTTCGCCTTGCAGACAGGCACTTTCGGCCGTTCCTTCGCCGCGCGGTTCGCCCCGGTCACCTTCGTGGTGGCGATCTCCTGCGGCACCGTCGCGGGCGTGATCTTCCTCGGAGGCGTCCGATGAGGCGCGAAACCCAGAACGTTCTGCTGATCCTGCTGGGCGGCGCCCTGGTGAAGATCGCGCTGAACGGCGACTATTTGCGCTACGTAAAACCAGCCCAGCAACCATGGATCATCATCGGTGGCGCCGTGATGCTGCTGCTGGGCGCGACAGCGATCGTCCGCGACATCGCAGCCGCGCGTGCCGAGGCGAAAGCGGCCCACGAATCCGAGGCGGACACCGAACCTTCAGACGCGCACGGCCACCACCATCACCCCGCGCGCTCAGCCTGGCTGCTGGTCGTCCCGGTACTGGCGGTGTTCCTGGTCGCCCCGCCCGCACTCGGCGCGGATTCGGTCACCCGCACCGAAGCGCGCCTGCCCTCCAGTGCCTCGAGCACGTCGGCCGCCGCGTTCCCGCCGCTGCCTGCTGGAGCAGTGGTTCCGATGGCGATGAACGAGGTCGTCACGCGCGCGGGCTGGGACGCCAACGGCACCCTGAACGGACGCACCGTCCAGATTTCCGGATTCGTCGTGCACACCGGAGGCCAAACTCTGTTGGCCCGCTTGGTCATCAGCTGTTGCGCAGCCGACGCCGCACCGGTCACCGTGCACCTCAAGGGCGGTGGTGCGGACCGCTTCCCGAGCGACACCTGGCTGCGCGTCGCGGGCCAGATCGTCCCGGGCACCGCGACCGAGGCCAACAGCTACACGCCGGACCTGGTTCCGGTGACAGTCGAGCGGATCACCGCGCCGAAGGATCCGTATGAGTACTGAAAGGAGCGACGCGCTCGACTGTTCCGCCGCGGCCGCCTCGGAACGCGGACCGCCGCGTCCACCCGCCCGGTGCACCTGAGTTTCTTCGGCTGATCCGGAGAGGTCCTGCTTCGCGTACTCGCTCAAGTCCGCCGCTTGAGAGGCCGCCGAACGGACTCGGACCGAGATCAGTCCGAGTTGCTCAGAGTTGCGAAACCCTGCGGCCCGAAGGCCTCGCAGCGGCTCCGCTTTGCCGGACGCGTGCCCCCAACCTCGACGAGACCCGCGCTCTGGACAGTCGCAGACCGCACAACCTGTCCGAAGGGGTCAGCTCGCGTGCTCGGCGCAGGTGCCGGTGATCTCCACAGTGTGGCTGATGTCGCTGAACCCGTGGTCCGCCGCGATTTTCTCCGCCCAGCGTTCCACCGCGGGACCCTCGACCTCGACCGTGCGCCCGCACACGCGGCACACGAGGTGATGGTGGTGGTGCGACGAGCACCGGCGGTAGATCGCCTCGCCGGAGTCGGTGCGCAGCACGTCGATCTCGCCCGCCTCCGAGAGCGACTGCAGCGTCCGGTAGACGGTGGTCAGGCCGATGCCGTCGCCGCGCTTGCGGAGTTCGTCGTGGAGTTCCTGTGCCGAACGGAAGTCGTCGACGGTGCTGAGCAGGTCGACCACCGCCGCACGCTGCTTCGTGGACCGCCGGCCGGGCACCGGGGCCGGTTTGGGGACCGAGGACATCGTCACTTCCCTTCCTGCACGTGGGCGACCGCGTCGACGACGATGTGCGCCAGGTGGTCGTCCACCAGCCGGTAGACGACCTCGCGGCCGCGCCGCTCGCCCTGGACCACGCCCGCCGTCTTGAGTACGCGGAGGTGCTGGCTGATCAACGGCTGGGCGACGTCGAGTTCGTCCACGAGCTCGTGGACGCACCGGTCCGCCGCCCGCAACTGCAGCACGATAGCGATCCGCACCGGAGCGGCGAGCGCCCGGAGCAGTTCGCCCGCGTCAGCGAGTACGCCCGAGGGCACGACCGCAGGCCCGGACCCGGCGGAACGCGCGGGCGAGCCGCTCGCGCTGCCCGGGTTGACGGGGTGTGGCGGGTCGGCGGGCAGTTCTGCCTGCGTGTCGCCGACGGCTGGGTCGTCCGAGGCGGCGGAAGCATGCTCTGCCGAGCCGCTCGCGCTGCCCGGGTTGACGGGGTGTGGCGGGTCGGCGGGCAGTTCCGCCTGAGCGCCGCCGACGGCTGCGTCGTCCGAAGCGGAGGAAGCAAGCTCGCTGGAAGTCTCGATGCTCTCGATTGCGGTCGGTGCCGGAGCGGCAGGATCCGCTGCCCCCGGGTGGTCCGCGGCAGCGCTGTTCACTGAGGCCTCGGCGTTCTTGGTCGGTGCGGGATCCGGGACGGCCGGGCATGCCTCAGCCGGGTCGGGGTGTTCTGCGAATGCCCCGGCCGTTGCGGAGCGCGGCGCGGCTGAACCGACGGCGGTCGTCTCGTCGACGGATGCGCATTCGACCGGCGTCTCGCCGCCGGTGGCCGCCGAGACCGGGGCGGCTGAGTTTGCGGAGGTCGCCCCTGCCAGACCAGCGTGCGTCCCGGGCGTCGCCGGGCCGGTGCCGTCCGCCGCAGGACCCGCGCCCGGAGAGCCGGCGCCCGGACCGTCGGACAGGGCGCTCGAAGGTGCCGACGTCATCGCTGCCTCCACTCGCGTCCCGCTGTCCGCTCCGTCTCGCCGCACCCCTCGGCCGGGGCCGGCCAGGGGACGGCGTTTCCGAAGCCGGATGTCATTGCCGATAACCTTCGCCGCCATCGTAGTGTTCCCTTCCCCGGGCGCGGTGATCGCCGGGTCCCGGGGGACCGGGCGTTCCGGATTGACCCGACCGGGTGAGTTCGTGAAGATTTGGCTTGTCGGCTTCGCAAGCGGTGGCGGACGGTGCAAGGTTGTCGCGGGGGCGATTCGTCGCGTCTCGTAGGGTGGCGGATCGCTCGGGGCCGCCGGAGGGCAGTGGGGAGACATGACTCGTTTCGTGACGAAGGCCGCGGTGGCGGCCCTGGTGGCACTGCCGGCGCTGGCCCCGGCCGCCGCGGCGCAGACCCAGGCCGGGCAGGCCGTCGACGAGAAGACCGGTCCGGTGTCGTTCGCCAACGTGGCGTCCGTGCGGCTCGGCGGCGACCCGCAGCACGGCGGCGCGCTCATCACCGAAACCCAGCGGTCCCCGCTCACCCCCGGTCAGTCGCAGCTCGGCACGGACCGCGTCGCGGTGCCGAAGAACGACGGAGAGCGCAACACCTTCGGCCCGAACTACGAGATCGACCTCGGCAAGTACGGCGACAGCTCGGCCAGCCCGTACCCGGCGGGCATCGCGAGCCGCGATCACCAGGTCGTCGCCGCGCTGCAGACCACCCACGTGCCCACCGCCGTCGCGGAGACCAACTACGCGCTGCGCGACAACGGCCGCAAGAAGCCCAAGCCGGTCGACAACACGATGCTGGTCCTCGAGGGCGCGCGCAGTTCGGTCGACTGCTCGGGTCCCGGCAAGGTCACCGGCACCACCACGGCCGCCCGCGTCTGGGTGCGCGGCGAGGACGACGCGCTGAAGCAGGTCGCGATGCCCGCCAGCGGGACGCTCAGCGTCACCGGCCTCAAGATGGGCTCGCCGACCGACGTGCCGCAGAGCGACCCCGGCAAGACCACCTCGGACCTCGTGGTGTCCCGTGTTTCCGGGTTCGACCAGCTGATCAAGCAGGACGGCTGGCGTTCCGGCGACGTCACCGCGCAGGCGGGCTGGCGCGTCGAAATCACCACGCACGCGCGCGACGCCAAGGACACCAAGCTGAGCGACGTGCAGACCACCATGGTGCTCGGCGGCGTCAGCTGCTCGATCCCGAAGGACTTCGTCGCGTTGGCTGGCAACGGCTCCGGCAGCGGAAGCACCGTCCAGCAGCCGTCGGTGCCCACCGAGGTCCCGGCCGGCTACCTCGGCCCGCAGGCTGCCGCACCGTCGGACGACCTGCGCCTGCCGCTCGGCTTCGGCCTGCTCGGCGGAGGTCTGCTGTTCGGCGCCGTCGCGATCGTGCTCGGCCGTCGCCGCGCGGCGCGGGTCGTCCGTTCCCGCGGCGAATAGACCGTGCCGCGCACCGTGCTGACGGTCGCGTCGGCGGTGATCGCCGTCCTGGCGATCGCGGCCGGCGTGATCGTCCTGACCTGGGTGCCCGCCCCGTCCCCGGTCGCGGTCGCCGACCCGCCGCCCGGTTCGCTGCCGGGCGAGGACGGCGCGCCCGCCGAACTGCCCTCGGACGGCCAGGCGATCGGCCTGCAACGCCCCGGCAGCATCCGGCTGCCGGACGGTTCCGAGGCTCGGCTCAAGCGCACCGAGATCACCCAGGCAGGCATCCTGCCGATCCCGCGCGGCCTCAGCGACGCCGCGTGGTGGGGCGCCCGCCTCGGCGCGGCGCAGGGCGCGGCGGTGCTGTCCGGACACGTCAACTGGGCGGGTACGAAGGGTCCCTTCGACGACCTGTGGCGCGTCCACACCGGCGACAACGTCAGCATCGTCGACGCTTCCGGCGGCCGCTGGCTCTACCGCGTCACCGGCGCGACCACGATCCCGAAGGAACAACTGCCCGCGCAAGCCCCCGGATGGTTCGCCCAGACCGGCCCGCACCGCCTGGTCCTGGTCACCTGCGGCGGCGACTACATCGGCGGCACCGAAGGCTACGACGAGAACCGGATCGTCACGGCGGACCTGGTCTCCCGGCCGGATTGATCGGGTTGGAGTGACCTGGCCCGGGTGACGTGGCCGGACTGACCTGGCCGGAGTGGCCGGGCTGGATTGACCCGACTGGATTGACTCGGCGGATTGGCACGTCCGGAGTGGTGTGGCCGGAGTGGCCTGCCCGGAGCGGCTGGGCGGAATTGACCCGGCTGCATTGACCGGGGTGGGCTAGCCCGGCGGACTGACCTGGCCGGGGTGACGTGGCCGGAGTGGCCTGGCCGGAGTGGCCGGGCTGGATTGACCCGGCTGGATTGACTCGGCCGGATCGGCCCGTCCGGAGTGGTGTGGCCGGACGAGCCCGGCCGGAGGGGCCTGGCGGGATTGACCCGGCCGGATTGACCGAGCCGGAATAGCCGGGCTGGAGCAGCCGGGCCGGATTGGCAGAACTGGACTCGCCGGGCCGGACTGACTGGCTGGCGTGGCCTGGCTGGACTGACTGGCCGGGTTGGCCCGGGCGGAGTGGCCCGGCCGGAGTGAACTGCTCGGACTGATTCGGCCGGACCGAGCCGTCCAAGCCGGGACGGCTGGGAACCTCGCACCAGCTGTGCCGCGTGGCGGGTCCGCTCATCCGAAACACCCGCGAAAAGACACCAGCGAAGGACAAGGCCGCCAAGATCAAGGCCGCGAACCACCCGCCATCCAGGCGAAGATCCCTGCAACCCCATCACCTCCCCACCGCATGTCTCCCCGGAGAAACCTCCGGACCATGGGGAGCACGATGCAGGGCACGCAAGCACAACCAGCACGCAAACGCGGCGCAGTGATCGTCGTGGCTGCCGTCGTACTAGTGGCAGCCATCGCCGCCGTGCTGATCTTCTTCACCGGCAAGGACACCGTTGACTCGGCGCAGCCGCGGCAGCAGACCGGCACCGCGCAGGTCGGCGCCGGTCCGGGCGGGAGCAGCCAGGCTGGGAACACCCCGCCGGACCCCGGGCAGACCCCTGGCACCGTCAAGCTGCCCGGCGGCGGGCAGGCGAAGCTGATTCCCGAGGAGGTCGGCGCGGACGGCGCGCTGCCGATCCCGAAGAGCCTCGGCGAAGCGGCCTGGTGGGGGTCCGGGGTCGGGGCCGCGCAGGGTGTCACGCTGCTTTCCGGGCACGTCAACTGGGCGGGCGAGTCCGGGCCGTTCCAGGAACTGTGGCGGATGAAACCCGGCCAGGTCGTCAGCGTCGCCGACACCGCGGGCAAGCAGTGGGAGTACAAGATCGACGAGGTCCGCACGATCCACAAATCGGACCTGGCCGCCGAATCCGCGAAGCTGTTCGACCCCGAGGGCCCGCACCGGCTGGTGCTCGTCACGTGCGGCGGCGACTACGTGGGCGGCCAGGAGGGCTACGACGACAACCGGGTCGTCACGGCCTCGCCGGTCACCCGTTCGTGACCTCCGACCTGCGCGGAGGCCCCGGGGACCGGCCGGATACGCTGGACCTTCAAGTCCGATAACCGTCCCCGCATGCGTCCGGAGCGTGGAGTGCCCGCCAATACCATCGAAACCGTCGTCAGTCTGTGCAAGCGCCGTGGCTTCGTCTTCCCGTCGGGAGAGATCTACGGCGGCACCAGGTCGGCGTGGGACTACGGGCCGCTCGGCGTGGAGCTGAAGGACAACATCAAGCGCCAGTGGTGGAAGACCGTCGTGCAGGGCCGCGAGGACGTGGTCGGCATCGACTCCTCGGTCATCCTCCCGCGCCAGGTGTGGGTCGCCTCGGGGCACGTGAACGTGTTCACCGACCCGCTGATCGAGTGCCTTTCGTGCCACAAGCGGTTCCGTGCCGACCAGCTCGCCGAGGACTTCGAGGCGCGCACCGGCAAGGCCACCACCGAGGACGACCTGTCCGAGGTGCCGTGCCCGAACTGCGGCACCCGCGGCAAGTACACCGAGCCGCGCGACTTCAACATGATGCTGAAGACGCATCTCGGCCCGGTCGAGACCGAGGAGGGCCTGGCCTACCTCCGCCCGGAGACCGCGCAGGGCATCTTCGTCAACTTCCTCAACGTGCAGACCGCCTCGCGCAAGAAGCCGCCGTTCGGCATCGGCCAGATCGGCAAGTCCTTCCGCAACGAGATCACGCCGGGCAACTTCATCTTCCGCACGCGCGAGTTCGAGCAGATGGAGATGGAGTTCTTCGTCGAGCCGGGCGAGGACGAGCACTGGCACCAGTACTGGATCGACACGCGCACCGAGTGGTACAAGGACCTCGGCATCAAGGCCGAGAACCTGCGCCACTACGAGCACCCGAAGGAAAAGCTCTCGCACTACGCGAAGCGCACCGTCGACATCGAGTACCGGTTCGCGTTCAACGCCGGTCAGGAGTGGGGCGAGCTGGAAGGCATCGCCAACCGCACCGACTTCGACCTGACCACGCACTCGAACCACTCGGGCGTGGACCTGTCGTTCTTCGACCAGGCCTCGGGCCAGCGCTACCGGCCGTTCGTGATCGAACCGGCCGCGGGCGTCGGCCGTTCGATGATGGCGTTCCTGGTCGACGCGTACGACGAGGAAGAGGTGCCGAACGCCAAGGGCGGCACCGACAAGCGCACCGTGCTGCACCTCGACCCGCGGCTCGCGCCGTTCAAGGCCGCGGTGCTGCCGCTGTCGCGCAACGCCGACCTGTCGCCGAAGGCGCGCGACCTGGCCGCGCGGCTGCGCAAGCACTGGAACGTCGACTTCGACGACGCCCAGGCGATCGGCCGCCGCTATCGCCGCCAGGACGAGATCGGCACGCCGTACTGCGTCACGGTCGACTTCGACACGCTCGAGGACAACGCCGTGACGGTCCGCGAGCGCGACAGCATGAGCCAGGAGCGCATCTCGATCGACCAGGTCGAGTCGTACCTGGCCGGTCGCCTGCTCGGCTGCTGACCGCCGCGAAAACCCGTTCCGGACGGCCCTTCCCGCACTCGCGGGGAGGGCCGTCCGGCGTTTCGCCCCGGTCACCCCTGACACCTGTCACGGTCGGGTCGTGACGCTCGGCCTGCGTGCCGCCCGCCCCGGCGCGGCACGCTTCAAGCCATGGACAACACACAGGAAATCGCGGCGGGGGCGGCGATCCGGCTGGGCGGGATCGCCAAGCGCTACGGCGACGTGCGCGCGGTCAGCCACGTAGACCTGACCATCGCGCCGGGGGAAGTGGTGGCGCTGCTCGGGCCCAACGGGGCGGGCAAATCGACCACCGTCGACATGATTCTGGGGCTCACCACCCCCGACGAGGGCACCGTTTCGGTGTTCGGCCAGACGCCCGCCGACGCCGTCCGCGCCGGGATGATCGGCGCGATGCTGCAGGGCGGCACGCTGCTGGACGACCTGACCGTGCGCGAAACCGTCGGTCTCGTCGCGAAACTGCACCGCCGTCCGATGCCGGTGCGGGACGCGCTGCGCGCCGCGGGCGTCGAGGACATCGCCGACCGGCGCGCCAACAAGCTTTCCGGCGGGCAGAAGCAGCGCGTGCGCTTCGCGGTCGCGTTGGTGTCGGACCCTGATCTGCTGGTGCTCGACGAGCCGACCGCAGCGATGGACGTCGGCAGCCGGCGCGAGTTCTGGAAGTCGATGTACTCGTTCACCGACACCGGCCGCACCGTGCTGTTCGCGACGCATTACCTCGAGGAAGCCGAGGAATTCGCCGACCGGGTCGTGCTGATGCGGGCCGGGGCGGTCGTCGCCGACGGGTCCGTCGCGCAGGTCCGCGCTCTCGCCGGCGGACGCACGATCCGCGCGGTGCTGCCCGCCGGGATCAGCGACCAGCTGGTCTCGACGCTGCCCGCGGTCACCTCCTTCGAACTGCGCGGCGAACGCGTCGCACTGTCCAGTTCGGACTCCGACACCACCTTGCGCGCGCTCCTCGCCGCTGTCCCGGCCGTGCGCGACATCGAGATCGGCGCGGTCGGCCTCGAGGGCGCGTTCCTTTCCCTGACCTCCGACGAAACGGAAGAAGCAGTCCGATGAACCCCGCCTACCTGGTTGTCGAAACCCGCAGGCTGTTCCGCTCGCCGCGGTTCCTGATCTTCGTCGTGGCCTTCCCGGTCCTCATGTTCCTGTTGCAGGCCACGGTGTTCACCGACCAGTCGGCGGCGGACCACGTCGCGATCGCGGGCGTGATCATGGTCAACATGATGACGTTCGGCGCCTTCGCCGCGGCCACCACGAACGGCGCCCGCCTCGCGATCGAACGGGCCGGCGGCTGGCAGCGGCAGCTGCGGCTGACCCCGCTGTCCGGCGCGGGATACCTCGGCGGCAAAGCGCTGTCCGGGATGCTCGCCGGGCTGCCCGCGCTGATCCTGGTGCCGGTCATCGCGGCCTTCTCCCAGGGCGTGCACCTCGACCCGGCGGGCTGGATGCGGGTCTTCCTCGGCATTTTCCTGGGCACCGTTCCGCTGGTGCTGCTCGGACTGCTGCTGGGCCAGTTCGGCACTCCGGAGTCGATGCAGCCGATCAGCATGATCGTCACCCTCGGCATGGGTTTCCTCGGCGGGCTCTGGATCCCCTTGGACGGCATGCCGTCCTGGATGCACGACGTCGCGCAGATCATGCCGACCTACTGGGTCCTCGGGCTGGTCCGGCCCGTGGTGACGAATCAGCTGCTGGTGAGCTTGCCGACCGCGATCGGCGTGCTCGGGGCGTGGACGCTGGCGCTCGGGATTGTCGTGGTCAGGCGATACCGTAAGGACAGCGCTCGGGTCTGACCGGGCCGGGGAGGGGAGAACGACGTGTGGCCACTCGGGCGGGAGGCGACGACCGGCACGCCCGCGACGCTGCGGTTCGGGCTCACCGACCGGGCGTCCTGGTGGGACGACCCGCCGGTGCGCCGGGGACGGGGACCGCACAAGATCGGGTGGCCGATCTTCGCGGTCGGCTTCCTGCTGCCGTACCTGATCCCCGCGACCCGGGGCCTGATCCAGGACCCAGGGCCGCTGTGGATGCGGATCCTGCTCTTCGCGCTGATCGACGTGTACGCGCTCTGCTACGTCGTGTTCCCGGCGGTCTTCGGCAAGTCCCGGCGGGTGAAGCTCTGGTTCGGCGGGGTCATGCTGGTGCTGGGCCTGCTGTGCGCGCTGGTCGCGGACGCGAGCCCGTACATCCTGCTCTACGCCACCGCGACGCTGGCCTTCCTGTTCCCGGCTGCCTGGGCGGTGATCTTCAACGGGTCCGCGCTGGGTCTGCTGGTGCTGGTCCTGTACCTGCGCGGGGCGCTGTCGGAGCACTTCAGCGACGTCATCACGGTCGTCTCGGTCACGTCGGCGATGTTCTTCATGTCCAATCTGATCCGGGTGATCCGCAGGCTGGAGCTGGCGAACCAGGAGATCGGGACGCTCGCGGTCGCCAACGAACGCGAGCGGGTCGCCCGGGATCTGCACGATCTGCTCGGGCACAGCCTCACCACGATCACGGTCAAGTCCGGTGTGGCGCGGAGGGTGCTGGAAAGCTCCGGCGACATCGACCGCGCGGTGCAGGAGATCCGAGAGGTCGAAGGGCTTTCGCGTTCGGCGTTGTCGGACGTGCGGGCGACGGTGTCGGAATATCGCGAGGTTTCGCTGCCCGCGGAGATCGCTGGGGTGCGGGCGGCGTTGCGCGCGGCGGAGATCGACGCCGAACTGCCGCACGCGGTGGACAACGTCCGGCCGGAATTGCAGAGCACATTCGGCTATGTGCTGCGCGAGGCGATTACCAACGTGCTGCGGCACTCCGGTGCGAAGTCGGTGAAGGTGCGGCTGGGCCGCGACTGGCTGGAGGTCGAGGACAACGGCTGTGCGGTGGGGGACGTCGCGCCGGGCAACGGGTTGCGCGGACTGTCCGAACGGCTGGCCGCGATCGGGGGCACATTGGCGACGCGGACGCGGCCCGGGGGAGGATGGGTCGTCCGGGCCGAAGTCCGGCAGCCGAGCCCGGACGGATCCGCCGTCGCGGTGCGGGCCGAACCCGCCGGAGGACTGGCATGATCCGGGTGCTGCTGGCCGACGACCAGGCGATGGTGCGCGGCGCGCTGGCCACCGTGCTCGGCCTGGAAGGCGACATCGAAGTGGTGGCCCAGGTCGGCACCGGCGACGAGGTCGTGGCCGCGGCGAAGGAAACGGCGCCGGACGTCGCGCTGCTCGACGTGCAGATGCCCGGCATGGACGGCCTCACCGCGGCGGCCGAGCTGAAAACCGCGCTCCCGGCGTGCCGGGTGATCATCTGCACGACGTTCGGCCGCCCCGGCTACCTGGCCCGCGCCATGGCCGCGGGCGCGGCCGGGTTCGTGGTGAAGGACGCGCCGCCGGAACAGCTCGTCGAGGCGGTGCGCCGAGTCCACAGTGGACTGCGAGTGGTCGATCCGGCGCTGGCCGCGGAGTCGCTCGCCACCGGAACCAGCCCGCTGACCGCCCGGGAACGCGACGTGCTCAGCGCGGCCAAGGACGGCAGCACGGTCGCGGACATCGCGAAATCTCTCTTCCTGTCCGACGGAACTGTGCGCAATCACTTGTCGTCGGCGATCGGGAAGACTGGTGCGCGCACGCGCGCGGAGGCGGTGCGGCTGTCGGAGGAACGCGGCTGGCTCTAGCTTCGGCTCCGCGCCAAGCGGCTCACTGAAGTCTCGCGGCGCGGGTGTGCGGCGAGTTCGCTGTCGTGTTGCTCGCCGGGTCGGTGCGGAGCACCGGCTGAGAGGTCACGGGCCGCGCGGTTCCGCTCACGGACCTCCGCATCGCGCGCCGGGCCGATCGGCAGAGACAAGAACCCCGCGCCGCCGACGCCGCACCCACCACTGAGAAACCTCGACGTGGGGCCCTTGGGGTGTGTCCGTCGCACCGAATGCCACGCAGCAGACCTCGCCGCACTCACCTCGGCAAACCATAGGACCGCCGTTGTGGGCGTGCGCCTTGGCCGCTGCCTTCAAACGGAGGTGCTGCGCGCGGTGGGCTGATCAAAACCTCAATGGAAGGGGGACCCCGCCAGGGCGGCACCGGGGTGCCTTCCCGCCACCGGAGGTCGGCTCTGCGAGGATGGCCGCCATGGATGCGCGGACAGGTCCTACGGCGGGAAACTGGGTGCGCCGCATCGTTTTCGGTGCGGTGCTGGCCCTTGTCGCGGTCATCGGGGGCACCGCGTTCCGCGTGTGGCAGGTCGCGCGCGAGAACGACCGGACACCGGCGGATGCGATCGTCGTGCTGGGCGCCGCCCAATACAACGGCAAGCCCTCGGAGATCTTCACCGCGCGGCTGGAGAAGGCCCGGCAACTCTACGCGGCAGGCGTTTCGAAGACCGTCATCACCGCTGGCGGCAAGAAAACTCGCGACAACTTCACCGAGGCGACGGCGGGGGCCCGATGGCTGGCCAAACACGGCGTGCCGGAATCCGCGACGTTGCCGGTCGGCGAGGGCAATGACACCCTGCGCAGCCTCCGCGCGGTCGCCGATCAGGTGAAGGCGCGCGGCTGGCGTTCGGTGGTGCTGGTCAGCGACCCGTGGCATTCCTACCGGTCGCGGACGATGTCCGAGGACCTCGGGCTGGAGGCGTGGACCGCGCCGACGCACAGCGGGCCGATCGTGCAGGAACGGTCGACGCAGGTCCGCTACATCTTCCGCGAAACCGGCGCGCTGCTGTTCTACGAGCTGACCAAGTCGCCCGCGGACGACCTGTTCGGCACGACGATGGGCTGAATTGTCGGTCCCCGCGCCTAAGCTGGCGGGGTGAGCGACGGCTACCGCGAGCACGACCGCGCCCGCGTGCTGGCCGAGGAACCCAAGGGCGCGGCGCTGGCCGGTGCGCGGCCGGACGGGCGCAGCGCGTTCGCCCGCGACCGCGCGCGGGTGCTGCATTCCGCCGCGCTGCGCCGGCTGGCGGGCAAAACTCAGGTGGTCGGGCCGGGCGAGGGGGCGGAGGTCAGCGGCGCGCCGCGGACCCGGCTCACGCATTCGCTGGAGGTCGCGCAGATCGGCCGCGGCATCGCCGAGGAGCTCGGCGCGGACCCGGACCTGGTCGACACCGCGGGGCTCGCGCACGACATCGGGCATCCGCCGTTCGGCCACAACGGCGAACACGCGCTCGACCAGGCGGCCCAGGCGTGCGGCGGCTTCGAGGGCAACGCGCAGACGCTGCGCATCCTCACCCGGCTGGAGCCCAAGGCGGTCGGACCCGACGGCGCGACGGCCGGGCTCAACCTCACCCGGGCCTGTCTCGACGCCACCACGAAGTATCCGTGGCCGCGCCGGTCCGGGGAGCCGAAATACGGCGTCTACGCGGACGACACCCCCGTGTTCAGCTGGATCCGCGAGGGCGCGCCGGGCCTGCGCCGGTGCCTGGAAGCGCAGATCATGGACTGGTCCGACGACGTGGCGTACTCGGTGCACGACGTCGAGGACGGGGTGCTGGCCGGGCGGATCCGGTTGCGGCTGCTGGCCGATCCGGAAGAGCGCGCGGCCGTCGCCGAGGCGGCCGCCCGGCATTTCTCCACGCTCTCGGTGTCCACTTTGGAGGGTGCGGCGAAAGAGCTGCTCGACCTGCCGGTGGTCGCCGAGCTGGTGCGCGCGGAGCCGGACGGTTCGCTGCGCGCTCAGGTCGCGCTGAAACGGCTCACCAGCGAGCTCGTCGGACGGTTCGCCTCGGCCGCGGTGACCGGCACTCGCGCGGGCTACGGCGAGGGCCCGCTCACCCGGTACGCGGCGCGGCTGGCGGTGCCCGAGCAGGTCGGGGCGGAGGTGGCGCTGCTCAAGGCGCTGGCGCTGCGGTACGTGATGAGCGATCGCCGCCGGCTGGCGATGCAGGACGGGCAGCGGGAGGTGATCACCGAGCTGGTGGCGGCCTTGTGCCGGCGCGCGCCCGAGGCACTGGACCCGCTGCTGGTGCCGGCGTGGAACGCGGCCTCCGACGACGCGGCGCGGTTACGGGTAGTGGTGGACCAGGTCGCGTCGCTCACCGACGCGCAGGCGTACGAATGGCATCGATGGCACACCGGACGGCACGGAACGGCGCCGCCTGCCGAACCGTGAGCCGCGCGACCACCCGTTCCGGTACGGTCGCCGCATGGCCCTGGACAGCCACCTCACCTTCACCCTGGCGCTGCACGGTGCGACCGCGCCCCCGGGAAGCGACGCGTGCTTCTCGCCCTACTCGGCGGCGAGTGCGCTCGGCCTGGCCGAGCAGGCGGCACGCGGACGCACCGCGGAAGAGCTGGCCGGCGTGCTCGGCCGCGACCAGAGCGGCCTGCTGCACGCCGCGGCCGAGCCGGGCGACGACGTCCAGCTGGCCGTCGCGAACACGCTCTGGGCCTCGGACCGGATCGCCGTCGAGGACAGCTTCCAGGCCGCACTCGTGCGCTGGCCCGGCGGCAAAGCCGAGACCGCGCCGTTCGAGACCGATCCCGAGGGCGCGCGCGAGCGGATCAACACCGACGTGGACCAGACCACTCACGGGCTGATCCCCGAGCTGCTGCCCGAAGGCGCGATCCACCCGCACACGCGCGCCAGCCTGGTCAACGCGCTCTACCTGAAAACCGCCTGGCGGCATCCGTTCCCCGAGCGCGCCACCTCGGACGCCGATTTCCACACCCCCGAAGGCGTGCGCCAGGTGCCGACGATGCACTTGGACGAATCCGTCGGCTACGCGCACGAAAACGGCTGGGAGGTCGTCCGGCTGGCGGCCGAGGGCGGCGTCGAGACGGTGATCCTGCTGCCGGACGGCGACCTCGAGAGCGCCGAAGCCGCGCTCGACGGACAGTCGCTGCGCGCGCTCGTGGAAAGCCCGAAGCAGCACAAAATCCAGCTGTCGCTGCCCAAGATCTCGCTCGACGTGCGCGCTGACCTCGAACGTGCGCTGCAGGGCCTCGGCGTGCGCGAGCTGTTCACCCAAGACGCGGATCTGACCGGTCTCACGCCGGACCGTCCGCTGTGGGTGGACAGCATCCTGCACCAGGCCGTGCTCCGGCTGGACGAACAAGGCCTCGAAGGCGCTGCCGCCACCGCGATCCAGATGCGCACGATGTCGCTCATCTCCGCCGAGCCGCTCGAGGTGCGGGTCGACCGGCCGTTCCTGCTGCTCGTCCGCCACGCCGAAACCGGCGCGGTGTACTTCTTCGCGCGGGTGGTGCGCCCCGCGTGAGCGTGTTCCGGCCCGAAGCAAACCCCGACGCGAACCCCGAAGCGAAACCCGAAGCACCGCCCCGCGAACCCGGCGCGACCGCCGTCGCCGCCGAACCGCGGATGCGCCGGTCCTGGGCCGACGCCGGGATCATCGGCGCGTACCTGGCGTTCTCGGTGCTCTTGTTCGGCGGCCTGTGGGCCGATCTCGGCCAGGGCTATTTGTGGAACAGCGCTTCGGACCAGAACCTGTGGGAATGGTTCTTCGCGGTCACCGCGAAATCGGTGCAGCACCTGGAAAACCCGCTCACCAGCGGCCTCCAGAACTACCCGCTCGGCGTGAACATGATGGCCAACACGGCCATGCTCGGCGTCGGCATCCCGCTCACCCCGGTCACGCTCGCCTTCGGCCCCACCGCCACCTGGGCGATCGTGCTCACCGGCAGCCTCGCCGGCAGCGCGGCGGCCTGGTACTGGGTGTTCTCGCGGCACCTCGTGCGGCACCGGGTGTCCGCGGCGATCGGCGGCGCGTTCGCCGGTTTCGCACCGCCGATGATCTCGCACGCCAACGCGCATCCGAACTTCGTCGCGTGGTTCCTGCTGCCGTTCATCGCGCTCAAGGTGATCCAGCTGGCCCAGGGCAAGCGCCCGGTGCGCAACGGGATCTGGCTCGGCGTGCTCACCGCGTACCAGATTTTCCTCGGCGAAGAGCCGCTGCTGATCTTCGCGCTCGGCTTCCTGATCTTCGCGGTCGCGTACTGCGCTTCGCGGCCTCGCGAGGTCAAGGCGATGGTGCGGCCGGTGCTCCTCGGCGGCGGCATCGCGGTCGCGCTGACCCTGGTGGTCGTCGCTTTCCCGTTGTGGTGGCAGTTCTTCGGCCCGGACAGCTACACCGGGCTGGAACACGGCCAGGTCGGCAACGACACCGCTGCGATGACCCGGTTCGCGACCCAGTCGGTGTCCGGGCAGCCGGAGGCGGCGGCCGCGGTGTCGCTGAACCGCACCGAGGAGAACGCGTTCTTCGGCTGGCCGCTGATCGTGCTGATGGTCGTGATCACGGTGTGGCTGCGGCGCGAGGTCGTGGCCCGGTCGCTGGCGATCTCGATGTTCCTGATGGCCTGGCTTTCGCTCGGCTCCGAAATCACCGTGCTGCACGAGAACACCGGCATCCCCGGTCCGTGGAAACTGCTGGCGGACCTGCCGTTGTTCGAATCGCTGCTGGAATCGCGGCTGGCGATGGCGTGCGTGCCCGCGATCGGCGCGCTGCTGGCGATCGCGACCGACCGGGTGTTCACCGCCGCGGAGAAGGGCGAGCTGAAGCTGCCGGCGCGGCTGATCTGGCTCGGCGCGGTCGCGGCCGTGCTGCTGCCGATCGCGCCGACCCAGCTGCTCGTGCAGAAACGCCCGCCGACGCCCGCGTTCTTCGCCGATGGCACCTGGCAGACCTACGTCGCGCCCGGCGGCACCGTCGTGCCGGTGCCGCTGCCGAGTTCTGGGGAGTCAGAGCCGCTGCACTGGCAGATGGACGCCGGCCTGCGGTACGCGATGCCCGAGGGCTACTTCGTCGGCCCCCAAGGCCCGAACGACAAACGCGGCCGCTACGGCTCGTACCAGCGCCCGACCTCGACGCTGTTCGACCGCGTCCGCGACTCCCACCAGGCGCAGGAGGTCACCGACGCCGACCGGAACCAGGCGATCGAGGACCTGCGCTACTGGAACGCCAGCGTGCTCGTGCTGATCCCGCGCGAGCACAGCGACGCCTACCGCGCCACCGTCGACCTCTTGCTGCGCAAACCCGGGCAGTATGTGGACGGCGTGTGGATCTGGGACGTGCGGCCGATCACCGGGCATCGCTGAGGCTGTCACATCCCGCGCGGCTGTCCCGTTCCTCCTGTCGAACCACTCAGAAGGAGGACCCGACATGCCTCGTATCCCGGTCAAACGAGCCAGTGACGGCGGCCCGGTGCTCAAGCTCTTCTACCGGATCGCCGGGAAGCGGTACGGCGCGGTGCCGGAGCCGACGGCCGTCGTGGCGCACCACCGCGGGCTGCTGCGGACCACCATCGCGCACGAGATGATGGCGGAGAAGGCGTCGAAGCACCTGCCCGCCAACGTGCGCGAACTCGCCGTGTACCGCGTCGCGACGCGGATCGGCTGCTCGTGGTGCGTCGACTTCGGCACCATGCTGCAGCGGCACGACGGTCTCGACATCGACCGGCTCAAGCACATCGACGAGTACGAGACGTCGCCGCTCTTCACCCGGCAGGAGCGGCTGGCGCTGGCGCTGGCGGACGCGATGTCCGGCCCGACCGTGACGGTCACCGACGAGCAGATCGCCGAGCTCGTCGCCGAATTCGGCGAGAAGGGCGTGGTCGAGCTGACCTATCAGATCGGCCTGGAGAACTCGCGGGCGCGGATGAACAGCGCGCTCGGCATCGTCGACCAGGGCTTCACCTCGGGCGACGCCTGCCGGGTCCCGATTCCGTGACCTCGGGAAGGTCCGTGAAGGACTCCTTGAGGGAATCAGATTCCCTCAAGGAGTCCTTCACGGACTACTGCTCCGGCCGGGTGATCCGGGTCAGCTTCTCGGGGTTGACCTGGTCGTAGACACCGACGATGCGGCCGTCGCGCACACTGAACGTCTGCACGCGCTCGTCGAGGGCGAGGTAGCCGTCGACGGCGGGCAGCTGCGGCATCCACAGTCCGAGGTCGCCGTTGACGAGCACCGGCCGCCCGTTCTCCATCGTGCCCGGCGCGTACTTCGCCAGCACCCCGAGCACGAAGCGGGCGACCTTGTCCGGCCCGACGATCATCCGGCGGCTGGTGCGCGAATGGCCGTTGGAGTCGCCGATCATCACCACGTCCGGGTGCAGCAGTTCGGTGACCGCGCGGATGTCGCCCGCCAGCAGCGCCACCACGAACTTCTCCAGCACCGGCTGCTGCTGCGCCAGTTCGATCCGGGCGGGCGGATCGGCGTCCTCGACCGCGCGGCGGCCGCGGGAGGCGTGCTGGCGCGCGGCGGCCGCGCTGCAGCCCAGGACGTCGGCGATCTCGGCGAACGGCACCGCGAACGCGTCGTGCAGCACGAATGCCACGCGCTGCTCGGGCGTGAGCCGGTCGAGCACCACCATCGCGGCCATGCGCAGGCCGTCGTCGCGCACCGCGGCCTCGAGCGGATCCTCGCTCGCCGGCGCGCCGAGGGGCGTCACGATCGGTTCGGGCAGCCATTCGCCCACGTACTTCTCGCGCCGCACCGCCGCCGACCGCAGCCGGTCGAGGCAGATCCGGCCGACCACCGCGGTCAGCCAGCCGCGCAGGTCGCGGATCCCGGCGCGGCCCGCGTCGTCCAGTCCGGCCAGCCGCAGCCAGGCCTCCTGCGTCGCGTCTTCGGCGTCCGCGCGGGTGCCGGTGAGCCGGTAGGCAGCGGCGATGAGGTGCGGCCGGTGCGCGTCGAACTCGGCGGCGAGGTCCTCCAGCGCGGTCGTGGTGCTCATGTCCCGAGTGTGCCGCACGGCGCGGCGGGAGGGAGAACTATTGTGGTTGCCGTGGCAGGACGGATTCGGGAGAGCGATATCGCGGAGGTGCGTGAGCGCAACCGGATCGACGAGGTCGTGGGGGAGTACGTCGCGCTGCGCCGTGCCGGCGGGGGCAGCCTGAAGGGCCTGTGCCCGTTCCACAACGAGAAGACCCCGTCGTTCAACGTGCGCCCCACTCACGGGACCTTCCACTGCTTCGGCTGTGGCGAGGGCGGCGACGTCATCAAGTTCATTCAGAAGATCGACCTCGTGTCGTTCGTGGAGGCGGTCGAGCGGCTCGCCGACCGGGTCGGGATCCGGCTGACCTACGAGGGCGGCGGCGCGTCGGTGCAGCGCGACCGGGGCACCCGGTCCCGGCTGATCGAGGCGCACCGGGCGGCGGCCGAGTTCTACCTCGAGCAGCTGGGCACCGAGGAGGCGCGACCGGCCCGGGACTTCCTGACCGAACGCGGTTTCGACGCCGCGGCCGCCAAGCAGTTCGGCTGCGGGTTCGCGCCCGGCGGCTGGGACAAGCTCACCAAGCACCTGCTGGGCCGCGGGTTCGAGGTGAAGGAGCTGATCGCGTCCGGCCTGTCGAAGGAGGGCCAGCGCGGCCCGATGGACCGGTTCCACCGGCGGCTGGTGTGGCCGATCCGCGACCTCGGCAACGACGTGGTCGGCTTCGGCGCGCGGCGGCTGTTCGACGACGACCGGATCTCGGCGAAATACCTCAACACCTCCGAAACGCAGATCTACAAGAAGTCGCAGGTGCTGTTCGGCCTCGACCTGGCCAAGCGGGAGATCGCGCACCGGCACCAGGTCGTGGTGGTCGAGGGCTACACCGACGTGATGGCGATGCACGCGGCGGGCGTGCCGACGGCGGTCGCGTCCTCGGGCACCGCGTTCGGCGAGGACCACATGAAGGTCCTGCGCCGGCTGATGATGGACGACGACGCCTTCCGCGGCGAAGTGATCTTCACCTTCGACGGCGACGAGGCGGGCCAGAAGGCGGCGCTCAAGGCGTTCGAGGGCGACCAGACGTTCGCCGGGCAGACCTACATCGCGGTCGCGCCGGACGGGATGGACCCGTGCGAGCTGCGCATCGCGAAGGGCGACGCCGCGGTGCGCGACCTCGTGGCCCGGCGCACGCCGCTGTTCGAGTTCGTGATCAAGAGCATGCTGAAGCAGTTCGACCTGGATTCGGTCGACGGCCAGGTCGCCGCGCTGCAGAAGACCGTGCCGATGGTCGCCGCGATCAAGGACCGGGCCAGCCGGGACGGGTACGCGTCGAAGCTCGCCTGGTGGGTCGGCTGGCAGGACGTCGCGCAGGTGGTCAACCGGGTGCGCGGCGCGGCCGGAGCGGCGGCGCGGCGCGGCCCGGTCGAACCGCAGCAGCGGCGGTCGGCGGCCCGGCAGGAGGCCCCGGCGCCCCAGCCGGAGAAGCAGGACCTGCCGCGTCCCGCGCCGAACGACCCGCGGTTCCTGGCGCAGCGAGAGGCGCTCAAAGCCGCGCTGCAGCAGCCCGCGATCGCCGGTCCGGAGTACGACTCGCTGCCGGAGGAGGCGTTCACGCACCCGGTGTACGTCGCGGTGCACCTGGCCGTGCTGAAGGCGGGCGGGGCGGCGTCCGGGCTCACCGGGCCCGCGCTGCTGGACGCCGCGTCGGCGCACTGTCCGGAAGGGACGGTCCGCCGCGTGCTCAGCGAACTGGCGGTGGAACCGTTGCGCGCCTTGGGAGAAGTGGACTCGCGCTACATCTCCGGCGTGCTCGCGAGCGTGCAGGAGAACCTCGTCGGCAGGCAGATCGGCGAGATCAAGTCGAAGCTGCAGCGGCTGTCGCCGGTCGAGGCCCCGGACGACTACCGGGCCCTCTTCGGCGACCTGGTCGCGCTGGAGCAGTACCGGAAGTCGCTGCGCGAGCAGGCGGCGAGCGGGTGGGAGTGACGTGGGACTGCTGAGCCGGTTCTTCGGCCGGGGACTGCCCGAGCGGTTCCCCGGCGAGCTGGCCGAGGGCGAGGAGCCGGTCGCGGCCGCCGCGGTCGAGTCCGGCGGGCACCTGGTCGTGACGTCGCTGGGCCTGTGGATCCCGTCCGGAGACGGCGCGCGCCGCGTCGGCTGGCACCTGGTCGGCAAGGCGGCCTGGGACGACGGCGTGTTCACGCTGACCGAATCCGAGGAGACCGGGCGGACCGGCGCGGTCGCGGTACTGGCCGACCGCGAGCCGGTGCGGTTCCGGCTGCCGCAGCCCGGGAAGGTGCCGCAGCAGGTGCGGCTGCGCGTCGACGGCTCGGTGCGGGGACGGCACCGGCACGAGTTCCCCGAGGGCGGCGCGTGGTTCGTCCAGCGCAAGGTCCCCGGCCGCGACGGCGTGGAACTGCAGGTCCGCCCGGATCCCGGCACCGACCCGGCGCTCGTCGAGGCGGTCGCGGCGGAGGTCGCGGAGAAGCTGGCCAACCGCGCGGACTAGCAGTACGCTCGTAATCAGTACGGCTGTACTGTTTACTGGGGAGGCTGCTCATGTGGGATCCGGCGAAGTACCTCGACTACTCCGACCTGCGCGGTCGGCCGTTCTACGACCTGATCGGGCGCATCTCGGCGGCTTCGCCCCGCCGGGTGGTGGACCTGGGCTGCGGCCCCGGCACCTTGACCCTGGATCTGGCGCGCCGCTGGCCCGACGCGGTCTTGGAGGCGATGGACAGCTCGCCGGAAATGGTCGCCGCGGCCCGGGAGCGCGGGGTGGCCGCCGAGGTCGGCGACGTCCGGACGTGGACGCCGAAACCGGACACCGACGTGGTCGTCTCGAACGCGGTCCTGCAGTGGGTGCCCGGACACGAGGACCTGCTGCGCCGCTGGGTCTCGGAACTCCCCGCCGGAGCGGTGCTGGCGGTGCAGGTCCCCGGCAACTTCTCCGCCCCTTCGCACGCCATCACCCGGCAGCTGGCGGCCTCTCCGGCCTGGGCTTCACGGCTGTCCTCGGTCACGCTGCGTGCCGAAGACGCGGTCGGCGAACCCCGCGACTACGCGAATCTGCTCGCCGACGCAGGGTGCCTGGTCGACGCCTGGGAAACCACCTACGTGCAACGACTGTCCGGCCCGCGCGCGGTCTTGGAATGGATCACCGGAACCGCGCTCCGCCCCATCCGCGCGGCCCTGACCGACGAGGACTGGGCCGCCTTCCAAGACGACTTGGCCCCGCTGCTGGACGAGGCCTACCCGCCGCGCCCGGACGGCACGACCTGGTTCGAATTCCGGCGGATCTTCTTCGTCGCGAGCATCCCCGGCTGATGCCGTACTGGAACACGAACGTCGCCCGCCATCCGGGCGTCCTCCGTGCCGTGCCCGCCGGATGCGCGACCGCGCTGGACGTCGGCTGCGGAGACGGCCTTCTGGTGCGGAAACTGGCCGAGGCGGTGCCGGACGTCACCGGGATCGACAAGTCGCCGGAGATGGTCGCTCAGGCGCGTTCGCTGTCCGGCGACACCTTCGTCGAGGGAGATTTTCTCTCCGCTGACCTCGGCACGTACGACTTCATCTGCTCGGTGGCCACCATCCACCACCTGGACTTCGAAGCGGCCCTCGCGCGGATGCGCGACCTGCTGCACCCGGGCGGGGTACTGGTGGTCGTCGGCCTTGCCCGCGACGCGAGCGTGACGGACTGGGCGGCGACGATCGCGGCCGCGCCTGTCGTGCGGATCGTGAAGACGGTTCGCCGCGCGCGTGGCCCGGAGGGCATGCCGGCGATGCAGCCGCGGATGAACTACCGCGAGGTGCGCACAGCAGCGCGGCGGTTGCTGCCAGGAGCGCGGTATCGCAGACACGTGCTGCGGCGATACTCGCTCACCTGGCAGAAACCGGCCTGAGCTGGGGTTTCTCAGCCGTTCCGGCGCCCGAACCGCTCGCCGAGCTTGGCCCGCGCCACCCCGGCGGCGCCCTGGACCATCGGATGGTCGGCCAGTTTGCGGTAGGTGCGCACGATCTGCTCGTACCGTCCCCGGCCGGCCTTGGTGCCCAGCACGTACCCCAGGCCCACGCCCAGCAGGAACTTCTTCATCGGCGGCCACACCTCTCGTCAGCAGGACTTCCGACTGTCCATTGTCCAACACAACCGCCCTCCGTGCGGCGGCCGCCGAAAACCCACCCCCCTGTGCGAGGGCGGAACGGCATGGGCTAAAGTTCTTCCCGTCAGCCCGGAGAGATCCGGACCGGCGGAGCACGATCCCCTGTAGCTCAACTGGCAGAGCATTCGGCTGTTAACCGGAGGGTTCTTGGTTCGAGTCCAAGCGGGGGAGCCAAAGCCCAGGTCATAGACCTGGGCTTTTTTGTTACCTGTGAGTAGGGGCGATTTAGTGTCGATTTTGACGGTCGTCCAGTTGATCGGCTATCGGGTCGTCGGCGGCGCGCTGCGGTAGTCGGGGCAGTTCGGGGCACGGGGCGGACGCTGTGTTGGCCGCTGTCGCTCCTGGCGTGACCTGCCGAGTTCGATATGTCTATTCGTTGCTCGACGCGTGGCATGCAATGCGTGCGGCGGTTTCGACTTGCTGGTTGAGCCCTGGAGCCGCACCCGGGGTGAGCGGGCATGTCGCTGTAGCGTGCGTGTTTCCGACTCGTCGCTTCGCGGTTCGGGCCTGGAGGCGTCGGGCTGGCAACGGACGAGTTGATCTGTGGGACTGCGGACGAAACGTCGCAGCTGTCTGGACGAGCGATTGCCAGAGACGTGATGAAGCCGTGGCTGGTGCGCGCAACACGAGGCATGCTCATATTGTTCGCTCGCGGTGCCGACGCGTCGTCCAGTGCGACTGTGGTGGCGCCGGAGGAGGGGGTGGCGCGCCGTTGCCGTCCGGTGGAGCCTGACCGCAGGAGCTTACGGCGCATTCGCGCCGTAAACCCCGCGGGTTCGCGAACCGAGTGCTGTCGGGGAAATCGTCCTGGTGCTTTAGACGGTATCGCGTTCATCCACTTCTTCCCGCTGGCAATCGGTGCACTGGCCGACGCAGGCGGGCCGCGGGCCGAGATGGCCGTTATGCATCAGCCAGCTCAGCTGGCACTGGCGTGGCTGCTGCTCAAACGCTCGCCGGTGATGCTGCCGATTATCAGCACCGGGGGGCACGAGCTTCTTATGACCCCACCGTGGTCTTGGGGTTCGCGAGAGCTGCGACGGCATTTTCCGAGTGAATCGCACTGGGACGAAATGGGCGCGTTTGTTCCGAGGCTTTTCTCGTCCGAGGATTGCGCTTAAGTCGATCACGAAGTGGCCGTCCTCGGAATGTCGGCGACTCCTGTCGTCCACGACTTGCGCGAAGCCCGCAGCCTGCTCGAAATGGTCGAGGGCCGCAAACTCGTGCAGCCGGGGGACCAGCTTCGCTACGTCCGGCGCGCCAAAGGCGAAGTGCATACGGCCCGGGTGCTCGAGGACGACCAGTTGAAACTGGCGGACGGAACCCGCCACCGCACTCCGCCGGCTGCGGTTCGGGCGGCGTGTGACGGGAAAGTCAGCGAGGGCTGGCGGACATGGCGGCGGGTCAAGGACGGTCGCACGCTCCTGGAGCTGTGCGAAGACGCCAACGCGGGCCGGGAGATTCAGCCGTAGCGCTTCGGCCGAGATCGTCAGCGCGGAACAGGGACGCGCTCATGCCGAGGCCCCGCGACAGCAGGGCCTACGGCTTTGCTCTCACTGATCTTGCGGAGGTGCAAGAAACAGTGCAGCGGCGACGAACAGGGTGCAGAGTTCGCCGGGAGCGGATCAAGACGCTGGACGGGTGGCTCCCGCGTAGCCGTCTCCCGTGTGTCGGTAGACGTCGATTTGCACGGGCTGGCCGAAGCCGGGGGCGTTGAGCATTTCCCGTGTCCTATGTAGACCGACGTGCCGGATGCGGATGCGCTGGCCGTAGCAGACGAGTTCGCCCGGTTCCTGGGTGCTCTATTCCTCCGCTCGGTCGCATGTCGCTGACTCTTACGGCGGCCTCGTTGCGGCTAGACAACGTCCGATGGGATCGAGTGGGGATGGCGGCGTCGTTGTGGGTAGATCGTCTTGAGGTAGCCCTGTTCACACGGTCTGGCCTACAGCCCCTCGACGCCGCTCGACGATGCGGCCGTGTCGCTGGCCGAGATCCGGCCCGACGACGATGAGGCGTCTCCCGGGTCGATCATGCTGTGCGGCGCGCACCTGCTGGACCAGGCACGCCCGCATCTCCTGATCAACGAGTTGCCCGACGTGATCCACCTGTCCGCGCGTGCCGGACGGCACCCAGCACTGCGTGCGACATTGGATCTGCTCGACATGGAACCGGAACTCGCTCGCCCGGGCTCGGAGGCGATGCTGCCCGCTCTGCTGGACCTCCTTCTCCTGCACGTCCTGCGGGCATGGCCCGACGAGCAGGTCACCGACACCGCCGCCGGCTGGGTCGCTGCCCTCCACGATCCTGCAGTCGCCGCGGCGCTGAGCGGCCGACCCTCACCGCGCGGCTCCTGCGCGATGCCGACACACCACTGGCCCTATGCCCGAACCGTCGGCTACACCTCGGAATTCGCCTTCGCGCACGCCTTCAAGCGCCAGTACGGGCGGCCGCCCGGCCGATTCCGGCGTTGGGGCGGACAGGCGATCACGGCATCAGATCGATCCACGGCGGGTGTGTCACCGGTCAGTTCGCAAACGGACGTCAGCAGCATGCCTCGCCGTCACTGGACAACGCCCGCGTCCGTCTTCTGCCAGCCCGATGCCCACAACTGGTCGGGTGTCGAGGTTCCCCGGAAGATCATGGCGGAGCGCTGGGCGAACTCGGCGAACGAGGTGGGCCGGATGTGGAGCTGTTCGAACACCTCGACAGCGACCTGGGACTCCGGCCCGCCGTCCCGGCGGAGGCGGAACAGGTCATCGAGGTCGTCGGCGAAGCGGGGCGGGAGCCCGGCCTCGACAAGTCGCCGGCGCTTGTCCTCGGGCGGGATGTCGACGTACCGGATCGGGTTGCCGACAACGGACGTCAGAACCGCGCAGATCTCCGGCATCGTCAGCGCGTCCGGCCCGGTCATTTCGTAGATCGCCGATCGGTGGCCGCCCCCGGTCGCGGTCGCGTAGGCGACCTTGGCGATGTCCTCGATGTCGATCGGCGCCAGCCGGGTGTCGCCCAGCGGTTGCGCGAACGTCCCGTCGGCCAGCATCGTCGGGATCTCGCGATAGTAGACCTGCATGAACTGGCTGGGGCGGAGAATCGTCCAGCCGACGTCGGCTGCCTGAAGACGTCGCTCGATCTGCGCGTGATAACGCCCGAAACGAAAGGGCGAGTGCGGATCGGCGCCCATCCCGGACACCTTCACGATGTGGTTGACGCCGACGGTGACGGCCGCGTCGACGAGGTTGCACTGCGCCTCGACCATCCGGTCATCGGCGCCGGAGATCAGGATGACCGTGTCGATCCCGTCCAGCGCCGCCGCGAGAGTGCCCGGCACGAGCAGGTCGGCCTCGACGGTCTCGATGCCGGGCGCGGCGGCAAAGGCCCGGCTCTTGGCGGGGTTGCGCAGGAGGACACGCGCGGGCCGGCCCTGGCGGACGAACTCGCGGACTACAGCCGAGCCGGTCAGCCCGGTCGCGCCAGTAATGAGTATCACCGATTACTCCTTCGTCGATGGGGGGCCGTCGCATCGGGCCCTCACCCTTGTAGACGAAGTGCGTTGACAGAATTGACCGCCCGTCGGGAATCCGTTCAGGCAGCCGGGTGTTGCCCGTGACGTGACCACGACCACGACCAGCTGGAACGAGATCCACGCACGACACCGGTCCGAACTACTGGGCTACTGCTACCGGATGCTCGGGTCTCCTTTCGACGCCGAGGAAGCCGTTCAGGAGACGATGCTGCGCGCGTGGCGCGGCCACGATGCGTTCGCCGGCACCTCGTCACTGCGGGTGTGGCTGTTCCGGATCGCGACCAACGTGTGCCTGGACATGCTCAGGCAGCGGCCCCGGCGAGAACACCCGATCGACGTCACCGGCGCTGGGGACGCCGGCTCGCCGCTCGGCCAGCCAGACGACCGCAGATGGATCGCACCCGCGCCCGACCGCTGGCTCCTCCCACCCGGCACCGACCCGCTCGAGACCGCCGTCCTGCACGATTCGGTCCGCCTCGCCTTTGTCGCCGCCCTGCACTGCCTCTCACCCACACAGCGCGCCGCACTCATCCTGCGCGACGTCCTGAAGCTCAGCGCGCAGGAGACCGCCGCCCTCCTCGGCATCACCGTCGCCGCCGCAAACGGGCTGTTGCGACGGGCTCGTCACCGCCTCGCGAACAAACCGGCTCAACTGATGCCGCCGGTCGACCTCACCGACGAACAACACGCTCTGCTCGAGCGCTTCGTCGACGCGTTCGAGCGGTACGACATCCCGGCCCTGACCGCGCTGCTCCACGACGACGCGACGCTGTCCATGCCGCCGTACGGACTCTGGCTGGCGGGCCGAGCCCAGATCGAGCGGTGGTTCCTCCGCGAACCCAACCCGTGCCGCGCCGCCAGGGCCATACCGGTCAAAGCCAACTGCTCACCAGCCTTCGCGATCTACCACGCCGATGACCGACAGAAGTCCCTGCGCGCCTTCGCCGTCCAAATCGTCACCGTCAGGGACGACCGCATCGCCGCGATCGACGTCCACATCGGACCACGGCTGTTCGGCCTGTTCGAACTCCCGGCCGAACTCGCTGGCGCCAACGCGTTCCTGGTGGATGACAGCGATTCGCTGCGGTAGTTTCGACAGATGGATCTGGGGGCCGGTCTTGACCGCGACGAGGATTTACGAAGATATCGGCGAACTCGGAATTGGCATCTCGGTACCTGCCTTGTCTTGACGATTGCGAGTGGTGTGGTCGTCGGCGGTGTGGTCGTCGGCTTGGCCGACGGCAGTGCGTCGCCGGGCGAGGTGAACGTCATCGGTGGCGCGGCGGTGTTGTTCGTGCTGCTTGCCCTGCCGGCTGTCTTCACGGCGGTCAAGGCCGCGTACTGGAACAGACTAGCCAAAGAACGGTTGCGGGAAACAGCGACCGCGACGGCGACTGGCAGGACCGCTCCGCCTGCGAGGACCTGGGTGCCGCCCGGTCCGGGCGAAACCGCCTACCGTGACCTGGATCTGACCGCGCAGGTGTCCCGGCTGGGGGTGCCGGCCTGGCGGGCAATCGGGACCACGGTGGTGTTCCTCGTGCTGCTGGCGGGCGGAATCGTGGAAGGTGTCAGGAGTTCGGCTAGTGGGCAAGAGCTGCTGGATTCCGGTGTCCGGGTCACCGCCAGGGTGTACTTCGTGACCGAGCCGTCCAAAGGCAGTTGGACGATCGATGTGACCTACCCCGTGGGCGACGCGTGGCGGACGGCCGAGATCAGGCTCGAAACGAAGCGCGACTTCGAGCTGGGGCAGGAGGTGCCGGTCATCTATGACCCTGAGGATCCTGGGCGGGTTCGCACCCCGGAGGACGAGAACACCAGCGACGTACAGCTGTCGCTGTTCGTCGAACCGCTGCTGGCAGGACTGGGCGGGGTTCCGTTCGCGGCGTGGGCCGCGGTGGGTTGGGTCCGAAGGCATCGGGCAGTGCGGCGCACCGGCTGGCATCCCGCTTCGGTCCTGGTAACCCCGACCGGACAGATATTCGCAACCTACTTCCAGGGCGGCAAGATCGAACTCGGGGGCGTTCTGTCGACCCGCCGGGCGACGCGCTTCGCACACGGGGAACGGCAGCGGGCCTGGGTCGGCGGCGAAGCCTCGACAATGGTCGTGCTGTTTCCCCGGGAAGGCGGCAAACGTCCGTACGCGGTCCCTGTGCAAGCGGAGACCCCACTTTCGCCACCTCGCCGATCCTCACGCCGCCGTCGGTCTCGAGGCACATCGAGAACTGACAAAGAAAAACGGGGTCCGGGATGATTCGCCGTTCTCTTCGATTGTCTATTTTGGACACGCTCCACAGGTAGGTGGTAGTGGTGCGGAGGCAGAACGCCTTTCCGGCCGCGATCTAGCAATTTCGTCTCCTGACCTGGGGGTTTCACGTGTCGGACCTGTTCGCGACGTCGGACTGCTGCGGTGCCGAGCCGAACAGTTCCAGGCACTTGCCCGGCCAGCCGTACCGTGCATCAGTGATGAACTCGCAGAGAATTCAGGCGTTGCGGGCCGTCGACGGCGACACGATGAACGCCTCGACCTCGGCCGGCTCCCACCGCGCAGCCCGTTCCATGGCGTTGCCACCACCACAACATCGTTGAGTTTTGTCCAATCGAACTTGAGATTCCCAGATGGACAGTACAAAGTGGATTGATGATCTCCTGTCGGTCTGCCTCCGACTGACCAGCGTGTCCCGGGGCAACGTCCTCGAATTGGACCTGCACACCGGTGAAATCGTCCGTCGCATCGAAACCGGTGGCGGCCCCAACGGGCTGGCCGAGGACGAGGACGGCCAGGTGTGGGTCGCCCAGAACGGCGGATCGGTGCGTCCCAGCAAGTCCGCGCGGCCGGTCGCGCCGGACCTGCAGACGCTGCACGGGGACACCGCCGAGGATGCTGCCGTTCCCGGGCTCCGCGCGCCCAACGACCTCGTGTGCGGGCCGGACGGACGGATCTGGTTCACCGACCCGGGCAGCCCGCACGAGGAAGGCCCCGGCCTGGTCTACGCGTACCACGACCGCAGCACGCGGCTCGAGCCGGTGGCTGGGGGGATCGACTTCCCCAACGGGCTCGCCTTCGACCTCGACGGCACGCAGTTGTTCGCCGCCACCAGGGAACGACGCGTGCTGCGATACACCTGGGACGGGCAGGAACTGCGGCCAGGCGGTGTGCTCGCCGATGTTCCCGGCGGGCCGGACGGGCTGGCCTTCGACACCGCCCAGCGCCTCTACGCCGCGCTGCCCGAGGCGGACCAGGTCGCCGTGATCCATCCCGACGGCACGCTCGGCGCGCCGATCCGCTTCCCCCGCGGCACTTTCCCGACCAACCTGTGTTTCGCGGGCCCCGAGCGGGACACACTGGTCGTCACGGCGGCCAGGGGCGGCCGGGTACTCGCACTCGACGGCGTCGGGACCGGTCCGCAGACGCTTGTGGTCGCCAGGAGGCGAACCGGCGGGGGCTGAAGCCAGCCTCCAGCGCGGGTCTTGAAGCCGCTTGTCCTGCGTGATCGGCGGGGAACGGATCCGCCGCCCGGTCGCGTGAAGCACGGCGTTGCCGATCGACCGAATGGTGGGCCTGACGGGTTCGAGATCATTTCGGTTGAGCAGCGGTGTTCGTGCTGGCAGGCGGCCCCGTGTGCCGGTGCACCGGACAGCAGTTCATTGCGGACGGGCCGCGGCCGCGCCCGGAACCGTTGCCCGCTCATGCCGCCGCCAGCCATCGCGATGCCCAGAACCGCCTTTGGTCCGGAGTTGCCTGTCGGTCAGCACGGTGCTGCTGGCAGCGTCGTGCGCACCAGACAGATGAGGGCCCGCGGCGCATCCGCTATGGATTGTCCGCCGTCGATGGGTCGATGATGCGTGCCTGCGCTGGGGCTTCGTGGCGGTGATCGGAAGCTGTTGTCGGCGTTGTTGGGATCCTCGACGGCGCGTGCCGGTCTGGCGCGGCTCGGTGGGACCGGTGCGTCCCGTGTCCTGATCGCCTCGCCCAGCGCCGTCAGATGGGGGCGCGGCCCCAGGTGACGGCATCGCGGACCGCGGCGGGGAGCTTGTCGACGACTGCCTGGTCGAGCCGCAGCCCGAGGGCGTCGTTGAAACTCGAGAATGCCAGCCGGAGCACCAAGAACAGTGTCGCGGCGAAGATCTGGTCATCGGTGAAGCCGGCGCGGCGGAGGTCGTCGACGTCGGCGGAGGTGGTCGCGTTCGGGTCTCGTACGACCTTGCGCGCCCACCCGGCGAGCGCCTTCTCGTCCGGCGGCAGCGCGTCGTCGTCCCCGCGCAGGGCGCTTGCCGGCACGTCGGGGTCGTCCGCCCACTTGGCGTACTTGCCGCCCCACGCGTACGCGCAGGCCGAGTCGCCGAGGGTGGCGGCCATGGCGGTGGTGAGCACCCCGCGCTGGCGAAGCGAGAGGCCGCCGAACTTCGCGGCGCTTCGCTGCAGCGCGAACAGGTCGTCGAACGCGCCCGGCATGCGCGCCCAGAGCTTGGTCACCGTCCAGACGAAGCCGTCCTCGTCGAGGTCTGCCTGCCGCGACTGCTCGGCGTACTCGCTCGGGGGGTACCAACCGAGGAAGGAGCCGGTGAAGTCACCCTCGTACGATTCGGGCACCTCCACGGGGCGCCTCGCGGTGAATCCCGCGACGTTGATCTTCGCCCGCAGCGGCAGACCGTCGCGGACGTGCCCGGCCGCGAGTTCCACGCACCTCCGGTGGAATTCCTCCGCGCCGACCTGCTCGATCGCTTCGTAGGCCGGCCCGGTCGAGGCCAGCGCACGCGCGAACTGCTCGGGATCGGCGAACTCCCATACGAACGGGATGTCGAGGCGCTCGATGTCAGCGAAGCCGGCGTCCGCGAGCAGCCGCTCGCCGACGCCGGGTCTGCCCATCTGATTCATGTCAGCCTGGTTCCGGACCTGCGGCTCCGCGGCAAGGGTGAACGGGCTCAGCGACCAGGCTCCGGGCGAAGCCTTGATGTGCCCCCACACGGTCATGCCGAATCGGCCGCCCGGCTTGAGCACGCGCAGTGCCTCGGCCATCGCGTTCGGAGTGGTGGCCCAGATGCCGCGAAAGCTCGTCACCACGTCGAAGCTCGCGCTGTCCCAGGGCAGCTCGTTCATGTCTCCGACGCGGACGTCGCCGTCAGGGTTCCGGTCGCGCGCCACCGCGACCAGTCTCGGCGAGGCGTCGATGCCGGCGACCTGGGCGCCGCGCAGCGAGGCGAGTTCGAGCGCCAGCCCGGCGCCGCAGGCGAGGTCCAGCAGGCGGTCGCCGACGGCCACCCCCAGAGCATGGTGCAGTCCGACGTATTCGCGGACGTTCGACGGTTCGGACAGCGTCGCGAAATCCGCGGCCAGCCGCCCCCACCCGGCGTCTACTGCTTCCCATTGCTTCATGCCGCTCATAGTTGACGCTGCGGCGTCAACGCACAAGGGAGGCGGGTTGCCGTCGGTCGCATCGCTCAACCCGTGTTGATCGAACCGACTAGACGATTGAGTCCTCAAACGGATCTTCGGGTGCGTTGTTGCCTTGGGCGCGGACGGAGGTGGTTTATGACGAACAGCCTGGACGCCCTCTGGACCGCACTGTGCGTGCACCTGGAAGGCGTCGGCCTTGGGGTGGACGCGTGATCGTCGGCGCGGCCGTAAGTTTCGGCTGTCGGGTGCGGAGCTGTTGTATGCGGCCTCGCGGGAAGGAGTTCTGTCGGCGTCTTCTCCGGCAGTCCCGGTTGCACTGGTCAGCGCCAGAGGTCGGCCGCGGCGCGGGCGTAGTCGGCGAAGGAGACTGGCGGCCGGCCGGTGATGCGCTGGACGTCGTCGGTCACGGCGGCGGCCGAGTCGTTGCGGATGCCTTCGTACATGGTGGCGTAGAAATCGGCGACCCGACCAGGCGTGCCGCCGCCGAGCATGGCTTCGCGGAATGCGTCCGGGTCCATCGCTTGATACCGCACGGGCTTTCCGGCGGCATCGCCCACGATCGCGGCCATGTCTGAAAAGGACAGTGAATCAGGTCCGGTGAGCGAGTACGTCTTGTGCTGGTGGCCGTCTTGGGTCAGGGCGACCGCGGCCGCGGCGGCGATGTCCTCGACGGAGATCGGCGCGACCCGGCCGTCGCCCGCGGGGACCGCGACGACACCGGTGCGGATGCCCCGCACGATCGCGGGGTGTTCGGAGAAGTTCTCGGCGAAGACGTTGGGGCGCAGAATCGTCGCGGGCACCGGCCCGGTTTCGAGGAATCGCTCCACCCGGTGCAGCGGGAAGTCCTCACCGCACAGATGCGCCGTCGCGGCGGACAGGTGGACCACTCTGCGCACCCCGGCGGCCTTGGCGTCGTCCAGCAGCGCCGCGACCTGCGTCGTGGGGTCGGAGCTGGTCGGCAACCACTGGTAGACCGCGTCCACGCCTTCCAGCGCGGGCGGGTAGGTCGCCGGGTCGCTCCAGTCGAAGCGGACCGGCGTCACCGGACCCTCCGGGCACCTCGGGGTTCGGCTCGGCACCCGGATCGCGTGTCCCCGCTCGGCCAGCAACGACACCACCCGGCCTCCGGTGCGGCCGGTCGCGCCGAGAACAAGAACTGTGGCAGACACGCGTTCCTCACACGGTAGGGTCGAATCGGCAACCACAGCACCATATGAACGGGTTATCGACGCACGCCATGACAGCTCTCGACAGATTCATATCCGATCGGCGCCGTGCCAGAGCGAATCGGGTATAGCGGGTGACGGCGAAAGCAGCCGGTCGTGAGCGCGACCAGGTGGCCGACGTCGTGGGCCACGTCGTCGCCGCCCTCCGCCGCGGCGGCGTTGTCTACGGAAGGGCGCTGGTGCGCGCCCCCTGGGGCATCGCGTTCGAGTCGCGGTCGATCGCCACCATCTACGTCGTGATCGCCGGTTCCCTCGTGCTCGTCCCCGACGGCGGACAGCCTCTGCATCTCGCCCAGGGTGATGTCGCGTTGCTGCCGTCCGGTGCCGGACACGTTGTCGCCGACACCCCAGGCCGGCCGGCTCCCACGGTGCGAGAGCTGTTCGGCGCCGACCTGGAGGAGCTGTCGTCCACCGATCTCGTCATCGACGGCGACGGTCCCGAGACCGTTCTGGTCTGCGGCGCGTACCTGGTCGAACGGACGCCGCAGCACCCGTTCATCGCCTCCTTGCCCGACGTCGTGCATGTCACGGCGGGCCAGATGCGCGGCACCAGCCTCGCCGCCGCCGTGCACTTGCTCACCACCGAGGTCGACCACGCCGGCCGCGGCACGCCCGCCGTGGTGGCTTCGCTGCTCGACCTGCTGTTCACCTACACTTTGCGGTCCTGGTTCCTTGACCAGCCTGATCAGCCGGCCGGGTGGGCCCGCGCGCTCCACGACCCCGCGGTGGGCCCCGCGCTCGCGCTCTTGCACGACGACCCCGGCAGACCCTGGACCGTGGAGGCGCTCGCGCGCGCCGTCGGCGTCCCGCGTGCCCGGTTCAGTCGCCGCTTCACGTCGACGACCGGGCACACGCCGATGGAATACCTCGGTATCTGGCGGATGACCGTGGCCGCCCGCCTGCTGCGCGAGGGCCAAGCCCCGCTGCGCCAGATCGCCCGGAAGGTGGGTTACGACTCGGAATTCGCGTTCGCTCGTGCTTTCAAACGGGTCGTCGGTCACGCTCCCGGTCGTTATCGGGCGATGCACCATAGCCAGGAGGATTCCGCTGATACGCGGCAGTGACCCGTGGTTGCCTTCGCGGATCGGCCAACGGTGCCTCACCAAAATCGGGGAACCAACGGCACCGACGCTACGGATTCACCGCCTGGGGGTTTTGAAAGAAACCGCGCGCTCGGAGCTGGTCACGGTGCGAGGGTTTGCAGGGCCGACGGGGCGTTGTAGCAGCGAGGGGAGCCGACTGGGCCGCTGGGCACCGGGATCCGGGTGCTGCCGATCGCGGCGGTCGCGCCGCACACCTGCACCGGCAGCAGGCTCGTGCCGGGACGTCCGGGCTCGCCGCCGTTGTCGCATTCCCGTGCGGACGCGGGGCCGCCGACCACGGGCACGCTGTATCCGCATACCTGCACGGGCGCGGCCGAGATGTTCGGATTTCCGCCGTCCGCGTTGGCGCACCGGCCCGACGACGCGGAGCCGCCGATCGTGCCGATCGGCGCGCTGCTGCCGCAGATCTGCAGCGGTACTCCGTTCACGTTGGCGGCCGAAGCGGGCGACTGCGCGAGCAGGAGTCCCGCGGCGGCGCTCCCGAGGGTTAGTGCGAGGGCGGTGACTGCGCGTTTCATGGCAATCCCTTTCTGCCGGGTGCGGGGCGGCCCGAATCGGTGGAAATACTCGGGCCGCCCGCGCCCGCTGTGGGTGTGTGTCAGTTGACCGAAGCGTTCGTGCAGTCGCCGCTCTTCGCGGGCGATCCCGCGAGCACGCCGCCGCCGACAATCGGCGTGTTCGAGCCGCAAATCTGCCACGGCAGCACATTCGCGTTGGTCCCGGAGGGCGTGTACGCATTCCGGCAATTCCCGGAGGTCGCGCCCGAGCCGGCTCCCAGCAACCCGCCCACGATCGGCGTGTTCGAACCGCAGATCTGCCACGGAGCGCCGTTGAGATTGTTATTTCCGGGCGGGGTCGGAAGCGTCGCCGCCGACGCGGTGCCCCCGCCGAACGCGAACATGCCCGCGGCCGCCGCGGCGATCGCACCTGCCGCCGCCAATTTCCTGATCTGCATGATTGTCCTTTCCCTGCTGGTGAATTCAAGGCAATTCTCCGGTGCGGGGACCAGTGCAACCGAGTGTTGGTTATGCGACAGGAATGGGCAACCATTCGGACGCGAACGGGGTCACCCCGGCGGCGGCTCGATACCCGTCATAGCGCCGCCGTCGATATTCGAAGCCGCTGAATCGCTCGCCTGGGTATTCTCTCCCGGCCGCGAGACACCCGGGGTAGCCCGCGAAGAAGCGCGTCGGCAGTTTCATGCGGAGTGGCATCGGTGACGACCGGCTGTGCTGGCAGCCGCTTCCGCTGCCGCGCGGCGCCCGTGACGGTCCATCCGGCAGCGATCATCCGGGCTTCCCGGCTGGTGCCCGTCCGTCTCGTCGACGGCTCAGCTCGCCGCGCGGTGACGGAAGAGTCACGTGGGCTTTGTGACGCGGGTGGGATTCCGCCGACGCCGCGTGTCGCGCCCACGCGGATCGCGTCGCGTCGGAGAGTCTGTGCCGGCTGGCGTCCCGGACGGGCAGGGACGCCTCCGGCAGGAAGGGAAAAGCGTGCGGAATAAGGGTTTTCGTCCGGCTAGGGCGGTTCGTCTGGCTGGTGTCGTCGCGGCGGGGGTGCTGGCGTGCGCCGCGTGCACGTCGAGCCATAGCTCAGGCCACCAGGCCGCGGGCGGCGAATCGCCGAGCCTGGCCGGCGACCATGCGGGCCTGGCCGCCGGGAACTCCTCGACCCCGGTGCCGGGCACGGGCTCGTGTCGTCTGGGCAGCCGCAACGGGCAGCCGGTCCCGGATCCGGCCTGCACGCCCGGGGCGGTGAATCCGCAGGTGAACCAGGCGGACATCGGGTCCACGGTGTGCAAGAGCGGCTGGACCAAGACCGTGCGGCCTCCGACGTCCAAGACCAACAGCATGAAGGCGGCCACGGCGAAGGCTTACAGCCTCCAGCCGGGTGCGACCGGCGAGTACGACCATCTCGTCTCGCTCGAGCTCGGGGGCGCGCCGGACGACCCGCGCAATCTGTGGGTCGAGCCGGGGAAGATCCCCAACCCGAAGGACGCGGTCGAGAACAAGCTCAAGGACGCCGTCTGCAGCGGCCTGATTCCGTTGACCACCGCGCAGACCGCGATCGCGCATTCCTGGACCACCGCGTTCGACGACGCCGGGTTGCGCGTCAACGGCGGAACCGTGTGCCTGCGCGCCGACCCCCACAAATGTGTCAAAGGGCAGCGGGGAGACGACACCGGCGAGTAGTCGCTGCCTGCCGGGTTCCCCCGGAACCGTCCGGATCCGGGGGAACCGGTCCCGTTCAGGAACGTCGAGCTTCCCGGCCGGGAGGCCAACCGCCGGAGTTCCAGTGAAGGCGCCGTCAACGCGCGGACGGATCTTCGACTGGAACTCCGCCGGTCGCCTGGTCCGGCGTGAGCAGCTCCGAGGTGGAGGCGAGAGGTGCCGAACCCGGCAGGGCGCGGCCGGCTGGCTCCTTCAGGGACAGCGTGGCCAGGAGTCCGATCACGCCGGCTCCGATCAGGTAGTAGCCCGGCCAGTCCAGGTTGCCGGTGCCGGTCACCGCGACACCGATGACAGTCGGGGCGGTGCCGGCGAACGCGGAGACGAAGATGTTGAAGATGATCGACAGGCTGCCGTAGCGGATGAAGGTCGGGAACAGAGCGGGCAAAGTGGACGGTGTCACGGCGGCGAAGCACAGCAGGGTGAAGCCCATGATGAACAGACCGGCGACCTGTCCGGCCAGACCGTGGCGCAGCAGCCAGACCGAGGGAAGGCCGGCGACGACGAGCAAGAGACTGCCGGTGAGCAGGATCGGTTTGCGGCCGATGCGGTCGCTCAGCTTGCCGACGAAGAGGATCACGGCGAGCATCGCGATCATGACGATCACCTGCAGCGTGCTCGACACCGACTCGCTGGTGCCGGTCACGCCGTGGCTGGGGAGCGTGCCGGTGAGGTAGGTCGGCACGTAGTTCGTCAGCACGTAGTTGGTGACGTTCCAGGCGATGACGAGACCGCCCGCGATCCAGGCCTCCGACCGGTGTTTCGTGAGCAGGACGCGGAACATCCGGCGCAGCGACATGGTGGCCATGGCCGGCGACCGGCGCATCAGCTGGCGGAACGCCGGAGTCTCTTCGAGCCGCAGCCGGAGGTAGATCCCGACCGCGCCGACCGGGAGCGCGATCATGAACGGGATCCGCCAGCCCCACGCCAGCAGGTCGTCCTGCGGCAGCACGGTGATCAGCAGGGCGCTGATCCCTGCGCCGAGCGTGTAGCCGACCAGGGTGCCGAATTCCAGCCAGCTGCCGAAGAAGCCGCGGCGGCGGTCCGGGGCGTACTCGGCGACCAGGGTGAGCGCTCCGGCGTATTCGCCGCCGGCGGAGAAGCCTTGCAGCATCCGGATGAACAGCACGATCAGCGGCGCGGCGATCCCGATCGTGCCGTAGCTGGGCACGAGCCCGAGCAGAAGCGTGGCGCCCGCCATCAGGAGGACGGTCGCGGACAGCACCCGGGTGCGGCCGATCCGGTCGCCGAGCGGGCCCAGGATGAACCCGCCGAGCGGGCGGACCAGGAACGCCGCGGCGAACGTGGCGAGTGTGAGCACCGGCGCCCAGCTTCCTGCTTCGGGGAAGAAAACCCGGTCCAGCGCGATGGCGGCGAGATAGGAATAAATGCCGAAGTCGTACCATTCGGCGACATTGCCGACCGCGGCGGCCATCGAGGCTCGGCGGATCGTTTTCTCGTCTTCGATCGCGATCGCGCCGACGGTCCCTCCGGGGCCCTCCGGTGCCGCGGTCACCGCGTTTCCTCCGTTCGGCCGGTCATGGATTCGGGCGGCGTGCAGCGGCAGGGATTCATGATCGTCCTTGAGTCATGAGGCGGCTGATATATCTATTGACGCTATTAGGTGTGTCACGGCTGGTCAAGGGCGTCCGCGAAGCGTCCATTGAGGACAGTGGGGTTACCGGCGGGTTCGGATCAGGCGTCCGCGAAGCGGTGGAGGCGCTCGAGGATCTCTTCGGCGCCGTCGGCGAGAATTCGCGCGACCTCGCGGAAATCCCTGGGGCGCAAGGATGTTTTTCCGGCTGACACGCTGAGCGCGCCGACGATCCGGCCGCCTGGTCCGCGCACCGCGACGGCGACCGAGTTGAGGTCCGGTTCGAGTTCCCCGCTCGTCGCCGCCCAGCCGCGGTCGCGCGTCCGGTTCAGATCGGCGAGCAGCACGCCGGGTGCGGTGATGGTGTGCGGGGTGAAGCGTTCGCGCGGCCGCTCGAGCATTTCGCCGAGTTCTTCGAAGCCGAAACTGGCGAGCAGGACTTTCCCGCTCGCGGTCGCGTGCAGCGGCGCGCGCAGGCCGATCCAGTTGCGTTCCGTCTCCGGCTCTTGGACGACGGCGGTGACGCCGTCTGCTTCCCGGACGCTCAGGCTCACGGTGCCGCGGAGTTCGGCGGCGAGGCGGACGCAGACCGGGCGGCTTTCGCGCGCGATGTCCAGTTGCGTGGCAGTCGCCCCGGCGAGCCGGACGATCCCGAAGCCGAGCCGGTACCGGCCCCGGTTCCCGGTCTGCTCGACGAGCCGGAACCGTTCGAGCGCCGACATCATCCGCGACGCGGTCGACTTGTGCACGCCTATTTCGCGGGCCAGATCGGTCAGTCGGGACGGCCCGTTCCGGGCCAGCAGCACCAGGATCGACAGTGCTCTTTCGACGGCCTGGGTGGTCGAGCGCGGCTCGGTGTTGTTCATTGCGCAACTCCTCGTCCGGGTGGGCGAAGCAGGAAATCCATCGTTGACGGATGGGGGCGGCTGCCTCATCGTGTGTTGCGGATAGTGTCACGCGTTCCGCAATACGCAACAGGAGTCGAGCGATGATCTGTGCCGGCGCGGTGTCCGACCTCCCCGACGGAGAGTCCGTCCGGATCGAGGCCGAGGTCCCGATCGCGGTCTTCAACGTCGAGGGCGAGTTCTACGCGATCGACGACACGTGCACCCATCAGGACGCGTCCCTTTCGGACGGCTGGGTCGAGGGGTGCGCGGTCGAATGTCCTTTGCACGCAGCGTGTTTCGACTTGCGGACCGGTGTGCCGAGCGGGCCGCCGGCGCGCCGGCCGGTGCGGACCCACGAGGTGGTCGTGTCCGACGGCCTGCTCTATGTGAACGTGCCCGCCACCGCGCCGGCCGCCGGAACGCTCGTGGCCGAGGCCGTCTGATGCGTGCGGTGACCATCGTCGGCGCCTCGCTCGCCGGTCTCAGCGCGGCGAGGGCGTTGCGGGACAAGGGGTTCGAAGGACGGCTCGTCGTCGTCGGGGACGAACCGCACGCCCCGTACGACCGGCCGCCGCTGTCGAAGGAATTCCTCGCCGGCACCGCCTCCGAGGCCGACCTGGCGCTGGCGACTCCGGAAGACGAGTCGCTTGCAGCGGAGTGGCGGCTCGGCTGCCGGGCCGTTTCGCTCGACGCCGCCGAGCGGGCGGTCGTTCTCGAGGGCGGCGAGCGCATCGTCTCGGACGGCGTCGTCGTGGCGACCGGGGCACGGGCGCGCGAACTGCCGGGCCCGGTGCCCGACGGAGTCCACACTCTCCGGACGTTCGACGACGCGCTCGCCTTGCGCAAGGCGCTGGTTCCCGGTGCCCGGCTCGTGGTCATCGGCGCCGGCTTCATTGGCTCGGAGGTGGCGTCGACCGCAGCCGCGCTCGGCGTCGAGGTCGATGTGGTCGAGGCCGCCCCGGTCCCGCTGGAGAAGCCGCTGGGCGCGGAGATGGGCGCGGTGTGCGCCCGGCTCCACGCCACCCGGGGCGTCCGGCTGCGCACCGGTGCCGGTCTGGCCGAGGTGACGGGGTCTCCGCAGGCGACCGGCGTCCGGCTGACCGATGGCACCGAGTTGCCGGCGGACGTGGTGCTCCTCGGCATCGGTGCGGCACCCCAGGTGGAGTGGCTCGCCGGCTCCGGACTCGAGCTCGACGACGGGGTGGTCACCGACGCCCGCGGCGCTACCTCCGTCCCCGGCGTGTTCGCGGTCGGCGACTGCGCGAAGTCGCACCGGACGCTGATCGGTGCGGCGACGCGGCTCGAACACTGGACCAATGCGGTGCAGCAACCGTCCGCCGCGGCCGCCGCCCTCCTCGGTCAGGAGCACACCGCGCCGGCGCATCACGAAGTGCCCTATTTCTGGTCGGATCAGTACGGCCACCGCATCCAGTTCGCCGGGCACCGCGGCCGCGCCGCGCGGGTCGAAGTGGTCGAAGGCGACCCGGACTCCTTCGATTTCCTCGCGCTCTACCGCGATCGGGACGGCGATCCGGTCGCGGTGCTGGCCATCGGCCGGGTCCGCTCGTTCGGGCGCTGGCGCCGGCAGCTGGCCGCCCCGCGCGCGGCACGGCTCTGAACCCCCCGAACTCTTCTCCCACGCACAGAAGGACCGCACATGAGCTCTGTCGAAACCCGCCCGGAGCAGACCGGGTCGAGCCTCATCCCGACGCTGCCGGGCGCGCACTACACCGATCCCGCGATCTTCGAACTCGAACAGTCGCGGATCTTCCAAGCGCACTGGTTCGCGGTCGCGCGCGGTTCGGACCTGCCGACCGCCGGGAATTTCCGGAAGGTCGACGTCGGCGGCGAAAGCGTGCTGCTCGTGCGCGGCCGCGACGGCGCTCTGCGCGCCTTCCTCAACGTCTGCCGCCACCGCGGTGCCCAGTTGTGCGTGGAGGACTCCGGCAGCGTCCGCCGGAACCTGCAGTGCCCCTACCACGCGTGGACCTACGGGCTCGACGGTTCGCTCGTCGCCGCGCCGAATCTCAACTCGATGGCGGACGTGGACCGGAAGGAATACGGGCTGATCCCGGTCGCGCTGCGGGAATGGCTCGGCACTGCCTGGGTGTGCCTCGCCGACGAGCCGCCTTCCTTCGAGGAGACGGTGCAGGGCGCGGTGACCGCCCGGCTGGGGGACCCGGCGGCGATCGACGGCTGGGGCATCGACACCCTCGTCGTCGGCCGCCGGATCGTCTACGACGTCAAGGCGAACTGGAAGCTGATCGTCGAGAACTTCATGGAGTGCTATCACTGCGCGACGATCCACCCGGAGCTCACCGAGGTCCTGCCGGAGTTCGCCGACGGGTACGCGGCGCAGTACTACGTGGGCCACGGCGCGGAATTCGGAGACGAGGTCGCCGGGTTCACCGTCGACGGCCGGGCCGGCTTCGACACCCTGTCCGGCGTCGGCGAGAACCACGACCGCCGCTACTACGCGATCACCGTCAACCCGCAGGTGTTCATCAACCTGGTGCCCGACCACGTGATCTTCCACCGGATGTACCCGATGGCGGTCGACCGCACGATCGTCGAATGCGACTGGCTGTACCCGCAGGAGGTCGTCGACAGCGGCGCGGACCTGGCGCATTCGGTCGAGCTCTTCCACCGGGTGAACCAGCAGGACTTCGACGCCTGCGAACGGTGCCAGCCGGCGATGTCCTCGAAGGCCTACGCCAAGGGCGGCGTGCTCGTCCCGTCCGAGCACCACATCGGCGAGTTCCGGGACTGGGCCGCCGCGGCGATCAGCTGACGGCGAGCGGGAAACACGGAGAGGTCCGAGGTCGACGGTGTCCGACGAATACCCCGAAGAAGCCGGATTGACAGTCCGCCCGCCGGCGACGCACGCGGCGGGGCTGAAGGCGGTCCGGGTTTCGCTCCGCCGCGCGCTGGCCCAGATGGGGCCGGCGAAATCGGCGAAGAACCTGTTGTCGCTCAACCAGGTCGACGGATTCGACTGCATGTCCTGCGCGTGGCCGGATCCGCTGGAGGGCCGGCACACCGCGGAGTTCTGCGAGAACGGCGCGAAAGCTGTCTCGTGGGAGGGGCAGCGCGACACCGTCGGCCCGGACTTCTTCGCCCGGCATTCGATCTCCGAGCTGGCCGGCCGGAGCGGGTACTGGCTGGAAAGCCAGGGCCGGCTGGCGCACCCGATGGTGCGCCGGGACGGTGCCGACCACTACGAGCCGATCTCCTGGGCTGACGCGTTCGCGCTCGTGGGCGAGCATTTGCGTGCACTCGAGTCCCAGGACGAGGCGCTCTTCTACACGTCCGGCCGGGCCTCGAATGAAGCCGCGTTCGTCTATCAGCTGTTCGCCCGCGCATTCGGCACCAACAACCTGCCGGACTGCTCGAACATGTGCCACGAGTCGACGTCCGTCGGCCTCGCCCGCACGATCGGCGTCGGCAAGGGCACGGTGACCCTCCAGGACCTGCACGAGGCCGACTTGATCGTGATCTCCGGCCAGAACCCGGGCACGAACCACCCGCGGATGCTGTCCGCGCTGGAAAAGGCCAAGCGCAACGGCGCCAAGATCCTCGCGGTCAACCCGCTGCGCGAGGCCGGGCTGCTCAAGTTCAACAATCCGCAGACCCCGCGGGGGCTGACGATCGGCACCGGCCTCGCCGACCGGTATCTGCGGATCCGGTCGAACGGCGACCTGGCCCTGTGGCGCGGCGTCGCCCGGCTGCTGCTGGAGGCCGAGGACGCGAATCCCGGCACGATCGTCGACCGCGAGTTCGTCCGGCAGTCGACCACCGGCTGGGAAGCCTGGGAAAAGCACGTCCGCGGCGTCGACTGGGACGAGGTCGTCGCCGCCACTGGGTTGGCTCGCGAGGAGATCGAAGCGGCCGCGGCGATGATGGCCGAGTCTCAGCGCACCGTGCACTGCTGGGCGATGGGGATCACCCAGCACCGCAACGCGGTCGCCACCGTGGGCGAGATCGTGAACGTCGCCCTGATGCGCGGAATGATCGGCAAGCCCGGTGCCGGGCTGTGTCCGGTGCGCGGCCATTCCAACGTCCAGGGCGACCGCACGATGGGCATCTGGGAAAAGCCTCCGGAGTCCTTTTTGGACGCACTGGGTGCGGAGTTCGGCTTCGAGCCGCCGCGCGAGCACGGGCACGACGCCGCCGACGCGGTGCGCGCGCTCCGGGACGGGCGCGCGAAGGTGTTTGTCGGGCTGGGCGGCAACTTCGCCGAGGCGATGTCCGACACCGCGGTCACCGAAGCGGCTCTGCGGTCCGCCGCGCTGACTGTGCAGATCTCCACCAAGCTGAACCGGAGCCACCTTGCCGCGGGCAAGGACGCCCTGATCCTGCCCGCGCTCGGCCGCACCGAACAGGACCACACCGGCGGCATCGTGCAGCGGGTCACCGTCGAAGACTCAATGTCGGTCGTCCACGCGTCCCGCGGGCGGGCGAAACCGGCCGCGCCGCTGCTGCGGTCGGAGGTGGCGATCGTCTGCGGAATGGCATACGCCGCGCTCGGCGACCGGTACGGCATTCCGTGGCCGGAATTCGCCGCCGATTACGCGCGGATCCGCGAGCGCATCGGCCGCGTGGTGCCCGGCTGCGAAGGATACGAAGAGAAAATCAGCCGGCACGCCGCTTTCACGCTTCCGCATCCGCCGCGCGACACGCGGACCTTTCCCACCCCCGAAGGCAAAGCGGTGTTCACGGTCAGCCCGCTCGAGGTGCTGACCGTGCCGGAGGGCCGGCTCATCCTCCAGACGCTGCGCAGCCACGACCAGTTCAACACCACCGTTTACGGGCTGGACGACCGCTACCGGGGCATCCGCTCCGGACGCCGGGTGGTCTTCGTGAACGAGGCGGACCTGCGCGAGCTGGGGTTGCGCGACGGAGACCACGTCGACCTGGTCTCGGAGTGGCCGGACGGCGAACGCCGGGCGCCGCGGTTCCGCCTCGTCGCCTACGACACGCCGAAGGGGTGCGCCGCCGCGTACTACCCGGAGACCAATCCGCTCGTCCCGCTCGATTCGCAAGCCCTGGAGTCCGGCACGCCGACGTCCAAGTCGGTCGTGGTCCGGCTCGAACCCGTTCGACCCGTCGAGTAAGGAGCAGGTGCACCATGGCACAGCACGTTCAGGGCGTCGTCGCCCTCGCCGAAGGCAAACCGGTGTCGGTCGAGACGATCGTCGTGCCGGACCCGGGCCCGGGAGAGGCGGTGGTGCGCGTCCAGGCCTGCGGGGTCTGCCACACCGACCTGCACTACCGCGAAGGCGGCATCAACGACGAGTTTCCCTTTCTCCTCGGACACGAGGCCGCCGGGACGGTGGAATCGGTCGGCGAAGGCGTGACCGACGTGGCCCCCGGCGACTTCGTGATCCTGAACTGGCGCGCGGTGTGCGGGCAGTGCCGCGCGTGCCGCAAGGGCAAACCCCAGTATTGCTTCGACACGCACAACGGGAAGCAGAAGATGACCTTGCTGTCGGGGCAGGAGCTGAGCCCGGCGCTGGGCATCGGGGCGTTCGCGGAGAAGACGCTCGTCGCGGCCGGGCAGTGCACGAAGGTGAATCCGCGGATCCCGCCCCAGGTCGCCGGCCTGCTCGGCTGCGGGGTGATGGCCGGTCTCGGCGCGGCGATCAACACCGGCGGGGTCGGCCGCGGCGATTCGGTCGCGGTCATCGGCTGCGGCGGGGTCGGCGACGCGGCGATCGCCGGTGCGGTCCTGGCCGGAGCCACGACGGTGATCGCCGTCGACCGGGATCCCCGGAAACTGGACAAGGCCAAGGAATTCGGCGCGACGCACACCGTCGACGCCCGGGATCTCGACGCGGTCGAGGCGATCGTCGGCTATACCGGCGGCTTCGGCGCGGACGTCGTGATCGACGCGGTGGGCCGGCCGGAGACGTGGAAACAGGCCTTCCGCGCCCGGGACCTGGCCGGCACCGTCGTCCTGGTCGGCGTGCCGACGCCGGAGATGACGGCACCGGAACTTCCGCTGATCGAGTACTTCTCCCGCGGCGGCGCGCTGAAATCCTCCTGGTACGGCGACTGCCTTCCGGAACGCGACTTCCCGGCGATGGTCGACCTCCACCTGCAGGGCCGGTTGCCGCTGGACAAGTTCGTCTCCGAGGAGATCGCGCTGGACTCCGTCGAGGACGCGTTCGAGAAGATGCGGCAGGGGAACGTGCTGCGCTCGGTGGTGGTCCTGTGAACCCGATCGAGCACCTCGTCACCTCCGGCACCTTCTCGCTGGACGGCGGCACCTGGGACGTCGACAACAACGTCTGGCTGATCGGCGACGACCGGGAGGTCCTGGTCCTCGACCCGGCGCACGACGCGAAGGCGATCGCGGAACAGGTGGGGGACCGGCGGGTCGTCGCCATCGTGTGCACTCACGGGCACGACGACCACATCGGCCAGGCACCGGTGCTGGCGGACACCTTCGGCGCGCCGATTCTGCTGCATCCCGACGAAGCGCCGCTGTGGGCGCTGACCCATCCGGATCGCCGGCCCGACGGGGAACTCCGGGACGGAGAAGTGCTGACCGCGGGCGGGATCGACCTGCGGGCGTTCGTCACGCCAGGGCATTCGCCCGGCTCGACGAGCCTGTACGCACCGGAGCTCAAGACCGTGTTCACTGGCGACACTCTGTTCCAGGGCGGCCCCGGCGCCACTGGCCGGTCGTTTTCCAGCTTCGACACCATCATCGCCTCGATCCGGGACACGTTGCTGACCCTGCCCGAGGACACGGCAGTGCGCACCGGCCACGGCGAAAGCACCACGATCGGCGCCGAAGCCCCGCATCTCGCGGAATGGCTCGCGCGCGGGCACTGATCACCCGGAAACCGCCCCGGAACGGCTCTTGACCCGGCTCTCCTCGCCGACTTAGCCTGACCCTTATCTGATATATCAATCGTCTACTACGAAGGAATCGGGGACTGCCGCATGTCCGTCACGGTCGATCGTCAGGAGAGCAGCGCCGCTCAGGTGCTGGGGCTTCCGCTGGCTCAAGCGGATCCCGAGGTGCACGCGGCGGTCGGCCGGGAGCTGGGCCGGCAGCGGCGGACGCTGGAAATGATCGCGAGCGAGAACTTCGCGCCGCTCAGCGTGATGCAGGCGCAGGGCTCGGTGCTGACCAACAAATACGCCGAGGGCTACCCAGGCCGCCGGTACTACGGCGGCTGCGAGCACGTCGACGAGGTCGAGCAGCTGGCGATCGACCGGGCGAAGGCGCTGTTCGGCGCGGAGTTCGCGAACGTGCAGCCGCATTCGGGCGCGCAGGCCAATTCGGCGGTGCTCAACGCGCTGCTGAAGCCGGGCGAGACGTTCCTGGGCCTGGACCTCGCGCACGGGGGACATCTGACGCACGGGATGCGGTTGACGTTCTCGGGTAAGTACTTCACTCCCGTGCCGTACCACGTGCGCGAGAGCGACCACCTCGTCGACATGGCGGAGGTGGAACGGCTGGCGAAGGAACACCAGCCGAAGCTGATCGTCGCGGGGTGGTCGGCGTACCCGCGGCAGCTGGACTTCGCGGAGTTCCGCCGGATCGCCGACGAGGCCGGGGCGTACTTGATGGTCGACATGGCGCATTTCGCGGGGCTGGTGGCGGCGGGGCTGCATCCGTCGCCGGTGCCGCACGCGCACGTGGTGACCTCGACGACGCACAAGACCCTCGGCGGACCGCGCGGCGGGGTCGTGCTGGCGACGGCGGACCTGGGCAAGAAGCTGAACTCGAGCGTGTTCCCGGGACAGCAGGGCGGTCCGCTGGAGCACGTGATCGCGGCGAAGGCGGTCGCGTTCAAGCTCGCCGGGGAGCCCGCTTTCCGGGAGCGGCAGGAGCGGACGCTGGCCGGGGCGAAGATCCTGGCCGAGCGGCTGCTGGCGGAGGAGAACGTCGGGGTGGTCTCCGGCGGGACGGACGTGCATCTGGTCCTCGTCGACCTGCGGGAGTCCGCATTGGACGGTCAGCAGGCGGAGGATCGGCTGCACCGCGCGGGAATCACGGTGAACCGCAACGCGGTCCCGTTCGACCCGCGGCCGCCGATGGTGTCCTCGGGCGTCCGGATCGGGACGCCGGCGCTGGCCGCGCGCGGGTTCGGCGCCGAGGATTTCGCGGAGGTGGCCGACGTGATCGCGCTGGCCTTGCGGCCGGAGACCGGAGAGTCCGAATTGGACGCGTTGGCCGCGCGCGTCTCGGCACTGGCCGAGCGGCACCCGCTCTACCCGGAGGTGGTCGCATGACCGTCGCACCCGGTGCGCACCTGCCCGAACACCCGGATTTCCTGTGGCGCAACCCGGAACCGAAGAAGACCTACGACGTCGTGATCGTGGGCGGCGGCGGGCACGGCCTGGCGACCGCCTACTACCTGGCCAAGAACCACGGCATCACGAATGTCGCGGTGCTGGAGCGCGGCTGGCTCGCGGGCGGGAACATGGCCCGCAACACGACGCTGATCCGCTCGAACTACCTGTGGGACGAGTCGGCGGCGATCTACGAGCACGCGCTGAAGCTGTGGGAAGGGCTGGAGGACGACCTCGGCTACCCGATCCTGTTCTCCCAGCGCGGCGTGCTGAACCTCGCGCACACCGAGCAGGACGTGCGCGACTCCGTCCGCCGGGTCGAGGCGAACAAGCTCAACGGCGTCGACGCGGAATGGCTGGGGCCGGACGAGGTCGCGAAGATCTGCCCGATCGTGAACGTGTCCGACGACATCCGGTATCCGGTGCAGGGCGCGACGTACCAGCCGCGCGCGGGAATCGCGAAACACGACTACGTCGCTTGGGGTTTCGCCACCCGCGCCGACGAGGCCGGGATCGACCTGATCCAGGACTGCGAGGTCACCGGGTTCACCGTGGACGGCGACCGCGTCACCGGCGTGCGGACCAGCCGCGGCGACATCGGGTGCGGGACGGTCGCGTTGTGCGCGGCCGGGCACACCTCGGTGCTGCTCGACCAGCTGGGCGTGCGGTCGCCGTTGCAGTCGCATCCCTTGCAGGCGCTGGTGTCCGAGCTGCTGGAGCCGGTGCATCCGACGATCGTGATGTCGAACGCGGTGCACGTCTACGTTTCGCAGGCGCACAAGGGCGAGCTGGTGATGGGCGCGGGCGTGGATTCCTACAACGGCTACGGCCAGCGCGGCGCGTTCCACATCATCGAGCGGCAGATGGCCGCGGCGGTGGAGCTGTTCCCGGTGTTCGCGCGTGCGCATCTGCTGCGGTCGTGGGCCGGGATCGTGGACGTCACGCCGGACGCGTCGCCGATCGTCGGGCACACGCCGTACGAGAACGTGTTCGTCAACGCCGGGTGGGGAACCGGCGGGTTCAAGGCGACGCCGGGACTGGGCTGGTGCTTCGCGCACACCGTCGCACACGGCGAGCCGCATCCGTACGTCGCGCCGTTCGGCCTCGACCGTTTCGCCACCGGTGCGCTCGTCGACGAGCACGGCGCCGCAGCCGTCGCGCACTGAGAGGACTTGCCATGCAACTGATTCGCTGCCCGTGGTGCGGGCCGCGCGAGGAAACCGAATTCCACTACGGCGGACAGGCCGAGGTCGCCTATCCCGCCCGGCCCGCGGACCTGTCCGACCAGGAATGGGCCGAGTTCGTGTTCTACCGCGACAACCCCAAGGGCCCGTTCGCCGAACGCTGGAGCCACGCGACCGGGTGCCGCAAATGGTTCAACGCCGTCCGCGACACCCGCAGCTACGCATTCCTTGCCACGTATCGGATCGGCGAACCGCGCCCGGAGGTGACCGCATGAGCGCCGCTTGCCAGCGAATCATCGCCATTCATGCTGTCGCCTCCCGGACAGCCAGCGTGAAACTCCTCAAGGAGGCGACGGCATGAGCCGAGTCAACGGCTACGGCCGCGTCGACCGGAGCAAGACGCTCACGTTCACCTTCGACGGCCGCAGCTACACCGGGCATCCCGGCGACACGCTCGCGTCGGCATTGCTGGCCAACGGCGTGCATCGCCTCGGGACCAGCGTGAAATTCGGCCGACCGCGCGGGATCGGCGCGGCGTGGACCGAGGACCCGACCGGCCTGGTGCAGATCGAGGAGCCGTTCCCCGAACCGATGCTGCAGGCGTCGGTCGTGGAACTGGTCGACGGACTCGTCGCGCGTGGCGTGCCCGGGCAGGGGCGGCTGGCCGAGATCGCCGACACCGCGCGGTACGACCGCAAGCACACCCACACCGACACCCTCGTGATCGGCGCCGGACCGGCCGGGCTGCACGCCGCCCGGTCAGCCGCGCGAACGGGGCAGAGCGTGGTGCTGGTCGACGACCGCGCTACACCCGGCGGAATGCTGACCGGTACTGAACAACTGGACGGCAAACCGGCACCGGAGTTCGTCGAAGACGTCGTGGCCGAACTGGCGGCGAACCCGGACGTGCTGCACCTGCAGCGCACCACGGCGTTCGGCCAGTACGACGACGGATTCGTCCTCGCGCTGGAGCGGCGCACCGACCATCTCGGACCGGACGCGGCGGGCGCCCGGCAGCGGGTCCACCGGATCCGCGCGCAGCACGTCGTCGTCGCGACGGGCGCGCACGAACGGCCGATCGTGTTCGAGGACAACGACCGGCCCGGGATCATGCTCGCTTCCTCGGCGCGGGACTTCCTGCACCGCTACGGCGTTCTCGTCGGCCGCGAGGTCGTCGTGTTCACCAGCGACGACCGTGCCTACGCGGCGGCGGTCGACCTCGCCGGCGCCGGGGCGCACGTGACCGTCCTGGACGCGCGCGACACGCTGCCGCGCGAGGAAGAGGCGCGGGCGAACGCGCACGGCGTGACCGTGCATCCGTCCACTGTGGTCACCGGAACCGAAGGCGGCACCCGGGTCTCCGCGGTGCTCGCCACGACCCCGGACGGACGGGTGCGGCTGCCCGCGGACACGCTGCTGGTCTCGGGCGGCTGGAATCCGACCGTGCATTTGTTCAGCCACATCAAGGGCGCGCTGGCTTATGACGCGGCACTCGGCGCGTTCCGCCCGGCCGCTCCGCTGCCCGGGGTCGCTGTGATCGGGGCCGCGAACGGGGACTTCGACTCAGCCACTCCGACCAAGATCCTCTGGCGCACCGACGGCGATCCGGCACGGCAGTTCGTGGACATCCAGCGCGACGCGACCGTCGCCGACATCCGGCGCGCGGTCGGCGCGGCGCTGCGTTCGGTGGAACACGTCAAGCGCTACACCACGATCGGCACCGCCCACGACCAAGGCAAGACGTCCGGCGTGCTCGCCTCGGGCATCACTGCCGAACTGCTCGGCCGCCCGATCGAGGAACTCGGTACGACCACGTTCCGACCGCCGTACACGCCGGTCGCCTTCGCGGCGCTGGCCGGACGCGAGCGCGGCAGCCTGTTCGACCCGGAACGGGTCACCTCGCTGCACGACTGGCACCTCGAGGCCGGAGCGGTGTTCGAGGACGTCGGCCAGTGGAAGCGGGCCCGCTACTACCCGCAGCCGGGCGAGGACATGGACGCCGCGGTGCTGCGCGAGTGCGCCGCGGTCCGCGGCGGGGTCGGCATGCTCGACGGGTCCACCCTCGGCAAGATCGACGTGCAAGGACCGGACGCGGGCGAGTTCCTCGACCGGCTCTACACGAACATGATGAGCACGCTGAAGGTCGGCCGGGTCCGCTACGGCGTCATGTGCGGCAACGACGGCATGTTGCTCGACGACGGCACTGTCCTGCGCATCGCGGAGAACAGGTATCTGGTCACCACGACCACCGGCGGCGCGGCGGCCGTGCTGGACTGGATGGAGGAGTGGCTCCAGACCGAGTGGACCGACCTGAAGGTGTATCTGGCGTCGGTCACCGAGCACTGGTCGGTGTTCCCGGTCGTCGGGCCGCGTTCGCGCGACGTGCTCGCCGAAGTGTTCCCGGACGTCGACGTTTCCAACGACGCGTTCCCGTTCATGTCCTGGCAGGACACCGTGCTGGACGGAGTGCCGGTGCGGCTGGCGCGGATCTCGTTCTCCGGCGAGCTGGCGTGGGAAGTGAACGTCAACTCCTGGTACGCGCCGGCGTTGTGGGAGCGGCTGCTGGCGGCCGGGGAGCAGTACGGAATCACGCCCTACGGCACGGAAACCATGCACGTCCTGCGCGCGGAGAAGGGCTACCCGATCATCGGCCAGGACACCGACGGCACGGTCAGCCCGCAGGATCTCGGCATGAGCTGGGCGGTGTCGAAGAAGAAGGAAGACTTCATCGGCAAACGCTCGTTTTCCCGGCCGGAGAACCACAATCCGCTGCGCAAGCAGTTCGTGTCGCTGCTGCCCACCGACCGCAGCACGCGGCTGCCGGAGGGATCGCAGATCGTGGAACGCTGCCCGGACGGGAAGCTGCCCGACCCGCCGGTGCCGATGCTCGGACACGTCACCTCCAGCTACCGCAGCGCGGAGCTGGGCCGGCCGTTCGCGCTCGCCCTGGTGAAGAACGGACGCGCCCGCGTCGGGGACGTCGTGCACGTCCCGGTCGGCGGCGTCCTCGTCGAGGCCGAAATCGGCAGCACCGTGCTGGTCGACCCGGAAGGAGCCCGCCGCGATGGCTGACGTCCTGTATCGCACCCACCCGCTCACCGCCTGGCAGCCCGCCCTCGATGCGCTCGGCGACGAGATCGCCGGCTGCACTGTCGACGCCGAGAATCCGGTGGCCGCCGTCGATGTCCGTGTCGACCCGGACGGGTGCGGCCTCGCGGCGCTGGGCCGGGTGCTGGGCGCGGCGTTGCCGACCGAACCGAACACCTGGACCCCGACCGGTCAAGGCCAGCTGGTGTGGCTCGGTCCCGACGAATGGCTGGTGACGGACGCGAACGCGCTGCCGCACGAGCTCGAGGAAGACTTGAGCTGGGTCGTGTCCGCCTACGACGGCGCGGTCGTCGACGTGTCCGCGCAACGGACCAGCCTGCGGTTGCGCGGGGCCAAGGCGCGGGAGCTGCTGTCCTTCGGCTGCTCGCTCGACCTGCGGCCGGCGAAGTTCCCCGCCGGCGCCTGCGCGCAGACCGCCGTCGGCCAGGCCGGCGTGCTGCTGCTCGCCCTCGGCAAGGACGACCTGCGGCTCTTCGTCCGGCCGTCCTTCGCCGGCTACCTCGCCGAATGGCTGCTCGACGCGGCCGAGGAATTCCGCGCCCCCTAGCACTTTTCCCGCAGCGGCCGTCCCCTTCAGGAGAGATCCCATGAGCACCACCCCCCGCGTCGTCGTCATCGGAGCCGGGATCGTCGGCGCCAACCTCGCCGACGAGCTCACCGAGCGCGGCTGGACCGAGGTCACCGTTCTCGACCAAGGCCCGCTTCCGCTCGCCGGCGGCTCCACCTCGCACGCGCCCGGCTTGGTCTTCCAGACCAACGGATCCCGGACCATGACCCGCTTCGCGACCTACACCGTCGAGAAGTTCAAGAGCCTCGACGTCGACGGCGCCTGGTGTTTCAACCAGGTCGGCGGACTGGAGATTGCGACCACGCCGGAGCGGCTGGCCGACCTGCACCGCAAGCAGGGCTGGGCGACCTCGTGGGGCGTGCCCGGCGAGGTCGTCGGACCGGAGCGCTGCGCGGAGCTGTACCCGCTGCTCGACCGCGACCAGGTGCTCGGCGGGTTCCACACGCCCACCGACGGCCTGGCCAAGGCGTCCCGGGCGGTCACGGCGCTGGCCCGGCGCGCGCAGTCGCGCGGCGCGGTCTTCCGAGGCTCGACGCGCGTCACGGAAGTCCTCCAGCAGGGCGGGCGCGTCACCGGCGTGCGGACCGCCGCCGGGGACGAGATCCCGGCCGACATCGTCGTGTCGTGCGCCGGGTTCTGGGGACCGGCGGTGGGCGAACTGGCCGGGATGCGGGTGCCGCTGCTGCCGGTGGCGCACCAGTACGCGCGCACCGGGCAGGTCGCCGGGCTCGTCGGCCGCAACGACGAGCAGATCGAAGCGCGCCTGCCGATCCTTCGCCACCAAGACCGCGACCTGTACTACCGCGAGCACAACGACCGGCTGGGCATCGGCACGTACGCGCACCGCCCGATGCCGGTGCGGCTGGGCGACCTGCCCGAGGTCGAGGACGGCGACCTCACCGAGGCGGCGATGCCGTCGATGCTGCCGTTCACCGAAGAGGACTTCGCGCCGTCGTGGGAGGCCAGCAAGCAGCTGCTGCCCTCGCTGCGGGACAGCAAGATCGACACCGGGTTCAACGGGATCATGTCGTTCACCCCGGACGGCGGCCCGCTCGTCGGGGAATCCCCGGACGTGGCCGGGTTCTGGATCGCCGAAGCGGTGTGGGTGACCCATTCCGCGGGCGTCGCGCGCTCCGTCGCGCAGCTGCTGGTCGACGGCCGCAGCGAGATCGAGCTGCACGGCTGCGACGTGCACCGGTTCGACGAGATCGAAACCACTCAGTCCTATGTGGACGAGACCGCGCAGCGGAACTTCGTCGAGGTCTACGACGTGCTGCACCCGTTGCAGCCCAAGCTGTCGCCGCGCGACCTGCGGGTGAGCCCGTTCCACGCGCGGCAGAAGGAACTCGGCGCGTTCTTCCTCGAAGCGCACGGGTGGGAGCGGCCCCACTGGTACGAGGCCAATGCCCGCCTGGTCAAGGAGTTGCCGGCCGAATGGCAGCCGCCGTCGCGCGACGCGTGGTCGGCGATGTTCCATTCGCCGATCGCGGCGGCCGAAGCGTGGAAGACGCGGACGGCGGTGGCGATGTACGACATGACGCCGCTGAAGCGGATCGAGGTCTTCGGCAGCGGCGCGGTGGCGTTCCTGCAGCGGCTGACCACCGGCAAGATGGACAAGTCGGTCGGGTCGGTGACCTACACGCTGGCGTTGGACGAAGCCGGCGGGATCCGCAGCGACCTGACCGTCGCGCGGCTCGGCGAGCAGCTGTTCCAGGTCGGCGCCAACGGAAACCTCGATCTGGACTACTTCCGCCGGCAGGCGCCCGCGGACGGCAGCGTGCAGCTGCGCGACATCACCGGCGGCACCTGCTGCGTCGGGGTCTGGGGGCCGCTGGCCCGAGACCTGGTCCAGCCGTTGACCGACGACGACTTCTCCCACGAGGCGCTGAAGTACTTCCGGCTCAAGCACGCGACCATCGCCGGGATCCCGGTCGTCGCGATGCGACTGTCCTATGTGGGCGAACTGGGCTGGGAGATCTACACCAGCGCCGAATACGGGCAGCGGCTGTGGGACGCGCTGTTCGAAGCCGGTCGTCCGCTCGGAGTGATCGCCGCGGGCCGGGCCGCGTTCAACAGCCTGCGCCTGGAGAAGGGCTACCGCGCTTGGGGTTCGGACATGAACACCGAGCACAACCCGTACGAAGCCGGGCTGGGTTTCGCGGTCAACGCCAAGAAGACCGGCTATGTCGGCTGCGACGCGGTCGCCGAGCTGAGCAACGACACCGTGTCCCGCCGCCTCGCCTGCCTGACCGTCGACGACGGCCGCAGCGTGGTCCTCGGGCACGAGCCGGTGTTCCTGGACGGCGAACCGGCCGGGTACGTCACCTCCGCGGCGTTCGGGCACACGATCGGCAAGCCGGTCGCGTACGCCTGGCTGCCCGCGTCGGCGACGGTCGGCACCCAGGTGGAAATCCAGTACTTCGACCGGCGGGTGCGGGCGACCGTGACCGCGGAACCGCTGGTCGACCCGGAAATGGCGCGGATCCGTCGCTGAGCGGCGAGAACAGGACGACACCCATGCGCACGGAAACCCTCGACGCGTTCCTGGATTCGCTGGCCGGGCGGGTGCCCGCGCCCGGCGGCGGAGCGAGCGCGGCACTGCACGCGGCTCAGGGCGCCGCGCTCGCCGGCATGGTCGCCCGGTACAGCGTCGGCCCGAAATACGCCGAGCACGCTGGAACGATCGCGAAAATCTGCGACAGCGCCGACGACCTGCGCGAGCAGGCCTCGGTGCTCGCCGAACAGGACATCGCCGTCTTCAGCCGGGTCGGCGCGGCCTACGCGCTGCCTCGCGCGACCGACTCCGACAAGGCGGCCCGCTCCGCCGCGATCGCGGACGCACTGATCGCGGCGGGACGAGTCCCGGCCGCGGTGCTCGCGGTGGCCGAGCAAGTGCTCGGGCTCGCCGAGCAACTGCTGCCGATCGGCAACCGGAACGTCGTCAGCGACGTCGCGGCGTCCGCCGACGCGGCCCGGGCCGCTGCCTCCACTGCCCGGGTGAACGTCGAGATCAACCTCGCCGGCATCACCGACGCCGAGGCGCGCGCGGAACTGTCCGGTGCGCTCGCGCCGGTCGACGATCTCCTCGCGCGTGCCGACGCGCTGACCGCCGCGGTGCGGGAGGTGATCGCCCGATGACCGCGGTGCTGAGCGGGACCGAACTGGCCCGGAACCTTCGCGCGGAAGTCACCGCGGCCGCGGCGGCGCTGACCGGGGCCGGGACCTCGGCCCGGCTCGCGGTGGTCGTCGCCACCGACGACGAGTCGAGCGCGTGGTACGTCCGCTCGATCGCCGGTGCGGCGCGGAAAACCGGCATCGACTGCGACGTCGTCGACCTAGGGCCGCAGGCGAAGCCCGGGCAGATCCGCGCCGCGCTGACGGCCTTGAGCGAGGATCCGGCCGTGCACGGGATCATGCTGCAGACGCCGTTGCCGGACGGTGCCCATTTCGAAGATCTCGCCTCGGCGATCGCCCCGGAGAAGGACGTCGACGGAGCGAATCCGCTTTCCCTGGGCAGACTGAGCGCGGGGCTTCCGGCGTTCGCGCCCGCGACCGCCGCCGCGGTGCTCGCGCTGCTGGACCACTACGACGTCCCGCTCGCGGGGCGCACCGCGGTCGTGGTCGGGCGGTCGAACGTCGTCGGGAAACCGGCCGCGCAGCTGCTGTTGCAGCGGGACGCGACCGTGGCCGTCTGCCACCGCCACACCAAGGACCTCGCCGCACTGACCCGCCCGGCGGACGTCCTCGTGGTCGCGGTCGGCCAGCCGGGCCTGATCAAGGCCGAGCACGTCGGCCCGGACGCGATCGTCGTCGACGTCGGCACCAACCCGACGGCCGACGGCGGGCTCGTCGGCGACGTGGACGAACGGGCCGTCTCCGGCCGCGCGGGCGGGCTCACCCCGGTGCCCGGCGGAGTCGGCCCGGTGACGACCGCCCTGCTGCTTCGGCAGACCATCCAATCGGCAGCCGGGAGATTCCCGTGACGACAGGAACGCTGCGGTCTCCCGCCCACGAGACACTGCTGGGGAAGCTGAGCCGGCCAGGGCACCTGGTCTGCGGAATCGTCAACGTCACGCCCGATTCCTTCTCCGACGGCGGGCGCGACCCGGCCGCCGCCCTCGACCACGCGCTCCGGCTCGCCGACGAGGGCGCCGACCTGCTCGACATCGGGGGCGAGTCCACCCGGCCGGGCGCGCATCCGCCCTCGCTCCAGGAAGAACTGGACCGGGTCACCGGGGTCATCGAGCAGCTGGCCGCCCGCGTGCCCGTGCCGTTGTCGATCGACACCTCCCGGCCGCAGGTGATGGACGCGGCGGTCCGGGCGGGAGCCGTCTTGATCAACGACGTGCGGGCGCTGCGGTACCCGGACGCGGTGGAGACGGCGGCCCGGCTCGGCGTGCCGGTCTGCCTGACGCACATGCTGCGGCCGCCGCACGCGATGCAGCAGGACCCGCGCTACGACGATGTCGTGGCCGAGGTGCGGGAGTTCCTCCGCGACCGGATGGACGCGTGCCTGCGGGCCGGGATCCCGCGCGAGCACCTGGTCGTCGACCCGGGGTTCGGATTCGGCAAGACGCTGGAGCACAACCTGGCGCTGCTGCGGTCTCTCGGCCGGTTCGCCGACCTCGGCGCGCCGGTCATGGCCGGGCTCTCCCGCAAGGCGATGCTCGGCCGGCTGACCGGCCGCCCGGTCGGGCAGCGGGAGGCCGCCTCGGTCGCCGCGGCGATGGTGGCGGCGCAGCGCGGGGCGAAGATCCTCCGCGTCCACGACGTGGCCGCGACGGCCGACGCGCTCACCGTCCTGGCGGCGGCATGACCACGGCAGCCGCGCAGGCGGCGTCAGATGACCGCGCGCACGGCTTTCTCGAAGCCGGTCACGTGCTCGCGAGCCAGCCGTTCGGCGGTCTTCGCCTTGCCACTGGCGATCGCGCGCAGCAGGCCGACGTGCTCCTCGACGTGCTGGTCGAAATGCGGCATCCGGTCGAGGAAAAGACAGAAGATCCGGGTGGCGAGGTTGTTGTAGCGGACCAGGGTGTCTTCCAGATGCGGGTTCCCGGCCGCCCGGTAGATCGCGCGGTGCACGCGCAGGTCCCACTTCATCAGGGTGTCCCGGTCCAGGGCGCGGGCGTCGGTGTCCTGGAGGTCGTCGGCGAGCTCCGCGAGGCGGGTCCGCACCGGTCCGGCCGCGCTGTCCGCGGCCCGGCGGGCGGCCAGCGGCTCGAGCTGGACGCGGATTTCCGAGATATAGGCCAGGTCCGTGATGTCCACGGCGGTCGCGAACGTCCCGCGGCGCGGGTAGGACACCACGAGCCGGTCGGTCTCCAGGCGCTTGAGCGCCTCGCGGACCGGCGTGCGGCCGACGCCCAGCGAGGCGCTCAACGCGGCGTCGTCGATCGCGGACATCGGCGGGATGTCCAGCATGATCAGCTGGTCCTGGATGGCCGCGTAAGCGCGGTCGGCGAGCGACGCGGGCAGCTGGTCGGGTTCATCGCGAGCAAGGGTCACGAAACCCATGGTAAGCCCGGGAAACCCAGGATCGGCGGCGTGATGTCCACCGCGGCCAGTGTTGATACATCAATCCGGTGTCTGAAGTCGCCGGTGCCGCGAGAACTCCGGGAGCGACGATGACGATCAGCGTGTTCGACCTCTTCAAGGTCGGGATCGGCCCGTCGAGCTCGCATACGGTCGGGCCGATGCGCGCGGCGTACGAGTTCGTCGAACGGCTTCGGGCGGCCGGCGAGCTGCCGCGGGTGCGGCGTGTCCGATGCGAGCTGTTCGGCTCGCTCGGCGCCACTGGGCACGGACACGGCAGCGTGAAGGCGGTGGTGCTCGGGCTGTCCGGCGAGCAGCCGCATCTCGTCGATCCGGTCGCGGCCGGCCCGGCGGCGGACGCGGTGCGCGCCGAAGGGCTGCTCTGCCTCGGCGGCGAGCACAAGATCGCGTTCTCGCCCGACGACGACGTGGTGCTGCATCGCCGCAAACGGCTGGACTTCCACAGCAACGGCATGGTGTTCGAGGCGTTCGACGCGGACCGGACGCGCATCGAGCGGCGGGAGTACTACTCGGTCGGCGGCGGATTCGTGCTGGACGAAGACGAGGCGGGCCGGCCGGTCCTGGTCGCGGACGCCACGCCGGTCCGGTATCCCTTCACGACCGGCGACGAACTGCTGGCGCTGACCGCCGAGTCCGGGTTGCGGATCAGCGACCTGATGCTCGCCAACGAACTTTCGTGGCGCACCGAAGACGAGATTCGCGCCGGACTGCTGGAGATCTGGGCGGTCATGCGCGAATGCGTCGACCGCGGCACGCGCACCGGCGGAGTGCTGCCCGGCGGGCTCAAGGTCCGGCGGCGCGCGGCGCGGCTGCGCGAACGGCTCGAATCCGGTGTGGACGAAGACGATCCGTTGCGCGCCATGGAATGGGTGACCTTGTTCGCGCTCGCGGTCAACGAGGAGAACGCCGCCGGCGGCCGGGTCGTGACCGCGCCGACGAACGGCGCCGCCGGGATCGTGCCCGCAGTGCTGCACTACGCCGCGAAATTCCTGCCGTCGTTCTCGCCTGAGCAGGCCGTGCGCTTCCTGCTCACCGCGGGCGCGATCGGCCTGCTGTTCAAGGAGAACGCGTCGATTTCGGGTGCCGAGGTCGGGTGCCAGGGGGAGGTCGGTTCCGCGTGCTCGATGGCCGCCGCGGGACTCGCCGAACTGCTCGGCGGCACGCCTGAGCAGGTGGAGAACGCCGCCGAGATCGGGATCGAGCACAACCTCGGCCTCACCTGCGACCCGGTCGGCGGGCTCGTGCAGATCCCGTGCATCGAACGCAACGCGGTCGCGTCGGTGAAGGCGATCACCGCCGCGCGGCTGGCGGTGCGCGGCGACGGCGCGCACCACGTGTCCCTGGACAAGGCCATCAAGACCATGCGCGAGACCGGCGCGGACATGAAGGACAAGTACAAGGAGACCGCCCGCGGCGGGCTGGCCCTGAACATCGTCGAATGCTGAGGAGCTCCCGATGACCCATTCGTTCACGCTCACCCTGAGCTGCCCCAACCGCACCGGCATCGTGCGCGCCGTCAGCGGCTTTCTCTACGAACACGGGTGCGACATCGGCCAGCACCAGCAGTTCGACGACGCGATGAGCGACCGGTTGTTCATGCGGACCCAGGTCAGCGCCCCCGAGGAAACGGACCTGGACGCGCTGTCGCGCGCCTTCTCGGACATCGCCACGGAATTCCAGATGACCTACGCGTTCAGCGCGAACCGGAATGCGCGCGTGCTGGTCATGGTCTCCAAGCTCGGGCATTGCCTCAACGACCTGATTTTCCGCTGGCGCGCGGGAAGTCTTGGCGCGGACCTGGTCGCCGTGGTGTCCAACCACGAGGACCTGCGGCCGATGGCGGAGGCGGCCGGGCTGCCGTTCGTGCACGTGCCGGTCACACCCGAGACCAAGGCCGACGCCGAGGCGCGGCTGCTGCGGCTGGTCGACGAGTTCGACGCCGAACTCGTCGTCCTGGCCCGGTACATGCAGATCCTGTCGGACGAGACCAGCAAGGCGCTGTACGGCCGGGCGATCAACATCCACCACTCCTTCCTTCCCGGCTTCAAGGGCGCCAAGCCCTACCACCAGGCGTACGGCCGCGGCGTGAAACTGGTCGGCGCGACCGCGCACTACGTCACCTCCGACCTCGACGAGGGGCCGATCATCGAGCAGGAGGTCATCCGGATCGACCACACCTACGATCCCCGTGCGCTGCAGACAGTCGGCCGCGACGCGGAGGCGCTCGCGTTGTCGCGGGCCGTGCGGTGGCACTGCGAGCGACGAGTCCTGCTGAACGGCCACAGCACGGTCGTCTTCCCATGACGCCACCCGGCCCGGCGCGCTTCGACGACCTGCGCGCCGGGACCGGACTGCGGTTCGCCGCGCCCAGCGGGATCCTGGCCGCGTATCGGCCGGCGGACGTGGTGCCAGTGCTGGAAGCCGTCGAAGCGGCGACTGCGCGGGGAAAGTGGGCCTACGGCTTTGTTGCGTACGAGGCCGCGGCCGCGTACGGGTTGGACGTGCATCCGGAGCCACCGGAAGGCCTGCCGCTGGTGTGGTTCGGCGTGACCGACCAGCCGCAGGAGGCGATCTCGTCGACGTCCGTTGACGAGTACGACGTGCATTGGCGTGAGCACTGGTCGCGTACCGAGTATCACGGCCTCGTGCACCGGGTGCGCGAGAAGATCGCCGCGGGGGAGACGTATCAGACCAATCTGACCGTGCGCGTGCGCGGACCGTTCTTCGGTGACCCCTCTGGGTTGTATCGGGATCTCTGTTCGGCACAACGAGGTCCCTGCCACGCCCGCCTCGACACCGGCCGGTTCGTGATCGCCAGCGCGAGCCCCGAGTTGTTCTTCGAACGCCGCGGCGACGAGCTGCTTTTACGGCCCATGAAAGGAACCGCCCCCGCCGGGCCGACCCCGTCCGACGACCGTGCCCGGGCACGCGAGCTGCGCAGCGACGAGAAGGAACGCGCCGAGAACATCATGATCGTGGACCTGATGCGCAACGACGTCGCCCGCGTAGCGGTGCCGTCGTTGCTGCGAGTGGAACGGTATCCGACCGTGCTGCAGCTGACCTCCGAGGTGACCGCGAGGCTGCGGCCCGGGACCGGATTGCCGGACCTGTTCGCCGCGCTCTTCCCGTGCGGATCGGTCACCGGTGCGCCGAAAGCTCGCACCATGACGCTGATCCGGGAACTGGAGAACACGCCCCGAGGTGTCTACTGTGGAGCGATCGGCTGGGCGGCGCCGCCGAGCGCGCCGGTCCGGTCCCGGTTCAGCGTCGCGATCCGCACCGCTGTGGTCGATCGTGAGGCAGGCACGGCGGAGTACGGGGTGGGCGGCGGAATCACCTGGGGCTCGAGTGCGGACGCGGAACATCGCGAGCTGCTGGCCAAGGCACAAATCTTGCGACGGGACGAGTCATTGGCCCGGGTGCCCGTCGGCCGAGGCTGAAGGGGGCGGATCCGTCTCGGTCCTTGCCCTGGTTCGGTCGTGACGGCGAGGAATCCGTGCCGCGCCGGTCAGTCGCGCTCGATGCGCCCGAGTTTCGCGTGGCCGAGGACCGGGTAGCCGGGCAGTCCGATGAAGACAGTGCCCTTTTTCGGATGGCCCGCTACCCACACGACCCCGGACGCCCGGGCTGAGGCGACGAGGGAGACTCCGGCGAGCCACGCCGCGCGGGTTCCTTCCGGTGAGGTGACCCGGCAGGAGAGTTTCCCGCGATCGCCGCCGTTTCTCACCGAGTCGGAGACGATCCGCAACGGGGTCCATGAGGTTGTCCGGGCTGCCCGAGGTGCGCGGATCAGCCAGTGGCGCAGGGACACCGCTGACGTCCAGACGAGGGTGGCGGCCAGATAGAGCCCCAAGAACGTGGCGAACCCGAGGAGTTCGTCGGATTTCCGGTAGGGGCGCAGCAGCAGCGGCGCGTAGGTGGCGCCCAGCCAGACCGCCAGCGCGAGTCTCAGGCCGGCGTCCGCGATGATCCGGGGCCGGTAGAGCCGGATGATGAGGTGGAACAGCGCGTTGCGGGTCGGATCCGGTATCCGAGGGGGCACCGGACGCGCCGAGCCTGGCAGTGTGCGGGCGCGCAGAACGGCTGGCGTCACTACGCCGGGCACCACGAACCCCGCACGGCCCGAAGGCTCGGGGCCGACCGCCCAGACGTAACCCCGGCTGTTGGTCAAGCCGTTCACCGCGGGCGGGCCGACGCGGAACCACTGGTCGTTCGCCAGCCTCAGGTAGAGCGCACGCTTCGTGGCCCGGAGCATGTCGTCGTCCACGAGCACCTTGCGGAACGGCAGGTCGAGCAACCGCTTCCGCACCTTCTGCGGGGAACGAAAGGCGATCCGGGCGAGCAACCGGAGCCTGGCGGCGGCGAGGACGGCGACAACGGCGGGAAGAGCGAGGTAAGTCTTCGACCGGGCGAACACGATTATCGCGACGCACACCGCCAAGCAGGCGAACGGGACGAGGACGCGGATGTACCGCGTGCTCCGCCGCCCGCGGAGGCCTAGCGCGAACCATCTGTCTTGTCCGGACGGACGGCCCTCTTCCGGCTCGACGGCGACGACGCGGTCCGGCACCGGCGGCGTGTCGGCAGCGGGGACTGCGCTCATCGGCGAATCCGTCCTGACCAGGCGGCTCCTGATCGGACCCGAGTGAGCAAGAGATTAGTACGCGCGCCCACGAACGTCATCAGCCGCTCCGGTCCGCGTCGACCTCTCGCGCGCTGTCGTGACAAGCACTCTGCGGGCAGCCCCGCCTGCGGGTCGCGTCGTCCTCACGACTCGATGGCCGCCAGGATCGCCGCGGCGAACGGGGCCGGGTCGAGGTCGCCGCGGACGGCGAGTTGCTGGCGGCAGCCGTCGCAGAAGGCCACGAACGCTTCGGCGTCGAGGTGGGCTTGAGTGACTCTCGGCATAAAAGAACGACCATTCGTTTTATTTTGATACCGTCCGAACCCTCCCTCAGCTCACGCCGCCGGGTTACCAGGCCGCCACCCTCGGCCATCCGATCGGCGTCCGGGACTATCTGCTCACCGCAAAGCCGCCTACAGCTAACGAGGACAGGAACGGCAGCGCCACGTCCAATCGTGGAACGACCCCGGGCAGCTCGGCGCACGACACACGCTCGGCGACGGTGCCGCTTCCGTTGTCGCAAGAATGACGAGGCGCAAAGCGGGTACAGCGAATGGGTGGGCGCTTCTGCTGTGGGAAGCGGTCGCGGAAGGAGGCATTCGCACCGGTGAAACCGGATCCGGGACACGCCGACATCAAGGCCTTGCGCAGCTACGTCGAGGCCGTCGCAGTGCTGCTGTATGTCGAGCCGTCCGCGTCCTGGAGCGAGCACAGCAGCCCGTCGACCGCTTACGTCGCGCTGGCCGACCGATGCCCGCGGCACGCGGACCGGTTCCTGATGCTGCAGTGGGCCGAGGACAGCGGGTGGTGCCTCGCGCTCGAACCCCAAGGTGCGGAGGAGCCGGTGGTCCTCGCCCACTGGCCGAAACCGGTACGACCGGCTGCCGTCGTGGTGGCCCGCCGGGTCCGTCAAGCGCTGGCGGAGCTGGCACGGCCCCGCGAGAACGCCACGCGGAGCAGGCAGGACTGCGGGCCCAAACCCGCCGCGGACGTTCCGGAGCGCCGAAGGAACGCGCGGGGCTCGAACGGCCGATATCCGCCCGCTCCGACGCCTGGAGTCTCCTAGCCGCCCGGAGCCGGCTGCCCCGAGCGGGGGCGCTGACGAGCGGCGATCGACTGGCTCCGCGGGCGAACGGCGATTCCGGTGTGCGCTTCAGGCAGTCCTGGGGGGCGAGACGGCCCCGCCGGCTGTGGTTGTCAACCGGCGGGGCCTGGTCGCAGCCATGCCCGGGCAGAACTGCGACCTCCGCGGTGAGGTACCCGTCTCAGCGGGCGGTACTCGTGGCAGCACAGGGAGTTCGCTGGAATCGCACCGTCGGCAGGCAGCTGAGATTTGCCGGATCTCTCGCGATGCGCGTGTTACGGTCGGTTCGTTGTCAGCAGACCGTGCGGGACACGGGAGTCAGGGCCTTCGGCTGCGCCTGAAGGGTCACCGCCACCACCATATCGTCCATGACCGGCGCGGGACGTGGAGAAACACAGCAGGTGCTCTCGATGGCCGAGGAAGATCCGTGGGCTCGGGACCGGGCCGAGTTCGTCCGTCAGGCCGAGCACCGCGGCCGCTACCCCGGCGGCGTCTTTCCGAGCCCGCTGGTGGCGCAGTTCACCGAGCTGACGCGGGGGTTGCTGGCGTGCACCAGCGTCGGCGAGGTGCTGGAACGGGTGGTGGACGCGACCTACCGGTTGGTGGAGGGCGCCGATTTGGTGTCGGTGACGCTGCGTTCCCCGAGCGGGGAGTTTTTCACCCCGGTCGAGACCGATCCGGTGGCCAGCGAGCTGGACCAGGTGCAGTACCGGGCGGGGGAGGGGCCTTGCGTGGACGCGGCGCGGCTGGACGGGCCGGGGCACGTGCACAGCGACGACCTGGCGGGGGAACGCGCCTGGCCGGACTTCGCCAAGGCAGCGTCCAACCACGGGTTCGTCGCGGTGCTGGCGACCACCCTGCTGCCTGATGCGCGTCCGCCGAGGCTGGCCGGCGCGCTCAACATCTACAGCAGGCGGCGCGGTCTGCTCGGGCCGGAGGCGGCGAACATCGCGCTTCTGCTGGCCACGCACGCGTCGCTGGCGCTGGCCGGGACGGAGGCGGTCGAGCGCGCGGAGTTGCGGGAGGCGCAGCTGCGCCGCGCCCTCGACAGCCGCGACGTCATCGGCCAGGCGAAAGGCATTCTGATGCACCGGCGCGGCATCGGCGCCGACGAGGCTTTCGACCTGCTGCGGGAAACCTCCCAGCAGCTCAACGTCAAACTCGCCGAACTCGCCGCCATGCTGGCCAGCCGCCACACCGAAATCGACCCGACGGACCGCTGACCTCGGTGCGGGACGACGACGTCCTGGTGGCTCGTGCGGGTCACCCTGGCCAGCACGCGGCGTCCCGGCGGCTCGCCAGGTCACGGAGATCGCTGTCCGCGCCGCTCAGATCGCGGACGGGTAGGTCTCGGGTACTTCGCCAGCTGTCCAGCGGGCGGTGCGTTCCAGCGGCGCCAGCGCGCGCGTGTCGTCGAGGTGGATCAGCGCGTCGAACTGGTCGGGCACCCGCGCGTGGAAGTAGTGGCTCTGCCGCTCAGTCCGCGGCCGGTAGACGACCCCGATCGCGCGTTCGAGCATCGGGGCGCGGAGGGCGTCGGCCGCTTTCGGGGCCGCGCGGAAGTCGAGCCAGAACCCTTCATCGCCGACGTCGTGCCCGAGTTCCTCGATGCTGTCGGCCATCCCGGGCCGCACGCGTTTGCGTTGCGCGGGACCACCCCAGTCGTCGGCGGCGGTCACCGTGCCGGCGTAGGTGCTGAAGCCGATGCTGCGGCTGTCGCCGCGGTGCCGTTCCCGGACGAGCTGGCCAAGGTTGAGCTCGCCGCGCGCGGCCAGGTCGGTGACCCGAGCGTCGCCGAGGTGCGAATTGTGCGCCCAGACAACGACTTTCGCCGGTTCGCCGCGCCTCCTGCTCAGGTGCCCGGCGAGTGCGTCGAGCGTGTGCGCCATGTGCCGGTCGCGCAGGTTCCACGACTCGGCCGACGAGCCGAACATCGCCCGGTAGTACTCGGCGGCGTTGCGCACCGTTCGAGCGTTCATCTCGGCGTAGAAGTGCTCGTCCTCGGCCAGCAGGTCACCGGTGGGCGCGGCCTGCCGCAGCTCCTGCAGCTGCGCGATGACCTCGTCCTCGCACGTCTGGCCCGCGCCGAACGCCGCGGCGAAGCCGTAGGACTGACCGTCGTCGCTGCGGTAATGGTCGAAGCACGCGTAGCGCTTCTTGGCGCGCGAAGCGGCTTCGGGATCGGTGCTCTCCAGGTAGGAGATCACCGCCTCGATGGAGCGGTGGAGGCTGTAAAGGTCCAGGCCGTAGAAGCCGGTCTTGTCGACATCGCGCGCGAGGCGGTCATTGTGCTCGCGCAGCCAGCCGACGAAGTCCAGCACCACCGTGTTGCGCCACATCCAGGTCGGGAACCGCTGGAATCCGCGCAGCGCCTCCTCGGCTACGTCGTCGTCGCTCCGGCCGCGCACGAACCGGTTGACGCGGTACGCGTCCGGCCAGTCGCCTTCGATCGCGACGGCGTTGAAACCCTTCTGCTCGATCAACGTGCGGGTCATGGCGGCGCGGGCGGCATAGAACTCGTGAGTGCCGTGGGACGCCTCGCCGATGAGCACGAGATGCGCGTCGCCGACCAGGTCCAGCAGGGTTTGCTCGCTCGGCACCCCGTTCTCGACCGGCTGCGCGGCCGCGCGGACGGCGGCGACCGCGGTGGGCGCGTGCGCCGGCGTGGGTGGCTCGGCGGCTCGCATCAGGCCGCGGACCTCGTCGTCGGTGGTCTGCGCGAAGTCCTGGTATGCCGTGCCGACCGCGGAGAACGGCGTCGGCGTGGTGGCACAGACGACCTCGTCGACCGCGAGCGACAGTTCGGCGCAGGTGGACTCAGGCGCTGCCGGCACGGCGACCACGACCCGGCCCGGCCGGAGCTCTTGCAGCGCCCGGATGGCCGCCCGCATGCTCGCGCTGGTCGCCAGGCCGTCGTCGACCAGGATGACGGTGCGGCCGGCGACCTCCGGCATCGGCCGCCCCTGCCGGTAGAGCCGCTCGCGCCGGGCGAGTTCGCGTGCTTCGCGCTCGGCGGCCCGCTGCAACACCTGCGGCGAGATGTCCAGGCCGCGCACCACGTCGTCGTTGACCACTGTCACGCCGCGACTGGCGACCGCGCCCATCGCCAGCTCCTCGCGTCCCGGCGCTCCGAGCTTGCGCACCGCGAACACGTCCAGCGGAGCCCCGAGCGCCGTCGCCACCTCATAGGCGACCGCAACGCCGCCGCGCGGCACGCCGAGCACGAGAACCCGCGGATCATCCCGATAATCCGCGAGGAGACGGGCGAGGGCTTGGCCGGCGTCACGACGGTCGCGGAACAGTCGATCGGACATCGGTGCCTCCTCGGATCAGTCTCCAGCGCCGATCCGAGGATTTCCGGCTGTGGCGCACCGAAACGTGGTCGGGCAGGCGCGGGTCCCGGGGGCAGCGACTGGTGCGGAACGCCGCACGGTGCCGTTGCAGTATCAGCTCTCGACGACCCCGAGCGCGGCCTCGTGCTCGTCCGCGCCCGGCCGCAGAACCTGGGCGTGGTCCAGCAGGCCGTCCACAGTGGACGGCAGGTCGAGGTGGCCTTCGAGGTCGGTCAGCTGGCCAGGGGTGGTGCGGGTCGCGACGAACGGCGGCGTGAGCAGGGAGCAGCAGTCTTCGTCGGGCAGCGCGGACACGTCGGCGGTGCCGATCCGCCGCGCCTCGGCGATGATCTCGGTCTTGTCCCAGCCCAGCAGCGGACGCAGCACCGGCAGGGTCGCCGCGTCGTCGATCGTGGCCAGATTCGGCAGCGTCTGGCTGGCCACCTGCCCGAGGCTGTCGCCGGTGACCAGCGCGTCGGCGTGCAGCCGGCGGGCGAGGGCCTCGGCACAGCGGATCATCAGCCGCCGCTGCGCGACAATCTGCAGTTCGCCCACCCCCGCGTTCGCCAGCGCGCGCTGGGCCTTGCCGAGCGGCACGAGGTGCAGGCGGGCATCGCCGTGGAACCGGCGCAAGCTGCGGACGTGGGCGTAAGCCTTGTAGGCCGACGACGGCCCGGTGAAGGGCGCGCCGGTGAAGTGGACGAACTCGCAGTGCACCCCGCGCCGCAAGATGCGGTAGGCCGCGACCGGCGAGTCGAAGCCGCCGGACAGCAGGACGACGGCCCGGCCGCCGGTGCCGACCGGCAGTCCGCCCTGCCCGGGCAGCCGCTGGGCGGACACGAAGATCTCGAACTCGTCCACCTCGACCGTCACTGTCACATCCGGGTGCTCCAGGTCGACCGGAAGGCCGAGCTCGGCCACCACCTGGGCTCCGACCTGCGCGGCCAGCTCTTCGGAGGTCATCGGGAACCGCTTGTCCCGGCGGCGCACCCGTACTCGGAAGGTGCGCTCGGGTTCGGCCCGGAGCAGGTCTACGGCCGCGGCAGCGGCCTCGTCGGCGGTCTTGCCCGCGCGCACGGCGGGCTGGACGACGCTCACCCCGGGGACATCGCGAGCACGCCGCACCAGTTCGTCGAGCTCGGCGCGCGCGGAGAGCACCAGCAGGCCCGCCCGGCGGCGCAGCCGCACCCCGGCGACGTCGGCCAGCGCGCGCCGCACGTTCTCCGCGAGCCGGTCCTCGAAATGGCGCCGGTTGCGGCCCTTGAGGGCCAGCTCGCCGTATTTCAGGAGTACACAACCGGATTCCCTCACGAAAGTACCAATACCACCGGACGGTCCGTTCGAACATCCGGTGAGGAATCGCACCCGCGTGGGGAGGCGATGACCGCACCGGCCGAGCCGGGAACGGAGCGCCGAGGTCGGAGAAAGCCATTGGCGGCAAGGCATCCCGGAGGTATGGCCGTGTGGGGCCGGGCCGCTCAAGCGTCGACCGCTCCCCGCCGACTGGCTGGTTCTCGCGCTGCAGCGGCGAATTCTCCCGATTCCCGGGTCGGTCCGGTGGCGCGGCTCAGCCGGTGCCGGACGCGGGTTCGGCCGTGTCCTCGGCGAACGACGTGAAGGAGAATTCGACTCCGTGCCTGGTGGCCGACGGGGTGATGATTCCGGCGACTCCCGGCTGGTCCAGCCGCGCGAGGAGACGGGCGAGTGCTTCGGGCGCCTCGGTCGGCTCGTCCGCGGTCTGGGCGAGGGGCCGGTGCAGAATGCCGATGTCCCAGGTGTTTCCGCCGGCTCCGCTGCCCGCGGCGACAGCGACGGTCGCGTCCAGCAGCCAGCGCGGCGCCTTGCCCGGCAAGGACGGCGTGGCGTGCGAGGTCAGCCCGACGACCTGGTCGGCGCGCAGGAGGCCGTCGCTGAGGGTCTGTATCCAGACTTTGTCGAGCCCCATGGGTTCCGGGTCCTCCGTTCGTGGCGGGGGCGGGGGTTCAGACGTGGTGGCGGCGCGCGGCGGTCATGGTCGCGACCACGCAGCCGACGACGGTCATGGCGAAGAGGACTACAGCGATCATCACAGACTCCCGGCGTGCGGAGTTCGGGCGCGGCGCCGAGGCGGTCGTGCCGCCTGGCTCTCGGTTAGCACTCGATGGCTTAGAGTGCTAATTCTGATTTAGCACTCCCGTGTCGCGATTGCAACCGACCCTGCTGGCGAGGCCGCGCACGGTGCCGACCCGGCCTCGCCGTGCCCGCGCGGGTTCGCTTCACCACGCCCTGGACCAGGGCGAGTGCCTCGACGACGGGGGTGTCCATCGCGCCGTTTTCGATGATGTCGTCTTTTCAGTGACATCGACGCTTGTCATCGTTTCGACGACATGCTAGATCTGTGGTGTGCGTCGACACCACAGCTGACACGACAGGGAGGAAACGTCATGTTGATGCGCACCGATCCGTTCCGCGAGTTCGACCGGATGGCCCAGCAGGCCTTCAACAGCGTCGCGGGGACCTGGTCGCGGCCCGCGGCGATGCCGCTGGACGCGTACCGCGTCGGCGACGAATTCGTCATCGCGTTCGACCTGCCGGGCATCGACCCCGACGCGATCGAGCTGAACATCGAGCGCAACGTGCTGACCGTCAAGGCCGAGCGCCGTCCCGCGATGACCGATCAGTCGGTGGAGATGCAGGTGTCCGAACGGCCCTTGGGCGTGTTCTCCCGGCAGCTGTTCCTCGGGGATTCCTTGGACACCGACCACATCAACGCCTCCTACGAGGCGGGCGTGCTGACGCTGCGGATCCCGGTCGCCGAGCAGGCCAAGCCCCGCAAGATCGAGATCAGCGGCGGGCGGTCTGACCGCAAGGAGATCGACGCCTGATCGGTGGCGTCGGGGCGGTCGCCATGGTGTCGGCTGCGCGGACAGTCCCGCAGCGGAGTTCTTTCGCCGTGCCGCGCCGAGTTCGACGCGGTCGTGGCGGCGAAGAGCGGGCGGCCCGCGCTGCCGCGTCCAGCCCTCCGAACCGGTCCGTCGGATCGGTCCGCCGACGCGGCCCGTCGGGCGGCGGGAGGACGCGGTGAGCCGTACAGGCAGCTTGGCGGTCGCGACGAGCAGTCGGGATCGCCCAGTTGTCGGCGGAGAGAGCACGCCGACCCCGCCCCCCACCGGCGTCTCGCCCGCTGCGAGGTCCGCACAGCTGCCGCGTGGACCGCTCCCGTCGCCACGGACAACCTCACCCGGAGGACATCAGTGACCGCAATTCTGGCTCCTGAAGAGCCGAACCGCATCGCCCGCCCGTCGCACCCGGCCGTTTTCCCCGGACGCACGGAAGACCCCGGCCGGGAACACGCCGTGGTCCTGATGCCGTTGATCGAACCCGCCGACGGGCCGGGGAACGGCGAGGTTCCGCCGGAGCTGGCCGAGAGAGGGCTGCGCCGCTACACCGCCCGGATCGCCGCCGCGGTGGGCGCGGGAGCGGAAGCCGCCTGGTGCGAGTGGGCCGACGCCCCCAGCGCCTACATCGCGCTGGACCAGCAACTGCCCGGCCACCTCGGCCGGGACGCGGCGCTGATCTGGGCCGCCGAGAGCGGCTGGTCGGTCGCGGTCGAAACCGGCTGCGGCGAGGACCTGCTGATCACCGCCGAGCTAGGCGGCGATCTGCTGCCCGCGCCGGAAGCTGTCGCCACCTGGTTCCGCGCCGTGCTCGCCGGCAAATCCGCCGACACGCACCGGCGTCCCGCCACCGCGGCGAGCACCGACATCGTCCACCGGCTCGCGAACTGGGCCAGGGACGAGCCGATTCTCGACGGCCGCAACGGCTGACGGGCAAACCCCGGGCGTCCCAAAGCTTCCGGTGGTCGCTGAGTCCTGCGTCGCCGTGCCGTTCGACGCTGCGGTTCTTGCGGCGGCGAGGCGATATTCGTTGCTGCGCGCGGAATTCGACGTAATCACTGCCGCCAGCGATTCTTCATGTGCCGCAGCACGATCGCTGGCGCGGTCCGGGAACTCGCGGAGGTAGTCGCTCGGGGAGGGTTCGGGGCTGTCTGTCCGGAGGTGGTTGCCGGAGGTTTTCGGGCCGGTATTCGCGGTGCTGTGCGGAAAAGGGCTCAAGTGATGGCACCGGGCGGCGGTGCGATTCTTGATGCGCCGCCGGGCGGGTTACCGCACAGGCAACGAAACCCGTCGGCTGGCGGTGCGCCGATCGGGGTCCGGTAACTCGCGGAGGTTGTCGCTCAACGAGGAATCGAGACTGTCTGCCCGGAGGTGGTTGCCGGAGGTCTTCGGGCCGATATTCGCGACACTGTGCGGGAAAGCGTTCGAGTGATGGCACCGGGCGGCGGTGCGATTCTTGATGCGCCGCCGCTCGATCGCCGGTGTCTCGCCGCCGGGCGGATTACCGCACAGGCAACGAAACCCGTCGGCTGGCGGTGCGCCGATCGGGGTCCGGGAACTCGCGGAGGTTGTCGCTCAACGAGGAACCGGGACTGTCTGCCCGGAGGTGGTTGCCGGAGGTCTTCGGGCCGATATTCGCGACACTGTGCGGAAAAGTGCTCAAGTGCGCCGCCAGGGTTGTCCGGTCGAGCTGGGCGGGGACTGGGCTGAGCTGTCCGTCGCGGTGTCCGTCGAGGACGTCGGCGACGAATTGCGCGACGGCGCCGGGCGGCGGTGCGATGTGGCCGCGGAGGCGGCAGATCGCGGGCGGCTGGTCATTGCCGCGCGGTTCGATGGCGATGGACCAGCCTAGCCGTTCGTCCCAGACGAGCATCAGGTCGTGCTCGGGATGCCCGGCGGTACGGGACACGAGGCCGAGGTAGGCGGTGGCGGTGTCGGTGACCTCGTGCGTCACCGCGTCGAGGGGGACACCGACGCGCTCGGCCACTTGGCTGACGTAGCCCGCCAGCGCGGAATCCAAGGTCGGCGTCGCGGCACTGGGGGCTGGTTTGAGGTCCAAAATCGACAAAAGAAGGCTTTCGTCGTGCGGATCGCGAGCCATGCGGGCCACTGTGCGGGCCGCGCGGACGCGGCTCTCCTCGTGGTCGCGCAGGTGGCGAGCACGGCTGGAGGCGTGCTGCGCCGCCGGTCCTTCAGCTGGCCGGTCGAGGGTTGAGGTCACGGTCTGCGCCTCGAAACCCGGAACGTCGAATGCGGCGGCGAGGCGGGCGGGCGAGTGGGCCCGGCGGGACGTCCGCGACGACGCGGACGCCCGGCCGAGGTGGCGGTGGTCAGAGGACCGACACCGCCGTGGCCTGCGGGCCGCGGTTGCCCTGGCCGATGTCGAACTGCACCCGGGCGTTCTCGTCGAGGCTGCGGAAACCGCCGCCGGAGATTTCCGAGTAGTGGACGAAGACGTCGCTGCCGCCGTCGTCGGGGGCGATGAAGCCGAATCCCTTTTCGGAATTGAACCACTTCACGGTGCCTTGGGTCATAGAGACATTCCTTGTCGCGTCGAACATGCGGCACCACCTCGTCCGAGGGGGCCGGGCTGCGAGCGGAAATCCGGGAATCCTGAGAGGCACCAAGACGACGCTCGCCAAAAACCTCTGCGGCGTCGAGAACAACGAGCACAAAAATCTTCAACCGTGATCAGTGGAGCACGCGGGCAGGCGTGCCGTCAAGCGAGGGCCTCTGGTGGTGGTTGCCCGCCGAAGCGCGTAACGTCGAGGCTGGCAGGCTCGTGCCCCGCTTCCGACCCTGGGTCACAAGGAGCCTTCACGACGCCGTCCGACCTGCCGCCAAGCCTCTGACCGACGACAGTGCGCCGGCCTTCGCCCGGCGCCGCCGTTCCGTGCTCATTTTTCCTCGCTGGCCGTGTTCGCCTGCCCGGCCCCTTCCCAAGGAGTTTTTGTTGCGCACAACCGTACGTTCCCGCACTGCCCGGGCACCGGTCTCGCCGGTGCTGTTCAGCCACCCGGTCTCGCACTCCGCCGGACGCACGCTGTCCGAGGCCGATCAGCGCCGCACCCGCGGCGTTCGGTTCTCCTCCGTCGCCGCGCCGGCGAGGCGGTACTGGTGAACGACAGCGCGCCGGGTTCCTACCGTCATCTGCTCTCCGAAGTCCGCGAGGCCGGGCTGCTGCGCCGCCGCCGCGGCTACTACGCAGTCGTGATCACCGCGAACCTGATGGTGTTCGCCGGAGCGTGGGTCGCGTTCGCGTTCCTGGGCGACACGTGGTGGCAGCTGCTGATCGCGGCCGTGCTGGCCGTGGTGTTCGCCCAGCTGGCGTTCGTGGGACACGACGCCGGGCACAAGCAGATTTTCCGGACCCGCCGCCCGAACGACGCGGTCGGCGTCGTGCACGGCGGTCTGGTGGGCATGAGCTACCAGTGGTGGATCGACGGGCACAACCGCCACCACGCCAACCCCAACCACGAGGACCACGACCCCGACCTCGACATCCCCGCGCTCGCCTTCACCAGGGGGCAAGCCCGCCTGAAACAGGGCTTCCTCCGCTGGATGGCCAAGAACCAGGCGTTCCTGTTCTTCCCCTTGCTCACCCTCGAGGGGCTGAACCTGCACGTGTCCGGCATCCGGGCGGTGTGGCGCGGCGAGACGAAGATGCGCCGCGTGGAGGGCGCACTGCTCACCGCGCACATCGCGGCGTACCTGACGGTGGTGTTCCTCGTCCTCTCGCCGGGCCTCGCGGTCGCGTTCGTCGTGGTGCACCAGGCGTTGTGGGGCGTTTACATGGGCTGTTCCTTCGCGCCGAACCACAAGGGAATGCCCACGATGACCGGGCGGCCCGTCGATTTCCTGCAGCGGCAAGTGCTCACCTCGCGCAACATCCGCGGCGGGAGGATGGTCGACTTCGTGCTCGGCGGGCTGAACTACCAGATCGAGCACCACCTTTTCCCCAGCATGCCCCGTCCGCATCTGCGCCGTGCCCAGCCGATCGTGGAACGCTTCTGCCTTCGCCACGACATCCCTTACGCCCAGACCGGTTTGCTGCGCTCCTACCGCCACGTCCTCGAGCACTTGCATCACCTCGGCGCGCCGCTGCGAGCGGCGGACCGCGTCCCCGGCGCCTGACCGGGGCACCGCTCACCACCGTCCTTCCCGTAATGCGGTCGACCGTGCCTGCACGGAAGATGAGGATCGACGTCTCCCGGCGTGGATACCCCTGGCGCGTATGAGGAGGTGACCGGAGTGGGTGCGATCGGACATGCGCTGGCGCTGGCCGGCTCGATGACCTGGGACATCCTGTGGGCACTCGTGCTGGGGTTCCTGCTGTCCGCGGTGGTGCAGGCGGTCGTGCGCAAGTCCACGATCGTGCGGCTCATGGGCGACGACCGCCCGCGCACCCTGGCGGTGGCCTCCCTGCTCGGCGCGGCGTCCTCGTCCTGCTCGTACGCGGCGGTCGCGCTCGCCCGCTCGTTGTTTCGCAAGGGTGCGGACTTCACCGCGGCCATGGCGTTCGAGATCGGCTCGACCAACCTGGTCGTCGAACTGGGCGTCATCATGGCCCTGCTGATGGGCTGGCAGTTCACCGCCGCGGAGTTCGTCGGCGGCCCGATCATGATCGTGCTGCTGGCGGTTCTGTTCCGGCTCTTCGTGCGGAAACGGCTTGTCGACAAAGCGCGGGAGCAGGCAGAGCGCGGGCTGGCCGGCTCGATGGAAGGCCACGCCGCGATGGACATGTCCGTGCGGGGCGGCGGTTCCTTCGCCAAGCGGCTGTTCTCCCGGGACGGCTTCACCTCGGTGGCGCACGTGTTCGTCATGGAATGGGCCGCGATCCTGCGCGACCTGGTCATCGGCCTGCTGATCGCCGGCGCGGTCGCCGCGTGGGTGCCGGAATCGTTCTGGCGCGCGTTCTTCTTCACCGACCACCCGGTGGTCTCCGCGCTGTGGGGACCGCTCGTCGGCCCGGTCGTGGCGATGCTGTCGTTCGTCTGCTCCATCGGCAACGTCCCGCTGGCCGCGGTGCTGTGGAACGGCGGCATCAGCTTCGGCGGCGTCGTCGCGTTCATTTTCGCCGACCTGCTGATCCTGCCGATCCTGAACATCTACCGGAAGTACTACGGCACCCGGATGACCCTGGTGCTGCTCGGTGCTTTCTACGCGGCCATGGTCGGCGCGGGCTATCTGGTCGAGCTGATCTTCGGGACCGCCGGTCTCATCCCGGCCCAGCGGTCCGCGACCGTGATGCGGGAAGGCATCTCGTGGAACTACACGACCTGGCTCAACATCGCCTTCCTCGTCCTCGCGGCCGCGCTGCTCGTCCGGTTCTTCCGCACCGGCGGCCGGGACATGCTGCGCATGATGGGCGGATCACCGGACGGGGCCGCCGAACACGACCACAGCGGGCACGATTCCCATCCCGGCCACGACCAGCCGTAGCGGCGGCATTCCCGGCCTTGGGTTTCGCCGCCGGGTCTATGTCCATTGTGGACTCTCAGCACCGTATCCGACGGCAGATGTCCACAACGGACACATCCCTCGGCCCCTACATTTCGTGCTCCCAGGACCCGCGCGTGTCGACGTTCGCGGCGTCCGCCAGCGTTTCCAGTTCCGCGATCTCCTCGTCGGCGAGCTCGAGGTCGCGAGCGCGGACCAAACCGTCGACGTGCTCCGGCTTCGTGACTCCGATGATCGGCGTGGTGCCCTTGGCGATGGCCCACGCGGTGGCGACGTCGGCGGCGGACGTGCCTCGGGTCTCGCCGATGTCCCGCATCCGGTCCGTCAGCGTCCGCAGCCGGGGCAGGATGCCGTTGTACACCGCCGCCCGGCTGCTGCCCTCCGGCAACGGGTTGGCCGGGCTGTACTTGCCGGTCAGGGCCCCTTGCTCGAGGACCATGTAGGAGAAGAACGGCACGCCGCGCTCGCGGCAATGGTCGAGGATGCCCGTGCGCTCGGAGCCGCGGTACAGGAGGCTGTAGTGGTTCTGCACCGCCTCCACGCGGAAGCCCGCCTCGCCGAGGATCCGGTCGGCGAGAGCGATCTCCTGCAGGTTGTGGTTCGAGACGCCGACCTGCTTGATCCGGCCGCTTCGCAGCAGCGGAATCAGGAACGGGGTCCAACGGGCGACGTCGGCCGGGTTGTGGATCCAGTACAGATCCACGTAATCCGTGCCCAGCCGGGCGAGGCTCTGCTCCAGCATGGCCGAGACCGGGTCGTCGCCGTCGCCCGCGATCTGCGGAGTGAACTTCGTCGACAGCTGGTACTCGCTGCGGTCATAGCCCATCAGCGCCTGGGCGAGAACTGTCTCCGAGCGGCCCATGCCGTACACCGCGGCGCTGTCCCACAAGGTGAATCCGCTCGACTGCGCCTTCTCGACGACCTCTCGCAGGCCGGATTCGCTCAGTCGACTGCCGAAGTAGCCGTCGCCCGCTTCGCCGCTGTCTCCCCAGGCCCAGGTGCCCAGCGCCGCCGCTGGCACAGTCAGCGTCTTGCTCGTCATGTCTTGCCTCCGGTGTCCGAACGTTCGATTCCCAGAAGACCGCGATCTCCGGCCCCGGGGAAGGTCGCGTTCACCGGGGGTACAACGTCAACCCCCTTCGCGGCGTGACCAGCGGCTATCGTGAACGGCATGGACCAGCAGCCGGCCAATCGCGGCGAAATCCGGGACTTCCTCGTCAGCCGGCGCGCCAGGATCACCCCGGCGCAGGCCGGGCTGCCGACCAGCTCGCGTCGCCGGGTCGCCGGGCTGCGGCGGGAGGAGGTCGCCGTCCTCGCCGGGGTCAGCACGGACTGGTACACGCGGCTGGAGAAAGGACACATCGGCGGCGTGTCCGAAGACGCCCTCGCCGCGGTCGCTCGCGCCCTGCGCCTGGACGACGACGAACGCACCTACCTGTTCGACCTGGCCCGGTCGTCGCGGCCGGCGAGCCGCACGCCGTCGCGTCGCCGGGACGTCGAGATCCCGGCCCGGGTCCAGTGGCTGCTCGACTCCATGACGATGTCCTCGGCGTTCGTGCGCAACGGCCGCGCGGACCTCGTCGCCAGCAACCCCCTGGCCCGAGCCCTGTTCGCGCCGATGTTCGACAGCGCCACCGTCGACCGGCGCGGCCGCCCCAACCTCGCCCGCTACATCTTCCTCGACCTCGGAGCGCGCGACTTCTTCGTCGACTGGGACGCCGCCGGCATGGCCACCGCCGCCCTGCTGCGCGCCGAGGTCGGACGCGAGCCTCGCGACCGGGCACTGCGCGAACTCGTCGGCGAGCTGTCGACCCTCAGCCCCGAGTTCCGCGGCCACTGGGCCACGCACGACGTCCTGATGCGCCACGACGGCATCAAGCGGCTCCAGCACCCGGAGGTCGGGCGACTCGAACTGATCTTCCAGTCCCTCGACCTGCCCCTGTCCGGCCGGGCCGTGCACGACCTGGTCGTCTATACGGCCGAACCCGGGAGTGCGTCCGAGGATCGGCTGAAACTCATGGCCAGCTGGGCAGCCACGCAGTCCCGCGCGGTGCGGGACGCTTCGGAAGGAGTCGCCAGTGACGGGGCAAGCAGCCCGTCCGCGGACCAGTAACTTCCTGGGGAAGGCGCTGTCTTGGCTGCGGACTTCAGTGTCGGCAGGCCTGCGTACCGTGGCAGAGGGTCATCGCCCGCAGGGTGTCGTGCAGCTGTTGTGCTTTGTCCGCTGGTAACTGAGCGGCAGTGTTGTGCAGTTCCTGGGGATCTGTGCGGCGGTCGTAGTACTCCTTGGCGCCGTCGGCGTATTCGACGTAGGTGTAGTCGGCGCTGCGGATGGCCTCGTAGGTGGTCGGGTTGCCGCTGTTCTTCGTCGGTTTGTCCGGGTCCGTCTTGTCGAAGTCGGGACCGTGGTGTTCGACCAGCCCGACACTGCGCCATGCCGGGGGCGTGGTGCCGTTCAGCAGCGGCAGCAAGCTTTCGCCGTCCACCTGTGCCGGGGTCGAGGCTCCGGCCAGCGCCTCGAAAGTCGGCCGGAGGTCGATGTTCTCCGCGGGCTGGTTCACTGTCGCGCCGGCTTTGACGCCGGGGCCGGTGACCACCAGCGGCACGTGCACATCGGTGTCGAACGCCGTCTGCTTTCCGGGGGTGAGCCGGTACTCGCCCATGTGGTAGCCGTTGTCCGAGGTGAAGACGAGGTCGGTGTTCCCGCGCACGCCGGCCTTGTCCAGCGCTGCTTGCACCGTGCCGATCATCTTGTCGACCGACTGCACGGCTTGCGCTCGCTTGCGGAAGTCCTTGTCGATCTTCTGTTTTTCCTGGTCGGTCAACGGTGTGCGGGACGCGAGCCACGACGGCGGCGAAGACGGCAGCGAGTCGAACGCGGGTCCGCGCGGTGCGGTGAGCCCGGGGAACGCGTTGGCGTCGCGGGGCGCGGGGGTGTAGGGGCTGTGCGGGGCGAAGGTGGCGAGTTCCAGGACGAACGGGGTGTGTCCGGCCGCCGAATCGGTGACGAACCGGGCGGCCTTGCCCGCCATGACGTCGACGAGGTAGTCCTCGGGTTTCTTGCCGTAGTGCTTGACCGTGCCGTTTTCGTTGAGGTCGTAGTTGAACTCCGGGTAACCGTTGCCGGCGACGTCCCATTCGTTCCAGCCGGGCGGGACTCCGTCGGACTTGGGGGTGTATCCGTTGAGGTATTTGCCCATCATCGCGGTGCGGTATCCGGCTTGTTGCAGCGAAGTCGCGTAGGTCGACTTGTCGTCGCCGCGGCCGTGGAACGTGGCGTAACCGCCGTCCTCGCCGCCATTGGTGAACACGCCGGTGTTGTGCGGAAGCATGCCGGTGAACAGCGACGACCGCGACGGGCAGCAGAGGGAATCGGTGACGGTGTAGTTGGCGAAGGACGTGCCGTTCTTGACCATGTCCTGCACGTGCGGCAGATACGGCAGCAGGTTCGTCGACAAATCGTCGGTGAGCACGAGGACGATGTTCGGCTTGCTGCCCGGCGCGCCAGGAGGCCCGGCGGCCTGGGGCGACACCGAACCGCCTGCCTCGCAGGCGACGGCCGTCGAGGCCACCGCCATCGCCAGCACCGAGATCAGAAACAAACGAGCGCGTTGCGGCATGCTCGCACGCTAGGACCGTGAGCTCCGAACTCGATTCGAGTTGTGTTCGAGCTCGGTAAAGTTCGCTCGAACGTGCCGCGTGAGTTTCGCGGGGAATGACCTGGTCCGCGTCGCGCGAATGGACGATGACCGCACCGCCCGACACGAGGTCGCACTGCCGGTTTCCTGCCGGTTCCCGGGCGGTTCGCTGGCTGGTCCGCGACGCCCCGCAGCCGCATCGTGGTCGGTGCGGCATCCCGGCTGCCGCACCGTACCCGTTCGGCGTCCTGGGACCCGGGCGGGCTTGTCTCTCGGAAGGGACTCTTGCGATGGCCGTCGTTGCGCGCGGAAGCCGTTCACGCTGTTTGGCTCGGGACCACGGGGCCGCGCTGCGGTCGTTGCGGGCGGCGGCCGAGCAGTACGCCGCGCGGGGCTGGCCGGTGCTGCCGGGGCCGGTGTGCGACGGATTGACGAACTGGCATCCGGTCAGTTTCGAGCTGCTGGGCGGACGGGAGCCGACGGTGCCCCGGTCCGAGGCCACTGCCGACCTTCGGGTGGTTTCCGGATGGTGGTCTGCGCATCGGCAGGCGATTCTCGCCCCGGTCGGCCAGCACTTCGGCGTCGTGCGCGCACCGGCGCACCTTGGCTGGCGGGTGCTCGCCGCGTTCGGCGGCGGTCGGCCGCTCGGTCCGATGGCGCTTTCGCCGCACGGGGCGTTCTTTTTCGTCGAGCCCGGCCTCCGCGGGGAGCATGCTCTGGCGTCCGGGGCGGAGGTAGTTCCACCGGGGGACCTCGTGGTGCTTCCGCCGAGCAGGGTCGTCTCCGGGGTGGTGCGGTGGCGCATCTCCCCGGTGGACCGCGACGCGCTGGGCGACGGTGCGGAGATTCTGGGCAAGCTCGCCGAACTTTCCCGCCAAACCGGGTAGTTTCGACGGCGGCGTACACCCTTCCCAGTGGCAACCCCGTGATGAGCGGGCGATCCCGTTAGCGGGCAAGGACAATCGTGGGCATGCGCTCCTTACGCCGGGCCGGTGCCGCGCTCGCCGCCGTTCTCCTGTGCTTCGCCCACTGCCCGGCCGCGTCGGCGGCCAGCGCGCCTCAGCTCCTGCTGGGACAGGACTTTCCGGACCCCGACGTCGTCAAGACCGGCTCGGGATACTTCGCGTTCTCGACGACCACCGGCTCCGGGAAGATCCCGGTCGCGAGCGCGCCCGCGCCGGAGGGGCCGTGGCGGATCGCCGGCGACGCGCTCGCTTCCGTGCCGAAGTGGGCGAAGCCGGACGGCGGGTTCTGGGCGCCGGACGTCACCGAGGCGGCGGACGGAACCTTCGTGCTGTACTTCGCCGCCACCCGAGTCCCGAACGGGCCGATGTGCCTCGGCACGGCGACTTCCACGCAGCCGTCAGGCCCGTACCAGCCGGACGGCGACGAGCCGCTCGTGTGCGTGCCCGGGGACAAGGGCGATATCGATCCGCAGACGTTCCTCGACTCCGACGGCACCCGGTACCTGCTGTACAAGGGGAACGGCGCGGCCTCGGGCCCGCCGGCGGTGATCTGGTCGCAGAAGCTGAGCCCCGACGGCCGGACGCTTTCCGGCCCCCGCACGGAACTGCTGCGCGCCGACCTGCGCTCGGAGAAGAACGTGGTCGAGGCGCCCTCGATGGTGAAAACCCCGTCTCGCTACGTGCTCTTCTATTCCGCCGACACGTTCCAAAGTTCCGGTTACCACACCGGTTACGCCACTGCGCCGACCCTCGCGGGCACGTTCGTGAAGGCAGACGCCCCGTTTCTCTCGACCGAGCAGCTCGGCGGCGCCGTCGACGGGCCGGGCGGCGCCGACGTGGTCGACGGGAACGTCTACTTCCACGGCTGGCTGGGCGGCGGACGCCAGGCCCGCGGCCTGTACCGGCTGCCGATCAGGTTCTCCGGCGATGTCCCCCAGCTCGGGTGACGGAGACTACCCGGGCGGCGAGGGTTCCTCCGGGAGATGCCGGGGCAGATGCGCGCCCTGCTCCTCGACCCGGCGCATCACCGGGGCCGCCAGAATCCCGTGTATCAGCACCGAAAGCGCCACGGCCAGCGCGCCCACCCGCCACAGCCGACCGGCTCCTGGCAGATCAGCCTGGTGGAGCCCGTAGGCCAGGTAGTAGAGGGTTCCGATCCCGCGCACGCCGAAGAACGCGATGGCCAGCGCGGCGCGTCCGCGGGCCGGCGAACGGATGAGCGAACCGATCCCGGCGAGCGGCCGGACGACGAACACCGCGACGGCCGCGAAGAGGATTTCGAGCGGGGTGACGCCGCGCAGCAGGCCGTCGCCGAGGACGAAGCCCAGCCCCAGCAGCGTGATGGCGACGAAGAGCCGTTCGAGCTGGCGGCCGAAGGTGTGCAGGACCTCGTGGTAGCCGTGCGAGCGTTCGCTGGTCCGCACGCACACCGCGGCGGTGAACACCGCGAGGAAACCGTTGCCGTGCAGCAGTTCCGCCACCGCGAACGGCAGAAAGGCCAGTGCCAGCAGGACCAGCCCGTCGGAGTACTCGGCCAGCCGGAAGCGCGACGACGGGATGCGGAAGAACGCCCACGCGAGCAGCCGGCCGACGGCGAGCCCGACCACCACGCCGATCGGCAGCGGCAGCAGCACGTCGGTGCCGACCGACACGTGCGGGCCGGCCAGCAGCAGCGCGACGAGGACGAACGGCATGGCGAGACCGTCGTTGAGGCCCGCTTCCGTGGTGAGGGTGAAGCGGATCTCGTTGTCCCGAGCCAGATCCGGGTCCGCGCCGGGCGCCGGGACCCCGACGTCGCCGGCCAGCACGGGGTCGGTGGGGGAGAGCGCGGAACCCAGCAGCAGCGCGGCGGCGGGGGCGAGTCCGAGCCACCACCAGCCCAGCAGAGCGACGGCCGCGATCGACAGCGGCATCGCGACGAACAGCAGCCGCCACGGCGACATCCATTTGCGCAGCCCGAACGGCCGGTCCACGGACAGGCCGGCGCCCGCGAGCGCGAGCACGATGCCGAGCTGGGTGAACGACTCCACGACGTTCGCGTGCTGGGCGGGGGAGGCCCAGTCGCCGAGGTAGGGCAGCGGCAGCAGGCCGAGCAGCAGCCCGGCGAGCAACATCACCAGCGGGGTCGAGAACGGGCGGTCGGCGACCAGTTTCGGCAGTACGGCGGCGGCGAGCGCGAGGAGTCCGGCGACGCCGAACACGACCGGGAGAGATGGCACCTCAGGCGGCCGCCGACGTGTCGAAGCGGAGCCCCTCGTCGCCCGCGTCCACGCGCACGACGGTGCCCGGCGCGACGTCTCCGGCCAGCAGCCGGCTCGACAGCGGGTTGTCCACGTGCCGCTGGATCGCGCGCCGCAGCGGCCGCGCGCCGAACTGCGGTTCGTAGCCCAGCTCGCTGATCCGCCGCACCGCTTCCGGCGTGAACTCGACGGTGAGGCCCTGCGCGTGGGCACGCCGTTTCGTACGCTCCAGCAGCAGTTCCGTGATCCGGTCGAGCTGGTCTTCCTCCAGGCGGCGGAAGACGACGATCTCGTCGATCCGGTTGAGGAACTCCGGGCGGAACGATTCGCGCAGCCGCCGCAGGAGGCGTTCGCGCAGCTGGTCGCCGTCCCCGTCGGCGGGCTGGACGAAGCCGAGCGCGCCGTGCGTCGAGCTGCCGACCAGGTCGGAGCCCAGGTTGCTGGTCATGATGAGGACGGTGTTGGCGAAGTTGACCGTCCGGCCGCGGCCGTCGGTGAGACGGCCGTCGTCGAGGACCTGCAGCAGCACGTTGAACAGGTCCGGATGCGCCTTCTCGATCTCGTCGAGCAGCACGACGGAGTACGGGCGGCGCCGCACGGCCTCGGTGAGCTGCCCGGCGTCCTCGTAGCCGACGTATCCGGGCGGCGAACCGATCAGCCTGCTGACGGTGTGCCGCTCGGAGTACTCGCTCATGTCGATGCGCACCATGCTGTCCTGGTCGCCGAACAGCGCCTCGGCCAGCGCCCGCGCGAGTTCGGTCTTGCCGACGCCGGTCGGGCCGAGGAACAGGAAGCTGCCGAACGGCCGGTCGGGCTCGGCGAGCCCGGCGCGCGACCGGCGCACCGCCTCGGCGACCGCGCGCACGGCGTCGTCCTGGCCGATCACGCGCTCGTGGAGGTGCTCTTCCAGGCCGAGCAGGCGTTCCCGTTCGGTCTCGGTGAGCCGCGCGGCGGGCACGCCGGTCAGCCGGGAGACGACCTCGGCGATGTCCGCTTCGGTGACCTCCACCGGGCCGCCGGGCCGCTCGGCGGGTTGTTCGAGGCGTTTCCGCAGGTCGGCGGCCTCGTCGCGGAGCGAGGACGCGCGTTCGAAGTCCTCCTCGGCGACGGCCTGTTCCTTCTCGCGCTGCAGCTGGTCGAGCCGGCTCTGCAGCTCGCGCTGGCCGTCCGGCTTGGTCCGCGCGCGCAGCCGGACGCGGGCTCCGGCCTGGTCGATCAGGTCGATCGCCTTGTCCGGAAGGAAGCGCTCGGTCAGGTACCGGTCGGACAGGTCGACGGCCGCCCGCAGCGCGTCGTCGGTGTAGTGGACCTGGTGGTGGGCCTCGTAGCGGTCGCGGAGGCCGTGCAGGATCGACACGGCGTCCTCGACGGTCGGCTCGGGCACCAGGATCGGCTGGAACCGGCGTTCCAGCGCGGGATCGCGTTCGATCCCGGTCCGGTATTCGTCGAGCGTGGTCGCCCCGACGATGTGCAGCTCGCCGCGCGCGAGCGCGGGTTTGAGCATGTTCCCGGCGCCCTGGCCGCCGCTGCCCTCGGTCGCTCCGGCGCCGACGATGGTGTGCAGCTCGTCGACGAAGATGATCAGCTGGTCGCGGTGCTCGCGGATCTCCTTCAGCAGCGCGGACATCCGCTCCTCGAAATCGCCGCGGTAGCGCGTGCCGGCGACCATCGCCGTGAGGTCGAGCTGCACGACGTGGCGGCCGCTGAGGATGTCGGGCACGTCGTCGTCGGCGAGCCGCTGTGCCAGGCCCTCCACGATCGCGGTCTTGCCGACGCCCGCCTCGCCGATCAGCACGGGGTTGTTCTTGGTACGGCGCGAAAGCACCTCGACGGTCTGCTCGATCTCGTCGTCGCGGCCGATCACCGGGTCGATCCGGCCCTCGCGGGCGCGGGCGGTGAGGTCCTCGCCGTACTGGGCGAGCGTCGGGGTCTCCTGCAGCGGCGACGGCGGTGCGCCGGCCGGACTGTCCGCGGCGGAACCCTGCCGGAGCCGGTCGGCGGCGACGCCCTCTTCCCGCAGGATGCGGCCCGCTTCGGACTCCTCGTTGGCGGCGAGCGCGGCCAGCAGGTGCTCGGGGCCGATGAACGGAGAGCCGAGGCCGCGGGCGAGCTGGTGGGCGTCGATCAGCGTGCGTTTCGCACCCGGGGCCAGCGCGGTCGCCGTGGTTTCGCCGGACGCGGCGTGGTCGCGTTCGATGCGCCCGGCGACCTCGGCCGGGTCGACCCCGGCGCGGGTCAGCGCCTGCGCGGTGGCCGGCAGCTGGGTCGCGGCCCACAGCAGGTGCTGCGTGTCGACGTGCCGCGCGCCCCACGCGCCCGCGCGGTTCGCCGCCTCCGCGACGAGCCCGCGGGCCTGGTCGGTGAGCAGGCGCGACACGTCGACCGAGTAGCCGCGCCGGCCGGGCGCGGCCTGGCCGAAGAACTGCGCCAGGAACTGGTCGAACGGGCTGTTTCCCTGTCCGGGCGGGAAAAATCCGGTCATCGGAGCGCTCACATCTCAGGACGGCTCGGAATCGGGGTCGGGAATCCGCTTACCCGCTGCCCGCCGCGGTAAACGGACGCCCGGCCCGCGCGCCGCGTCTAGCCGCGGCCCGGGCGGGTAACCGGGCGCCATGCTGAAAATCGATCCCGACGCGGCCCGCACCATCCAGCGCCTCGCGACCGAACAGGGTGTCGCCCCGGAGGGCGGGCTGCGCATCACCGCCCGCCAAGGCTCCGCGGAGCTGTCGACCTCGGTCTCCGCGCTGGCCACGGAAACCGACACCGTGCTGACCGACGACGAGACCGGCGCCCGCGTGTTCCTCGACCAGGCCAGCTCCGACGAGCTCGACGGCCGGGTCCTGGTCGTCGGCGACCGCGGAGTGTTCACCGTGCGCTGAAGCCCGGGAGGCCGGCGGCCCAGAGCAGGCAGTGCACCACCCCGGTGAGCCGCGGTTCCCGCACGGCCAGGCTGAGCTGCACTTCGAGGGCCTCGAAGTCGCCGTTCAGCTCCGCGAGCACCGCCCGCAACGCCGCCCGCACCGCGGGCGGGAGGTCGTCCACGTCGGCGGCCCCCGCGTGCTCGTCGACCGCGACGGCCGTGAACACCGCGTCTTCGGGCTGCGGTCCGAACCGGTCCGTGACCGCCGCGGCGCAGCGGTGCACCAGACCGCGCAGCACTCGCAGCCGCACGGGAAGGGAGTCGAGTTCGCCGAGCAGCCGGACCACCTCGTCGAGGTCGCCGGTGCGGGTCGCGAGGACGAGGTCGTCCGCGATGGGGGTCATGGGTCCCTCCTGCCTGCCGGGAACCGTTCGCTTACCCGGGCGGCGCGCCGTCAATCACGTTTCGCCCCTCCCGCGCCCGGGCACCCGGGCGACCGGAGGTGGTGGGATGCCCTCGAAGGACCGGCTGGCCGAATACCGGGCCAAGCGCGACCCGCGCCGGACTCCCGAACCGAGCGGGGGCCGCGGGAACGCCGAACCGGTGTTCGTCGTCCAGCGGCACGACGCGAGCAGCCTGCACTTCGACTTCCGCCTGGAGATCGGCGGCGTGCTCGTCTCGTGGTCGGTGCCGAAGGGCCCGTCGCTGAATCCCTCGGACCGGCGGCTCGCCGTCCGCACCGAGGACCACCCGCTCGACTACGCCCGTTTCGAGGGCGCCATCCCCGCCGACGAGTACGGCGGCGGCACCGTGATCGTGTGGGACACCGGCACGTTCGACGTGCTCACCGACGAGTCCGCGGAACAAGCCCTCGAAGCCGGCCACCTCAAGGTCGGCCTGCACGGCGAGAAGCTGCGAGGCGCCTTTTCCCTGATCCGCCGCGACTCGTCTGGCCAGGAGCAGTGGCTGCTGATCAAAAAGAACGACGAGGGCGCCGACCGCCGGCGCAAACCCGCCAAAACGCAGCCCGAATCCGTGCTCACCGGCCGCACCAACCGGGACCTCGAATGACCGGGCCCGGCTGGCGCGAGCCGACCCTCGCCACGCTCACCGACCGCCGCTTCTCCGACGAGGGCTGGATCTACGAGCGCAAGCTCGACGGAGTGCGCGCCATCTGCGTGCGCGACAGCGGCACCCCCACGCTGTACTCCCGCAACCGCAAGGCGATGGACAACGCGTACCCGGAGATCGTGGAAGCCCTTGCCGCGCAAGGGGGACCGCGCTTCGTCGCGGACGGCGAGATCGTGGCCTTCGACGGCGACCAGACCAGTTTCGCCGCGCTCCAGCCGCGCATCCACCTCACTGATCTGGAGCGCGCCCGCGCGACCGGCGTACGCGTGTACTACTACCTGTTCGACCTCCTGTACTACGACGATCAGGACACCACGCCGCTATCGCTGCGCCAGCGCAAGGCGATCCTGCGCGACGCCTTCGTCTTCGACGACCCGCTCCGCCTGTCGGCGCACCGCAACACCGAAGGGGAGAAGTACTTCGAGGAGGCGTGCCGTCGTGGCTGGGAGGGTGTGATCGCGAAACGCGCCGACGCGCCGTACCACCACGGCCGCTCGCCGGACTGGCTGAAGTTCAAATGCCAGCAGGGGCAGGAAATGGTGATCGGCGGGTTCACCGCCCCGCGGGGCAGCCGGCTCGGCTTCGGCGCGCTGCTGCTGGGCTACCACGAAAAGGGGCGGCTGCGGTACGCGGGCAAGGTCGGCACCGGCTTCGACCACCAGCTTCTGACCTCGCTGCACGCCGAATTGACCCGGCGCGAAACCGACCGCTCGCCGTTCGCCGATCCGGTGCGCGAGCCGGGTGCGCACTGGGTACGGCCCGAACTGGTCGCCCAGATCGGGTTTTCCGAGTGGACGCGCGACGGCCGGTTGCGCCATCCGCGGTTCACCGGCCTGCGCGAGGACAAGAAGCCGTCCGACGTGATCCGGGAGCACCCGTGAAGATTTCCCATCCCGACAAGGTTTTCTACCCCGACGACGGCCTCACCAAGGGCGACGTCGTCGAGCACTACCGCACGGTCGCGTCGGCGATGCTGCCGCACCTGCGCGGCCGGCCGCTTACGCTGCGGCGCTATCCGGACGGCATCGAGGCCGAGGGCTGGTTCCAGAAGCACCCGGGCGAGCACTTCCCGTCGTGGCTGCGCACCGAACGCGTGCCGCGGCGAGGCGGCGGCACCGACGAGTACGTCGTGTGCGACGACGAGGATTCGCTGCTGTACCTGGCCGATCAGGGCACGGTGGAGTTCCACGTCTGGCTGTCCACTGTGGACGCTCCGGAGAAGCCGGACCTGCTGGTGCTCGACCTGGACCCGCCGGACGGCACCGACGTCGCCGACCTGCGCACCGCGGCCCGCCGCGTCCGCGACCACTACGCCGACGCCGGACTCAGCGCGTACCTGCAGGCTACGGGCGGCCGCGGCTTCCACGTGGTGGCACCCCTCGACGCCACGGCCACCACGGACGTCGTCCTGGAACTCTCGCGAGCCTTGGCGGACCGCGTCGCGTCCGCCGATCCGGACCACCTGACCACCGCGCAGCGCAAGGACAAGCGCGGCGACCGCGTCTTCGTCGACGCGAACCGCAACGGCTACGCCCAGACGTTCGTGGCCCCGTACTCCCTGCGCGCCCGCCCCGGAGCGGCCTCGGCGACCCCGCTGGACTGGTCGGAACTCGGCAAGGCCGAGCCGAACGGCTGGGGTCCGGACAAGCTGCACCGGCGGCTGGCGCGCAAGGACGACCCGTGGCGGGGGATGGGGAACGACGCCGGGTCGGCGGAGAAGGCGCTGGAGAAGCTCAGCTGAGCCGCGCGGCCCGCGCCGGAGGGGTGCGCACGGACCCCTCCGGCGCGGAACCGTGCCCATCAGACTCCGGAGACCTGCTGAATCCAGTCCCGCCCGGCGGCGACGCTGCCGTAGGTCGTGGAGCTGGAGCGGTCGCTGGTCGAGCACACACCGACCTGGATGCCGTCGTCGACCATCGGGCCGCCCGAGTCGCCGCCGGCCACCGCGCCGTTCGGGGTGCTCGCCGTGATTGCCGGGCCGCCCGCGTTGTCGGTGTCCTGGGTGTCCGAGATGGTCACCACGGCCTGCTTCAGCACGCTTGACTGGTGATGGCCCTCGTCGGTGCTCTGCGTCGCGCCCCAGCCGTAGACGGTGGCGCTGTCGCCCTCTTGCGCGTCGGTGGAGCTGCTGGCGAGACGAGCGAACGTGCTGCCGCCGTCGGTGTCCAGCTTGATCAACGCCAGGTCGCCGCCGGAGTAGACGTAGGTGGAGGCGGCCTTGGCGTGCACGCCGCCGCTGGCGCTGTTGGAACCGATGTACAGGTCGATGTCGGTGAGGCGCTGCCCGTTGTTGTCGTACATGCAGTGCTTCGCGGTGAGGACCCACCGGCTGCCGATCAGCGTGCTGGTGCAGAAGAAGGTGTAGCCGTTCGCGTGGCCGTTAAACCGCGTGATGTAGCCGGGGTTCTGCGCGGTGCTGCCGCCGATGATCGACGGCTGGGCGGCGGGTGCCGCCGGGCTCGCGGACGCCGGGGTCACGGCGAACGCGCCGAGCACCGCGCAGGAACCGGTCAGCACGGCGAAGGCCCGGGAGAGTGCGCGCATGTCGCTCCTTGGGGAAAGCGGTTCCGATGGGGACGTTTTCGAACGTAAGCAGCGCGGTCGGGCGGCGGAATCCGCCGAACCGCCCGTGGCGGGCAAGCGGAGGCGACGCGACTTTCGGCGGGTTGCCAACCGGTGAACGGATGCCGACAATCCGTTGCGACGGGTCCGTTTTCCCAGGAGAGGCGAAATGCGGTTGTTCGCCCCGGCTGCGGGCAGGGAGGTGCTGGTCCAGGCGCTGGCCGAGGGCCCGTTCGAACGCGCCCTGACCCTGGCGATCGAGCGCAGCGGCCTCGGCCTGGCGCGGCTGCGCGAACGGCTGGCGGCGTCCGGCGTGCCCGTCAGCACGACGACCCTCAGCTCGTGGCGCATGGGCCGCAGTCGTCCGGAACGGCCGGAATCGTTGCGGGCGCTGGCTTTGCTGGAATCGGTGCTGGACGTGCCGCCGGGTGCGCTGCGCGCGTTGCTGGACCAGCCGCGCACCGGGGCCCCGGCCCCTCGTGCGGCGCGATGGGACCGGTTGTGGGAGAACCGCAGCCTGCTTCCGATGGTGCTGAATTCGTTCGAGGACCCGTCACCGGAATCGGTCAGCGTGCACGAAACGCTGCACGTGGACGCCGGGGGACGGATGCGCAGTCTCCACGTGCGAGAGGTGCTGCGGGCGCGGGACGAACCGGCGTTCGCGCGCATCGTGGCGCTGCGCGGGTACACGCCCGGGCGGTCGCCGGAGCTGGAGTCGGCGCGGTACTGCCGCCCCGGCTGCGTGCGGACGAGGCCGGAGCAAGCGTTCTCGGTGACTGAACTGGTGCTGGACCACCCGCTGGCTCCCGGCGAGACGGCGATCGTGGAGTACCGGTGCGCCTTCCGGGACGAGGAACCGGATTCGCGCTACGACCGGCGGTTCCGGCTGCCCGTCGCCGAACATCTGATGGAAGTGCGTTTCGATCCGGCGGCGCTGCCCGCGGAATGCGTGGCGTACCGGCAGGATTCGCTGACCGGGCCGGAGCTGGAGACCGCGGAAGTGCGGCTGCGGCCCGGCGAGCCCGCGCACGTGATCCGGACCGGGCAGGGGCCGGGAATTCACGGAATGCGATGGCAGTGGTGAATCGGTGACCGTCCGCGATCCACTGAGGACACCGGCGGTGTGTCCTTCGTGGACGGAAAGGGTTTTTCGCCTGCGGCAGCGCGCTTCGCGCGCGATCGGCTACTGAGCGTTCGACATCTGTGCTGACTGGCGGGCAGCGCTGCGCTGTTCGGCCTAATTTCGATTTTCCTGGCGAGTAGCCAGTTTTGGCCGGGGCGGCCCGGGTAGCCGACACCACATGTTTCATCGGCCAGACGAAAGCGGACGCGAAGAGGGCCGGAGGCGCGATGGCTGAGAACGGCCGGTCGCCCGCCGGGCTGATGCGCGACGCGCGTGCGGTGTTCGAGGAGCTGACCGAAAAGGACATCGAATCCGTGTCGGCGTTCACCAAGGACGGCGACGGATGGAAGCTGCTGGTGGAAGTCCTTGAGCTGGAACGGGTCCCGGACACCACCAGCCTGATGGCCACGTACTGCGTGCGGGTCGACGGACAGGGCGGATTCCTCGGTTACGAGCAAGTCCGGCGGTACGCGCGCGGCCAGATCGACGTATGAGGAAAGGAGAGGAGATTTCCATGACCATGGCGACCGGACGGTCGGGGGCGAACGGTCAGCCGCAACGCGGACCGGGCACCGGAAACCTTTACGACGTCCTCGAACTGATCCTGGACAAGGGTCTTGTCATCGACGCGTTCGTGCGGGTTTCGCTGGTGGGCATCGAATTGCTCACGGTAGACGCACGGATCGTCGTGGCCAGTGTGGACACTTACCTGCGGTTCGCGCAGGCGTGCAACCGGTTGGACCTCACGCGCTCGTCGAGTGCCACGACGCTGCCCGATCTGGTGGGCGACGTGAGCGAGAAAGGCGCGAAAGGAAAATCCAAAGGCGCGCTGAGCGGTGCGGTCGAGACGTTCGCCGAGCAGTTCCAGAAGTCCAGCGACAAGGACGACGACGGCGAGGCTGAGGAACGGCCGCGCAGCCGCAGCCGCCGCAGCACCGCGAGGACGAGCGGATGAGCACTTATCTCTACGGCATCACGTTCGCCGACCATCCCGCCGAAGTGGGCGGCCTGCGCGGCGTCGGACCGTCGCCTGCTCCGGCGCGGGTGGTGCGGGCCGGAGACAAACTCAGCGCGGTGGTCGGCGACGTCGAGGGCGAGTTGCGGGCAAAGCGCCGAGATTTGCTTGCCCACCAAGAGATCCTGCAGGCGTTGTGCGAAGAAGGGCCGACCTTGCCGATGCGCTTCGGTATCGTCGCGGACGACGATACCGCTGTGGCGGAGGAGATCGCGGCCAAAGCCGACGTGTACACGGCGGCTCTGCAACGGGTTCGCGGGCACGCGGAGATGAACGTCAAAGTCGCGCACCGGGAAGAGGCCGTCCTGGGCCAGATCCTCGCCGACGACGAGGAAATCCGGAACTTGGCCGCGAGCTTGCGGGAGGACGCCGGACGCGGCGAAGCGGAGCAGGTCCGGTTCGGCGAACTGGTCGCCGGCCGGCTGGAGGAGCGGGAAAGCGAGGACGCCGACGCGGTTCTCCGCTATCTGCTTCCGCTGGCGTCCGAGCATGAGCCGGGACCGCGAGTCGATGGCTGCTTTTTCAACTGCTCATTCCTGGTGCCCCACGAGAAAACGGAGGAATTCCAGGACGCGGTGCAGCGGTTGGCGACGCTGGTCGAGGAGGTGGCGGAAGTCCGCGCGCAGGGACCGCTGCCGCCCTACAGTTTCACCGAGGATCAGTAATGGGCCTGCTCGGCGAGGTTCTCCTGCTTCCGCTCGCGCCGGTGCGGGGAGCCGCCTGGGTGACCGGACAGCTCATCGACGCCGCCGAGCAGGAACGGATCGCGCAGCTGAGGAGGGAACTGGTTTCCCTGGAAAGGGAGCTGGTGGCCGGCGGCATCACCGAGGAGGAGTTCGACCGCAGAGAGGACGAAATACTCGATCTGCTCGAAGAATTCGACCGGGGGGTTGCCGGATGAACGGAGCGAACAGATGACACCGGGAATGAAGATCGCGACCGCCGTGGTCGGCGGTTACGTGCTCGGGAGACGGAAGAAAGCCAAACTGGCCATCACCATGGGTGCGTGGCTCATCGGGAAGAAGCTGAACCTGGACCCGAAGAAGTTGCTGTCGGACGTGACGCACGAACTGGCTTCGTCGCCCGAACTGGCCGGGGTCCGCGATCAGGTGCGGGACGAGGTGCTGGGCGCGGGCAAGACCCTGGCCGCGGACATCCTGACGCATCAGGCGGGACGGCTGGCCGGTTCGCTGCAGGAGCGCACCGACACTCTGCGGGACAAGGCCGCTGGTCTTCCGGCGGCGCTCACCGGCCGGGACGAAGACTCTGACGACTCGGACGAGCCCGAGGACGTGGACGAGAGCGACGACAACGAGGACGGCGGTGCGGAAGAAAGCGAATCCCGGCCCCGTGCCCGCAAACGTCCGGCGAAACCGCGCAGCGCGGCGCAAAAGGAAAGCAAGCCCGCGCGCAAGACGTCCGGTGGTTCGTCGAGTTCGACCTCTCGGAAACGGGCTTCCTCGGGAGGCCGTACGCAGAAGCGTTCCTCGGGTGCTTCGGGGGTGAACCGTGGCTGAATCCCGTTCTGACAACGACGAACTCGGTCCCTTGGCGAAGCTTCGGGAACTGGCCTCGCGCAATCCCGCGACAGAGCAGCTGCTGCACGCCGGCGAGGAGTACGCGCAAGCGAAAGCCGAACACGTGATGTCCTCGGCGGGCAGCAAACTCGGGGAGGCGTCCCGGCGGCTGGCCGACGCGGGCGGCAGCGGCTCGGTGAAGGGATTGTTCAGCACCGGCGAAAAACTCGCCGAAGGGAAGTCGCCGGTCAAATCGGTGGTCGAGGCCGGCGGCAAAGCGCTCAAGAACTCGGTTTCAGGTCTGTTCGGCAAGCGCGGCAAGGGTTCCGGCGGCAAGAAGATCATCAACATCGTCGAGGACATCGACGTCGGTGTGCCGGTTCGCGAGGCCTATGACCAGTGGACCGAATTCCAGAAGTTCAGCAGTTTCGCCAAGGGCGTCACGAGCGCCGAGCAGACCGACGAGACCACTTCGCAGTGGCGGTTCAAGGTCTTCTGGTCGAACCGCTCGATGAAGGCCACGGTCACCGAACAGATTCCGGACGAACGGATCGCGTGGACCACCGAGGGGGCCAAGGGCACCATCAAAGGCGTGGTCACCTTCCACGAGCTCGCTCCGAGCCTGACGAAGGTGCTGCTGGTCATCGAGTACTACCCGTCCGGGCTGTTCGAGAAGACCGGCAACATCTGGCGGGCCCAGGGCCGCCGGGCGCGGCTGGACCTCAAGCATTTCCGCCGGTTCATCATGATGGCCGGGGAGGCCTCGGGCGACGGCTGGCGCGGCGAGATCCGCGACGGCGAGGTCGTGCGCACCCCGGAACAGGTGCGCGAAGACGAAGAGGGCGGGGAGGAACGGCGCGAGGAAGACACCGACACCGACGAGTCCGACGAGCCCGAGGACGAGGATTTCCCCGAGGAAGACGAGGACGAAGAGGACTTCGACGAGGACGAAGACGAGGAAGACGAAGAGGAAGACGACGAACCTGAGGACGAACGTCCCCGGGGCCGCCGGGCCGTTTCGGCGCGGTGACGAGGAGGCAGCAGATGAGCGAGTCCAGCCTGACCGCCGGAAGACCGCTCGGCGTGTCCCGCCCGGCGGGTTCCGGCGGCGGTGCGAACCTCGCCGACATCCTGGAACGGGTGCTGGACAAGGGCATCGTGATCGCCGGGGACATCCAGGTCAACCTGCTCGACATCGAGCTGCTGACCATCAAGGTCCGATTGCTGGTCGCGTCGGTCGAACGGGCCAAGGAAATGGGCATCGACTGGTGGGAGCACGATCCGTCGCTGACGTCGGACTCGCGGCGCCAGGATCTGCTGGAGGAGAACGAACGACTGCGCGCGCAACTCGAACTCGCGCGGGGAGAGCGAGCGGAACAGTGAGCTGGTATTGCTACGCGGTCGCCGAATCCGCGGCGGAAAACCCGGCCGCGGGCATTTCCGGGCTCCGTGACCGCCCGGTCTCCGCGGTGTCCGGGGCTGGGCTGACCGCGCTGGTCAGTCCGGTCCCGGACGAGGAGTTCGGCGAGGCCGCGCTGCGGGAAAACCTGGAAAACCTTCCCTGGCTGGAGGAAATCGCCCGCGCGCACAACGCCGTGGTGGACGAGGCGAGCCGCCGGACGGGAGTGTTGCCGTTGCGGATGGCGACGATCTACCGGGACGAGCATCGGGTACGGGAAATGCTCGATGACCATGCGGCGCAATTTTCGGAGGCCTTGCGCCGGGTCCGGGATCACGCCGAATGGGGTGTCAAAGTCTTCGCCTCGCTCGGCGGTTCCCCCGCACCGGAGACGCCTGCCGAAGCACCCGCCGACGGACGTTCCTACTTGCGGCAACGGCTCCGGCAACGCCAGACGAGGGACGCTCGGACGAACGAAGCGGTCGGGGTCGCCGAGCGAATCGAGCGAGAACTCGCGGAGTTGTCCGCGGATGTCCACCGGCACCGAAACCAGGACCCGGCCCTGACCGGCCGCGCCGACAGCAACATCCTCAACCTGGCCTGTTTGGTGCCCGACACCGGCCGGGAGCGCTTTTTGGCCGAGCTCGCGCGCCTGCGGCAATCGGGCGTGGCCGGAATCGAGGTCGAGGTCACCGGTCCGTGGGCCCCGTACTCCTTCGCGGGGATCTCGTGACTGCCGCGGTGGAGCACACCGACCGGCTCGCCCTGGTCGACCTGCTGGACCGGCTGCTCGCCGGTGGCGTGGTGCTCACCGGAGACCTGGTGCTGTCGGTCGCCGAGGTCGACCTGGTGCACATTTCCCTGCGTGCGCTGATCACCTCGGTCCGCGAAGACCGCCCGGTGCCCTGGTGAAAGGAGCGACGATGCACGAGGCCGAACGCCTCCTCGGAGCGTTGCCCGCCCGCCTGGAGACAGACGCGGACTCGGTGGAACGCGACCTGATGAAGCTGGTCCTGACCATCATCGAACTGCTCCGGCAGCTGATGGAACGCCAGGCCTTGCGTCGCGTCGAGGAAGGCGGGCTGACCGAGGAGCAGGAGGAACGTCTCGGGCTCACCCTGATGCTGCTCGAAGAACGACTGGCCGAACTTCGCGACCGGTACGACCTTTCCGCCGCGGATTTGAACCTCGACCTCGGTCCCTTGGGGACGCTGTTGTGACCAGCGAAGGAAAGGACGAGCTGTTCGCCGCCGGATCGGCACCCGCCTCGTGACCAGGCGGAAGTTTGGGGCCGGGACGAGCGGGTATGGCGGCCGTATGGGACCGGGCGAGACGGAAACGAGGGCGAGGCCGGACACCGCCGGTGCGGCCCGGACGATCGCGCTGCGGGTCGACGGGACCGAACACCGGCTGACCGTGGATCCGCGCCGCACCCTGCTGGACCTGCTGCGGGAGCAGCTCGGCGAGTACAGCGCCAAGAAGGGCTGCGACCACGGCCAGTGCGGGGCGTGCACAGTCCTGCTCGACGGTCGCAGAGTGCTGTCCTGCCTGACGCTCGCGCTGTCCTGCGACGGAACCGAAGTGACTACAGCCGCCGGTCTGGCGGAGGACGGCGAGCTGCATTCGCTGCAGCGATCCTTTGTGGAGCACGACGCGTTTCAATGCGGCTATTGCACGCCGGGCCAGGTCTGTTCGGCGGCCGGGTTGCTGGCCGAGTTCGGCGACGGCGCGCCCAGCCACGTCACCAAGCCCGTCACCGAATCTCCGAAGTGGACTGACGGGGAGATTTCCGAGCGGATGAGCGGGAACCTCTGCCGTTGCGGCGCCTACGCGGGGATCGTCGCGGCGGTCCGCGAGGCGGGAGAACAGCGATGAAGCCGTTCGCGTACGGCAAACCGGGGACGACGGCGGAAGCGGTGCGGGCCGTGGCGGCCGAGCCGTCCGCGATGTTCCTCGCCGGCGGCACCAACCTTGTCGATCACCTCAAGCTGGGCGTGGCACGGCCGGATCGTCTTGTCGACGTGACCGGCTTGCTGTCGGCCGAGATCCGTGAGGACGACGGCGGACTGGTGATCGGCGCGGGAGTCCGCAACAGCGACCTCGCAGCCGACCAGCGGGTCCGGGAGCGGTATCCGGTACTGGCCGAAGCGCTGCTGTCCGGGGCGTCGCCGCAGCTGCGGAACATGGCCACCGTCGGCGGAAACCCGTTGCAGCGCACCCGATGCGTCTACTTCCAGGACGTCACGACGCCGTGCAACAAGCGTTCGCCCGGGTCCGGCTGCTCTGCCCTCGGCGGCTACACGCGGCATCACGCGATCCTCGGCGCGTCCGACCAGTGCGTCGCGACACATCCCTCGGACATGGCGGTGGCCATGGCGGCGCTTGACGCGCGCGTCCACGTGCTCGGCCCGGCTGGCGAACGGGTGCTCCCCTTCCCGGAACTGCACCGGCTTCCGGGCGAGCACCCGGAGCGCGACACCGTACTCGAGCACGGCGAACTGATCACCGACATCACGCTGCCCGCTACGTCCTGGTCGCGCCGATCGACCTACCGGAAGGTGCGCGACCGGGCCTCCTATGCCTTCGCGCTCGTCTCTGTCGCAGTTGGACTGTCCATTTCAGACGGTGTGATCGAGGACGTCCGGGTCGCCTTCGGCGGAGTGGCACACAAACCCTGGCGCGCCCAGCGTGCCGAGCAGGTCCTCCGCGGTGCGCGGCCCAGTAACGACGTCTGTCGCGCGGCCGCCGACGCGGAACTCGCGGACGCCAGGCCGTTGGACGGTCTCGGCGGAGGGAACGCGTTCAAGATCCCGCTCGCCGCGCGCACCCTGGCCGCCGTGCTGCGCGACTTGACCGCCGAGGAGCGCGACCGATGACCGAACTGCTGGAACCGCGAGCGATCGGACGCGGGTTCACCCGCCGCGACGGCCCGGCGAAGGTCACCGGCACCGCGCCGTACGCCTACGAACACCCCGCCGAAGCACCGCTGTACTGCTATCCGATTCAGGCGGCCATCGCTCGCGGTCGCTGTGTGCGGATCAGCGCTGTCGAAGCCGAATCCCTCGACGGCGTCCGGGAATTGATCACTCCCTTCACCGCGGAACGGCTCGCCGACACCGACGACGCGGAACTCGCGGTGCTGCAGGACTGCGAAATACCGTTTCGCGGCAGGGTCATCGGGCTCGTCCTGGCCGAAACTTCCGAGACCGCGCGGCACGCGGCGGAACTCGTCGACGTCCAGTACGAGACCGATCCCTTCGACACCCGGCTCAGGGCCGACGATCCTGACCTGTACCAGCCGGACAAGGTGAACCCGAGCTTCCCGACCGACACCAGCGAGGGCGATTTCGACACCGCGTTCAGCGGGGCCGCTGTGGCAGTGGACCAGACCTACCGCACGTCGATGTACCACAACAACCCGCTTGAGCCGCATACGACGACGGCCTTGTGGGAGGACGGCATGCTGACGCTGTGGGATTCGACCCAGAGTGTGCACTCGGTGCGGTCCACCGTGGCGAAAGTGTTCGGCCTGCCTGCCGAGCGGGTCCGGGTGATCTGTCCCTACCTCGGCGGGGGCTTCGGCTCGAAGGGCATGCCGCATGCCAACGTCGTGCTCGCCGCGCTGGCCGCCCGGACCGTGCCGGGCCGTCCGGTGAAGCTCGCGCTGACCCGGCAGCAGATGTTCAGCCTCGCCGGGTACCGGACGCCGACGATCCAGCGGGTCCGCCTCGGCGCAGACCCCGACGGGCGGCTGGACTCGATCGGCATGGACGTCGTCGAGCAGACCTCGCGGATCAAGGAGTTCGCGGAGCAGACCGCGGCGCCAGCCCGGATGATGTACGCCGCGAGGAACCGATCCACCAGTCACCGGCTCGCCCGTCTGGACGTGCCGGTGCCGTCGTGGATGCGCGCGCCGGGGGAGTGCCCGGGCATGTTCGGCCCGGAAGTGGCGATGGACGAACTCGCCGAGGCGCTCGGCGTCGATCCGGTCGACCTGCGCGTGCGCAACGAACCGGAGCGGGATCCCGAGTCCGGCCGCCCGTTCTCCAGCCGGCACCTGGTCGAATGCCTGCGCACCGGAGCCGAACGCTTCGGCTGGGACCAGCGAGACCCGCGGCCGGGCGTCCGCCGCGACGGCCCGTGGCTGGTCGGCAGCGGCGTCGCGGCCTCGGTGTACCCGGCGAAGCGGATGCCGGGGTCGAGCGCGGTGGTCCGGTACGAAAAGGGCCGCTACGCCGTCGAAATCGGCGCGGCCGACCTGGGGACGGGCGCGTGGACGATCCTGCCGCAGATCGCGGCGGACGCACTGGACGTGCCGGCCGATTCCGTCGACGTCCGGATCGGCGACACCGCTTTCCCGAAAGCCACGGTGGCCGGCGGTTCGACCGGAACCGCGTCGTGGGGCTCGGCCGTGGTCGCGGCCGCGCGGGCCTTCCGGGACAAGTACGGCGCCGACCCCGGCGACGGCGACGAGGCACAGGCCGAAACCCCGGAAAACCCGGACGAGAAGGACTACGCCACGTATGGGTTCGGGGCGCAGTTCGCCGAGGTGCGGGTCGACGCCGACACGGGCGAAGTCCGGGTGTCGCGGCTGCACGGCACGTTCGCCGTCGGGCGGATCGTCAACCCGGTGACCGCGCGTTCGCAGCTGCTCGGCGGCATGACCATGGGCCTGTCGATGGCGTTGCACGAGAACAGCGTCCTCGACCCGCGGTTCGGGCACGTCGTCAACCACGACCTCGCCGAGTACCACATCGCGACCAACGCCGACGTCGAAGACCTGCGCGCGGACTGGCTCGACGAGACCGATCCGCACCTCAATCCCATGGGCAGCAAGGGAATCGGCGAGATCGGCATCGTCGGAACGGCGGCGGCTGTCGCGAACGCGGTCCACCACGCGACCGGAGTCCGGGTGCGAGACCTGCCGATCACGCTCGACAAGCTGCTGCCGGGCTTGCCCGGTGTGCGGCGGTAAAACGCGCCCCGGGCAGGTTTCGCGGCGCGGGTATTGGCGGTTGATGCGGGGGCCCGTTGCTGCTTGCGTCGATGACGTCGCGTAGTTCGCTGAGCAGCGTGTCCCGACAAGCTGTCGCCGGGCCCGCCCGATGCGCGGCGGTAAGACGGCCCCGGGCAGGCTTCACGGCGGGTAGTGGCGGCTAGTGCAGAGGCCCGCTGCTGCCCGCGTCGATGAGGTCGCGCAGTTCGCCCGGCAGCGTGTCCCGGACCTTGTCCAGCGTGCCGTGGGTCGCTTCGCCGACGACTTCGAGCACCGCCCGCGATCCGTACACCGCGTCCGGCTCGGTCATCCGCCCCCGATAGGCGACTCGTCCGGCGAATTCGTTCAGCCCGAACCGTTCCCCGGTCCCGGCGCCGCCCATGGTGATCGTGCGCCGCAGATGCTCGGCGATCTCCAGCGGCAGCTGCGAGGCGAGATGCTCTGCCGTCTGCTCGGGGATCCGTTCGCCCAGCGTCTCCAGCACCGACCGCGTCACCCGCTCGGCGTCGCCGCGGCTCGGCAGGTGCGCGCGGTCCTGGACTTTGCCGATCAGCTCGTCGTGCTGCATGAGCTCCTTCCTTCCGTCTGTGGCGACCACGCCGTCACAGAGCGAAGGCGTGGTCGCCGCCGTCCGGGAGATGCCGCTCGAACCACCCGGCGGCGGCCTCGGCGACCTGCTCCAGCGCGCCGGGCTCCTCGAACAGGTGCCCGGCTCCCGGCACGACCACCAGTTCGCGGTCGCCGGGCAGCTGCCCCGCGGCGGCCTTGTTCAGCCTGCGCACGGTGTCGTCGTTCCCTCCGACGATCAGCAGCACCGGGCAGCGCACCTCCGCCAGGGCGTCCTCGGCCAGATCCGGCCTGCCGCCGCGGGAAACGACTGCCCGCACGACGTCCGGCCGGGCCGCCGCCGCACTCAGCGCCGCGGCGGCTCCGGTGCTGGCTCCGAACAGCCCCACGGGCAGCCCGGTCACCCCGGGATGGCGGCCGAGGTCGTCCAGCGCGCGCAGCAACCGGTCCCGCAGCAGCCCGATGTCGAACCGGGACTGGTCGTTGTCCTCGTCTGCGCTCAGCAGGTCGAACAGCAGTGTCGCGAAGCGGTGGTCCTGCAGGGCCCGGGCGACCGCCTGGTTGCGCGGGCTGTGCCGCGAGCTGCCCGAACCGTGCGCGAAAACCACCACTCCGATTGCATCGGCCGGCACCGTCAAATCACCCTCGGCCGTCGACGTCCCGGTGCCGACCGCGAACGGTTCCGTCATGGCTTCCTCCTGGCCTCTGTCGCATTCGGATATCCCCGCGAGGCGGCCGCCAAACGGGCGGCGGGGTGAGCGTGGGCCGATGCTGATCGAACATCGAGGGCAGCGGCCCGTGGTACCCGAATCGGCGTACGTCGCACCGTCCGCGGTGCTGTGCGGGGCAGTCGTCCTCGGCGAACGAGCCCGGGTCCTGCACGGGGCGGTGCTCACCGCGGAAGACGGGGAAATCCGGACCGGCTCGGACGTCGTGCTCATGGAACACGCACTGGTCCGAGGCCGGACGGCGCATCCCGTGACGCTCGGCGACGCGGTCCTGATCGGGCCGCACGCGCACGTCAACGGAGCCGTGGTCGAGGACGAGGTTTTCGTGGCGACCGGTGCCTCGCTGTTCCCAGGTGCGGTCGCCGGCACCGGGGCGGAGTTGCGGATCAACAGCGTGCTGCACGTCAATTCCCGCCTCGAACCCGGCGCGGTGCTCCCCATCGGCTGGATCGCCGCGGGCAACCCGGCCGAGCTCTTCTCCCCGGACCGGCACGACGAGTTGTGGGAGGTCCAGCGCACCCTGGACTTCCCGGGCACCGTGTACGGGATGCCGAGGGGCGCCTCGATGCGCGAACTCATGCTCCGGCAGGCGGAGTTCTACGGTTCCCATAGGGACGATCGGGTTCTTGACGAATGACCGGGGCCGATTGCCGGAAGTTGTGCCGCACCGGTTCACTGGGGCCGTGGACATCTTCTGGTGGGCGATAGTCATCATCGCCGTTCTCTCCGTGCTTGCGCTCGGCGCTGGGCTGGCTGTCATCGTCCCGGTGAGAAACGCGTTGCGCAGAAGGCAACAGCGGCTCGGTTATTACGCCGATCCTTTCGGAGCGCGCACCCCGCCGCAGCATCGCCCGCCTGGCCCGCACCCACCGCCAGGCGGACCGGGAGACGGCAGTAAAACAGCTACCACGCCTCGAGAAACGCCCTCCCCAGCGGCATAGCACGAACGATGCGGCCCGGGAAGCGCCGTCCGCCGACCAGCGCGGACGGCGGACGGCGGGCGCGGCCACCGCTTCGCCCGCGCTGAACGGGCCCCGGACCGCAGCCGCACGCCGGGGAGATGTACGCGCTGACCGGGCTGGCCCTCGGAGCCCGGCGCGAGGGCGACCTCGAGCTCGCCGAGAAGCATTTGCATACGCTGCTCGAGTGGAACAAGCAGGTCGATTTCGAGCCGGGAAACACGTTGATTCTCGCGGAACTCGGTTTTGCTGCCGAATTGCGCGGTGACGCGGAGACCGCGTTGCGGCAGCAGGAAGGGTACGAGATAGCTCGCCGGACGGAGGATCCACGAGCGATTGCCTTGGCGCTGGAGGGGTTGGCAGGGCGCACGCACTGGCCGGCGCGCCTCGCGAGACCGCGCGGTTGCTGGGCGCGGCTGCTGCGTCCCGGGCCGTGAAGGGCTCCTTGAAGGAATCTGATTCCCGCGAGGAGTCCTTCACGGACCCTGCCCGCGGCCTCGCCTCAGAAGACCGGCCGCCGGTTCCCGTGCCCGGTCGCCTGCTCGAAAGCGTGCGCGGCCCGCAACAGCCCCAGCTCGCCCCGCAGCGGCGCGATGATCTGCAGCCCCACCGGACGTCCGTCCTCGGTAAACCCCGCGGGCACCGACAGCGCCGGGCACCCGGTCGCCGAGATCGAGTACGCCGACCGCATCCACTCCAGGTAGTCGTGCATCGGCTGCCCGGCAACGGTTTCCGGGTACTCCCACTCCACCGGGAACGGCGGCACCTGGCTCACCGGCGCGAGCAGCAGGTCGTACTGGGTGAAGAACTCCCGCATCCCGGTGATGAGCTGCAGCTGGCGTGTCTGCGCGCTCGCGAGGTCGGCACCGGAAAGCGTGGCGCCGAAAGCGATGTTGTCGGCGAGCGTTTGCTTCATCTGGTCCGGATGCTCCTCGAGCAGACTGCTGAACCCGGCGTGGAAAAGCCATCCGCGCAGGGTTCGGAACACCTCGTCGGCCGAGGCGAGATCCGGGCAGGCAGGTTCGACGCGGCAGCCGAGCTCGGCGAACACCTTCACCGCCGGTTCCAGCACCGCGGTGACCGCGGGGTCGACCGGCAGGCCGCCCAGATCCGGCGACCACGCGACACGCAGTCCGGTCAGGTCGGCGTCGAGCGATCCGGCGAATGGCGCGGAGGGCAGGTCGAGCGCGATCGGGTTGCGCTCGTCGTACCCGGCGATCACGGAGAGCAGCAGCGCGACGTCGGCGACCGTCCGGCCCATCGGACCCTGCACGCCCAGCGCCTCCCACGGCAGCGTCGCGGGCCAGGTCGGCACGCGGCCGGGCGACGGACGCAGCCCGACGACGTTGCAGAACGACGCCGGATTGCGCAGCGAGCCGCCCATGTCGCTGCCCTCGGCGAGCGGGTGCAGGCCCGCGGCCAGCGCGGCCGCCGCGCCCCCGCTGCTGCCGCCCGCGGACAGATCCCGCCGGTACGGGTTGCGCGTGGCCCCGAAGACCGGGTTCATAGTGTGCGAACCGGCCCCGAACTCCGGCACGTTCGTCTTGCCGAGCGTGATCGCGCCCGCGTTCCGGATCCGCTCGACGACGAGGGTGTCGCTGTCGGGCACGTGGTCGGCGAAAATGGGGGAGCCGTAGGTGGTGCGGACCCCGGCGACGTCGTGCGTGTCCTTGTGCGCCACCGGAATGCCGTGCAGCGGACCGACCTCCTCGCCGTGCGCGAGCCGTTCGTCGGCGGCCGCGGCCTCGCTCAGCGCGCGCTCGGCGGTGAGGGTGACGATCGCGTTGATCTGGGGGTTGACCTGCTCGATCCGGTCGAGATGGGCCTGGGTCACCTCGCGGGCGGACACCTCGCGGGCGTGCAGCCGCCGGGCCAGCTCGCGGGCGGGCAGGTAGCAGATCTCTTCAGCGCTCACTGGCTTCCCTTCTCGACGGCGGCGTCCGTGCGAAGCCTCTCTCGTCGTGCCGGGGTTGGACAAGACCTGCTCGACAAATGACGGAATCAGCCACAGTATTGGCTGATGACCGCACAGCTGGACCCGCTCGACCGCCGGATCGCCGGCGCGCTGCAAGTCGACGGCCGGGCGTCCTGGCGGCGGATCGCCGAGGTGCTGGGCGCGCCGGAACGCACTGTGGCCCGCCGCGGGACGCATCTGCTGAGCACCGGCGTCGTGACGGTTGTCGCCGTTTCCCCGCACGGCGTCCCGCTGCTGGTGCGCGGACGCTGCCGGGCCGGGCTCGGCCGTCCCGCGGGCACCGCCCTCGCCGGACGGCCGGAGACGAGCTTCTGCTACCTCATCACCGGACAGGGCGAACTGGTCGCCGAGGTCTTCTGCGACCGCAACCGGCTGCCGACCTTCCTGTTCGACGAGATGGCGGCAATCCCCGGCCTGCACGATCTGACGGCCGATACCGTCACGCGGTACTACCGCACCATCCACGAATGGCAGCCCGGCCTGCTCAGCCCGGCCGAGACGGAGGCGATCTGCTCGTTGCCGCAGCCGACTCCGCAACCCCGGCAGCCCGACGGCGTCGCCTTCAGCAGCGACGAACGCGCCATCGTGCGTGCGCTGCGCGAGGACGGCCGGCGGACCCACGAGGAACTCGCCCGCGCCGCCAGGATTTCGGAATCGACCGTCCGCCGTCGGCTGGAAGCGTTGCGGCGGGAGGAAAAGGTGTTCATCCGGGCGGTGGTGGAACCGGCCGTGCTCGGGCTGCCGGTCGAGGCGCTGCTGTGGATCCGGTGCCGCCCGCACGACGTCGACGACATCGGGCGCGCCCTGCTGGGCTCGCCGTATGTGCGGTACGCGGCGGCGATGACGGGCGAGTATCAGCTGCTCGCTGACGTGACCTTGCCCGACATCGCCGCGTTGCACGAGTTCGTCGGCAGCTCCGGCTGGTCCCGGCAGGCGGATTCGGTGCATACCGGGGTGGTGCTCAAAGCGTTGAAGCGCAGCAGCGTCCTCGCGCCCGAGCTGCGCTCCTGACGGTCAGACCCGCTCCTCCAACCCGTTCAGCACCGACGGCAACGCGCCGCGGTGCAGCACGCCGAGCCGTTGCGTCGCCCGGGTCAGCGCGACGTACAGCTCAGCCGCGCCGCGCGGACCGTCCGCGAGGATCCGGTCCGGGTCCACGAGGAGCACGGCGTCGTACTCCAGCCCCTTCGTCTCCGAGGCGGGCACCGCGCCCGGCACATCCGGCGGCCCGATCACGACGCTGGTTCCTTCGCGCGCTGCCTCGTCGCGGACGAATTCTTCGACCGCCGCGGGCAATTCATCCTCGGCGACCTTCCGCGACCACGGCCGGACACCGCACGCGCGCACCGATTCCGGCGGCTCCACCCCCGGTGCGAACTCGGCCAGCACCGCGGCCGCGACGGCCATGATTTCCGCCGGGGTGCGGTAGTTGACAGTGAGCGAACGGTAGGCCCAACGGCCCGGGACGTACGGATCCAGCATCGTGCCCCAGTCCGTCGCGCCCGCCGCCGACCGGCGCTGCGCCAGGTCGCCGACCACGGTGAACGACCGGCTCGGGCACCGCCGCATCAGCACCCGCCAGTCCATTTCGGACAGTTCCTGGGCCTCGTCGACCACGACGTGCCGGTACGTCCAGTCCCGGTCGGCCGCGGCGCGTTCGGCGAGGTCGCGGGTGTCGTGCTCGACGAACCGGTCAGCCAGATCGGTGTCGTAGAGCAGGTTCTCCGCGGACAGGCCGATGTCCTCGTCCATCTCCTCGCGGTCGAGCCGCATGATGTCGAGCACGCCGGCCGCGTACTCGGCCTCGGCCTCGCGTTCGGCCGCGTCCTCCCGCTGCTTCGCCCGGTCCGGGGCCTTGCCCAGGAGGTCGACCAGCTCGTCCAGCAGCGGGACGTCCGACACCGTCCAGGGAGCGCCCGGCTCGCGCAGCAGCGCCGGGCTGGCGCCGGCCGCGTTGAGCCGGGAGGGGGAGGAGTACAGCGTGGTCAGGAGGCTTTCCGGGGTCAGAATGGGCCAGAGGCTGTCGATCGCTTTGACGAAGGCCGGGTCGGCGAGGAGTTCCTTGACGAGCGTGGAGCGGAAGTCCTCCCATTCCTCCTTGTCGTCGCGAGTGAGCCAGCCGCGCCCGATGCGGGACAGGGCGCGTTCGGTGAGGACGTAGGTGACGATCTCGACGAACACCGCCCGCGCCTCGTTGTGCGGCCGCCCGCTCTGCCTCGCCTCGTCGCGGGCCCACTCGGCGGTCGCCGCGTCGATCCGGACCGTGGTGTCGCGGAGCTCGATCAGGATCGGTTCCTCGGGCAGCTCCTGCCGGTCCGCGACCGCCGCGTCGAGGACGTCGAGCATCCGCAGAGATCCCTTGAAGCGCGCGACTTCCGGCTCGTCCTCGGCGTGCGCGTGCAACCCCGGAAGCAGTCCGCCCGGGGTGGTGAACACCACGTCGGACTCGCCGAGCGACGGCAGCACGCGGCTGATGTGGTTCAGGAACGACGGATTCGGCCCGAGGACGAGCACGCCGTGGCGCTCCATCCGCTCGCGCTGCGTGTAGAGCAGATACGCGACGCGGTGGAGCGCCACGACGGTTTTCCCGGTTCCCGGCCCTCCCTCAATGACCAGGACACCCGGGTGGTCGAGCCGGATGATGCGGTCCTGCTCGGCCTGGATCGTCGCGACGATGTCCCGCATCCCCTCCCCGCGGGGCGCGTTGACCGCGGCGAGCAGCGCGGCGTCGGCGTCGGTCTTTTCGCCGCTGTCCGGCCGCCCGAAGACCTCGTCGGTGAACGAGGCGACCTGGCGTCCGCGCGTGTGGAACTGGCGTCGCCGCCGCATGTTCTCGGGGTTGGCGGCGGTAGCGGTGTAAAACGCGCTCGACGCCGGCGCGCGCCAATCGAGAAGAACGGGTTTGTACTCGTCGTCCTCGTCGAAAAGCCCGATCCGGCCGATGTAGGAATGGTCGCCTTCGAGCGGGTCGAGCCGCCCGAAACACAACCCGGAGTCGGCGACCGCCAACCGCCGCGTTTCGCGAGCGAGCGCGCGCACCTCGACGTCGCGCTCGCCCGGAGCCTCGTCGTTTCGTTTGAGGGCAGCGGTGTAACGCTCCTTGGCCCGCCCGCGCTCGTCGTCGAGCCGCCGGTACAGCCCGGCGACGTAGTCCTGTTCGGACCGCAGTTCTTCCTCGTACCCCTGAGTTGACAAGTGCCCCTCGCTGCTGTTATTCTGAAACCAGATTCGGCGCGAACTTCTGATTTCCTGGTGAAGACGCGTCGATTTTTTATTGTCCACCTTCTGTCAAGTGGCTGGGTGGATTGGCGTTTTCCGGCGGTTTTTCTCGCCTGGAGTCGTGACGGTCGGCGGGTTGTGCGGTCGGCGGGTTGTGCGGTCGGCGGGTTGTGCGGTCGGCGGGT
>NZ_JACJHR010000180.1 GCF_014174495.1 Amycolatopsis echigonensis
GCGCGTACCCCCAGGCCCATCGCGTGCGTGCGCACCGGGACGACCTGCTCCAGGCGGTCGACGATCTGGTCGATGAAGCCGTAGTCCCGCGCCTCCGCGGCGGTGTACCACCGGTCGTGCAGGGAGTCGGCGAAGACGCGGTCGAACGGCTGTCCGGTGTCCTCCGCGATGAGGCCCAGCACGGTGTCCCGCGTGTAGCGCAGGTCGTCGGCCTGGACCTCGACCTCCACGGCCGAGCCGCCGATTCCCGCCGAACCCTGGTGCATCAGGATTCGCGCGTGCGGCAGGGCGAATCGCTTCCCGGGCGCGCCCGCGGACAGCAGGAACTGCCCGGCGCTGCAAGCCAGCCCGAGTGCGAGCGTCGACACGTCGCACGGCACCAGCCGCATCACGTCGCGGATCGCGAGCATCGACGGGACCGAACCGCCGGGCGAGTGGATCCACAGCGCGATGTCCTTGACCGGGTCTTCGCCGGCCAGGGACAGCATCTGGGTCGCGAGGACCGTTCCGTTGTCGTCGTCGAGGACGCCGTCCAGTACGAGGACCCGCTGGCTCAGGAACCGTTCCCGGAGCCGCTGGTCGAACATCGGCGGAGTCGATTCGTTGGTCATGCCCCGACTGTGCCGCCGCGGACCCGGCCGCGTCCGCCTTCTCTGCCCACGGCAGATCTGCTGTGAGCAGCGCGGAAAGTCAGCGGGTTTTGCGCACCAGGTTCGGGGACGCGTTGCCGTCGTGGCCTGCGGTCCGTTCGACGGCCGCCCGGGGCTCAGTCCCGACCGTGCTCGAGCTGGTCGGCGAGGTCCGCGAGTCCGTCTGCCCGCAGGTCGAAACGATCGGCCGAACCGGGCGGGTCGCCGACCGGGCGGCCGACGTACGCGGTGCGGAACCCGGCTTCCTGCGCGCCGCGCAGGTCCCAGGCGTGCGCGGCGACCATCAGCAGCCGCTCCGGCGCGCGTCCGGCGACGTCGATGGCCAGCCGGTAGACGTCCGGGGCCGGTTTGTAGGTGCGGGCGTCTTCCGCGGAAAGCACGGTGTGCCAGCGCAGTCCGGCGTTCGCGCACAGGTCGAGCAACACGGTCCGGCTTGCGTTGGACAGTCCGACCAGCGGGAATCGTTCGGCGAGGCGGGCAAGCCCGTCGACCGTGTCCGGCCACGGCGGCAGTTTCCTGGCCGCGAGCGCCAACTCGGCCGCGTCGCCGGTACCGACGGCATCCGCGACTGCCTGCGCGGCCTCCCGATCGAGGACGTCACTCGCGACGTACGGCCGCTCCCCCGCGACGATGCGGCCTTGTTCCTGCTCGACATGCTTCTGCCACACCGAAAGCAGCTCGTCGACCTCTGTTTCAGCGAGCGACGGCGCGAATTTCCGGATTCCCGCGCGGATTCCGGCCGGTTCGTCGACGAGCGTGCCGAGTACGTCGAACACGAGCACCTCGATGTCCATGATCGCAACCTATCCGGCCGCAACCAGCGTGCGCAACGCCTCACGCAACCAGCGTCCGTATTCCGCGGCGGACCAGCCGTGCACCCGGCGCAGATGCACCATCGTGTCCGCGCACAGCAAGGCATCCGTGGTATTCGCGAGCTGTTCGATGTCCATAGTGGACTGAAGCAGGCCGTCGCGGGAAGCACGAGACCAGAATTCCCCGCACAACCGCGCCGTCTCCCGCCGCCCAGATTGCGCTGCCTCGGCGATTTCCGGCTCCGCGCCCTCGGCTTGCGCCGCCACCTCGAGCAAGGCTCCGGCACGATCCGCGATTCCGGCCGCGACGTCCGCGAGCGCGTCCAGCCGTTCGGCCAGGGTTCCGGCGGTCATCGCGTCCTGCGCCCGCGGCCGGTGCGCGACGTCGATCGGCTCCGCGTCTCCCACCAGCGCCTCGTCGATGACCCGCCGGAACAACGCCGCCTTGGTGCCGAAGCGGACGTACACGGTTCTCGGCGCGACCCCGGCCCGGCGCGCGACCTGCGTGAGCGCGGTGGCCGCGTAGCCGTGTTCCAGGAACAGCTCCCGCGCAGCCGCGACGACGAGCGCCTCGGTCCGCGCGATCCGGGCGGCCCCGAACTCGGCCCGGGCATCGGCCTTGACCTGGTCTTTCACCAGATGCATCATAACTGCATTGCAGTCCTACTGCATCAGTGGAGGTCATCGATGATTCCCACCCTCGACGGAGTGCATCACCTGAAGCTGCCGGTGGCCGACCTGGACCGGTCGGCAGCCTGGTACGCCGACCGGCTCGGCTACGCGATCGCCCTCGAATTCCGCCAGCGCGGCCGTCGGACCGGCGTCACGATGACGCATCCGCGCGGCGGGCCGGACCTCGGCCTTGTCCTCGATCCGGACCTGGCCCGCGCCGCGGCCGGGTTCGACTACTTCTCCATCGGCGTCCCGGACCGGGCCGCCATCACCGAACTCGCCGAAGACCTCACCCGCCGCGGCGAACAGCACGCGGGCGTCCACTTCGCGACCCTCGGCTGGATCCTGCCCGGCCTGCACGACCCGGACGGGCACGAGGTCCGCTTCTACACGACCGAATCGCACACCGCCCTCGACCCGGCGAACCCGCTGGTGGTCGACGACGCGATCGCGTCCGCGCGAGCGGCCGAACAAGTCTGGCTGAGCCAGCGTCAGTCCGCTGTGGAAGCTTTGCGCAGCGCGAAGAACGCCGCGACCACCACCACGAGCCCGATCACGTAAGCGAGCACCAGCAATCCGACGCGCCCGCTGAAATTGCCGCCCACCGGCGGAAGCACGACGGAAAACGCCGCGACGAGCGTGATCACCACCGACCGCACTCGCCCGGCCGACAACGACGCGGCCAGCGGAACCACCGCCCACAGCAGATACCACGGCTGCACGACAGGCCCGAAAACCACGACCGCGCTCAGCATCAGCCCGAGCGAGCGGACCGCCTCGATCCGGCCGGTCCACTGACGCCGCAGCACCACGACGATCGCGGCCGCGGTGAGCCCGTACCCGATGATCTTGCCGACGCCGATCATCGTCTGCGTGCTGTGCGCGCCGAACAGCGAACCGATGCCGCCGACGAGAAAGCCGAACCAGTTCGTAGGCGCCATCCAGCTGTTGACCTCCCCCGAGGTCGTCAGCGCGGACACCCAGCTGAACCCGATCCCCGACGCCAGGGAAACCACCGCGGACACCGCCGCGAAGACGACGGTCATCCCCGCGCCGGCGAGCAGGAATTCGCCGATCCGGCCGCGCCGACGGGCGATCGCCGTCCCGACCGCGGCCAGCGCGACCAGCGCGGGCACCTTCACCTCCGCGCCGAGCGCGATCAGCAGGACCCCGCCCGCGAGCGGCCACCAGCGGATCCGGTCGCCCACCGCGTCCAGCGCGATCGCTACGCCCGCGAGCATCAGGCCGAGCATCAGCGAATCGTTGTGCATCCCGGCGACCACGTGCCACAGCACCAGCGGGTTCAGCACGCCCAGCCACAACGCGACCCGCGGCGACGCTCCCGCCGCGGCGGCCAATCTCGGCACCGCCCACGCGATCAGCACCAGCCCGGCGACCTCGACCAGCCGGTGCAGCGCGACGCCGACGATCGGGTTCCCGCCGGACACCTGCGCGATGACCCGCTCGACAGCACCGAACAACGGCCCGTACGGCGACGGCGTCTCGCGCCAGTAAACGCTGACCCGGCCGACGATGTCCGAGGCCGAGCCCAGTGCTTGCCGCGGCCCGACCACGTTGAGGTCAAACCCGTGCGCGGCCACCGCACCCTGCGCGAGATAGCTGAAAACGTCCCCGCTGAACAACGGCGGCACGACGAGCAGCGGCCCGCACCACAACGCGAGCGTCCACTTCAGCCAACGCGCGCCGGGGGCGTCCGAGGCGAGCACGCGTCCGCCGAGCAGCGCCCACGCGAGCACCACCAGCCCGACGCCGGCGATCCCGCCCGCGAACGGCAGCACCCCCGGCATCCCGGCGGCCCCGGCGTACACCGCGACCGCCAGCAGCAATACGCCGCCGATGCCAGTCCAGCGCAGACTCGTCGCGGACGCGAAACTGAAGAACCGCACGGGCCGCGAGAGCGTGACCGGCTGACTACTCATCGAAGACCTGCGCACGACATGCCGCGATCGTAGTAGCCAGTCCCCGCCCCACCGCCCCGGCTACCGGTCCGTGAGGGGACTCCCCGGGAAG
>NZ_JACJHR010000181.1 GCF_014174495.1 Amycolatopsis echigonensis
CCCATGATCACGAACTCGGTGGTGCCGATTCCGAACGCCCCGATGGCCAGCGCTACCAGTGCTAATGGCATGAGCCCGCGTCTCCTTGGTCTGCGTGTTGGTGCCGCTTGTCGGCTTCAGCAATAGTTGCATACGCGGTATGTTGTTGGCGCTTGTTGTTGATGAGGGTCACAGTTGGCGCCGATTGAGGGAGTGGTTTTTGGCTCCCGTGGGGCAGCGCACAGGTGTGTCGTGCCAGGAACCCGATGCGGCTCTACAGGCGCGGCTGAGGCGCGGCTGCCCCAGGCCGAAGGACCTCGCGGACCCTGCTGACTGTTGGCGGGTCAGGGCGGTTGACAGGGAGCGGGCTGTGGCGGGTGAGCGATCCGCAGGGCGGTAATAGCCGCGGGCTAGTCGGCTGCTCTCAGATGGCATGTCGACGGTATGCAATCGACGGGATACCTGCAGCAGGTCGATCGGAGACGGGATTCAGTCGAGGGTCTCCAGAACACGGCAGCGCCAGGAGTCCGTCGACATGACCCGGGCGGCGGTATCCCAGCGGCGGGGTCCGGGCGGCGGTATCCCAGGAGTGGCCCGATCCCGGCAGCGGATCCTGGCTTGCCGGACCCCGGCAGCGCGATCCCTCGGCGGGATTCGTGCGAACAGCGTCGGCTCCACCGCGCCCGGCCTCTGCGGCCCTGCGCATCCAGCCCGAGGCTCCTCGGTCGGCGGAATGTCGTTGTTTGTATACAGTCTGCTGGATGTTGTGGGCTGGATGTTGTGGGCTGGATGTCGTGGGCTGGATGTCGTGGGCTGGATTCAGTCAGCGGGATGTGGTCGGCGGAATCCAGTCGCCCCCATTCAGTTCACCGTCTCCGCGGCGGCCGGGTTGCGAGGTGTGGGAGCGGTCGACCGGGCTGCGGGGCGCGGTTCCTTTGCCACGCGCGCCGCAGGCAACCAGCGGTCCGTCCGGGTTGGGTGGGTCGGTCCCGCTGGCCGGGTGGGTGGGCCGGTCCTGCAGTCCGGGTTTGGACGGGTTGAGCCTGCCGTCCGGTGGGCGGGTCGGTCCCGCCGTCCGGGAGTCAGTCCGCCAACCGGTTCAGTGCTTGGTTGAGCTGCGGAACCCAGGCCTCGTGCTCCGGCTTCATCAAGACCGACCGGAGGATGGTGACGGTCTCGGCGTCGCGTTCGATGTCAGGGTGCAGTGCGGCGAAAGCGCCCGCGTCGACGCGCAGAGTGGACAGATAGAGCGGATTTTCCTTGTCTCCCATACCGTTCTGGAGAACAGTATTGGCTGCTTCGGTGATCTCGCTCATCCGGGCCCGCCGGGGCCAGTAAGTAACGATGTCCAAAGTGGGCTCTAGGTGGAGTGCGAAACGATCGGATTCCTTGAGGAGTCGGGCAAAGTCGTTCGCCGCTCGACGACAGGCCGCGAGCAACCGGCCGAGGCCACGGTCTCTTTCCAGCGGGAATGCTTGCAGCGTAAGCCAAAGCGCTCCGGCCGCGGCACCCGCACGGGAGCATTCCAGGGAGATCTCTCCGAGGTGCAATTCTTCGGAAGTGAAGTAGGTATAGGGAGAATCGTGTTTGTAGAACCGACCGACTGCCGGGTCGGCGAACAGCACCGCTCCGCATCCGTAGGGCTGAAGTCCGTGTTTGTGCGGGTCGACCACGACCGAATCGCACGAGCCGATCGCGCGGTAGGCCTCGTACTCGTCCAGCAGGGTGTAGAACCCGCCGTACGCACCGTCGACGTGCAGGCGGACTCCGTATCTTTCCTTCAGCGCAAGGGCTTGCTGGATGTCGTCAACCGCGCCGAGTCCGGTCGTTCCGGGAGTCAGCACCACCGTGCCTACCCCGCCGCCGCGGACTTCAGCTTCGACAGCTGACATATCAACGCGCCCGTCGGGAAGTGCCCGCACCGCGCGGGATTCCACGCCGAGCACCTGGCACATGCGGCCGTGCGTGTAGTGCGCGTCCCGCGAATGGACGATTGCCTTGCCCGGGGCCAGTTCGCGGGCGACCCAGAGGGCTTCGAGGTTCGCGATCGTCCCGCTGGAGGTGAGGTGGCCGAGCGACGGCTGCGCGAATCCGAACATCCGCGCCAGGTCCGCGATGACCTCGACCTCCATCGGCGAGGTGGCCTGCGACGCGTCGAGCGCGTGGTTGTTCGGATTGACCACCATCGCGGCGAGATAGGCGGCGACCGCGACCGGATGCGGCGGTTTGAGCATCTGGCCCGCGTAACGGGGATGGAAGAAGGGAAAGGACGCGTCCATCCGGGCGGCGTAGGTGTCGAGCAGCGCGGGGAGATCGACGTCTGGCTGGCTTGCCGGGGACGGGGTGAACGGACCCCATTTGCGTTCCCACGCCTCGACGCCGCGGAGAGCCTGGTCGATCAGTTCGCGTCGGTCCATGCGTCACCTCGTCGGTCGCTGGTTGCTGCTCGGGGCACCCTACCGACCGGCGGGAAGCGGAGTGGGGTTCTCGCGCTGGCGCTCTAACGTGTGCGACGGTTCTTTCGCGCGGTGGGGAGCTTTCCGGCGACTGACGGCCCCGCACACCAGCCCGCGCCACCGGCGAGGTCCTCGCAACAACCATTGCCGCACGCCGATCCCGCACCTCACCCGATGCCGCAGCCCTGGCTCCCACCGATACCCGGCCCAGCGCAACCGGGACCGGCAGCCGGGCAAGGGACGGGGCAGTCGGCAGGCCAGACGACCCCGCCGCCCCAGCGCCCGTTCCCCCGAACGCCCAGCACTGCCCGAGCTACTCCCCTACCCGCCAGCCCATCCCGGCGAGCGGCGTCTCGGTGTGGCGGCGCTGGTCCTCCGCATCCTCGGCTGCGTCGTCCCGCTCCAGCCGATCGACCTGCCCGGCATCCGGGCGTACCGCGCTCCCCCTCGGCCCTGCCGGACTGGCCTGCGGACTCATCGCCGGGCGCACCGGAACCCGCTGTCCGCAGTCGGCATCGCGGTGTCGGCGATCGCGCAGGTGCTCGGCGCGATCATGCTCCGCAAAACAGGTCGCCGGGTGAGCACCGGCGTTCTGCCCTGAGCGGAACCGCTGTCGTCGCGGGCCCGGCTGATGCCAGGCTGGGGCCTATGGCGGACATCCTTCCTTTCCACCAGCGCCGCGCCCCCGCCCGGGACGACGAGGCCGAGCCTCTGTGGCGCGAGGTGCTCGGCCGCAGTCTCCGCTCCGCGCGGGAGAACCAGGGCGAGCGGCTCGTCGACGTCGCCGAGCGGGCCGGGATCTCGCCGCAGTACCTGTCCGAGATCGAGCGCGGCCGGAAGGAACCGTCGAGCGAGATGATCGCCGCGGTGACCGGGGCGCTCGGGGTGAACCTGGCCGGACTGCTGAGCGAGATCGCCGGGAACATGCGGCGGATCAGCGTCGTGGGGCCGCGGCCGACGCGCCGTCCGGCCGGACCGGTGCTGATGGCGGCCTGAACGGCGCGGGCCGGCTCACGGACGCTCCGCGATCACCTGATCCGCCAGTCCGTATTCCACCGCACCGGCCGCGTCGAACACCCGGTCGCGGTCGGTGTCGTGCCGCAGCTCCTCGACGTCGTGCCCGGTGTGCCGGGACGTGATCTCCTCCAGCTGCGTCCGCACCCGGATCACCTCGTCCGCCTGCAGGATCAGGTCCGGGATCGTCCCGCGCCCCTGCGCGGCGGGCTGATGCAGCACGACGCGCGCGTGCGGCAGCACCGACCGACGGCCCGCCTCGCCGGCGGCCAGCAGTACCGCACCCGTCGCCACCGCTTGGCCGACGCAGGTCGTCGCCACCGGGGCCTTGATGAACCGCATCGTGTCGTACAGCGCCAGCATCGCGGCCGGGTCGCCGCCCTCGGAATTGATGTACAGGTTGATTTCCTGTTCCGGGTTGTCCGACTCCAGGAACAGCAGCTGCGCGATCAGCGCGTTCGCGACGCCCGCGTCGATCGCCGTGCCCAGGTACACGATCCGTTCGGACAACAGGTGCGAGTAGACGTCCATGATCCGCTCGCCGCCCGGACTGCGGGTCACGACGTTCGGGATGGTGTAGGT
>NZ_JACJHR010000182.1 GCF_014174495.1 Amycolatopsis echigonensis
AGACCGTCAGCACACTCAGGCTTCGGGGTGCCCCACGCACACACCCACCTGCAATGTCGCCGCCAGGCGACGAGCAGCCCCAGGGAGGACTCACCCACCCACCACAGCCCAACCCCCCATCCGCTCCGCAACCAACTCCGCAAACCCAGGAAACTCCCCCAGCGCCACCCGACCCACCCCACCCGGCCCAGCGACCCCACCAGCATGCCGAACCCGAACAGTCACGTAATCCGGCCGATCCCCACCGTCATGCCAATGCCGCACCCCCGCCGGAACCGTCAGCAAATCCCCCGGCTCGCACAACACGGCATGCACCTCACGCCCAGCATGCAGATACCAGACCGCCGACCCCCGCACGAAGAACCGGTCCTCCGCCCCGCCCCCACAACGCTCGACCCGCCCCGGCTCCCCAGCGACGACATCCACCGCGTGATAACCGACCCCGCCGACCCGGGAATCAATCAACTCCCGATACCGCGCCAGCACCCCAGCCTCGGTATCCGCAGCCTCGCCGACCACCGGCCACCGAGCGAACCCGGCGCCAATCCGCCCCAGCTCGGCGACGATCGCCCCAGTGTCCTCGGTCCGCAGCAGCACATGCCCGGGCTGATCGTCAGGCCACACGGTCAACAGCGTCATCGCCGCCCCCTTCTCCTTGAAGAGGATCAACCGACGACGCATCCCGATGTTCCCGCCCCAACCTCCGCCGGGCAGAAAGTGGCGACGTTCACTCAGGCGCCGCTGACCGGAACACTCACGCCTGCCGCTCGCCCCGAATAGTCCGCCGCAGCCGCGGCACCCGCTCCGCCAGCGTCCGCTCCCCGCCCCGCTGGGTCGGCTCGTAATAGTCCCGCCCGACGAGCTCGTCCGGCGGGTACTGCTGAGCCAGCACGCCCTCCGGCACGTCGTGCGGGTACCGGTACCCCTGGGCGTTGCCCAACTGCTTGGCCCCCGCGTAGTGCCCGTCGCGCAGATGCGGCGGCACGGTCCCGATCGCCCCCGAACGGACGTCGCTCAACGCCGTATCGATCGCCGTCACCACAGCATTCGACTTGGGCGCGGTGGCCAGATGGATCGTCGCCTGCGCCAGCGCGAGCCGCCCCTCCGGCATCCCGATGAACTGCACCGCGTGCGCCGCCGCCACCGCCGCCTGCAACGCGGTCGGATCCGCCAGCCCGACGTCCTCGCTCGCGTGCACCACCAATCGCCGCGCGAGGAACCGCGGATCCTCGCCCGCCTCGATCATCCGCGCCAGGTAGTGCAACGCCGCGTCGACGTCCGACCCCCGGATCGACTTGATGAACGCACTGATCACGTCGTAGTGCTGATCGCCGTCGCGGTCGTAACGGACCGCCGCTTTGTCCACTGTGGACTCGACCACGGCCAGATCGATCGTCTTGTTCTCCGTGGCGGACGCCGCGTCCGCAGCCGCCTCCAGCGCGGTGAGCGCACGCCGCGCGTCACCGCCGGCAAGCCGCACGATGTGCGCCCGCGCATCGTCGGTCAACGTGAGTTCCCCGCCGAGCCCGCGTTCGTCAGTCAGCGCGCGCTCCAGCACCGCCACGATGTCGTCGTCGGTGAGCGGTCGCAGCTGCAGCACCAGGGACCGCGACAACAGCGGCGACACCACCGAGAACGACGGGTTCTCCGTGGTCGCCGCCACCAGCAGCACCGTGCGGTCCTCGACCGCTCCGAGCAGCGCGTCCTGCTGGGTCTTGGAGAAGCGGTGCACCTCGTCGATGAACAGGACGGTGTTCTCGGTGTTGTACTGCCGGCGCCGCCGTGCCTCCTCGATGACGCCGCGCACCTCCTTGACGCCCGCCGACAGCGCGGACATCGCGACGAACCGGCGTCCGGTGGCGATCGACACCAGGTTCGCCAGCGTGGTCTTGCCGGTGCCGGGCGGGCCGTAGAGCAGCACGGACGCCGGGGCGGCCCCCTCGACCAGCCGGCGCAGCGGAGCCCCTTCCCGCAGCAGGTGCTGCTGGCCGACCACCTCGTCGAGCGTGCGCGGCCGCATCCGGACCGCGAGCGGCGACGTCGCCGGGTCGGCCTGCGGTTCGGCCTGGTTCGCTCCGGAGGGTTCCGGCGGCGGCCCCACGTCGGGGTTCACCGTGAAGAGTTCGTCCTGTGCCACACCGACGACGGTATCCGACCACCCCGACAATCCCGCTCGCCCGGCCCCGCGGCGCCGCCGGAGGGGCAGACTGGGGCGATGGTCTCTTCCGTCGCGGTGTTGTCCGATATCCACGGCGTGCTGCCCGCCCTCGACGCGGTCCTCGCCGAACCCGACGTCCAAGCCGCCGATCTGGTGGTCCTGTGCGGCGACCTCGCCGCCGGACCGCTCCCGCGGCAGACCCTCGACCGGCTGCTTTCGCTCGGCGAGCGCGCGGTGTGGGTGCGCGGCAACGCCGATCGCGAACTCGTCACGCTCGCGGGCGGCGGCCCCACCAAGATCCCGGATCCGATCGGTCCGTGGGCGGCGACGCAGCTGCGGCCGGATCAGGTGAAGCTGCTCGACGGATTGCCGTTGACGGTGACGCTGGAGATCGACGGGCTCGGCGAAGTGCTGTTCTGCCACGCCACTCCGCGCGACGACGAAGAGGTCGCGCTCGTGGACAGCCCGCTGTCGCGCTGGGCGGAAGTCCTGGACGGCGTCACCGCGGAAACCGTGGTGTGCGGGCATACCCACATGCCGTTCCTGCGGTTGGCCGACCGGTGCCGGATCGTGAACCCGGGGAGCGTCGGGATGCCTTACGGGACAACGGGTGCACACTGGGCAAGGCTCGGTCCCGGGGTCGAATTGCGGCGCACCGCCTACGACGCGGAGGTCGTGTGCCGGGAGTTGGCGGAAGCGTCGGAGTATCCCGGGATTCAGGACTGGAACGACTATTTCGTACGGAATCCGGCGTCGGACGCGGAGGCGTTGCGGGTGTTCAGCCCACGCGCTCGCGGAACGAGCGCCACATGATGACCGCGGCGTAGGGCAGGAATTCGCGTCCGCGCCGCCACAGCCAGGGCACGCCCTTCGCTACGAGCCAGCCGACATGGGCGGCGGCGCTTGGGTCGACGCCGCCGGAGCAGATGAGGCTCACCGGTTCTGGCACGGCGAAACCGGCTGCTGCGGCCAGGTTCGTGAACCCTTGGGCGAGCATGCGGTGGCCCAGTTCGGAGGGGTGCAGGCGGTCGACGCTCCAGACTGTGAGGTCATAGGCGCCGGGCAGCGTGTCGAGGTTCAGGCAGGCGATGCCTTCGGTTTCCACTACGCGGTCGATGGCCTCGTTCAGTTCCGCGACGCGGGCGCTCAGGGCTCGCTTCAGCGACGGCGGCAGGCGGAAGACCTTGCTGTGGTCGTGGAAACGCACCGGCAGGACGGTGGTCCCGATCGCGGTCAGCTCGCGGACGATGGCGGTGAGGTCCGCGGCGACGTTGTCCGGGTTGAAGTCCGGGCGGAGAGTGTCGTTCATGCCGACTACGACCAGGGCGACGTCCGGGCGGTGGGCGATCGCCAAGGGGAGCTGCTCGGTGCGGACGCAAGCCATGCGGGCACCGGTGAAGGACGGGTTGAGGTAGCCGGTTTCGTCGATGCCGAGTGCTTCCGCGACCAGCGGGCCTACGCCGCGCCATCCGCCGCGGTTGGGGAGGGGATCGCCCAGGCCTACGGCGGTGGAGTCGCCGAGGATCACCAGGCGTTCGGCTCGGCGAGGGGACGGCTGAGGGCGGACGGGGGCCGGGATTGGCTCTGGGGCCGGGGTGACTCCGACGCTGATCACGGTCACGCCCAAGACCATCCGGTATGGAGGCTCACCGCTGGTGATGGGGAGGTAACGCGGTATGGACGGAGGTGGGAACTTCCGGTACTGGGGGTCTGGTTTGGGTGGTTCGGCGTGTGTGTCTGCTCGTCGCCTGGCGGCGACATTGCAGGTGGGTGTGTGCGGTGGGGCACCCCGAAGCCCGAGTGTGCTGACGGTTC
>NZ_JACJHR010000183.1 GCF_014174495.1 Amycolatopsis echigonensis
CGCTGTCGGTCCCGCCTTGTCGACACGGGCACCGCACCCGTTTCAGCTCGGCGGCAATCCTTCGGTCAGGACCCGATGAAACAGCTCGGTAAGTCCTGCCGGCTTCGGGTCCGGACGGCACGAGCCTGGAGCCGTACCCGCAGTAGCCAGGCAGCGGCTGTGTCTTCGCGTCGGAGTTGATGGCGACGGGCGTGTCACGCGACAGTTCCGTCCACTCGTCACGCCCGGCCAGTCGTCATGATTCATGATGTCCGGCTGGTGCTGGGACGTTCGGACGCCGGGCCCGAGGGTGCTATGGCGGCGCGGTCACGAATCGTCGCTCGTGTCTGCGTCGCCGGTGTCCGCGCCCTCCAACAGCTTGTACACGTTGCTGCGTTGCATGCCGACTTCCTTGGAGATCCGCAACCGCGGAACCCCGGCTGCGTCGGCACTGAGTACCGCCTCGCGCCGCTTCTTCCTGGCTTCGCGTTGCTTCTTCAGAAGGCCGTTGATCTTCTCTTCGAGCTTGGCCTGTTGTTCGCGAGCGTCATCCAGCTCCTTCTTGATCCCTTCGACCTCGGCCCGGCAGGCACGAAGTTGAAGGACTTCCTCGGGCTCGCTCATGGGGAAGCCTCTCTCGCTCGCTGTCATCGAGCCAGGGCCGATGACGCTCCGTTGTCGCGGTATGTCTATCACGCATGTCTATCAGTCCTCTTGTTAGGACAGCCGGTGTGGTGTTTCGTGTCCCGTCGTGGGGTGACTGCTATGCACTCCTGGTAGCGCGATACAGCTGGTCAGTGCGGCTCGAAGTCCCCCAGCCAGGCATGGCGCCCGGCCTCGGCGAGCTCGTCCTTCCGTTGCCGCCAGTCCAGCATCCAGAGCGTCATCTGGCGCTGCCAGGCTCGCCCGTGGGGCTGCCCGCCGGGGTGGGTGGCGTGGGCTTGTTCGTGTACGAGGACGTACTCGATCAGCCGCAGCGGCAGGCCGAACGCGGCCCAGTGCAGGGCCGTGGTGTGTTTGGGCTGGCCGTGGTAGACGCCCCAGCGGCGGCGGCCCAGGTCCCGCACCTGGTAGCGCAGGCCCTCGATCCGGCCCCGCCGTTCGTACTCGCTGCCTTCCCGAACGGCCCAGGCCAGCCCCTCGCGTCGGTAGAGCTCGATGATCGCGCGCCGGATACGGTCCGGGCTCTCTCGCCGCGCGTACAGAAGGTTGTTGGGCGCGAGGGCGGGCAGTTGCCGCCCACCGCGGGTCGCCGGAGCGTCGACGAGGTGGAGCCGGTAGCGCTGGCCGAGCAGGTCGAAGGTCTCACCAGCGACGAACTGCTTGATCGGGTGGTTCGGCGCCAGCCGGACGGCCGCGGTCACCTTCTCGGTGATCCAGCGTCGGTGACCGCGGACAAACCGGGCGACCTGCTCGGGGTCGGCCTGCGGCGGGATCAGGACCGTGACGGCGCCGCCGGGCTGGACCTCGATGCCGAGGGAACGGCGTCGAGGTCGCAGCGCCACGGTGACATGCCACTCGGAGGGCAGGCAGAGCGCGGTAATGGCCGCTGTGTAGACGTCGGGTCCAGTCACCGCAATCCCTCCTGGTAGGTGATGTCGGCCGCGGCGCTGATCGCTGTGGCGTCCCCGGCGCGCAGGAGTTCGTTGACGCCGGCTGAGGCGGCCGAGGTGACCGGCCCCGGTACGCCGTAGACCCGCCGCCCGAGGTGCCGGGCAGCGCGGGCGGTGATCAGCGCGGCACTGCGCTGCCCGGCCTCGACGATCACGGTCGCGGCGGCCAGTGCGGCCAGCAGACGACGGCGAGCAATGAATCGCGCCCGCGTCGGAAGTCCGCCGAGGGGGTACTCGCTGACCAGCAGCCCGCCCGTTCGGACGATCTCGGCGAACAGGGGCGCGTGCGCGATCGGGTAGTCCAGATCGACGCCGCACGGCAGGACCACGACGGCCGGGCCTTGCCCGGTGAGCGCACCGCGCAGGGCGCTCTCGTCGATGCCGAAGGCGCCACCGCTGACGATGCTCACGCCGGATCGCGCCAGTTCGTCGGCGAGGTCCGCGGCGAAGGCTGAGCCGTACCCGGTGGACACGGCCGTGCCGGTGACGGTTACGGCGGTGCGGGTGAGCTCGGCGAGGGATGCCGAGCCACGTGTCCACAGCGCCAGCGGTGCGCCCAGGCCGTGGCCGGCCATGCCGGCGAGCCTGCCGAGCGGCCACGCGTCGTCCTCGGGGGTCACCAGCGTGGCGGTCCCGGCGTCGATCGCGCGGAGGGCGTCGTCCAGTCGCGGATCTGGCCGGGTGATCTCGGCCAGGACCGTGGGCGGAGCGGTCCCGCCGCGGATGCGCTCGACGGCCTTGACCGGCCCGTGAGCGGCGACGAAGTCGTGCACTGCGGGTGCGGGCGGCTCCGCGGCGTACAGCAGGAACAAGCGCGCGTGCTGAGGGTCGGTGAGGGGCATGGTGCAACTCCTTCGATGTGGGAAAGGAAGACAGCCGAGCCGGGACCGGCGGACACGGCTGTCAGCGCTCGGGGTGGTGGTCGTGCAACGGGATCGGCAGGCTGTGGCCGATCAGCTCGCGCCAGCGCCAATCGCCGGTGTGGATGAAGGCACCCGACGCGGCGAACCACATGCCGGGCGGGTCCACTGGGCGGGCCACGTGCCGGCCGTGCTCGAACAGCACGTACACCCCTGGTGCCTGGTCGGACGGCTCGCGGACTCGCGCGAAGGCGGGCAGCTCTCGGTCCTGGCCGAGGCCGAGGACGGTTACGTGCCGCACACGGGAGGACAACCCGCCGTTCGGGCAGTGGATCGGTCCGGTCAGGATCTCCGCGGGCAGTCCTTTGCGGACCACAGGGATCTCGATGGTGCTGTCCCCGATGTTGGGGATCTGCTCCAGCGCCGTGACGGCCCAGGGGGTGTCGGCGTAGACGGGCAGGAGCTGGTAGGCCGGGACGGACAGCGACCCGTAGCGCACTCTGGTTTTCGTCTCGGCGGGAAGCCTGCTGAGGACTTCGTCGCGGAGCCGGGTAATCCACGTAGACGCGGGTCCGGTGGTCCAGTCAGCCGTCTCGTCCGACTGGTACTCGTAGCTGTCCAGCAGCCTCAGCACCGCGACCGGGTGGAACGCGTGGTCGGCCAGGGCCGCCGTGTAGTCCGGTGGGTCCTCGTGATCGCCGAGCACCCCGATGCTGCGGTAGTGCTGCTGGAGCAACATCTGGCCGGCCAGTGTGGCGTCGTCGCGTGTTGCGATCATGTCGAACTGGAGGCCAGCGTTGACGAGTCCGTCGATATGTGCGGTGTGCAATTCGAACGGAGCCATAGCGGTATCCCCTTTCGGAACAAGACGATTGCGAAACTTCGGCGTGGCGCCACGCCGGAAGTCGATGTGCCGCAAGCGAAAGGCTGCGGACGAGGCGGGAAAGGTGAGCTCGCCCAGCGAGCCCAGCACTGCCGTTAGGAGGCGCTGGTGAACCGGGAGCGAGTCAGGGCGTGCCGCACCACGTCAGCCGCGACCTCACAACGGCTTTCCAGGCGAGCGAGCAGCGTGTCCGTGTGCGCTGCCCAGGTGTCGTCGAAGCGATCCATGGACTTGTCCAGCGCTTGGGCCGGCGCCACGGTGTAGAACTCCTCCATGGCCGGGTACGCCCCGTCTTGACGTTGGCGCACCCACAGGCGTCGGTGGATGTCCCGATCGCCGCCGCGTACCGGTGCGCCCGCGATCTGCTCGTGGCGCACCAGCGGCACGCCGACGAGGTCGCTCATCTCCTCCAGCGCGGCGTACACCACCAGGTGCCCGCCGAGCAGGACGCGGTCCACCGAGCGGATCGCGTTGGCAGGCGCGGAGTAGAAGCGACGCACGCGGTACACCGCCCACGGCATGCGCTTCATCCGCGCTGCGGCCAGTTTGACCGGCGCGGTCACCTGGTCGCGTTGCAGCCGGCTGATCAACGACTTGCCAGGACCGAACAACCCGGATCTGGGGTTCAGCGCGGTA
>NZ_JACJHR010000184.1 GCF_014174495.1 Amycolatopsis echigonensis
GCGGAACCCGGGACGGATCCGCTTGAAAATCCGCGGCACCGTCTCCACATTGTGCGCCAGCACCTCCGGCCGCGACCCGAACACCTCCGCCAGCTGCTCCGGCTCCGCGTTGAAGTCCGGGATCAGCAACTCCACCCCCGTGCCCGGGTTCAACGCGTGGATCTGCCGCACCGTCTCCGCATACAACCACGCCCCGCCGTCGGCCAGATCGTCCCGGGCGACACCGGTGATCGTCGAATACCGCAGCCCCATCGCCTGCACGCTCTCCGCGACCTTCCGCGGCTCCGCGCGGTCCAGCTCAGCAGGCCTGCCCGTGTCGATCTGACAGAAATCGCACCGCCGCGTGCACTGATCCCCGCCGATCAGGAACGTCGCCTCCCGGTCCTCCCAACACTCGTAAATGTTGGGACACCCGGCTTCTTCGCACACGGTGTGCAAGCCCTCGCGCTTGACGAGGCCCTTGAGCTCAGTGAACTCCGGACCCATCCGCACCCGCGTCTTGATCCACGACGGCTTCTTCTCAATCGGCGTCTCACTGTTGCGCACCTCAAGCCGCAACAACTTCCGCCCCTCCGGTGCAGCACTCACGGGCTCCACCCTACGCCCGGGAAACCGCCCTCAACTCGGGTCGGGAGTGACGCCGGTCAGCTCGGCGGTGAGCTCCCACAATCTGGTCCCGGCTTGCGGATCCCGGGCCGGGGCGAGGGTGCGGACCTTCGCCGGGCGGCCGCGGACGGCGAAGACCGGTCCGAGGTAGTCGCCGCCTTCGACGTCCGGGGCCGTCGCGGCGTACAGCTGCGGCAGCGCGCCGTGCTCGACGCGTTGGGCCAGCAGCATTCCGCCGAGCTTGCCGATCTCCCGGATCGCGGTGCGAAGCAAGGGATTCTGATACGAACCGGCCATGTTCGTGGTCAGGCCGGTCGCGCTGTAGCCGGGGTGCGCGAGCACGCTGAGCACGGTGGAATCCGCCGCGCGAAGGCGCCGGTCCAGTTCGATGCCGAAGGTTTGGTTCGCCAGTTTCGCCTGGCCGTACGCGGCTGCCGCGCGGTACGGGCGGCGTTCGGCGTTCGGGTCGTCCAAGTGCAGGTGCGCGCCGAGAGCGGCGACGCTGGACAGGGTGACGACGCGGCCGGCCGGTGCGCCGCGCAGGGCGGGCATCAGCAGCCAGGTCAGCGCGGCGTGCCCGAGGTGATTGGTGCCGAATTGCAGCTCGAAACCGTCTGCGGTGCGGCCTTGCGCGGTGGCCATGACGCCGGCGTTGTTCATCAGCACGTCCAGCGCGTCGCCGGTGAGTTCGCGCACCTTGGCGGCGGCTTCGCGGACGGACGCCAGGTCGGCGAGGTCCAGCCGGACGAGTTCGGGTTTCGTCCCGGACGCCGCGGCGCGGACCCGTTCGAGGGCGGTTTCGCCGCGTTCGGGCGAGCGGCAGCCGAGCAGCACGCGGGCGCCGTGTGCGGCGAGGACTTCCGCCGAACGCAGGCCGAGGCCGGAATTCGCTCCGGTGATCAGGACGGTCCGGCCGCTCTGGTCGGGGATCCGGGCCTCGGTCCAGCGTTCGTTCATCGGGTCAGCTAACTACATGTCACGCACTCGGCGCGAGCAGGCGCATCAGATGCCCGACCGGACCGCGCCTGCGGACCGGGCCGGTGTCGCCCGCGCGGATGAGCGCGTCGAGCGTGCGCCCGACCTTGACGATCTCGTCGGCGGGCTCGTCCGGTTCGGCGAGGCCCGCGGTGAGCGCCAGCATGTGCAGTTCGGTGCGGTGCAGCGGTTCCAGTGCGGGGCAGCGCTCGAGGGCGCCGTCCAGCACCGCGCGGAGGTCTTCGTGGTCCTGCTGTGCCTGCCGCCACGCGCGGGTGACGGCGTCGACCTGGTCGCCGGGCAGATCCGCCTCGTCGGGGTCGGCGAACTCGGCGCGCAGGTAGCCGCTGAGCAGCTGCGTCCACTTGTACTGCAGTGCCAGCAACAGGTTCTCTTCGGTGCCGAACTCGTCGGCGGCACCCGGGATTTCGGCCAGCGACAGCGGTTCCCGCGGTGCGCGCCTCGCCTGGCGGACAGCGGCATCGAGGATCTCTCGCCGCCGGTAGAAGTCGGTCCAGCTCATGGTGTGGCTCCCCTTCCGTGACCCGGGCCATACTGCCGGTCTGCGGCATACTCCCGGTACGGACCTGACGCAGCCAACATACCACGGGTATGGTCCGGCAGGCCCCGGCGTAAGGTTGTGAGCGTGCCGACAATGAGGTCCCGACGACTCGACTACTCCGAGTCGACCCGATCCGCCCTGGTCGACAGCGCGGTCGAACTGTTCACGAAACGCGGATACGCGGGTACCTCGCTCGACGAGGTGGCCAAACGCGCCCGCGTCACGAAAGGCGCGCTGTACCACCATTTCAGCGGGAAGCAAGCGCTCTTCGAGGCCGCGTTCGAACAGGTGGAAAGCCTGGTCTACGACCGGCTGCAGAAGATCATGACCGGCGACGGCGAGCCGTGGGAGCGCGCGATGAGCGGGCTGCAGGCGTTCATCCGCAGCTGCCTCGACCCGTCGTACCAGCGGATCGCCATCCACGAGGGTCCGGTCGTGATGGGCTGGGAACGCTGGCGCGAGGCCGAGGAACAGTCCAGCTTCGGGCTCGTGCGGTCCGGGCTGCAGCTGCTCGTCGACGCGGGCGAGGTGGAGCCGGTGCCGGTCGACCTCACCGCGCGGCTGCTGTTCGGCGCCCTGTCGAGCGCGGCGACCGAGATCGCCGGCGCGGCCGACCCCAAGAAGGTCGGGGCCGAGATCGAGGACGTCATCACGCGGATGCTGACCCGGCTGCGCCGCCCGGCCGAAGAGCAGGAACGGCCCGCCGCGGGCTGACCGATCCGCCGATAGGCTGGCGGCATGGACTTGAGGATCTTCACCGAACCCCAGCAGGGGGCGAGCTACGACGACCTGCTGCGGGTGGCGCGGACCACCGAAGCCGCGGGTTACGACGCCTTTTTCCGCAGCGACCACTACCTCAAGATGGGCAGCGCGGACGGTCTTCCCGGGCCGACCGACGCGTGGATCACCCTCGCCGGCCTCGCCCGCGAGACCGAGCGGGTCCGGCTCGGCACGCTCGTCACCGCGGCCACCTTCCGCCACCCCGGCCCGCTCGCGATCTCGGTCGCGCAGGTGGACCAGATGTCCGGCGGACGCGTGGAATTCGGCCTCGGCACCGGCTGGTACGACGACGAGCACACCGCCTACGGCCTCACCCTGCCGCCGCTCAAGGAGCGCTTCGACCGCTACGCCGAGCAGCTCGCGGTGATCACCGGCCTGTGGAAGACCCCAGTGGGGCAGACGTTCTCCTACTCCGGCGACTACTACACGCTCGCCGACTCGCCCGCGCTGCCGAAGCCCGCGCAGTCGCCCGCGCCGCCGGTGATCATCGGCGGCGGCGGCAAGAAGCGCACCCCGGCGCTGGCCGCGCAGTACGCCGACGAGTTCAACCTGCCGTTCGTGGACGCCGAAACCGCGCTCGCGCAGTTCGAGCGCGTCGACGCGGCGGCGGAGGCGATCGGCCGCGACCCCAAGGAAATCCTGCGTTCGGTCGCGCTCGTGCTGGCGGCGGGCCGCGACGAGGCCGAGGTCGCGCGCCGGGCCGGGGCGATCGGGCGCGAGGTGGACGAGCTGCGGGCCAACGGGCTGGCCGGGACCGCGGCGGAGATCGTGGACCGGATCGGGCAGTGGCGGGAGAAGACCGGGATCACCCGGCTGTACCTGCAGGTGCTGGACCTTTCCGATCTGGACCACATCGAGTTCGTGGCGTCGGAGGTTGCTCCGCAGCTGGATTGAGGCGGTTGCGACGGGGCCTGTTGCGGTGGGGTCCGTTGCGGTGGGGCCTGTTGCGGTGGGGCACCCCGAAGCTGATTGTGACTACGGGCGGCGGGTG
>NZ_JACJHR010000185.1 GCF_014174495.1 Amycolatopsis echigonensis
TGCACAAGAAGCCAGCAGCCTCCTGTCCCGCTGAAGCCGTCCGAGTCAGGGGCCCCGGTTACCCACCGGGGCCCCTGACTCGTCTCCGGGCCCCTCGAGCGCGGCCCCCGATTCCCAAGAATCAGTAAAGTGATGGTGTGGCTTTAGTAACGGACCTCCTCGACTGGTTGCAAGCACTCCCCCAACCAGGCCTTGTCGCGGCAGCCGGCGGCCTCGTGCTGGCCGAGTGCACGATCGGCCTCGGCTTCATCGCCCCGGGCGAATCGGGCCTGCTGATCGCGGCGACCACGGCGACGTCCGTGCCCCGCTTCCTGACGCTGTGGGCGGTCATCACCGTCTGCGCCGCGCTGGGCGACTCGATCGGGTACGCGCTCGGCCGGAAGTTCGGACCTCGGCTGCGGGAGACGAAGCTCATCCGCAAATACGGCCTGGACGCCTGGGACCGAGCCGCCGGCGTCCTCGAACGCCGAGGTGCGTGGGCGGTGTTCTTCGCGCGGTTCCTGCCGGTGCTGCGCACCCTGACGCCGGCCGCCGCGGGAGCGTCGAACCTGCCGTTCCGCAAGTTCCTCCCCGCGACCGCCGCCGGCGCGTTCTGCTGGTCGCTCGTGCACATCAGCCTCGGCGCGGCGCTGGGCGAGGCGGCCAAGCAGGTCGAGAGCGCGATGAACACCGGATTCCTCGTGGTGGCGGCGCTGGTGCTCGGGGTGCTGGCGTTCTTCTTGCTCCGCTTGAAGAAACGCAAGGCGCTGGGCGTGGCCGGTTCGCCGGACGAGCAGCCGGAAGAGCCCGCCCGCACCGGCACCTAGCGCAGCGATCCACCTCACCCGAAGTCACCCGCCCGGGGACCGTCCGGCTGATTAGATTCGACCGTATGCAGGCACTAGACCTCCCGAAGCCCGTCGCGTTCGTCCTCGGCGGGGGCGGCAGCCTCGGCGCGCTGCAGGTGGGCATGCTGCAAGCGCTCGACGAAGCGGGCATCACGCCGGATCTGGCGGTCGGCACGTCCGTCGGCTCGCTGAACGCCGCGGTGCTCTCGCTGCCCGGCGACGACCGGCTCCGGCGGCTCCGCGACATCTGGGCGCACATGACGAAGGCCGAGGCCTTCCCCGGCGGCGTGCTCAGCCAGGTCCGGACGCTCCGGCACAGCAAAACCCATCTGTTCCCGAACACCGGCCTCGCCAAGATCATCGACGACCACGTCGGCACCGGCCGCCGGTTCGAGGACCTGGGGATGCCGCTAGGAGTCGTCACCACCGATGTCGACACCGCCGAGCCGATCCTGATCACCTCCGGGCCGCTGCAAGCGCCGCTCCTGGCGAGCTGCGCGATCCCCGGCATCTATCCGCCGGTGCCGCACGAGGACCGGCTCCTCTACGACGGCGGCCTGGTCGCCAACGTCCCGATGCGGCAGGCGTTGCGCATGGGCGCGAAGTCGCTGGTCGTGCTGGACTGCGCGTTTCCCGGCAAAATGCCCGGCGCACCCCGGACGTTCGCCGAGGTGATGATGTTCACCGCGATGATCAGCATGCGCAACCAAGCCGTGCTGGAAGCGCCGATCGCCGCCCGGAAGGTGCCGGTGGTCTATCTGCCGGGCCCGGCGCCGGTTCGGGTGAGCCCGCTCGACTTCTCGCGCACCGACGATCTCGCGTCGGAGGCCTACCACGCGGCCAGGGATCACCTGAAGGAACTCACCGTCGACGGCCCCGGCCTGTACGGAGCCCCCGGATTGCTGCGTCCCTGATCCGCCCGGACCCGGAATCGCGCTCGTGATACGCGTCACCCCAATGCACCGATCCGCCGGTAGCGGCGTCTTTCCGATCGCGTAGTTTTGCAGTCGAACCTGCCGGTCCTGGACCCTCACAAAAGAGACATAATGTTCCCGAAGAAGACATTTTTTCCGCTCGCCGGAATTCTCGCGGCGACCTTGCTGCTTTCCGCCTGTTCCTCCGGGGACGGCGGCGGCGACTCCGGCACGCCCGGGTCGCCGGGCGGGTCGAGCCAGACCGCGACGCCGGCGTCGGTGACGATCGAACCGGCCAACGCGTCCGGGATCAGCCCGACGACGCCGATCGTCGTGAAGGCGGCGAACGGGAAGCTCACGGACGTCACGGTCACGAGTTCCAAAGGCAAAACCGTCGCGGGCGAGTTCTCGCCGGACAAGCTCAGCTGGAAGACCACCGAGGTCCTCGGCTACGCCGGCACCTACCAGGTGAAGGCGCACGCCCAAGGCGCGGACGGGAAAACCGTCGAACAGCAGGGCCAGGTGACCACGCTGGCTCCGAAGAAGCAGGCGAACGCGAACCTGATCCCGGCCCCAGGCGCGGTGAAGAGCACGGGTGTCGGCGTCGGGCAGCCGATCGTGTTCAGCTTCGGCGCCCCGGTCAAGAACAAGGCGGCCGTGGAGAAGGCGCTCACGGTCGAGTCGTCGCCGAAGCAGGACGGCAGCTGGTATTGGATGGACGACAAGAACGTCCATTACCGGCCGAAGGAATACTGGCAGCCGGGCACCACGATCACGGTCACCGCGAAGATTTACGGCGTCGATTTCGGAGATGGCGTCTACGGAGCGGAGGATCGGACCGAAACGTACAAGGTGCACGATTCGTGGATCGCGAAAGCCGACGGCAGCAGCGAGCAGATGCAGATCTTCCACAACGGTTCGATGGTGAAGTCAATGCCGATCTCGATGGGCAAGGACGCGACGCCCACCCATCTCGGCCCGCACGTCATCTCGGACAAGCAGGCGAACTACACGATGGACTCCTGCACGTACGGCGTGTGCCCGCCGGACCCGAAGGCGTACCGCTCGGACGAGAAGTTCTCCGAACGCATCTCGAACGACGGCGAGTTCGTCCACGAGAACCCGAACAGCGTCGGACAGCAGGGCAACTCGAACGTCTCGCACGGCTGCATCAACCTGAACGCCGCCAACGCCGAATGGTTCTTCAACAACTTCGGCCTCGGAGACGTCGTAGAGGTCACCAACTCGGGCGGCCCGCAGCTCCCGGTGTGGGACCTGTACGGCGACTGGTCCAAGTCCTGGGCCGACTGGCAGAAGGGCTCGGCCCTGCAGTAAAGCCAGCGGCCCAGGCTGAGGCCAGGGCAGAGGCCGGGTTCGGTTGAACGGTTCGACAGAGAAGGGTGCCGGAGCTTCGCGCTCCGGCACCCTTTTCGTTGCCCGGGACCGGAATCCACGCGGATCTAGGACCGAGCTGGGTTGCCGCGGGGGCGGGCGGAGGGAAGCCCGAGCCGGACAGCCGCTCTTTGCTGCCTTCGCTGCTGCTGGGGCTACATTCCTGTCCGTTGCGCCGCGCTGGTTCCTTGCCGCTGACTGGGTTCCTGCCGCAAACGCTCCTGGCACTCGCGCCGCGCTGGTTCCGCGCTTGTGCCGGGCTGGTTCCGTGCTGCTGGGTTCCTGCCGCAACACGTCTACCTCTCGCGCTGGTCGCCCTAGCCAGCGCCATGTTCTGCGCGTCTATCGCTTCGCATTCGCCCACTACTGGCGCTCCGCCGCATCGCCTCGGGGGCGGCTCGCTGCATTTCTGCCACGCCGCGCCCATCCAGTTCCTTGGCGCAGGCTGCGTTCCGTTCGCAGGCACGGAACGCCTGTACAGATGACCGGGGAGATCACTGCAATCCGGTCCGCACCGCACAACGTCTTCCGGGAGACGCGGGCCGCGGCTCGGGAGCGGCACGGGTGGATCATGGACACGTATTTGCTGCGCCGGCCGGAGTGAGGGCGGCGGGCCGTCTTCGCGGTCCGCCCGTTTTCGGGCATGAAAAAAAGGGGCGGGG
>NZ_JACJHR010000186.1:0-2500 GCF_014174495.1 Amycolatopsis echigonensis
GCTTGGCCCCCCTTCTCCCGAAGTTACGGGGGCATTTTGCCGAGTTCCTTAACCACAGTTCACCCGATCGCCTTGGTATTCTCTACCTGACCACCTGTGTTGGTTTGGGGTACGGGCCGTGCATGCACTCACTAGAGGCTTTTCTCGACAGCATAGGATCACCCGCTTCGCCTCAAACGGCTACGCATCACGTCTCAGCCTATATGTCATGCGGATTTGCCTACATGACGGCCTACACGCTTACACCAGGACAACCATCGCCTGGCGGAGCTACCTTCCTGCGTCACCCCATCGCTTGACTACTACGGAATCAGGTCCCACGCTCCACACACAGACTCCGTCCGAAGACATCGTCCGCGGCTTCGGGTGGTTAGTGTCAACCGCCTCGCCATGGGCGCACATGCTCGGGTACGGGAATATCAACCCGTTGTCCATCGACTACGCCTGTCGGCCTCGCCTTAGGTCCCGACTTACCCTGGGCGGATTAGCCTGGCCCAGGAACCCTTGGTCATCCGGCGGCAGAGTTTCTCACTCTGCATTCGCTACTCATGCCTGCATTCTCACTCCCGCACCCTCCACGACTCGCTTCCGCGGCCGCTTCCCTGGATGCAGGACGCTCCCCTACCCATCCACACCACTGCACCGTTTCCGAAGAAACAGCGGATGTATTGTGTGAATGACACAGCTTCGGCGGTGTGCTTAAGCCCCGCTACATTGTCGGCGCAGGACCACTTGACCAGTGAGCTATTACGCACTCTTTCAAGGGTGGCTGCTTCTAAGCCAACCTCCTGGTTGTCTGGGCAATCCCACATCCTTTCCCACTGAGCACACACTTAGGGGCCTTAGCTGGTGTTCTGGGCTGTTTCCCTCTCGACGACGAAGCTTATCCCCCGCCGTCTCACTGCCGCGCTCTCACTAACCGGTATTCGGAGTTTGGTTGATTTCGGTAACCCGGTAAGGCCCCTAGACCATCCAGTAGCTCTACCCCCGGCAAGAAACACGCGACGCTGCACCTAAATGCATTTCGGGGAGAACCAGCTATCACGGAGTTTGATTGGCCTTTCACCCCTACCCACAGCTCATCCCCTCAGTTTTCAACCTAAGTGGGTTCGGGCCTCCACGACGTCTTACCGTCGCTTCACCCTGGCCATGGGTAGATCACTCCGCTTCGGGTCTAGACCACGCGACTCAGATCGCCCTGTTCGGACTCGCTTTCGCTACGGCTACCCCACCCGGGTTAACCTCGCCACGCAGCACTAACTCGCAGGCTCATTCTTCAAAAGGCACGCCATCACTCAACACGTGAGCTCTGACGGCTTGTAGGCACACGGTTTCAGGTACTCTTTCACTCCCCTCCCGGGGTACTTTTCATCTTTCCCTCACGGTACTCGTCCGCTATCGGTCTCCAGGAAGTATTTAGGCTTACCGGGTGGTCCCGGCAGATTCACAGCAAATTCCACGAGCTCGCTGCTACTCGGGAACACCATCGCACGACACAAACACAGTTTTCGCGTACGGGGCTCTCACCCGCTCCGGCCCGCCGTCCCAAACGGTTCCGCTAACCATGCCGCATCACGCCCAGAGTGTCAGCTCTGAGAAGACAGGTCCCACAACCCCGACCACACAACCCCTGACAGGTATCACATGCAATCGGTTTAGCCTCATCCGCTTTCGCTCGCCACTACTCACGGAATCACTTTTGTTTTCTCTTCCTGCGGGTACTGAGATGTTTCACTTCCCCGCGTTCCCTCCACACCGGCTATATATTCACCGGCGGGTAACACCACATCACTGGTGCTGGGTTTCCCCATTCGGAAATCCTCGGATCACAGCTCGGTTGACAGCTCCCCGAGGCATATCGCAGCCTCCCACGTCCTTCATCGGCTCCTGAAGCCAAGACATCCACCATGTGCCCTTAACAACTTGACCACAAAGATGCTCGCATCCACTCTACAGTTCTCAAACACCACACCAGAAACAACGTGTGTTGCCTCAGGACCCAACAGCGTGCCAGCGAACAGGAACCCGCCCGGATCCGCGACCGGCGTTCCACGCAGAGACCCGAAGACCTCGCAGTACTGACCGGCGGCATCACCGCCGCCGCGAACCATCACCAGTAGTTCCACAATTCCTCGAGCAAGCCCGGCAACGCTGCATTCGAGCGTTAAACCGTGCCCACCCCACGCCCCGTGCTCCGGGCATCCCGGGAGGCGTGGATGTGTCGTGCTCCTTAGAAAGGAGGTGATCCAGCCGCACCTTCCGGTACGGCTACCTTGTTACGACTTCGTCCCAATCGCCAGTCCCACCTTCGACCACTCCCTCCCTTGCGGGTTGGGCCATGGGCTTCGGGTGTTACCGACTTTCATGACGTGACGGGCGGTGTGTACAAGGCCCGGGAACGTATTCACCGCAGCGTTGCTGATCTGCGATTACTAGCGACTCCGACTTCACGCAGTCGAGTTGCAGACTGCGATCCGAACTGAGACCGGCTTTAAGGGAT
>NZ_JACJHR010000187.1 GCF_014174495.1 Amycolatopsis echigonensis
ACTTCCCCAGAGTTCCTCGCAACTTTACCCGAATCTGAGCGGAACTCTGGGTATTTGGTGCTTGACGATGATAGCTGAATCCCGGAGTTGGGGAACTATGGAATCGTCATTCCTTTGTGGATTGTTCGTATTCGGCGATGCCGGGGTGGTCGACGCTGCTGGTGTAGCGGTAGGCGCCGGCGATGGACAGGCCGAACAGTTCGCAGAGCTGGCGGACGTCGCCGCCGGTGGCGTGGGCTTCGTCGAGGATGCGGTCCTGGCGGATGGCTTGCGCGATCATGCCGAGCCGTTTGCGGATCCACCACGGGGTCGCGGGCGTGGTGGTGTTGGCGTTGCGGTAGTGGATGAACAGGTGCGGATTGGCGGTGTCGGGCCAGGTCCGTTGTCGGTAGTCCAGGTAGGCCGACACTCGTGCCCGGACCGGCTCGGCGAGCGGCACGATGCGGTCGGGCAGGTAGAGGCGACCGTCGCGCACGTCGGCGAGCTGCAGCTGGAGCAGTTGCCAGATGCGGATGGCGTGGAAGGCCAGCAGCGCGGCCAACGCCGCGCGGGTCGGGTCGTCGGAGTTGAGCGCGCCGCGCAGCTCGGTGAGATCGATCGGTGCGGGCACGTGTTTGTCCGGGGTGGGCACGCTGATGCGCGTGGTGGGGTTGATGAAGGTGAGCTTGCGGGCCTTGAGGATCCGGAAGATCGACCGAAGCCCTTGCAGGGTGCTGCTGCGCGGACTGCCGCTGGGCGGCAGGGCGGCGAGCACGTCGTCGCGGCCGATCTCCCGCAGCGAGGGGTGGGTGCGTGCCCAGGCGCGGATGATCGGCAGCGCGTAGCCCAGCTGCGAACGCACCGTGTTGTCGGAACGGGGACGAAATCGCGGTGGGGTGGTGCTGCCGTTGCGGGCGATGTCGAACCAGACCTCGAGTTCGTGACGGATGTCCTCGGGCAGTCCGGTGATCTGCAGCTGGAACCAGCGCTCGGTGGGCGGGACGCGGTCGTCGGCGAGCATGCCGGCGACGGTCAGCACGTCGAGCACCGGGCGCACGGGGTGCCGGATGCGCGAGAGGGGCAGGACGTCGCTGGCGCGGATCGCGGCACCGGGGGTGTCTTGCATGCCCAGCAGCATCCGGATCGCCCGCTGGGCGCGTTCGGTGACGGTCCTGCTCCAGCCGTGCGCGGCGGCGTGCTCGCGCACGAACTGGTGCCAGGCGGCCTCGCGGGCCGGGTCGGGCGGCGGTGGGAATCCCTTGCGCAGTCCGGCTTTCAGGTCCCGCGGCAGTTCGAGCAGCACCAGCTGTTCGTAGGGCACCGGGTGCAGCAACGACAGGTTCGGTGGGATGGTTTTCTTGACGTAGGGCCGTTGGCCCTGTCCTTCGCGGTGCCACATGCCGGCGAAGAACAGCTGCTGCCCGAACACGTTGGCCTCGGCCAGACTGATGCTGCTGGGCCGCTGGTCGCGGTCCTGGGCGAGCAGGCTGCGCGTCTTGCAGCACAACCGGCACGACCCGCCCTCGTTGAGCGCCACCTCGTTCCCGCAGGTGTCGCACACACCCTTGTGTCGGTATTTCTCGCGCCAGCTACGGCAGCCCACGCACAGCCAACCGTAGGTGCGGGTCACGCCCCAGGCGTGGCAGTCGAGACACGAGTCGACCACGACCGTTTGTCGCGCGAGCGTGCCGGGCGACTGCCACAGCGGCGACTTCTCGCCGGGCGCGTGGCTGTGGCAGCGGGCGCACAGCCCGGACGTGTAATAGTCGTTTGTGGACCCGCATTTGCGGCACGGTGGCGGGGCGATCGGGCCGCCGGGCCAGCACTGGAAGCAGTACGGGACCTCCCGCATCGCCGGGGGACGCACCCCGCACACCCGGCAGCGGCGGGGACGCCCGGTCACGCCGGCGGCACCGATCGATGTCGCCCCAGCCGCGGGGTGATCGGCGCGACCGTGCCCGTGTCGGCCTTGCGGGGCCGACGAGCGGCGACCTTCTCCGGCTCGGGGATCAGCAGATCAGTCGGTGCGCACTCCAGCACCGCGCAGATCACGTCGAGATCATCGAGCCGGATCGTGGTGGGATTGCCGATCCACAGGTTCGACATCTTGCCCGCGCTGATATCCAATCCCGCCTCGGCGAGCCTGCGGCGCATCTCCGTGGACTTCCAGATCCCTGCCTCGGCGGCTTTCATTCGCAGGTTCCAGCGCATCGCGCTACCCTTCCTCGGTGCCCAGCCGGGCGGCCACGCGCTGGTTGGCCTTGGCCCAGGCATGTTCGACGTGCTCGGACTCCACGTGGATGTACGCGGTCGTGGTCGAGAGCCACGAGTGGCCCAAAACCTCTTGTATAGCTTTAAGATCCATGCCTCGCGCATACAGCGACGATGCACAGTAGTGCCGCAATGTATGCGGTGTCAGCCTTCCTGCCCAGTCCGGCAGCCATCGTCCGGTCGCCTCCGCCAACCCGTCCCGCAACGTCTGGTCACCAACCCGGCCACAGAATCCGGTGTGCGGGTCCTGGCGCTCACTCGGCAGCAGCGGCGCGTCGGGATGCTCCCAGTCCTCGCCGAACTGGTGACGCACTTCCACCAGCCACCAGTCCAGCAACTCGGCCACCGAGTTGATCGCCGGAACGAGCCTCGTCTTCGGGCCGCGTCCCCGGCTTCCTTTGCCGAATCGGACATGCAGCTTGCCGTACTCGCCCAGATCCCGGCGCCAGTCGCGCATGTCGAGCATGTAGGTCTCCTGGATCCGCAACCCCGCCCGGCGCCACAACGACGCCGCCAGATAGTCCCGAGCCGCAGTGCGGAACTTCCGGGCGTGCTCCAGCGAGTCCCGCCACTCGGTGAACAACAGCTCGGTTTCCTTGTCCGAGGGCGGTATTCGAGGTGTCCCGTAGTCGGCCTTGGCCGGCCGGTTGTGCTCGTCGATCGGTTGCGCCACCACACACCCGGCGAGCGCGTGAATGTCGCCCTGATAACGGCCGATCAGGAAATCGAAGAAGTGCCCGATCGCCCACGCCTTGTGCTGCACCGTCAACCGGGACCTGCCCAGATCCTTGCGCTGGCGAACCAGAAACCGGTCCGCGTCAGCAGGCTCGGCTGTCCACACCGGACGACCGAGGAATTGGATGAACTCGAAGATCGCTGCTCGGTCGTTGTTCACCGTGCTGTCGCAGACTCCCGCCCCCATCGAGGCAAGCAGGTACTGATCGACGAGCTCCTGCTCGAAGTCCTCCAGGTCCTGGGTCGTGCTCAGCTTCCGCGGCCCGCGCAGCGACCGCACCACCGCCAGCCCCACCGCGCCTCCCGACCGTGTCCCCGAGTTGAACGGAAACGACAATGCCTCATCAACATCGGCAGCCTGTCGGAAATCCTGACGTCATGTCAGAGAGTCCACACCATCGAGTGAGAGCGCGCTGGCCAGCGCCCCAGCGTCGACAAAGAACAGCCAGCACCGACGAACACCGGGAAGTTCCGGTA
>NZ_JACJHR010000188.1 GCF_014174495.1 Amycolatopsis echigonensis
GTTCGGCCTGGAGGCCTTCGCGCGTTCCTTCCCCGAGGAGATCCCCGCGCACGCGAGGCGCAGGGTGCTCCTTGCGCAGGCGTTGGTGTCCGGCATGTCGCTGATCGTCCTCGACGACGTCGACACCGCGTTCGATTCCCGCTACACGGGCGCCATCGTCAGGGCGATCAAGTCGGTCAACGAGAAGGCGCGGGCCACGGTATTGATCACGACGCACGACCTGGACTTCGCGCGGGAAGTGGCTCACGAGGTCGCCGTCCTGTGGAACGGCAAGATCGTCTCCCACGGGCCGCCGGACGTCCTCCTGCGCGGCGTGCGGACCGGCGAAGAGTTCGGCAGGCGGTTCTTCCGGACGGACCTCGCCGGGCCGCTGCGCAGGGACGTCGTCGAAGGCGGCTTGCGAGGCGGCCAGCCGGCGAGGCGGTTCTTCGCGATCGATCCCGACCTGCCGGTGTGGTGCGTGGTCGCGCTCCTGCTGCTGGTGATCGTCTTCGTGTTCTGGTCCAGCGCGGGCACCGTCTTCGGCGGGTCGTGACGATGGGTGATCCGTACCTGCGGAGCGTCCGCACGGCCGAGCTGACGGCCTTGGCCCGTGCGATCAGGATCGTCGACGACCACGGCGATCTCAACCACCGCTACGAGGCACTGATCGACGACTCGCAGGTCGTGCTGGACAGCAACCGGATCCGGTTGACCCAGGCACGGGGCCTGGCCAAACGGCTGGTCGTCCTGGCCAAGGCGGCGGGAACCGAAATGCGAGCCCAGCTGACGAGAACCGAACGAGACGTGCTGGACGCGGGCCTTGCCCAGGCGGACGGGCTCATCCGGACCGCCGATTCCGGCGCGTAGTGGCGAAGGGCCGGGATCGGCCGGAGTGTCGAGGAGTGGAAATGACGAATACCGAATGCCGGTGCCTGTGCGCTCCCGCGGGGCACCACGCGAGCAACTGCGCGGGTCTGGCGCGCCCGGGCAAGTTCGTGCCGTTGGCCGGCGCGCAGCCGTCGGCCCGCGTTCCCGCCTGTGGCCCGTGCCACCGGGCGACGATGACCGCCGCGGTCGGCTTCGTTCCGGTCCCCGCCCGGGGCCGGATGGTTGCGCGGCTGGGAATCCGGTCCGGCGCCGCGTAGCGCCGGCCCGTAGCCGATGTCCGAATCCCCAGTATCGAAGGAGTCATGATGGACGAGAACACCGTGGGGCAGGCCACCCTCGCCGAGGATGTCGTGGTGGCCGAAGACCTGCTGGTCGAGGAGGTCTCGATCGACGGGATGTGCGGTGTCTACTGACACCGGCACCTTCGATCTGGACACGGCGTGGCGGTTGGACGACCGGGTGTCGATCCGGCCCGAGCGGTTCGGGGCGCTGCTGTACCACTTCGGCACCCGCCGCCTGTCGTTCCTGAAGAACCCGGCGCTGCTGACCGTCGTCCGGTCCCTGGCCGACCACCCGAGCGCCCGCGCCGCCTGCGCGGGCGCCGGGGTGGGCCGGCCCGAGCTGCCGCGTTACCGCGCCGCGCTGGCCGCACTGGCCGCGTCGAGCATGATCCAGCCGAGGAGTCTCTGATGTCCCTTGTGGACGAGTTCCAGTACGGGCTCGACGCGCCCATCTGCCTCACGTGGGAACTGACCTACGCCTGCAACCTTTCCTGCGTGCACTGCCTGTCCTCCTCGGGACGGCGGGACCCGCGCGAGCTGTCCACCGCGGAGTGCAAGGCGCTGATCGACGAGTTCGAGCGCATGCAGGTCTTCTACGTCAACGTCGGCGGCGGCGAACCCACCGTCCGCCCGGACTTCTGGGAGCTCGTCGACTACGCGACCGAGCACCACGTCGGGGTCAAGTTCTCCACCAACGGCGTCAAGATCACCCCGGAGGTGGCGCGGCGCCTGGCCGCGAGCGACTACGTCGACGTCCAGATCTCCCTCGACGGCGCCACCGCCGAGGTCAACGACCACGTCCGCGGCCCCGGCTCCTACGCCACCGCGATCCGCGCGATGGAGCACCTGGCCGACGCGGGCTTCGAGAACTTCAAGATCTCCGTGGTGATGACCCGGCACAACGTCGGCCAGCTCGACGCGTTCAAGGCGATCGCCGACCGCTACGGCGCCCAGCTGCGGATCACGCGGCTGCGCCCGTCCGGCCGCGGCGCCGACACCTGGGACGAGCTGCACCCGACCGCCGCCCAGCAGCGTTCGTTGTACGACTGGCTGGTGGCGCACGGCGAAAACGTGCTCACCGGGGACTCGTTCTTCCACCTCGCCGGCTACGGTGAAGGCGATTTGCCCGGCCTGAACCTGTGCGGCGCCGGGCGGGTGGTGTGCCTGGTCGACCCGGTCGGCGACGTCTACGCGTGCCCGTTCGCCATCCACGAGACCTTCCTCGCCGGCAACGTCCGGGACGCCGGCTTCACCCCCGTGTGGCGGCAATCCGAGCTGTTCACGTCGTTGCGGAGCCCGCAGAGCGGCGGCGCCTGCACGTCGTGTTCGGCGTTCGACGCCTGCCGCGGCGGCTGCATGGCCGCGAAGTTCTTCACCGGCCTGCCGCTGGACGGCCCGGACCCGGAGTGCGTCCGCGGCCATGGCGAGCTCGCGTTGGCCGGGGTTGCGGCGGGGAGCGTCCCGAAGCCGTCGCTGGACCACTCCCACCGGAAGCGCAAGCCGGTCCCGGTCACCATCGGGATGCGCCGCCCGCCGGAGCGCGCCTGCGACGAGAATCCCCTCGCGGGATTCAGGCGCTGACCGTGCGGCTCGCGGACCTGTCCTGGCCGGACGTCGCGGCCCATGCGGCGGCCGGAGCGATCCTGGCCGTGCCGGTCGGCGCGACCGAGCAACACGGCCCGCACCTGCCGCTCTCGACCGACACGGACATCGCGCTCGCGCTGTGCGACCGGCTGGCCGAGAAGCGGCCGGACGTCCTGGTGGCGCCGGCCGTGGCCTTCGGGTCCAGCGGCGAGCACGCCGGGTTCGCCGGGACGCTCTCGATCGGCCAGGAGGCGACCGAGCTCCTGCTGGTCGAGCTGGGCCGGTCCGCGGCGGAGACGTTCACGCGCGTGCTGTTCGTCTCGGCGCACGGCGGCAACGCGGCGCCGGTCGCCCGGGCTGTCGCCCGGCTGCGGGCGGAGTCCCGGGACGTCGAGGTGTTCCAGCCGCACTGGACCGGGGACCCGCACGCCGGACGACCGGAAACGGCGCTGCAGCTGGCCTTGCGGCCGAACGCGGTGCGGATGGACCGGGCCGTCGCAGGGGACCGCAGGCCGCTGGGAGAGGTGCTGCCGCTGCTGCTGAACGGCGGGGTGCGGGCGGTGACGGCGACCGGCGTGCTCGGCGACCCGACGCCCGCCACGGCGAGCGAAGGCGTGGCGCTGCTGGACCGCTTGGTCGTGGATCTCGTGTCCCGGGTGGACCGTTGGTGCTCCGCCACCGGAAGCGAACTGAGCACTCCGGGCGAGGTGGTGCC
>NZ_JACJHR010000189.1 GCF_014174495.1 Amycolatopsis echigonensis
GACCACAATGGCCGCGGCCCGACGGCGGACTCAACCCGAACGAGTGAACCGTGACCGCTCCACCCCAGGGTCGGCGCGATCGTGCACCACCGGTCGCCGCGCATCGCTCGGATGCATCAGCCGGAGGTCGGTGGCCGCCGACGCTCTCTCAGCAACCCAGGGGGCGGCTTAGGGTCTGGGAGCCTGCAGCGCCTCGTCGACCGTGTGGTAGAGCGCCAGGACGTCGTCGAGGCCGGTGACCTCGATGGGCCTGATGACGGGACGGTTCGCGTCGACCACGACCGGCAGCGATGCGTGCCGCCGTCCCGCGTGCCGGGTGGCCTGCAGCAGCACGGTCAGTCCGGCGGAGTCCAGGAACGTGACCGCGGTCAGATCCAGGATGCAGGGGCCGCGGCTGGCCTCCCGATCGAGGCACTCGATGATCGCCGCGGCCAGGTGCGGCGCGGTGTCCAGGTCGACCTCGCCGGTCACCTCGATCACCAGGGTGCCGTCGTCGGCCTCTCGGTGCGAGCGGATGCTCAACTCCACCGGCGGCGGTTGCTCGCTGGGAGGGGTCACGTCGGCACGTGGGAGGTGTCGGTGAGGGCGGGCCAGGATGCCGAGGTGAGCGAGCCGCCACTACGGGGTTCGGTGCCTCGCGCGCGTGCCACCGCCAGATGCCGGGACGCACCGTTATGTCCTGCGCCGTCCAGGGCCAGCTCGGCCCACACCGTCTTGCCACCGGCGCGGTGCTGCACGCCCCAGGCCGACGCCAGCCGGTCGACCAGCAGCAGGCCGCGTCCCCCCGAGTGATCCGGCGGACGGATCCGGGGCAGCCCGCTCGCGGTGTCGTCGACCTCGATCCGCAGCCGCCGACCATGATGGATCAGCGTGGCGCGGCAGGTGCGCCGGGGCGCACCATGTCGGTGCGCGTTGCTGACCAGCTCATCGGCCACCAGAACGGCGTCCTCGACGACCACGCCGCCGTGGTCGGCCACCAAGCCGCGGACCAGCCGACGCACGTGCTTGGTCGGTGTCGTATCGAGGTCGCAGCTCACGCCGGGCGCTGTCGAGGTGCTGCCTGCCGTCTCCCACGCCTGGGTGGACATGGCACCACACCACCTTCGTCCGAGAACACTCTCCACGGCGAAGAGTCATCCCCGGAGATACCCGACGGTTCACCACAGCAAACCTGAGCGGTGTCCACGCTAGGTGCCGTGTCGTTCCCTGGGCCGACTTCCACTCGACCAGCTCACTGACCCAGCGGCGCCCAGGCACGGCGTGGGCGGTGTTTCCATCGCAACCCAGCGGCGTGCCCGGCAACGCTGCCAGGTGACGAGGCGATCCGCGAGTCGGTTGCGCGCTGGAGTGGGCTCGCACTCGCCGGACAGCCTGATGGCGATGAGGTTGCATCCCCTCACCACGGTCTATGGATGTTGTGTCGTCGCGCGCCTGGTGGAGTTCGGGTTGCGCGTGCCGCCTGGTCGTGTCAGGGGCCGTGGCCTTCTGAACCTGGCTCGCCGCCGTCCGGGTCGGTGGTTGTTCGCGCCGGACGCGGCCGTTGCCTGCGAGGTATGACGGTGCGGCCAGGGCCTGGGCACGGCTGGGGTGGACGTCGAACGTGGTGGTCAGGTCGAGCAGGGTCAGCGGCAGGAGCACCGGCCGGTGGGTGGCGACGACCCGGAACGCGATCCGGCGCTGGTGGGCGTGCTCGCGGGCCTGCAGGAGCGCGGTGATGCCAGCGGCGCCCAGGAACCGCACGTCGGTGAGGTCCGTGACGAGCACGGTGTGCCGGGAGCCGGTTAGGGCGTGGGTGAGTCGGCTCCGCAGTTGGGGCGCGGTGAGGAGATCCAGCTCGCCGTGAACCTCGGCGAGCAGCGCGCTGGGTGTGGGGCTGCTCAGCGCGACCCGGAACGCGGGACACGTGCCGTGGCTGGCGTGCGCGTGGTCCGGGTGGTCGGGCTCACCGGCGCCGGGCGGCCGAATGAGGCGGTCGGTCATGACACGCCCCAGGGAGGTCGACTGGAACGTCGCGGCGGCAGCGGGTGGGCAGGGAACACGGCCAGACCTCCGTCTCGCGATGCGGCGGAGGGGACGCCGGCCGTGGCCCGCGCCGAAGTCGTGCGGTGCGCGAGCCGTCGCAGGTGCGGATGGGCCTGGTTGTCCTGCTCCACCTGAGTGGGTTTGCAGCACGTCCCGGCTGACTGCACAACCGCGAGCTGACCGACATGCTAGTGACGGCGCTGCCCGGTTTCCAGAGGGCGAAGCACTGTCGGGGAGGCGGCGCGCTGGACAGGGTTGCGGTCGGCGCGGGCGGTGCCAAGACTTGGGGTCGTCGGGGGCGACCTCGATACTTCGGTACGGTCATCGACGGTCGGTGTTCAGCAGCGCAGCATCGGATGCGATGAAGGTCGCCTCCGGCGCTCCCGCGGCAGGCCGGGGTTGAGTCCGCGCGACCGTGGCCGTTGCCGCGACAAAGGGGTTTGTGCGCATGACCGGCGAAACCGAGCTGCTGACCATCTCCCAGGAGCTGGCCGAGGTGTCGCGGCTGGTCGAGGACGACGACGTGACGGGCGCGCTGGGACGCTTTGCCGAGCGGGTGCTGCGCACCGTGCCGGGCTGCGCGGCGGTCACCGTCACCATGACCGGCGCGCGGGCCGAGCAAGCGGACGTGGTGGCGGCCTGCGCGACGCCGGGTGCAGCGGCGCCCACGCAGGACATGCTGACCGGTGACGGCCCGCTCGTGGAAGCGTTGCGGTATCGCGAACCTCGCCGGGTGGACGACACGCACACCGATCAGCGGTGGCCGCGGTTCAGCGCGCGTCTGGCCGAGCACGGCTATCGCAGTGTCCTGGTGTTGCCGGTGCCGACCCGCCGCTGCGGCGGATCGGGCGGGTCGGCGGTGCTGACGGTGTTCTCCGACGAGCCGCACCGATTCGACGAGACCGTCCACGACGTCGCGCTGCTGCTGACGGTGCACGCCGGCGTGGTGTTCGACAACGCGCAACTGTTCCACGACAGCCGCCGCCTGGTGGACCACCTCAAGGTGGCGCTGGAGACCCGGCAGACGATCGGACAGGCCCAGGGCCTGCTGATGCGCCACTTCGGCTGCGACGCCCAAGGCGGGTTCCACTTGCTCAAGGGAGCCTCGCAGAACACCAACACCAAACTCCGGGACGTCGCCGAGATGCTGGTCTCCGCCCACGAACAGGACACCTTCGACAGCGCCCTGACCAAGTTCCGGCTTGACGCCACCACCGCGGGAGCCGCGACGAGCTAGCAGCCCGGTTTCTCACAGCCACAGCAACGCCCGCGCCACCGACCCGCGGCTGTGCTAGGCGGGGCAGGTGGCGCGGGCATTGCCGGTGGACTGCCTGGGGATGGTCACTTGCCGCTGATCGCGATGCGGCGCGGCTTGGCCGCCTCGGTCTTGGGCACACGGACGGTC
>NZ_JACJHR010000019.1 GCF_014174495.1 Amycolatopsis echigonensis
CTCTGGCGCACAGTGGATGGCAAACCGTGCCCGCGGGCGGCCCGGGCCGTGGTGTGGCGGGGAGCCTCCGGCAAGGGCGAACAGAGCCTCCGGCTAGGGCGGGCCAGACCCTGCCTCGGACCTCCTGGAGTTGTCCGGCTGGGCTATGTCGAGCGTGTCGGGCATCGCGGTCGGTCGAGTGAATTGGACCAGGCGGCAGAACCAAGCCGGTTGATGAGGCATGTCCGGCGAGTTGGACCTGCGGCGCGGATTCGGCGTCGCCGGGGACGGCCGCGCCGCGGGTCTGTCGGAGCTGTGCGACGGCCTTCGGTGGAGCGGCGGCCGCGCGCGAACTCCGCCCCGGCGGCGGGCTCAAGGACCCGCGCGAATGCGCTCTCGGCGGCCGCGCCGGAAGAATCTTTGGCGGGGAGACTTTCCCGCACGTCCCCAGTCCCGATCTCGCCCGCACACCCGCCCCCCCCCACAGCTCGAATTTCATGGTCGAGCAGCGATTCTGCGCCATCCCCCGGGGCTTGCGGCAAGCCCCGGGGTGCGCTATATCTTGAAAAGGGCGGAGGAAATCATTTTTCCCAGTGCGCGGAATCCCGCGCGGTTCACGCCTGCTTCGCCGGCACCCAGTTCCGCACCACCGGCCGATACCCCTCGGGTTTGTCGCCGACCTTCGCGCCGGGGTTGACCAGCCACGACTGGTAGTCCGGCGTGAACATCCGGTACGGCCCGGCCGGCGGCACCTCGCTCGCGCGGTCCATGGTCTCGCGCAGGTCGGCGGGCAGGGTGAAATCGAGCGCGTGCATCGTCGCGTCCAGTTGCCGTGCGCTGCTCGCCCCGACGATCGCCGACGCGATGCCCGGTTGTGTCGCGACCCAGTTGATCGCGACCTGCGCCATCGTCACGTTCAGCTCGTCGGCAACCGTCTCGAGCGTCTTCAGCAGCTCCCACTGCTGCGCAGTCCAGGCCCCGGACGCGCCGGCCAACCGGCCCTCGCCGCTGAGTCCTGCCGCCGAACTGCGGTATTTGCCGCTCAGGAACCCGCTGCCGAGCGGGCTCCACGCGGTGATTCCCAGTCCCAGCTCCTGAGCCGCCGGGACGTGCTCGGTTTCGATCGTCCGCTCGATCAGCGAGTACGGCAGCTGCAGACTGATCATCGGCGGCAGCGAATGCGCGTCGGCGAGCGTCTGCGCACGGCTCGCGTACCACGCCGGCACGTCGGACAGCCCGGCGTACCGGATCTTTCCCGCCCGCACCAGATCGTCGAACGTGCGCAGCACCTCCTCGACCGGTGTGATCCGATCCCACGTGTGCAGCAGGAAGAGGTCGAGATAATCGGTGCCCAGCCGGCGCAGCGACGCTTCCACTGACCGGATCATGTGCTTGCGGCCATTGCCGCCCGCGTTCGGATCGCCCGGGGCGACGCTGTTGGTGAACTTCGACGTCAGCACGAGCCGGTCCCGCTCGCCCGTCTCGGCGATGAACTTGCCGATCAGCCGTTCGCTCTCGCCCGCGGTGTAGAAGTCGGCCGTGTCGACGAAATTTCCGCCCTCCTCGACGTACTTGCGGAAGATCGGCCGCGCCTCCTCCTCGGACTTCCCGTACGCGGCGTGAAACCCGTCGACGCCGAAGTTCATCGTGCCGAGCGCGAGCCGGCTGACCCGCAATCCGGACCGTCCGAGCAGGTAGTAATGGTCAAGAGACATCGGGGTCCTCGCTCCGTTCCGAAAACACGCGCGGGACCGTGCCCGCCTGGCTCGGCCAGGGTGCCTCCGGAAAAATGGACCAGCAAGTCCAAAGTCTGCGGCTTGTCGGTGCTGAGCGGACCGGAGGCCCGGACGCGTTCGCTGTCGAGCGCGAAGCACGCTGCGGTCCAGACCGGATTGAGCGACGTGGCCGAAGCAAGGCCGACGTCGGTCGAGGCGAGTGATGCTGAGCGAGCGAACTCCGCTGAAGCACTCGACATCGACCAAAGCTGCTCGAACCCGGGTTGCTCGCACCGGTCGCGAAGCACGACAAAGCCGCAGCATCAGCGAAGGGACCAGCGACTGGAGCGAACCCCAAGCCGAATGTTCCGCACCGAATAATCCAACGCCGAAAATTCGCCTCCGAAGCTCGCCCAAGGCTTCCCGACACGTGCCACTCCTCATCGCTGCTCGCCGAAGCCCGCGAGGTTGCGGAGGCCCGCCAGGTCGCGGAGGCCCGCGAGGTTGCGGAAGCCCGCGAGGCTGCTGAAACCTGTGAGGTTGCGGAATCCCTTCGGGCCGCTAACGTCCTCGTGCCGCGGAAGCCCGTGGATCGCGGAATCCCGCCAGGTCGCCGAATTCTGCCAGGCCGAGGAAGTCCGTGAGTCCGCGGAAACTTACGAGCCCGTCGAAACCGCCAGTCCGCGATCCGGCGCAACCCATCCGAGCCGAACCCCCTCCGGGACGTAGGCTGCGAGACATGCCGTCGAACCTGATCAGCCTCCGCGGTGTGCGCACTCACAACCTGGCCGATGTGGACGTCGACATCCCGAAGCACCAGCTGGTCGCGGTCACCGGAGTGTCGGGGTCCGGCAAGTCGTCGCTGGCGTTCGCGACGCTGGCGGCCGAGTCGCGGCGGCAGTTGTACTCGACAATGCCCGCGTTCGTCCGGACCAAACTGCCGCACGATCCGGCGCCCGAGGCCAGTTCGCTCAGCGGGCTGACCACCGTCGTCGTGGTGGATCAGCGGCCGCTCGGGACGAATTCGCGGTCGACGGTCGGCACCGCCACCGAGGTGTGGACGATGCTGCGGATGCTGTTCTCCCGCCTGGGCGAACCGTCCGCGGGCTATTCGCCGGCGTACTCGTTCAACGATCCGTCCGGCATGTGCCCGGCCTGCGCGGGGCTCGGCACGGTCACCGACATCGACGGCGAGCGGATGATCGACCGCAGCCGTTCGCTCAACGACGGGGCGATGGTCTTCCCCAGTTTCGCGGTCGGCAGCTGGATCTGGAAGCGTTATGTCTACTCGGGATTCTTCGACAACGACCTGCCGTTGCGGGAATGGCCTGAGGAACTGGTGCAGTTCCTGCTGCACGGACCGACGCAGAAGCCGCCGAATCCGTTGCCCCGGTTCCCGGCCAGCGCCAAGTACCAGTCGATGGTCCCGCGGATCCGGCGGTTGCTCGTGGAACGCGAAGCCAAGCCGGGACCGGCGGTGCGGGCAGCATTGGCCGAGGTGACCCGGCAGCGGCCGTGCCCGGACTGCGACGGCAGCAGGCTCGCCCCGGCCGCGCGGGAGAGCCGGATCAACGGCGTGTCCATTGTGGACCTCGGATATCGCGACGCGGCGGGGTTGCTGGAATTCTGCGCCGGGTTGGACCACGAGTGGGCGCGTCCGCTGGTGGCCGCGCTGCGGTTGCGGCTGGAATCGATGATCACGCTCGGCCTCGGGCATCTGCACTGCTACCGCGCGACACCGACGTTGTCCGGCGGCGAGTCGCAGCGGCTGAAACTGGTGCGGCACCTGGGATCCAGCCTCACCGACCTCACCTACGTCCTCGACGAACCGACGGACGGGCTGCATCCGGCCGACGTCGCGTCCCTGGTCGATGTACTGCGGCGGTTGCGTGATCATGGCAACACGGTGCTGGTGGTGGATCACCACGAAGCGGTGATGGTCGCCGCGGATCACGTGATCGACCTGGGGCCAGGAGCCGGAGAAGCGGGCGGACGCGTCGTGTTTCACGGTCCGCCGGCGGAGTTGCGGAAGGCCGACACGACGACCGCGCGAGCGTTGCGCACCGGCGTCCGGCTCAAGGACACGCTGCGAGAGCCCACCGGCTGGCTGCCGTTGCGCGGGTTGGACCGGCACACGCTGCGCGATATCGACGTCGACGTGCCGACTGGCGTGCTCACCGTGATCACCGGGGTGGCCGGGTCCGGGAAGTCGACGCTGGCGGGCGAACTCGCCGAGCGGCACCCGCGGTTCACTGTCGTCGACCAGAGCCAGATCGTCGCGACGGGGCGGTCGACGGTCGGCACCTGGCTCGGACTGGCCGATCCGGTGCAGCGCGCGTTCGCCGAGGCGAGCGGCGAGTCGCCGAAGCTGTTCAACCCGCGTTCGCAGGGCGGGTGCCCGGCCTGCCGCGGCACCGGCGTGCGGCGGACCGACCTGGCGTTCCTGGAGGACGTCGACACGCCGTGCGAGGAGTGCGACGCGACCGGATTCCGTGCGGAGGCACTGGAAACGCGGCTTGAGGGGCGCACGGTGCTCGAAGTGCTGGACACGCCGGTGTCGGCGCTGGCCCGGTACGTGCCGCATCCGGACGTGGTCCGGCTGGCCGCGCTGCTCGGCGAACTGGGTCTCGGGCACCTGGCGAGCGGCCGCACGCTCGACACGCTGTCGGGCGGCGAGCGGCAACGGCTGAAACTCGCCCGCCAGCTCGACTCGACCAGCGACGACCTGCTCGTCGACGAACCCACCGCGGGCCTGCATCCCAGCGACACCACGCGGATGGTCGCGCTCCTGGACCGGCTGGTCGACGAGGGCCGGACGCTCGTGGTCGTCGAACATTCGCTGCACGTCGTCGCCGCGGCGGACTGGGTGCTCGACCTCGGCCCCGGCGCCGGCGAGAACGGCGGCCAGGTGCTCTACACCGGCACGCCTAAGGGGCTCGCCGAGCACGACGGCGCGACGGGACGGTACTTCCGGGCCGCGCTCGGCGGTTAGGACGGCCCATTCGCCGCGGCCAGGCTGACCGGGCCGCCCCGGCGGCTCGACCTCGTCGTGGGCCAAGGGCCGTATGGGCCATCCGCGAGCAGCGACGGCCAGCCCGCCTCCCGTGAGCCGCCTTCACGGGCTCTGATTCCCTCAGGGCCCGCGAAACTCCGGCGAGGAGCTAGTGCGGAAACCGTCGCGCCCCCGCGCCGCCCTGCCCGAGAACGTCGTCCGGATTCGAGTACGGGCAGGATTTCAGCGACAGGCATCCGCAGCCGATGCAGTCGGTGAACCGGTCGCGCAACGCGGTCAGTTCCTCGATCCGCGCGGTGAGGCGCTCGTGCCAGCGGCGGGAGATGCGCGCCCAGTCGCGTTTGGTCGGGATCCGCTGGTCCGGCAGTTCGGCGAGCGCTTCCTTGATTTCTTCCAGCGACACCCCGACCCGCTGCGCGGTCCGGATGAAGGCGATCATGCGCAGCGTGTCGCGCCGGTATTCGCGCCGGTTGCCGCTCGTGCGCCTGCTCGCGATGAGCCCGCGGCTCTCGTAATAGTGCAGCGTCGGCACGCTGACACCGGCGCGTTCGGCGATCTGTCCCGGCTTCAGCCAGACGACCTCGCGCGTGATCTGGGGCATGGCAGCTCTTTCCGTGCTTGACATCAAGTCCGCTTGATGAAGTCCACTGTAAGCACCGCCCAGCCGGCGGCGAGGATCGCGCGTGAAGGGGATTTTGTGACGACTACGACCCTGCAGGCAGATGCGGCGCAAAGCGTTGCGGAAATGGCGGAATTCGTCCGCACGACCGCGAAGGCGGTGGCGTGATGTCCGGGATTCCGACGGTCATGCGCGCGGCCGCGATCGACGAGTTCGGGCCCGCGGAACGGCTGACGGTCCATAAATTGCCGACGCCGGTCGCGAAGCCGGGAGAAGTGCTGGTACGCGTCGAGACCGCCGGCGTTCAGCCGACCGACGTCGCGATCCGGGACGGCTGGACGCCGCCGGGCGCGACCATTGAATTCCCGCAGATCCTGGGCAACGAGTTCGCCGGGACGATCGTCCAGGCCGGCGCGGGAGTGACCGAATTCGAGACAGGACAGCAGGTTGCCGGATTCCGCGTGCTGGGCTGCTACGCCGAGTACCTCGCTGTCCCGGCCAGCCAGGTGGTCGTCAAGCCCGAGAACGTCGATTGGCTGACGGCGGGGGCGTTGTCGGCTTCCGGGCAGACTGCGCACACCGCGTTGGAGCGGCTCGGCGCCAAGTCCGGCGAGACGATCCTGATTCACGGCGCGGCCGGCGGCGTCGGCTCGATGGCGGTCCAGTTGGCGCGTCTCCGCGGGCTGCGGGTAATCGGGACCGGCAGCGAGGAGAACCAGGAGTATCTCCGCACGCTCGGTGCCATACCAGTGGTGTACGGCGAAGGCGAACTCGACCGTCTCCGCGAAGCCGTTCCAGACGGGATCGACCTCGCTTTCGATACCGCGGGACACGGGAACCTTCGCATCGCAGCGGAACTGGTGGCTGATCGCGGCCGGATCGGGTCCATTGTGGAGCCTCCGCTGGCCGCGGAACTCGGCGCGCAGTGGCTCACCAGCGACCGTTCCGCCCGGCGGCTCCGCGAACTGCTGGACCTGTGCGCGCGAGGACAACTGCGGGTGACCGTCCGGTCGGAGTACTCGCTCGACGACGCCGCGAACGCCCATCGCGAGGTGGCCGCCGGACACGGTCGCGGCAAGGTGGTGCTGCGGATCGGCTGAGGAGAAGTTAATTCGGTGGACGGGGCCCGGAGCGCGCCGTTATGGTTCGCCTCGACCGTGACTCGACGCCAGGAGGTGAGACCCATGAACGCTGTTTCGATGTGGGTGCTCCCCGTGTCGTCACGGTCGGGCGACTGACGTAGGGGTTGCCAGGAGCGCCTTGAGCGAAGGCACTCCGAAAGGTGACCATCATGGACACTCTGCGTTTCACCGCGGGCGAACCCGCGGTGCGCATCACCCGGCTCGGACCGGGACTATGGCAGGCACTGGACGACGGCCGGGTCGCCGGTCGCGGCGAGGCCACGACCCGGCCAGACGGACGGGTTTTCCTCAGCGTCGACGCCTGGCACCGCTCCGTCTTCGACCAGCTCGCCCGCGAGATGCTGGCCGCGGTGCCGGACCCCGTGCACACCGTGGTCGACGAAACCGACCGCGAACTGCTGGACGGCTGGCAGCGGGCCGGCCTGACGGTCCGGCGGCGCGAGTGGGAGTACGTCGCGCCCACAGACCCGCAGGTCACCGGACCGGTCGGGCTGCCGTCGGGCGTCGCGTTCGTGCCCGCCGGATCCGCTGACGAGGGTCCGTTGCGCGAGCTCGACCGCGTCATTCGCGCCGAGGTCGAGGCGACTGTCGGCTGGTCGGAGATGCCAGCCGAGGTGCTGCCTCGCGCGGCTGGCGACACCATCGTGGACCCGTCGAAGTACGCCGTGGCGGTCGAGGAGGGCGAGTACGTGGGCCTGGTCCGGGTGGTTCAGGTGACGCGCCTGCCTCGGATCGGGCTCATCGCCGTCCGTGCTGATCGGCGCCGCCGCGGCATCGCGCGCGGGTTGTTGACCCACACGCTCGACGTCCTGCGCCAAGCGGGCATCCCGACGGCATCCGCCGAGGTGAACGAGGCCAACGCAGCGGCGACGGCGCTGTTCGAGGGCATCGGCGCGCGGCGGGCGAACAGCACGGTGGAGCTGATGCGCCATGGCCGGTAAGGGCGGGATCGAAGTCGAGGGAACCGTGGTCGAGTGCCTGCGCGACGCCCGGTTCACCGTCGAACTGGCGAACGGGCACCACGTGCTGGCCCACATCAGCGGCAAGATCAGGAAGAACTTCATCAAGATCGTGCCGTTCGACCGGGTCCTGGTGGAGTTGAGCCCGTACGACCTCGACCGGGGCCGGATCCTGTTCCGGTACCGGAACTAGCCGGTCCGCCCTTGCGGTCCCGGCCGGGGCCGCAAGGGCGAGTCAGCTCGCTTTCGCGACGGCGAGCCGGGTCAGCGCGGCGCACTTCCGGCCGAAGTTCGCCACGATGTCGTCAGCGATGATCCGCACCATGACCGCCCGCAGCGGGGTGTCGAGGACGACGCGCTGGGTCAGTTCGGCCCTGCCGGCGGCGGCCGCGACGCTCAGCCGGAGGTCCATCTTCCCGAACGGCACGGGCTGGCAGAGCCCGAGTTCGCGTCCGGGCCGCCAGCTCGTGAAGGTGAAGTCCTTCGCGAGCTTCGCGTGCACGCTGCCGCGGAGTCCGCCGCTGGGGTAAAGGAATCCGGTCGAACCGGCAGCGGCCGGTCCGTGCAGCACGACGCGCGCGACGTCCGGGTCCCAGCGTGGCCAGTTCTCGACGTCGGCAAGGACGTCCCACAGCGCGGCCGGGTCGACGGCGAGGGTGCGGGCGGAGGTTTTGTCCCAGGTCATGCCCTGAAGATATACGGAACTGCCAGTATCGTAAACTGTGGGCCATGACGCACAACCGGCGCGGACGGCCGCGTGAGCAGGGAATCGACGCGGCAGTGCGGGCCGCGGTCAACGAGCTGCTGGAGGAGGTCGGCTACCAGAGGTGCACGGTCGACGCGATCGCCGCGCGCGCCGGCGTCGGCAAGGCGGCTCTGTACCGGCGCTGGAAGTCCAAAGCGGAACTCGTCTTCGCCGCAGTCGTGCACGATGACGCGATCGCGGCACCGCACGACACCGGCACTCTGCGTGGTGACGTAGCAAGCGTTCTCGCCGACATTCAGTCCGCTTTGGACGGACCACAGGTGCGAAACGCCTTGCCCGGCCTGCTTGCCGACCTCCGCGCCGAGGACGGCCCCACGGCCCGGCTTGGCGAACTGTTCCTGATCCGGGAACGGGCGTACCTGGCCGAAGTGCTCGACCGCGCGATCGCCCGCGGCGAACTGGCCCGGCGACCCGAGGTGCCGGTAGTGCACGCGATGCTGCTGGGTTCGGTTTTCGCCTGGTTGCACCTTCTTCGCGAGGCAGTGCCGCCGGGCGGTCTCGCCGACGCGCTCGCCCCCGGCTTGTACGGTGCCATCATTGAGCTAGGCAGGTGATTTCTCTCGTGGCCGCAACGGATCCCGCACTCACCGCCGAGGCCGAGGCGACGGCTTACGCCGGGACAGTTCGTCCGCGATTATCGCCTCCATGCGGGTGCTCGTGCTGCGAAGGACGCGGTATCCGCGACATGCCACCACGATTACCGCAATCCCGACAACCGCGGCGATCGACCAGGCCGGCCCGTGCGAAACCAGGGCGTCGCGATAGTCGCGGGCAAGATAGCCCAGTCCGAGCCCGGCGGCGAGAGCGTCGAGAAGCGCGAGCGGAACCCGGCCGGGCATGGTCATGGCGGCCTCCTCTCGGGACCCGACCCCCTGCAATCTAGGCGACCGGAGGCCCGCACGAGGGGTCTCGACCCGATCGGCCTACGCCCCCGGCCCGCGCGGGGCCTGTGCTAAGTTGACTCGAACTGGGGGGATCGACCTGCGGAAGCGAACCCAGGGGCCGGTAGCTCAGTTGGTTAGAGCAGGGGACTCATAATCCCTTGGCCGTCGGTTCGAGCCCGACCCGGCCCACTCTACCTCCCCTTGTATAGGGTCTGACCTGCGAAAACGCTGCTGTTAACGATCTTGACACGTGGTTTGGCGGCGATACCGGGGCGGGCGCGGCGCTCGTAAAGCAAGGGACTGGACGAATTCGGCTGTTTTCATGACCGCCGTTGAGGTGCTGGAGCGACGCATCAGGGAGTTCGTCTCGGACTGGAGAACGCACCTGAGGGCCAAGAACCGCGCCGACTCGACGATCGACGCCTGCCTCGACAGCGTGGCCATGCTGGTCAACTACCTCGACGACGAGAACATGCCGATGCTGGCCCCTGAAATCGGCCGCCGGGAGCTGGAGCGGTATTTCGAGTACCTCCGCCAGCGGCCGAATTTCCGCACCGGCGAGTCGCTGTCGCACAGTTATATCTCCAAGCAGTATCGGCACCTGCAGCAGTTCTGGCGCTGGCTCGACGACGTGGAAGAGATCGTCGAGTTGTCCCCGTTCTACAAAATGGAGGTGCCGCACGTCCCCGACAATCCGCCGACGGTTCTGCGGGAAAACGAGCTGAAGAAGCTGCTGGCCACAACGAAGGGGAAAGGATTTGCCGAACTGCGGGACCGGGCGATCATTTTGGTGCTGATCGACTGCGGGGTCCGGGTCGGCGAACTGTCGCTGTTGACGGTGGCGAATCCGGCGGAGCAGGAACGTGGCAGCTTCGATTTCGACGTCGATGTCGTCCGCGTTCTGGGGAAGGGCCGTCGGGCGTGCGACGCGCCGTTCAACCCGGCAACCGTGGAAGCTCCCGAAGTGCGGTGAGCACGTGTGCCGTCAGGTCGCCGGGATGGACGGCGGAGAGGCTGCCCCCACGCTTGCCAACCGGGGTCCGTACGGCTTCGACGATGACGGCATCGCGCGCAGGGTCGGCTCTCCTTGTGTTCGTCTGGGTCGATCCCAGGAAATGTCGCTGCTGGCCGGGCGCAGAGCGTGAGGGGCGAGGCCGGCCGCCGTGTCCGCGTCTGGGCAATGCCTTGACGTGCCAGCCATACAGCGTCGGGTGCGCGGAGTTCGTACCTCATAGGCAGCGGCTCACGCACGCATTGCGGTTGGGTCTTTGCCGGGCGATCCTCCGGATGGTTCGGTGAAGCCAGGTTGGCGGGCGCCGTCATGCGCGAGGAGGACGGTATGGCCAACGCCGCCGTCTTCGGACTTCTCTGACCTCGAAAGGCGACCCATGCAGCTCGAGAACCTCACTACCGCGATCACCGGCGGCGCCTCCGGGCTCGGCCTGGCCACCGCCCGCCGGCTGGTCAAGGCAGGCGGCCGCGTCACGTTGATCGACCTGCCCGCCTCCGACGGCGCGGCCGTCGCGGCCGAACTCGGCGACCGGGCCCGCTTCGTGGCGGGCGACGTCACCGATCCCGATTCGTTCGCTGCGGCGCTCGACGAGGCCGAGACCCAGGGCGAGGGACTGCGCGGTCTCGTCCACTGCGCGGGCTCCGGCCGCAAGATGCGCATTCTCGACAAGGACGGCAAGGCCGGGTCGCTGGAGGACTTCGAGTTCGTCATCAAGCTCAACCTGGTCGGAAGCTTCAACGCGCTGCGGCTTGGGGCCGAGCGGATCGCCCGCCGCGACGTGGTCGACGGGGAGCGCGGAGCGATCGTCCTGACCGCGTCGGTCGCGGCGTTCGAGGGCCAGATCGGGCAGATCAATTACGCCGCGTCGAAGGCAGGCGTGGTCGGCATGACACTCGTCGCCGCGCGCGACCTGGCCTCGAAGGGAATTCGGGTCTGCACGATCGCCCCGGGCATCATGGACACGCCGCTGCTGGGCCGGCTGCGCGACGACGTCCGCGCCGCGCTCGCGGCCAGCGTGCCGAACCCGCACCGGCTCGGCACGACCGACGAGTTCGCGCTGCTCGCAAGCCAGATCTTGGAAAACGGCTACTTGAACGGCGAAACGATCCGCCTCGACGGCGCCATCCGGATGGCGTCGCGCTGATCCCCGCGCCGGCCGCGTCCGCTCGCGCCAGCGCGAGCGGACGCGGCGCGTCTAGGATGCCCGCGTGGATCCGCAGCATGTCCGGTACTTTCTCGCGGTGGTCGACCACGGCAGCGTCAACGCCGCCGCCGGAGCTGTCGGCGTGGCCCAGCCGACGATCTCCCAGGGGCTGCGCTCGCTTGAACGGGAGCTGAAGACGCCGCTCTTCTATCGCATCGGCCGCGGCATGGTGCCGACCTCGGCCGGCCACGCTCTCGTGGGCCCGGCGCGGACCATTCTGCGCGACATGGCGACCGCGGCTGGTTCCGTGCCGGACGCCGAGGGCCGGCTCAACGGCCGGGTCGATATCCGGGCGCATCCGGCGGTGGCCAGCGGGGCCCTGCCGCTGATCGTCGCGGAATTCCACCGGCGGCATCCGCAGGTGCGCGTCACGCTGGCCACGATGTATGACGAAAGCCGCGTCGACGAACTCTTGCACAACGCGGTCTGCGAGGTCGTTGTGGCCCACTTGCCGGTCGCGTGCCGGGCGGCGGAGAGCCTGACCACGCTCGCGCTCGGCACCCAGGAGTACGACCTCGTCCTCCCGCCTGGCGAGGACTCGCCGCAAGTCGGTTCGCTCGCCTGGGAGGACCTCGACGCGGCGATGATCGTGGTTCCGCAGGGAACTGCCCACGCGCAGCGCATGTATGAGGCGATGAGCCCCGGCCAGCGGGCCCGCCGACCGGCGGTGGTGGTGCAGAACCGCGAGGCGCGGCTCGCCTTCGCGCTTGCCGGCGCCGGACCGACGTGGGTCGAGCGCTCGTTGCGGGATACTGCCCTCCAGCACGGCGCGCGCGTCCGGGAAATGGTTCCGGCGCTGCCAGCCCGATACGGACTGGTCTACCACGACGAGTCGCTTTCCCCGCCCGCGCGGGCGTTCCTGAACGTTGCCGCGGAGATCGCCGGGACGACGCCGGAACCGGCTCCGGCGTCCGAGGCCTGACCGCGTCAGGCCGGCCCGGCAAGCGGGAACGTCGCCAGGAAAGCCGTGGCCGCGGGCGAAAGCTGGTCGGCACGGTAGACGCACGCCACCTCACGCCGGATGTCCGGGTCGAGCCCGCGCAGCTCGACGCCGGTCAGCTGCCGCTCGGCGATGCCTTCCGGCATCACGGCCATGCCCGCGCCGAGCCGCACCAATTCCCAGGTGACCTGCCGGAATCCGCTGCGCACTGTCGCGTCCCGCGCGGGTGGCAGCGCCTCGGGGTGCTCGACGAGATCGGCCAGCCGGTCGTCGACGCCGCGGATCAGCGGCAACTTCGCGAGCATGGCCTGCGGGACCGGATCGGGCAGGTCAGCCGCGAGCTGGGGCGTCATCGCCAGGACCATCCGCTGCGGCCCGATCGGCCGGACAGTCAGCGACGCCGCTTTCAGCGGGAGCGTGGCGAGCCCGAGGTCGGCGTGGCCCTGGCGCACTTCGGCGACCACCCCGCCCACATGCCCGGGGTCGGTGATCCGCACTTCGACGTCCGGGTGCCGGGTGCGGAACGCCTGCACCAGGATCGGCAGCGGATGGAGCGTCACGTCGGCGACCGCGCTGATCCGCAGCTGGCCGGCCCGAAGCTCGCGGACCGCGCCGACCCGGTCGCGCGCCACCGCGACATCTCTGAGCACGCGGCGGGCAGCCACCTCGAACGACCGTCCGGTGCCGGTCAGTTCGAGGGCGCGGCCGGTCCGGTCGAACAGGTCCGCGCCGAGTTCGCGTTCGAGCGATTTGATCGCCTGCGACAGCGACGGCTGGGCGATGAAGAGGGCCTGCGCTGCCTTGGTGACGCTGCCGTGGTCGACGACCGCGATGAAGTACTCGACGAGCCGTAGGTCCACCCGCCGAGCATAGGCGAGCGGCCGGATAGGCGCGGCCTATCGCTTCGGGCGTGGCTGCGTCTTGGACCCGGTCCGGCGCGGAGAGCAGAGTGAGGCTGCAATGCCGTCGACCGGACAGGAGCAGCATGGCGACACCGCTACGCGTCGAGCGCGCCGACGCGATCGAGACATGGACCCTCGACCTGCCCGCGCAGCGCAATCCGATCTCCGGCCCCGACATGATCGACGCGCTGGTGGCCGCGGCCGACCGGGTCAACCGCGACAGCACCGTCCGCGCGGTGGTCGTGACCGGTGCTGGCAGTGCCTTCTCGTCGGGTGGCAACGTCAAGGACATGGCCGGCCGCGCCGGGTTGTTCGGGCACCCGCCGGTCGGGCAGCGCACCGCGTACCGGGACGGGATCCAGCGCATCCCGCGGGCATTGCACGCCTGCGAGGTCCCGCTCATCGCGGCGGTGAACGGGCCGGCCGTCGGGGCCGGCTGCGATCTGGCGATGATGTGCGACCTGCGGATCGCGTCCACGACGGCGTTCTTCGCGGAGTCGTTCGTGAAGCTCGGCATCATCCCGGGCGACGGCGGCGCGTTCTTCCTGCCGCGGGCGGTCGGCGCGGCGCGGGCCGCGGAGATGACACTCACCGGCGATCGCGTCGACGCCACCACCGCCATGGAGTGGGGCATCGTCTCGCGCGTCGTCGAGCCCGACCAGCTGCTGCCGACCGCTTTCGAACTGGCTCGGCGAGTCGCGGCCAATCCGCCGCACGCCGTCAGAATGGCGAAGAGGCTGCTGCGCGAAGCCGAAGGCCGCAGCCTCGACGGCGTGCTCGAGCTGTCCGCCGCCTACCAAGCGATCGCGCATCAGACCGCGGACCACCACGAGGCCGTCGCCGCGATGCTCGAAAAGCGCCGGCCGAACTTCCAGGGGGCGTGATGCGTCGACGGATTTCGCTGTTACCGCAAGGAAAACGAGAGAGCGCCGAACTGATGGCGCTGCGCATGGAGGTACGCGAATTCGTCGCCGCGCAGCTCGAGGACGGCCATTTCACCCCTGACGTCGACAGCTGGCTCGGCGGCCACGACCCGGCGTTCACCAAGGCGCTGGCCGCACGGGGCTGGCTCGGCATGACGATCCCGGTCGAGTACGGCGGCCACGGTCGCGGCTTCGGAGAACGCTTCGTCGTCACTGAGGAGCTGCTGGCCGCGGGAGCCCCGGTCGCGGCGCACTGGATCGCCGACCGGCAGGCCGCGCCGTCTCTGCTGAAGTACGGCACCGAAGCGCAGAAGCGACGGTACCTGCCGGGAATCGCCGCGGGGGAGGTGTACTGGGCGATCGGGATGAGCGAGCCGGACACCGGCTCCGACCTGGCCTCGGTGCGCACCCGGGCGGACCGCGCCGAAGGCGGCTGGCGGATCACCGGGACGAAGGTCTGGACGTCCGGCGCGCACCACGCAGACGCGTTCTTCGCGCTGGCGCGCACCGAGCCGCCCGATCCCGAACACCGGCACGCAGGCCTCAGCCAGTTCATCGTCGAGCTGTCCTCGCCGGGCGTCGAGATCCGCCCGATCCTCGCCCTGGACGGCTCGCATCACTTCAACGAGGTCCGTCTCGACAGCGTCTTCGTGCCGGACGACCTGGTACTGGGCGCCATCGGCGACGGCTGGACCCAGGTTACGTCCGAACTCTCCTACGAACGCAGCGGGCCGGAACGTTTCCTGTCGACCTACCGCCTGCTGGCCGGTCTCACCCGAGACGCGGATGCCGCGGTCGGCGCGTGCGTCGCGCGGCTGGCCGGGCTGCACCGGATGTCGTCGGCGGTCGCCGCGGGTCTGGCCCGGCACGAGGACGTCTCCACCGCGGCGGCCGTCGTGAAGGTGCTGGGGACGACGTTCGAAGGCGACGTCGCCGATCTCGCCGACCGGCGGACGGCGCCTGGTGACGAACTCGCCGCGCTCGTCCGGCGCGCCGTCACCCATCGACCCGGATTCACGCTGCGCGGCGGTACCAACGAGGTGCTGCGCGGCGTGATCGCACGAGAATTGGGGCTGCGATGACCGAACTGCCTGATCCGCCCTCGGCCGACCCGGACCTGGTCGCCACCGTCCGCGAGGTGATCGCCGACGAGAGTCCCGGCCGGTGGGACCGGCTGGCCGGGCTGGGCCTGACCCGGCTGACCGCGCCGGAGGCCGAAGGCGGAAGCGGAGCCGGCTGGCGGGAAGCGGCCGTGGTGGTCGGCGAACTGGCTGCCCAGGGCAAAGCGCTCCCGGTCGGAGAGCACGACCTCCTCGCCGGATGGCTGCTGCGCTCGGCGGGATTGCCCGGGGACGACCGCCGCCGGACCGCGGCGATCCTCCGCGACGGCACCGCGGCGGAGGTCCCGTTCGCCGCCGAGAGCGAGCGCGTCGTGTGCTTGTGGCAGGACGGCCCGGTCTGGCGGGTCGCCGACGTGCCCGCGGATTCGCTCACGATCACGTCTGGGGAGAACCTCGCGGGCGAGCCGCGGGACACCGTCACTGTCGCGGACGAGGTGGCCGGTGCGCCGGTCGGCCCGGCAGTCGCCGGGCAGTTCGAGTTGCGGGCCGCGCTGCTGCGCGCGATCCAGGTCGTCGGCGCGCTCGAAGCGGCCTGCGCGCTCGCGATCGAGCACGTGACGACCCGGAAGCAGTTCGGCCGTCCGCTGGCGAAGTTCCAGGCCGTCCAGCATCTGCTGGCAGATCTGGCGGCGGAAGCGACGCTCGCACGGGCCGCTGTGGACGCGGCGGTGGACACCGCCGCCGCCGCCGATTCCCCGGACGAGTTCGCCGTCGCGGTCGCGCGCTCGTGCGCGGGCCATGCCGCTTCGGTGGTCGTCCGTCACGCACACCAGCTGCACGGCGCGATCGGGACCGCGCAGGAGCACTTCCTGCACCGCCTGACCCTCCCGGTGCTGGCGTGGCGAGCGGAGTACGGGACCACGGAGCAGTGGGACGCCCGCGTGGCCGCAACCGCGTCGGCGGCCGGGCCGGACGGTCTCTGGGGTCTGGTCACCGGCACCTGACGCAGAACGGAAAAGCGGCCCTCGCCGGCCGCTTTTCCGTTCTGTCACAGCTGTTTGCGCAGCTCGGCTTTGAGGATCTTGCCTGCCGCGCTCGAGGGCAGCTTGTCGATCACGTGCACCTCGCGGAGTTTCTTGTACGGCAGCACTCGCTCGGCGACGAAAGCCTGCAGCTGCACCGGATCGATCTCCGCGCCCGGCTTCGCGACGACGAAGGCGACCGGGAGCTGACCGGCTGCCGCGTCCGGGCGGCCGACGACGGCGGCGCCGTCCACGCCGGGGTACTGCACGATCAGTTCCTCCAGCTCCCGCGGATACACGTTGTAGCCCTTGTAGATCAGCATGTCCTTGAGCCGGTCGCTGATGAAGACGAAACCCTCCTCGTCCACGCAGCCGATGTCGCCGGTCCGCAGCCAGCCGCCCACGAATTGCTCCGCGGTCAGCTCGTCGTGGCCCAGGTAGCCATCACTGACCTGCGGGCCGCGGACCCAGAGCTCGCCGTGCTCGTTCGGGCCGAGGACCGTGCCGTCGGGGGCGCGCACTTCCAGAGTCGTGTCGGGGACCGGCTGGCCGACGCTACCCAGCTTGCGACGGGCTCCGTGGAACGCGGGGGACGCGGCGACCAGGCAGGTGCCCTCGGTCAGTCCCCAGCCCTCGTTGAGCATGGCCGACGGGAAGACCGATCGCAGCGCCTTCATCGTTTCGAGGTCGATCGGGGCGGCACCGGACGACACCACTTGCACGGAGGTGAGATCGCGCGTGCGGGCGCTCGGGCAGGCGAGCAGGGCGTGCCACATCGTCGGGCTGCCGTTGAGGTAGGTGGCGCGCTTTGACTCGATCAGGCCGAGCATGACGTCCGGGTCGAACCGGCCCATGATCACGATCCGCGCCCCGGCGGTGATCATGAACAGGGTGTTGATCAGCGCCTGCGCGTGGTACATCGGCCCGGCGACGACCGACACGCCCCGCCCCGCCTGCAATCCGGTGTCGTCGCGGCCGAAGGACCTCAGCTCCAGCTCGCCGGAAGCCAGGTCGATCGCGTACCCGCCGCGCCAGGCGACGGCCTGCGTCACGTTGGCGATCACGTTCCGGTTCAGCACCCGCACGCCCTTGGAGACGCCGGTCGTGCCGCCGGTGAACGCCAGGTGCGCGATGTCCTCGGACGTGGCCTTCGGCGCGGGCGGCTCGGTCGGCTGACCGGCGGCGTAGTCCGCCAGCGAGAGCACGTCCGGCGGATCCTGCGCGGCGGGCGCGGCCGCCGACCCCGCTGTCGTCACGACGCGGCGGACGGCGGTGCCCTCGGCCGCGCGGAGTGCCGACTCGACGTGGTCGGGGTGACTGAGGACAGCTACGGCGCGCGATTCCTGGATCTGGTGCCGCAACCCGTCGACCGGGTGCAGGGGATTGGCGGGCGACACGGCGGCGCCGGCCAGCTGCACCCCGGTGTAGGCGACGACGTAGTCACGGCCGTTGGGCAGGTGGAGCAGGACCGTGTCGCCGGGTCCGAGTCCGTCGGCGTGCAACGCGTGCGCCAGCGCTGAGCTTTCGGCGAGCAGCTGCGCGAACGTGACTTCCTCGGCACCGTCTTCGATGACGACCTGGTCGGCGAACCGGCGGCAGACGGCGGTCAGCAGCTCGCCGACGGAGACGGCCGGGTAGTCGAGGCGGCGGGGGATGGGGTCGGGCCAGTAGGTCATGCGACGGTCCCTTCTTCGCGGAGCGCGGCGACCTCGGCGGGGCCGAATCCGAGTCCGGCGAGGATCGCGTCGGTGTGGGCGCCTGCGGAAGCCGGAGCGGCAGGCGAAGCTGTTGCGGTAGCGGAGAAACGCGGTGCGGGAGCGGGGTGGACGACCCCGTCGACGGTCATAAAGGTCCCTCTGTCCCGCAGGTGCGCGTCGCGGGTGGCTTCGGCCATCGAGAGGACCGGCGTGAGACAGGCGTCGACCCCGTCGAAGTGCGCGACCCACTCGTCGCGGGTGCGCGTCGCGAAGGCGCCAGAGAACAGCTTGCGGGTCTGCTCGAACGTGGCGGCGTCCGTCTGCCGTGCCGGATCGATCCGGTCCGCCAACCCCAATCCTTCGACGAGGGCGCGGAAGAACGCCGGTTCGATCGCCCCGACCGCGACGTACTTCCCGTCCGCGCATTCGTAGGTGTCGTAGTAGGGGACGCTGCCGTCGAAGAGGTTGACGCCGCGCTCAGTGGGGGACCAGCGGCCCTCCGCGGCGAATCCCCACGTCATCGCCATCAGGAGCGCGGCGCCGTCGACCATTGCGGCGTCGACGTCCTGGCCGGCGCCCGTTTCCCGCGCGCTGTGCAGCGCCGCGAGCAGCCCGAAGGCGAGCAGCATCCCGCCGCCGCCGAAGTCGCCGACGAGGTTGAGCGGCGGGACGGGCTTGTCGTCCGGCCGTCCGATCGAGTTCAGCACGCCCGCCTGGGCGATGTAATTGATGTCGTGCCCCGCCCGCGCGGCCAGGGGACCGGTCTGGCCGAACCCGGTCATCCGGCCGACGACGAGACGAGGATTGGTCGAGCGCAGCACGTCCGGCGCGAGACCGAGCCGTTCCAGCACCCCGGGCCGGAATCCCTCGATCATCGCGTCCGCGCGGTCGAGCAGCCGTCGGACGACGGCAATTCCGTTGGGGGACTTCAGGTCCACCGCGATGCAGCGGCGGCCGCGGTCGAGCACCGGGTTGGGCGCACGCCCGGCGTCGCCGGGGCGATGGATCCGGATCACGTCCGCACCGGAGTCGGCGAGGAGCATCGCGCAGAACGGCCCGGGGCCGATCCCGCCGAGTTCCACGACGGTCAGTCCGGCCAGCGGCCCGGTCATCGCCCCTGCCACTGCGGTGCTCGCTTCTCCGCGAAGGCCTGTGCGCCTTCCTTGGCGTCGTCCGAGGCGAAGACCGGTTCGGTGATCTCCCGCTGCCGCGCCCACCGCTCGCCGGCGGACCACTCCGGCGATTCGGCGAGGACCCGCTTGGTCGCCCGGACCGCCAGGGGACCGTTGCCCGCGATGGTCCGCGCCAGCTCCAGCGCGGCGGCGAGCGCTTGCCCGTCGTCCACGAGCCGGTTGACCAGCCCGAGTGAGGCAGCGCGCGGCGCGTCCAGGAAGTCGCCGGTGAGCGCGAGTTCCATGGCGACGGCAGGGGGGATCCGTCGCGGCAGCCGCAGCAGGCCGCCGGCGACCGCTACCAGTCCGCGCTTGACCTCCGGGATGCCGAACTTGGCGCCGCGCCCGGCGGTGACCATGTCGCAGGCGAGCATGAGTTCGCAGCCGCCCGCGAGCGCGTAGCCCTCCACCGCGGCGATCATCGGCTTGCCCGGCGGCGTGATCGTCATGCCGCCCAGACCCCGCCCGGGAATGCTGGGGCGTTCGCCGCGCAGGAATGCCTTGAGGTCCATCCCGGCGCAGAACGTGCCGCCTGCCCCGGTCAGGACGCCCACGGCCAGATCGTCGCGTGCGTCGAGTTCGTCGAGCGCGTCGGCAATGCCTTGCGAGACGGCCATGGTGATGGCGTTGCGGGCCTGCGGCCGGTTGATGGTGACCACCAGGACGCCGTCCTCGGCGCGGGTGAGCACTTCGGTGCTCGGGGTCTCGGTCACGGGGCGCTCCTCGGGGCGGGGGATTCGACTTGCCAGCGGCCCTCGAACCGAGGCTCCTCGCGGGCGGCGAACGCGCGTTTGGCCTCGGGTGCGTCGGTGGCGAAGTTGACGGCTTGCATGGCGGCCTCGAGTTCGAGCGCTTCTTCGAGCGGCGAACTCCAGGCACGGTTGAGCAGCCGGCGGGTCTGGGCCAGCGCGACGGGAGGACCAGCGGCGAGCCGCTCGGCGAGCGACGCGACCTTCGCGTCCAGGTCGGCAGGGGAGACAAGGAAGGTCACCAGACCCAGTTCCCGGGCCTCGTCCGCCTCGACCATGTCCCCGAGCAGGGCCAGCCGGCGCGCCTGCAGCAACCCGACCGCGCGGGGCAGCAACCAGGAGCCGCCGGCGTCCGGGGACAGCCCGCGGCGGGCGAAGATCTCGCAGAACCGCACGCTGGGGTCGGCCACGACGAGATCGCAACCCAGAACGAGGTTGGCCGCCGCGCCGACAGCCACGCCTCGGACCCGCGCGATGGTGGGCTGGGGCAAATCCTGCAGTGCCGTCACGATCTCGGTCCACTGGCGCATCCGCGCAACCGGGTGGCGGTCCCGGCCGGGCCGGCTGAGGTTGGCGCCGGAACTGAAGTCGCCGCCCGCGCCGGTGAGCACGACGACGCGAACCGCGTCGTCGTCCGCTGCCGCCCGCAGCGCGTCGCGCAGCTGGACGACCGTGTCGGCGTCGAGAGAATTCCGGGTGTCGGGGTCGTCGAACGTGAAGGTCCGGACGACGCCGTCGTCGGTCACGCGCAGGCTCATCGCTGGCTCCCGGCTGTGGTGTCTCGTACGAAGTCGCGTAGCACTTCCTTGCGAACCTTCCCGCCGCTGTTCATCGGCAGCGCGTCGACAACGACGAGCCGGCGCGGCACCTTGTACGACGCCAGCCGGGCGCAGCCGTGCGATCGCAGTTCCTCGGCAGTGGGCGGCTCGCCGTCGCGGGGCACGACGACCGCCACCGGGACTTCGCCCCAGCGTTCGTCCGGGGCGCCCACGACCGCGACGGAGCCGACTTTCGGGTGCGCGGCAAGGACATTCTCGACCTCGGCGCAGTAGACGTTCTCCCCGCCGGAGATGATCATGTCCTTGATCCGGTCGACCACGTAGTAAAACCCGTCCTCGTCCACCCGCACCAGATCGCCGGAATGGAACCAGCCGCCGCGGAACGCTTCCGCGGTCTGCTCCGGTGCGTTCCAATAACCGGTGGTGACCGTCGGCCCGCGGTAGACGATCTCGCCGACCTCGCCCGGCGGGACGTCGCGCATCTGCGCGTCGACCACCCGCACCTCGACACCGAGCAACGGCCTGCCGATCGACGCCGGCTTGTCCTCGACGTGTTCGGGCTGCAGCACCATGGCCGTGGCGTAGGTTTCGGTCATTCCGAAGGCGGAGGTGAGCGCGACGGCCGGGAAAGCCGCCCGGATTTCGCGCACCAGCGCCGCCGAAGCCGGGGCCGCGCCCCAGTTCGCCCACTTCAAGTGCGGGAAGTCGCGGCCGGCGATCGACGGATGGCGCACGATCGCCTGCCACTGCGCCGGGACGAAGAAGCTCAGATTGACCCGCTGCCGGTCGAGCACGTCGATGATCTCGCCGGCGTCGAAAGCGCCGCTGGGATGGACGACGAGCCGGCCGCCGACGAGCAGCGTGTGGAACACCGAGGCGGACCCCGCGACGTGGAAGATCGGCACCGCGCACAGCGTCGTCCGGCAGTCGCGGCCGTAGCCCATGTGCGCGATGCGCAAGGTGGCCCACAAGTGAAAGCCCTCATGGGTGAGGACCGCGCCCTTCGGCCGTCCGGTGGTGCCCGAGGTGTAGAGGATCAGCATCGGCGCCGCGGGGTCGATCCGGCGCTCCGGCAACGGTTTCGCCTCGGCGAGAGCCTGTTCGTACGCCGGGCCGGCCACCAGCCGGAACCTGACGGAGGTGCTCTCCGCGGCCGTGCCGGCGAGCGCGTCGAGACCGGCGTCGGTGAGCAGGGCGGACGCGCCGGAGTCGGACAGCTGGTGCCGGATTTCGGGCGCGGTCAGGCGGAAGTTGAGCAGGACCGCGATCGCGCCGAGCCGGCTGAGCGCCACGATCGCCTCGACGTACTCGGCTCGGTTGGCCAGCAGGACCGCGACGCGGTCGCCCACGGTGACGCCGCGCTCGGTGAGGGCACCCGCGAGGCGGGCAGCCCGCGCGTCGAGTTCGGCATACGTCCGATCGGTGTCTCCGAAGGTGACCGCGACCCGGCCCGGGTCGGTGCGGGCGTGCCTCGCGACGTACGCCGCGAGGTGGGTGCCCATGCCGTGTGCGGCCTCGATGTCTCCGCGCGACGTCTCCTCGCTCACAGCAGTTCGAGGATCGTCGCGTTGGCCATGCCGCCGCCTTCGCACATCGACTGCAGGCCGTAGCGGACACCCTGGTCGCGCATGTGGTGCAGGAGCGTGGTCATCAATCGCGCGCCGGATCCGCCGAGCGGGTGGCCCAGCGCGATCGCGCCGCCGTTGGGGTTGAGCCTGCGGTAGTCGGCACCGGTCGCGGCGAGCCAGGCGAGCGTGACGCTGGCGAAGGCCTCGTTGATCTCGAACGCTCCGATGTCGTCGATGCTGAGCCCGGAGCGTTTGAGCGCCTTCTCTGTTGCCGCGATGGGGCCTTTCAGCATGGTGACCGGGTCGGTTCCGACCACGGTGCCGGTGTGGAACCGGGCGATCGGCGTCCAGCCGTGCCGGGCGGCGATCTCGCTGGTGGTGACGAGCAGCGCGGCGGCCCCGTCGGAGATTTGCGAAGCGTTGCCGGCGTGGATGACGCCGTCCGGCTTGAACGCGGGCTTGAGCTTGGCCATCGACTCCAGCGTGCCGCCGCGGCGAATGCCCTCGTCGGTGTCCACCACGCCGTTCGGCGTCGTGACCGGTGCGATCTGTCCGCTGAACCGGCCTTCGTCGACGGCCGCGGCGGCCCGGGCGTGCGAATCGAGGGCATGCTGATCGAGCTGCTCGCGAGTGAGACCGAATTCCTCGGCGATCATCTCCGCGCCGAGTCCTTGGTTGAAACCCTCGACGCCGTAACGCTTCTTCACCGCCGGGCCGAAGGGTTCGCCGAGCCCGGCGGCGGCCCGGGCCGAGCCGATCGGCACGACGGACATCATCTCGACCCCGCCGGCGACCGCGATGTCGTACTGCCCGGCGACCACCCCCGCCGCGGCCTGGTGCACGGCCTGCTGCGACGAGCCGCACTGCCGGTCGACCGTCACCGCGGGCACCGACTCGGGCCACCCGGCGGCGAGCACCGAGTAGCGGCCGATCGAACCCGCCTGCGCGCCGACCTGGGAGACGCAGCCCCAGATCACGTCGTCGACCAGCACCGGGTCGAGACCGACGCGTTCGGCGAGCGCGGTGAGCACGTGCGCGGACAGGTCGGTGGGATGGAGCCCGGCCAAGGCCCCGGTGGGCTTGCCCCGGCCGACCGGGGTGCGCACCGCGTCGACGATGACGGCATCACGCATGAGATGACCTGCCTTTCGAGTCTGATGTGGACAGTCGTCGGTTCACAGCCCGATCGACTTGCTGATGATGGTCTTCATGACCTCGCTGGTCCCGCCGTAGATGCGCGAGACGCCGCGGCGGCCGTCGCGCAGCCCAGTACGACTGCGATGGTCAAGGGAACGATCAAGGCACGCGAACGCATTACGATCTCCTCGCTGTCGCGCGGCTGGCGATCGGAAAAATCGCGACGGACCGTAAACATTCACCCGCTCGAATTACCAGACTTGTCGCTCAATCGTGACGATCGCTCAGGGCCCGGCGCGAAGACGCGTAACCGATTCGCCGCCCGCCCGTTGGGGGTGGTGCTGGGAGCGGCGGGCGGAAGGCGGGCGTGATGCGACGAACGTGGGCACTGGCAGCCGCGGCGATGCTGTTCTCGGCGGTGCCGGGCACAGCCGCGGCGAGCACAGCCAGCTTTTCCGTGACGACGCTGCATTTCAGCGTCCTGGCCGGGCCGGGCGGAGCGGAGCGCTGCGACATCGTCGGCGATCTCTACCTGCCCGCGGACGCGGGACCGCGGCACCGGGTGCCGGCCGTGCTGACCACCAACGGGTTCGGCGGCTCCAAGGACGACCAGGCCGGGCTCGCGCGCTATTTCGCCGGCCAGGACTACGCGGTGCTGTCGTATTCCGGGCTCGGGTTCGGCGGTTCGGGCTGCAAGATCACCCTCGACGACCCTGACTGGGACGGCCAGGCCGCGAGCCAGCTGGTGAGTTTCCTGGGCGGCGAGAACGGGATCGCCTACGCCGACGCGGCGCACACCCAGCCGGTGGCGGGACTCGACTCCGTCGTGCACGACCAGGTCGACCACGCGGGCAACCACGACCAGTACGACCCGCGGGTCGGCATGATCGGCGGCTCCTACGGCGGCGAAGTCCAGTTCGCGGCGGCGTCGGTCGACCCGCGGATCGACACGCTCGTCCCGCTGATCACCTGGAACGACCTCTCGTACTCGCTCACCCCGAACAACACCGACCTGCGCAGCGGCGTGACCTCCAACGGCTCCGGCGTCACCAAGCTGACCTGGCCGCTGCTGTTCTTCTCCGAGGGCGCGCTGCTCGACAGCGCGACCGGTTTCCAGTACGACCCGTCGCGGGTGATCGGCTGCCCGAACTTCCCGACCGAGGTCTGCACCGGGCTCGCCGAAGCGGGCACGCTCGGCTATCCCACGAGCGACCTGCTGGCCTTGCTGCGGCACGCGTCGGTCAGCACCTACTCCAGCCGGATCCACGTCCCGGTGCTGCTGATGCAGGGGGAGAACGACACGCTGTTCAACCTCAACGAGGCGGCCGCGACCTACCAGACGCTGAAAGCCCAGGGCACACCGGTGAAAATGGTCTGGCAGTCCTGGGGACACTCGGGCTCGACGCCGGCGCCGGGCGAGCTCGATCTGTCCAATCCGGACCCGGGCACGCAATACGAGACCGCCCGGGTGGCGAGCTGGTTCCGCCAGTACCTCGCCAACGGCCCGGCCGACACCTCCCCGGGGTTCGCCTACTTCCGCGACTGGGTGCCCTACACCGGGATCGCGACCCCGGCCTACGGCACCGCGCCCGCCTACCCGGTCGGAAGCCCGACGCGGTACTACCTTTCCGGCACCGGCCTGGTCACCGATCCGGCGCGGATCGCGGCGGGCTCGCAGAGCTTCGTCACCCCGCCGGCGGGATTCCCGACCAGCTCCTCGGGCATCGACGCGTTCTCCCCGAACCTGCCGCCGGACTCCAACCTTCCCGGCACGTACGCGTCGTGGACCGGGGCCGCCCTGCCCGCGGCCGTCGACGTGGCCGGGACGCCGACGCTCGACGTGCGGCTGCAGGCGCCTACCGCGGCGCTGACCAGCGCGACCGGGCCGGCCGGTCAGCTCGTGCTGTTCGCGAAGGTCTACGACGTCGCCCCGGACGGCACGGAAAGCTTGGTGCACAACCTGATCGCGCCCGCACGGGTGGCCGACCCGACCGCGCCGGTGCACATCACGTTGCCCGCCATCGTGCACCAGTTCGCCGCCGGCCACGCGATCCGCGTCCTGCTGGCGAGCGGCGACCTGAACTACCGGGGCGGGCTGGCCCTCGCGCCGGTGACTGTCAGCACCGGCGACTCGGGCCAGGTCCTCACCCTGCCCACGACCGGCTGACCGGCTTCCCTCCGCGCAGGCCGCGAGTTGAAGGCACCGTCGCGTTGCCCGTATAAGTTGCTGATGGACCTCGACGGTTGGGAAGGTTCGCCACCTCCGTCGCTGGCGAACCCGGCTTTGCTGCGCGAACCCCCGGCGACCGAACGCGGAGTGCGCACGCGCGCGAGCTTGATCGCGGCGGCGCGGGCGGTGTTCGAGCGCGTCGGCTATCTCGACGCGCGGCTCGCGGACATCACCGCCGAGGCGAAGTGCTCGACCGGCACGTTCTACCTGTATTTCAAGAACAAGGAGGAGATCTTCGCGGCGGTGCTGGCGGTCGCGGAGGAGGAGATGCGGCACCCGGGCATGGGACGGGTGGCCGACACCGGCGATCCGTACGCCGTGCTGGCGGCCAGCAACCGGGCCTACCTGGAAACCTATCGCCGCAACGCCAAGCTGATGGCGCTGCTCGACCAGGTCGCCAACATCGACCCGGCCTTCCAGCGGCTGCGCCGCCGGCGAGCGCAGGCGTTCATCGACCGCAACGCGCGGGGGATCGCCGACCTGCAGAAGCGCGGCCTCGCGGATCCGGACCTCGACCCGGAGCTGACCTCCCGCGCGCTGTCCATGATGGTCAGCCGCGTCGCCTTCAGCACGCTCGCGCTGGACGAGGGCGGGCCGCCCGATTTCGACCATCTCGTCGACACTCTCACCCGCATCTGGGCCAACGCGCTGCGCTTTCCGGACCATCGCGGGTAACGCTTCGAAGTCCGGCACGGGCCTGCGCCGCCGGTCCATTGACACTCGTGTCAGCGTGTCGCACACTTGCACCCGCTCGCCGACCTGAACCTGACGTCAGGTTCGAATGCCGCAGCCGGCAGCGGCGCTCATCGAGGAGGCTCGGCAGCGTTCGTCCACCGCGAAAACCCCTTCAGTGCACAAAGGAGTGGCTGATGACCGCATCACCGGTGGGGCCGGACGGGGCGCGCAACGGGCCCGTTCCGCACGGCCGAATGCCGCGGAAACTGCTTGCTGCCGGCCTCGTCGGCAGTTCGATCGAGTGGTACGACTTCTTCCTGTACGGCACGGCCGCGGCGCTGGTGTTCGGGAAGGTGTTCTTCCCGTACAGCTCGCCCCTGATCGGCACGCTGCTGTCGTTCAGCACGTTCTGGGCCGGCTTCGTCGCCCGCCCGATCGGCGGCGCGCTCGCCGGTCACTTCGGCGACCGCTACGGCCGCAAACCGGTCGTCGTCACGTCGCTGTTCGGCATGGGGCTCGGGACCTTCCTGATCGGCTGTCTGCCCGGCGCCTCGTCGATCGGGGTGTTCGCGCCGATCCTGCTCGTCGTGCTGCGGTTCGTCCAAGGTGTGGCGTGCGGCGGCCAGTGGGGCGGCATCGTCTTGCTGCTGACCGAATCGGCCGGCCCGAAGCGGCGCGGATTCGCCGGCACGTTCGGGCAGATGGGCGTCCCGTTCGGTGTCATCCTCGGCAACGTCGCGTTCCTGCTGGCGACCGCGTCGACCTCGCCCGCGGCCTTCCTGAGCTGGGGCTGGCGGGTCCCGTTCTTCTTCAGCGCGGTGCTGTTCCCGGTGGTGCTCTACATCCAGGCGAAGGTCGAGGAAAGCCCGGAGTTCCGCCAGCTGCGGCACGCCGCCGACCGGAAGGCAGGCAAGACCGTGCGGGCTCCGCTGGGCGAGGCGATCCGCCGCCATTGGGGCAAAATCCTGCTCGGCTGCGGTCTGCTCGCCGCGACGAACGTGCTGTTCTACATCAGCATCGCCGGGGTGCTCAGCTACGCGACGGTGAAACTCCACATGCAGCAAAGCTCGCTGCTGACGGCGTCGCTGTTCAGTTCCCTGATCACGGTCGGCGCGACCCTGGCCGGCGGCGCGCTGTCCGACCGCTTCGGCCGCCGCCCGATGGTCATGGCCGGCGCGGCCGGCGTGATGCTGTGGGCGTTCCCGTACTTCATGCTGGTCAACACCGGGACCATCGCGGGTTTCCTGGTCGCGGTGACCGTGGGCGGCATCTTCCAGTCGGCGATCTACGGCCCGCTGGCCGCGTTCCTCGGCGAAATGTTCGCGCCGAACATCCGCTTCTCGGGCGCCTCGCTGGCCTACCAGCTGGCGGCGATCATCTGGAGCGGCGGGACGCCGTTCATCATGACGGCTTTCATCGCGTCGACCGGCACGACCACGTTGGTCGCGGTGTTCGTCGCGGCGACCGGGCTGGTGACGTTCCTGTGCGCCTGGGCATTGCGGGAAACCAACCCGGCGTCCGTCCGGAACGATCCGGCGATGGTGCCGGGGGTGCAGTTGCCCGCTTGACCGGTGGCTGCGCTCCGACGTTCGCCGGTGACGCCGAATTCCCCGGTGTCACCGGCTTCGCCGCCGTGAGGTCCGGTGGGAACGCCCAGTTCGACCGCGCCAGCCACCCGCACTACAGCTGCGTCTGACACTCGCCGATTTTCGCGCCGTGGCCCCAATCCCGCTGCGGCCACCGGCCCTGCTGGCCACGGACCGGAGGATGCGGAAGTAATCCAGCGGCGCGCGTGGCGTCGCTTCAGTAGGTTCTGCGGATGCGGCAATTCGCGGAAATCGAAGACCTGGCGGGGATTGTGCGTGACGCACTGGGAGCGGGATGCCGCGTAGTCACGGTGGACCGGTTGCGCGGAGGGAGCAAGAAGGGGGTGTACCGGGTCCGCCTTGGCGGAACGAGCACAGCCAGCGTGATCGTCTACAGCTGGGCCGAAGCGGAGAACTTCTGGCCAGGCGCGCGAGAAGCCGACCCGGCTGACCCGTTCGCGCCCGCCTCCGGGTTGGCCCCGTTCTTGGCCGCGCAGCGCAGCTTGGACAGACTCGGGGCACGGGTTCCGCGGGTACACCTCGCGGATGACAGCCGGTCCCGCTATCCGGCGGACGTCGCCGTGGTCGAGGACGTCTCCGGCGGCACGCTTGAAGCACTCTTCGAAACCGATCCCGCGCGCGCCGCGAAAGCCCTGGGCGACCTTGCCGAGACGCTTGAGGTGATGCACGGACACCAAGGCCAGCACTACGGCCGGGTAGATCTGCTGGAACGGAACGGACCCGTGTCTGAGGTCTCGTGCGAGCGACGGGTTCTCGACCGCGCCCTGCGGGACCTTGAGGAGGCAGCCCGGCGCGACGGGCGCATCGCGGCCGCTGGTGCCGCATTGCGCGACCGTCTGCGGGAACTGGCCGAGCGGGTGAGCCCGCGCACGGAATACGGACTTGTCCACGGAGAACTCGGACCCGACCACGTCCTGGTCGATGCCGACGGGCAACCCGTCCTGATCGACATCGAGGGCTTGATGTACTTCGACGTCGAGTGGGAACACGTCTTCCTCCAGCTCCGCTTCGGCGAGCGGTACCCCGCGCTGGTCCGGCCTGGTCTCGATCCGCGGCGGCTCGACTTCTACATGCTCGCGATGCGTCTGTCGCTGGTGGCCGGTCCGCTGCGGCTCCTCGACGGAGACTTCCCTGACCGGGCGTTCATGCAGGGGATCGCGGAGCACAACACGAAAGAAGCGCTGGCGCTCCTTCCGCTGCGGCAGCCGTGACGAACACGTCAGTTTGCTGCGAGCCACTCTCGGGTATCTCCGCCGCATGCCCGGGTAACGGAGGCTCTCGTGCCTGACATGTGAGGTTGTTCCGCTGATGTCGCTTGATCCGCAGCCGCCGGTCCGTTTCGAGCAGCCCTGCGAAGTGATGTGCGATCTGGACGGCGCGTCCTTTCGCGAGGTCCGCAGACTGGTGCGCGATATGCTCGCGGGTCGCGATGATCTCACCGCCGACGACGCGGTGCTGGTGTCGGACGAGCTGGTCAGCAATGCGCACCGGCATGGCGCCTCGCCCCGGTATTGCCGGATCGCACTGCTCGAGAGCGGACAGCGGCTGCGGATCGAGGTGGACGACGCGTCGCCGTGGCCGCCGCGGAAGCGGACGCCGGATCACACCGGGGGACGCGGGCTGGTGCTGGTCGATCAGCTCACCGATCGATGGGGCGTTCAGCAGCATCGAAAGTCCAAGACCGTCTGGGCCGAGTTCGTCCTGAACCGGCCCGCCGGCAGCGGCAAGGCTCCGCACTTGACTCTCTCGCCTGGCGACCCGCACCCGCCTTTGCCGGGCTGAGGCCGCCGGACCGGCGAGTCCGGGCGTTGGCCGCTACCGTACGGAGAGTGAGCCCTTCCGAACCCGCGCCGCACCCCGCGGAACTGCGGATCGCCCAGCGTGTCGCGGGAAGCATCCCGGTCGTCGTCGCGGTCGGCGAGATCGACGCGGACACCGCGCCCCTGCTCGCAGATGCGGTGAAATCCACGCTGGACCGGGCAGCCGGGCAGCCGTGCGTCCTCGATCTGACCGGCGTCGATTTCCTCAACTCCGCCGGGCTGACCGCGTTGGTCGACGCCACCCGGCACGGCCGCGCCCGACGGGAACCGCTGCGGATCGTGGTCGACGCCAACCGCCCGGTGATCCGGCCCATCCAGGTCACCGGCCTCGACGACGTCCTGGCGCTGTATCACACCGTCGAGGAAGCGCTCAACGCCCGCAGCGAGCGCTAGCTCAGCTGGCTGATCGCGTCGGGCACCGTCGCGAACACGGCGAACGACTGCTCGGCCCGGGTCAGGCTCAACACCCGCGCGGCAGGGCAGTTCGAGGCGACCACAGCGAAGTGGCGTCGTGCGGCGCGTGCGTGTCCGGAGGCCCGGATCAGCGCGGAGACACCGGCCACCGAGAAGAAACCGACCTGGTCCAGGTCCACGATCATGTTCTGCGGCGCGGCGGCGGCCAGGTGGTGTTCGAGCACCGGCAGGGTGGACAGGTCAACGTCACCCGCCACGGTCAGCACCACCAGATTACCGGTGTGATCGACCCGCCGGACGACGCGCAGCAGCGCCGGTGCGCGGTGGCGGGCCTTCCCGTGCGCGGCGAGCTCGCTGGTGCCGTGTCGGTGGCGAGAAACCATCACTGCGCTCCTGGGCACATGGCCGGAATGGCCGCTCGGCGCACAACCGGTTACGTGACCCGTGCGGAGACCTCCGGCAGTGGAGGTTGAGCCGTGCAGGTTTGGTCGCAACCGGCACATGCGGACAGTACACCTGCGAACACTGACAGTAGAAGCCGTAATGCCGATGGCACCGTTTCACCACCGGATCGAGTTCCCGTCGCGCGAGTTGCTCGACCGGCAGAAATTCGAAGCGTTCGCGCACGGGTGGACACAGGGTCGTTTATCCGCGCCGGTACACAGCGGTGCTGAGATACTTCAGCCCGGAATCCACCAGCAAGGTCGCGATCCTCGCGCTCGGGCCAAGGCGCTGGCCGACCTGGATGGCGGCGAGCACGTTCGCGCCGGACGAGGTCCCTGCGAACAGACCCTCCTGGCGGGCCAGTCGCCTGGCCATGTCCTCGGCGTCGGCGGTGGCGATCGAGACGATCTCGTCCGGCAGGTCCGGGTCCCACATCGGCGGGACGTAACCGATCCCGATGCCCTCGATGCGGTGCGCGCCCGGCTGCCCGCCGGAGAGCACGGCGGACTCGGCTGGTTCGACCGCGACCACTCGCAGCGCGGGATTGCGGCGCTTGAGCGGGGCCGCGGCGCCGCGCAGTGAGGCCGTTGTCCCGATCGACTGGACGAACACGTCGACCCGTCCCGCGGTCTGTGTCCAGATCTCCTCGCCCAGCGGGTGGTAGCCGGCGATGCTGTCGGTGTTGGTGAGCTGGTCGGTCCAGTAGGTGTGCGGCTGCCGGCTGAACTGCTCAGCCTCGTCGATCATGGCGAGAATGAGGGCCTTGGTGATCATTCCCCGGTCGCTCGGGAGGACGGTGAGTTCGGCTCCGAGCGCCGCCATCTGGACCAGTTTGTCCTCGCTGAACGCGTCCGAGGTGACAATCCGCAGGCGATATCCCTTCGCCGTGCAGACAAGCGCCAGGGAGGCGCCGGTGCTGCCGCCCGTGTACTCGACGACCGTGTCGCCGGGCCGCAGCCGCCCGTCGTCCTCTGCTCTGGCGATCATCGCCCGCGCCATCCGGTCCTTCATGCTGCCGGTCGGATTCTGTCCTTCGACCTTGACGAAGATCTCCGCGCATCCCTCGGGCACGACCTTGTTCAGCCGCACCAACGGGGTGTTTCCAATTGCTGTCGTCACGTCGCTCATGGATGTGATCATCAGCTGGACACGACCGGAGCGGTAGTTCAACATTTGAACCATGACGGGGTATGGGCAGTTCTGCGCGGTGGCGCGGGCCCTGGACGTGCTGGGCGAGCGCTGGGCGTTGCTGATCGTGCGGGAGTTGCTGCTCGGCGCGTCCACCTTCACCGAGATCCGCCGGGGCCTGCCCCGCATTCCGCGGGCGACGTTGTCCGCACGGTTGCGGGCCCTGCGCGCCGCGGGTGTCGTGGACGACTCCTACGGGTTGACCGACGCCGGCGTCGCGCTGGCCCCGGTGGTGCGGGAACTGGCCCGATGGGCGGTGGCCACCGAGAGCGCGGCGTTGACCGAGGACGACTTGGACACCGCCGCCCTGACTTGGGACATCCAGCGTCGGATCAACGTCGAAGCCCTCCCGGAACAGACCGTCGTGGTCGCCATCGACTTCACCGACCGGGACGAGAAGTACTGGCTGCACCTGTCGCGGACCGGGGTGAACCTGTGCGGGCAGGACACCGGGGCAGCCGTCGACATCTGGCTGGCGGCCCCGGCCATGGCGGTGACCAGATGGTGGCTGGGCGAGCGGTCCTGGGCCGAGCTGCTGCGTCATCCGGACGTGCACATCGATGGCGACCTGCCCTTGCAACGCCAGATGCACCGCTGGTTCACGCGTTACGTGTTCACCCCGGAAGCCCTGGAGACCTCCCGGAGTACAGGTACCGCTCATGGCTGACCCGCCGCACCGTGATCCCTCCCGGATCGCCCATGCGGAGCTCGACGTTTTCGCCGACTACGGCAGCTTTTTCGTCCAGGACGACACGGCGCGGCCCGATCCCGACCGCGCGTTCCTCAAAGGACTGATGAACGACCTCGTCGCCGCCGACGACGGCGTGCTCGGCGTCGGCACCGCACGCCGCATGACGCTGCCCGTCGTCCTCGACGTCCGCGCCGAAGCACCCGGCGACGACCTCGGGGGATGGGACCACGTGACCGAAAGCGGGCTCCGCGTCGCCAGCGGCCGGATCCTGGTCTCCAAATTCGACTACCGGCCAGCGGTTCCCCGCACCGCCGTCCCGTCCGGCGACTACACCGCCCGCGTCTACGCGAAAGGCTTCGACACCATCAGCGAAGACCGCGTGCAGGGCGAGGATCTCTACCGCGTGGTCCTTTGGCCTGGCCCCGTGCGCGAACCCTGGGTTCTCAAACGCTATGCGCACCTTCCGATGCCCGGCTGAGCGGTGCCGTGGACGCGCGCTACCGCCGGGTGCTCCCCGTTCGCGTACTGGAAATTCGGCCGCGAACCCTCACGAAAGCCTTGTCTGACTTGACCTTTCCGCGGGATCCGAGTTCGGGGCAGGTGGCGACGCCGCAGGAGTAGAGGGCAGTTGCTGGCCGGTCCGCAACCGTGAGGGGGAAGGTCGGGGCGACGACTCTTCGCTGTCCGGCAAGAGACGGCGGCGGTCTGCGCAGAGCGCGGGAGGCGGTTTCGAGGCGAATCGCTTGCGCTGTCCGTCATTCCGGTGTGCCGGGCATGGCCGAGGCGTCGAACGAGAGCAGTTCCCAGCTGTGGCCGTCCGGGTCGTCCACCGCGCGGTTGTAGAGCCAGCCCATGTCCTGCGGAGAGCGCGGCTCGGACCCGCCCGCTTTCAGGGCGGCGTCGGCCAGCCGGTCGACCTCCTCCTTTGATTCGGCGGGCAACGCGAGGATCGACTCGATCGCGCCGGAGGCGACGGGCCGCGAGGTGAACTGGCTGAACTGCTCGTGCGTCATGATCTGCACGGTCACCGCCTCGCCGAGGGCGACCTGTGCGGAAGTCTCGTCGGTGAACTGCGGGTTGAGCACTCCGCCCAGCGCCACGTAGAACGCCGTGCTCGCGTCCAGGTCGGTGACCGGCAGGTTGACGTAGATCTGGGTGAAAACCATTGGTGCTCCTCGGTTCTGGTAGCCGGGCCTTCCGGCTGTTTCGAACCTACGGACCCACCTCGGCGTCGGTCTTGTACAGAAGCGACACGATCTCGCCGGCGGCGGGCTGCCGCAGCTGCGTCGCCGTCCGGCCGACGAACCGGGTCAGCGACCGCGCCAGGTGCGGCTGGTCGTGATACCCGGCCAGATGCACGACCTCGGTCGCGGCCACGCCCTGCCGCAGCAGCATGGTGGCCTGCCGCACGCGCTCGATCTGCCGGATCATGCCCTGCGTCAGGCCGGTGGCCGCGGCGACCCGGCGCTGCACCGAGCGCGGTGTGACCGGCACCGGCCGCTCCCCGGCGACGACGTCGGTCACCAGCGGGTCGCGCACCAGCAACCCTGCCCGGACTAAGCGATCTACGAACGTCTCCGCGTTCTCGTAGGTGGGGATCTCCCACTCGCTGCCCTGCAGCACGAAGGAGCGCGGCGTCGTATAGGGGCTCGACACGCTGCCGTCCACAAGGCCGCGCACGGGCAGATTCCGCAGGAAGGCGCCGTGGCGGAAGATCACGCCGAAGGTGCTGCCCAGCCCGCCGTCCAACGGAACCACGGTGGGCCGGGTTTCGGGACCGCGAACCGAAACGGCGGTCGCCCCGGCCGACGCCCACACCAGCAGCTCCCAGTTCGAGTTCACGACCGACACCATGCGCTCCGGCGCGAAGCCGCCATTCGGTGCCACCCGATACACGCCCTCGATATAGGGCGAGTCCGAAACGCGGTACTCGAGCCCCGGAATCTTCTCAACCCGGTTGAGCGGCACGTCCGGAATCGTAGCGTGCAGGGACCGGGCCTTGTGTCGTTTGACGTAGCCGCTCGTGGGAGGAAATCTCGGGTTCTGGCGGACCGGCGGACGGAACCGAGCAGGCGAGTCGGTCAGCTGGCGTCGGAGCGGGCGTATGCCCGGCAGGCGGGGGCTTGAGCAGTACCGAGGACGACACCGTCTCCATCAGTCAGGCAGACGGTGACGAGTCCCGCGCCGCCCGGGACGTCCGCCGGCACGTCGATCGGCGGGAGCGCCTTGATGGCATCGCCGCATTGCGAGCTGGTCCCGTGTTCACCCAGTTGCTTCGAGGCGTCGGCGTTGTAGGTGAATCCGATGGTCCTGCGGCAGCCGCTGCTGGCGAGCGACCGCATGGTGCCGGTCAGGCGCACTGACCGGTCGTACCACGTGATGGTTCCCCGCGTGTAGCTTGCCCCGAACGTCACGTCGAAGTTGTTGGCGGGATAGGCCGCGGCACCGGATTGAGGTGCGGCGATCACCAGCCCGGCGAGCGTGGCGACGGCGCACAGCATGGCCTTCTTCTTCGCCGACATGCGAATTCCTCCCCCAGCGTTTCGCCCGCCAGGTCGCGGACGCACCGGGCATCGTGGCAGCTCGGATGAGGGCCAGAGCGACATTCCGGCAGGATTCACCTGACCAGCGCAGTGAACAGGCCAAAGCGGTCAACAACCCAGGAGCAAGCGGCTCGCTCGGGTCGGAGTCGTGCTTCGTGGAGCTGACAGCGCCCGATTTGCTAGGCGGTCCCGGTGCTGCGGGCCAGCCGCGTTTCGAGTCCGAAAAGGACGGTGTCGACGAACGCCAGGTAAGTGTCGCGTTCGGACACTGGTGGGAGGTCGGGGGCGAGTTCGGCGATCTGCGGGAACTCGGCGGGGGACAGGCTGCGGTACTCCTGCTGCCAGGCGGCGCGGTCGCCGGCCTGGGTTTCGGGGGAGAGGCTGGCGAACGCGCTGTCCAGTGCGGCGTAGGAGAGGCAGGCGTCGGCGAACAGGCGGTAGCAGAGCGCGGCTTCCCGTTTGGGGAATCCGCCGCCGCGCAGGGCGGCGAGGAGGCGTTCGACGATCCGGAACTCGTGTTCGGTGCGGGCCGTCCGCGCGGCGGCGTACTGGCCGATCTGCGGGTGCCGGAGGAAGACGTCGTACAGCGCGGCGGCGATCGCCCGCAGTTCGTCCTGCCAATTCTCCCGCGGTTCGCCGAGTTCGTCGAGCTGCTCGCGCAGCAGCGCGTCGACCAGGCCGCGCATCAGTTCGTCCTTGTCCCGGAAATGCCGGTAGACCGCGGTCGGATGCGCGCCCAGTTCGGCGCCGATCGCCTGGAAGGTCAGCGCTTCGTCGCGCTCGCTGACGGCGAACGCGGCGGCCACGACCTTGTCGGGCGTGATGCTCCCGCGGGGACGGCGGGCGGGGGTGCTGGCGGTTTTCGTCATCGCGGCCAGCTTAACCGATGCCGTAGTCAATGGCATTGACTACGCGATTGACGATATGGCAGCCTCCCGTCACCACAGTCACTCCGGCATCCGCCGAACCCTCCTCGAACGGACTCCCCATGACGGATCTGACGGAACATCGAGAAGTCCAGCTGCGCCGCGACGCGATCGGGCTCGGCGGCGCCCTCGCCGGCACGCTGGCGAACATGGCCCCGGTCGAGGGCATCTTCATCGTCGTCGTCCTGGTGGCCGCGGCGATGGGCACGTTCACCCCGTGGGCGTTCCTGCTGGGCGCGCTCGGCATCCTGCTCACCGGGTGGAACGTCGCCCAGCTCGCGCGGCGGGTCCCGACCGCCGGGTCGTACGTCGCGTTCGCCTATCACGGCGCGGGATCGATCGCGCGCGGCCTGTCCCGCCCGGCGGCCGCGTTCACGTTCTACCTCAGCATCATGTCCGGGCCGGTCACGATCGCCGCGGTGGTCGTGTTCCTCGGCTCGTGGGTGCAGACGGCGCTGGGCCTGCCGAACTTCTGGTGGCCGGTTTTCGCCCTGCTCGCGGTCGCGTTGACGCTGCCGGTCGTGCTGCGCGGGGCCGCCGCGTCGGTGCGCACCTCGCTGCTGCTGTTCCTGCTCGAGGCGGTCGGGCTCGCGCTGGTGTCGGCGGTGATCCTGGTCCGGTCGCACGCCTCGCTGGGCGCGCCGCTGCACGCGCGGGGCGGGCAGCCGGGCGGGTGGGCCGGTCTGATCGGCATCACCTTCGCGACGTCGGTGTCCGGTTTCATCGGCTGGGAGAACGCGGCGGCGATGGCCGACGAGATCAAGCGGCCGCGCCGGGTCGTGCCGATCGCGATCCTGTCGTCGATCGTGGTCGTCGCGCTGCTCTACGTCCTGGCCACGTGGGCGGCGGTGTCCGGCTACGCCGACTGGCTCGGTCCGCTGAAGGGCATGGCGCGGCTGGGCGATCTGACCAACGCCGCGCCGTACGTCGAGCTGGCCGATCACTACGCGCCCTGGCTGACCTGGCTCGTGTACCTGATCGGATTCCTCAGCCCGGCCGCCTGCTACCTGGCCGCGATCACCTCGTGCTCCCGGTGGACGTTCGCGTCCGCCCGCGCCGGTCTGCTGCCCCGTCCGCTGGCGAAGGTGAGCCCGCGCTCGCAGGTCCCGGCAGCGGCGGTGTGGCTGTGGACGGCCGCGGTGACCGCACTGATCGTCGTGCCGTACTTCCTGGCCGACGGCAACGCGGTCACGGTGTCGGCCTACGAAGCCGGGATCGGCACGGTGCCGCTGCTGCTGGTCTATCTCCTGACCTCGCTCTACACGCCGTTCTACGTCCGCAAGCACGACCGCGGCGAGTTCTCGGTCGTCAAGCACGTGCTGCCCGCGGTGCTCGCGGTGGCGCTGGTCGGCTACGGCGTCTACGAGTTCGTGCTGCCCACCCAGCCGCCGCCGGCGAACCGGTTCTGGATCTACATCGGACTGATCTTCGTCGCGGCGATCGCGTTCGCCGCCGTGGCGGTGCGCCGCGGCGGGCGGCGCCTGGACGTGCTCGCGGCGACCGCGCCCGACGAGGACCCGGCCCCGGCCGCGGCCTGAAACCCAGAACTGGAAAGGAATCTCGATGTCCGCAGCGGACCTGCTGCTTGTGAACACCCGCATCCGGGAAGGCGCGACGCTCAGCGCGCCGACGGGAATCCTCGTGCGGGACGGGGAAATCCGGGAGATCGGCGACCCGCGCGTCCTGCGCACCGCGGCGCGCGCCGGCACGGACGCACTCGATCTGCACGGAGCCGTGACCACCGCGGGGCTGGTCGACGGCCACCTGCATCCGGCGCTGGGGGTCGAGGACACCGACGGCGTGGACCTGACCGGGTGCCGCACCCTCGAGGACGTGCGGGCGGCGCTCGCCCGGGAGACGGGGGAGTGGATCGTCGGCTGGGGCCTGGACCCGAACTGTTTCGGCGACCGGCCGGTGACCAACGCTCCGCTCGCCGATGTGTTCGGCGACCGGCCGGCAGTGCTTCGGCTGTTCGACGCGCATTCGGCGCTGTTGAGCGAGGAGGCGTTGCGGCGCGCGGGGATTGACGGGCCGCGCGAGTTCGCCGACCGGTCGGCCTTCGCCTGCGACGAGAGCGGGCGGCCGACCGGGCTGGTCCTGGAGTTCTCGGCACTGGAGGTCGCCTACGCGCCGGTGCCGCGGCAGCCGTTCGCGCGGCGGCGGGAACGGCTGCGCGAACTGCTCGAAGCGATGGCCGCGACCGGGCTCACCGGCGGCCACGTCATGGACTGCAACGGCGACGCGCTGGAGCTGTACCGCTCGCTGGACGAGGCGGGGGAACTGCCGCTGCGGCTGCGGATCGCGCCGTGGTGCCGCCCTGGCGACGACTCCGCCCGGCGCGCGGAACTCGTGGCCCGCCAAGGAGCCGGCGGCCGGCTGTGGGAGGTCGCCGGGGTCAAGATGTTCCTGGACGGCACGATCGACAACAGCACCGCCTGGCTCGCCGAGCCGGACTGCTGCGGGCATTCGCGGGACAGCGCGTGGCGGGACCCGGCCGCGTACTCCGACGCGGTCCGCTATTTCGCCGCGCGCGGCATCCAGACCGCGACGCACGCGATCGGCGACGCCGCCGTCGCGCACGCACTGTCCACAATGGCCGCTTTGCCGCCGGGATCCCGGCAGCGGCACCGGATCGAGCACATCGAGACCATCCCGGACGAGCTGATTCCGCTGTTCGCCCGGCACGACGTCGTCGCGTCGATGCAACCGGCGCACGCGACCGAGTTCACCCGCGCCGACCGCAGCGACAACTGGTCCCGCCGGATCGGCGAGGAACGGGCCGGGCGCGGCTGGCGCTGCCGGGACCTGCTGGACGCCGGGGCCACGCTCGTGCTCGGCTCGGACTGGCCGGTCGCGCCGTTCGACCCGCGCCCGATCCTGGCCGCGGCACAACTGCGGCGCGCACCCGGTCGCCCGGATGCGGAGCCCGTCGGGCCCGCGCAGGCGCTGACCGCGCAGCAGGCGTTGCACGGCTACACCGCCGCCCCGGCCGCTGCGATCGGCGACCGTCGCGGCGGCGCGGTGGCCGTCGGCATGCGGGCGGATCTGACCGTGTGGGCCGACGATCCCGTCGGCTGCGGCCCGGATGCGCTGGCGGAGTTGCCGATCCGGCTGACCATGACCGACGGCCTGCTGTCTTTCGCGGAGTGAGGAGACAATCGATGAGCAGGCATCTCCGGATCGCGCTGGTCCAGGCGGCGGCCGAACCGTTCGAACGGTTCGCGGCCGGGCTGCGGGCACGGATGGCCTCGCCGCACGCGGCGCAACTGGTGGTCTACCCCGAATTGCACCTCTGCCCGATCGAGGGTTCGGTCGAGGAGTGGTACGCCGCGCACGCCGAGCCGCTCGACGGCCCGCGCGGTACGGCGCTCGGGAAGCTGGCGCGGGAACTGGGCATCTGGCTGATCCCCGGCACCGTGCTCGAACGCGACCGGGACGGGAAGGTCTACAACACCGCGGTCGTCTACGACCCGGACGGCGAACTGGCGGCCGCGTACCGGAAGATCTTCACCTGGCGGCCGTACGAACCGATGTGCGTCGGCCGGGAGTTCGTGGTGTTCGACCTGCCCGGCTACGGCCGCGTCGGCCTGTCGATCTGCTACGACGCCTGGTTCCCGGAAGTCACGCGGCATCTGGCGTGGCTGGGGGCGGAGCTGGTCGTGAACGTCGTGCAGACGGCGACCGCCGGACGGGCCCAGGAACGCCCGCTGAACCAGGCGAACGCGATCGTGAACCAAATCTGGGTCGCCACCGTCAACGGCGCCGCGCCGACCGCGCTGGGCGACACGTTCCTGGTCGATCCGGAAGGCCACATCCAGGCCGAAGCCCCGGCCGCGCACGAGGCGACGCTGGTGTCCATAGTGGACTTCGACCGGGTGGCCGCCGCCCGCAAATACGGAACGAGCGGCGATTCCTGGCCGTGGGCGCAACCCGACCCGGCGGACGGGCCGCTCGACCTTCCGCTGTACGGCGGCCGGCTCGACCCGGCGACCTGGCGTCCGGCGATCTCCCCGGAGACGCCCGAAAACCTGCGCCCGCAAGGAGATCCAGCGTCCCGCTAGCCCGACGAAGCAGCGTCCCTGCGGGTTTCGCGCGGACAGCAGCCGAAGTGCTCGCGGTAGGCGTGGCTGAAGGCGCTCGGGGAGGCGAAGCCGACGGACGCGGCGACGGCTGCGATGGTCTGGCCGGCGAGCGCCGGGTCGGACAGCCGGGTGCGGGCCAGTTCAAGGCGCTCGCGGCGGATGAGTTCCGTCGGGGTGGTTCCTGCCCGCGCCAGGACGGTCTGGACGTAGCGGGTCGACCAGCCGACCGCGGTCGCGATCGCGGAGACGGACAGTTCCGGATCGGTCGCGTGCTCGCGGATGTGCCGACGGACCGCGTTGAGCACGGTGCCGCCCGCGGAAGGCTCGGCCGTCGCGCCGTCTCGGGCGAGGCAGAATAGGTCGACGACCCGATCGCAGCCGGCGTCGAAGTCGGATCCGGACAGGTGCGCCCGCTCGCGTAGCAGGCTCACCACGAGGTCCCGGCTCGCTCGTGCGAGGCCTTTGCTTCCGAACACGCGATGCCCGCGGATCGCTCGGGAGCCCAGCCGGCCTTCGACGCGCTCGGCCGGCACCAGCAGGGTGAGCGCGGCGGCATCGGCGCCGTGCCCGCACTGGAACGGGACGTCGAACGGCACCAACGCCATTTCGCCCGGTTCGAGCCGCCGCACGGCGCCGTCCGGTCCGACGTTGAGGCTGCCGCGCAAGGGGACGAGCAGTTCGTAGTGGCCGCGCGGATCGCGGCGGACGTCGCGGGCACGACGGGTGACGAGTTCGGTGTCGCCGGTCCAGCCGATGAGCTGATAGGTCGGAGTGTGCTGGCGGACGAGCCGGGCGCGGTAGACGTCGGTGTCGAACGCGAAGTCGAAGCGCCCGTGCGCCGCCCGGCACCAGTCCCGCCACGCGTCCTGTGCCGCGGCCCCGACGGTCGTGCCGTCGCCCACGGCAAGGCTGTCCAGCTGGTACACCGTCGTCACCTCCTGGCGGTTCCGCCGAGCATAATTGCCCTCGTGCGCGTTCGCGACAGAACTGTGCGCGCCGGCGAATGACACATCCGCCTCCCGGCGGTTTGACTCCTGGCCACCAGCCACCGACGACGAGGCGGAGGCAGCTCATGGTCGCGACCGTTCGCGGGCCGGTCAGCACGGACCAGCTCGGACCGACGTTGATGCACGAACACGTTTTCGTGCTCACCCCGGACATCATGGCCAATTACGGGCACGACTGGTGGAACGAGGACGAACGCGTCGACGACGCGGTGGCGAAGCTGCGGGCGCTGAAGGCCGCGGGCGTCGACACGATCGTCGACCCGACCGTGGTGGGGCTCGGTCGCTACATCCCGCGCATCCAGCGGGTCAACGCCGAGGTCGACATCAACATCGTCGTGGCGACCGGGTTGTACACGTTCGACGAGATCCCGCATTATTTCCACTATCGCGGTCCGGGCGCGATGTTCGACGGACCCGAGCCGATGACCGAACTGTTCACCCGGGACATCACCGAGGGCATCGCGGACACCGGCGTGCGCGCGGCGTTCCTCAAGGGCGTGGTCGAGGAACGCGGCCTGACCCCGGACCAGCAACGCGTGCAGGCCGCGATCTGCGAAACGCACCTGGCCACCGGCGTGCCGATCACCGTGCACACCAACTCCGCGCACCAGACGGGGCGGCTCGCCCTCGAGTTCTACCGCGAGCGCGGCGTGGACTTGACGAAGGTCATCATCGGACACGCCGGTGACAGCAACGATCTCGACTACCTCAAGTGGATCATGGACACGGGCGCGACGATCGGCTGCGACCGGTTCGGCCTCGACCTGTTCAACCCCACCGCCGACCGGGTCGCGACGATCGCCGCGCTGTGCGAGCAGGGCTACGCCGACCGCATCGTCCTCTCTCACGACGCGGCCTGCTACATGGACTTCTTCTCCGGCGAGGAGTCCCAGCGGCTCCTGCAGCAGACGGTGCCGAACTGGAACTACCTGCACATCAGCGAAGACGTCCTGCCCGCGTTGCGCGAGCACGGCGTCAGCGACGAGCAGATCACCGTGATGATGGTGGACAATCCGCGGCGCTACTTCACCCCGGGGGCGTGATGACCGAGACCAAGCACGGGCCGTTCGACCTGACCGGGATCACTCGCGGACCCGACGGCGTGGCACGGTACGACCACCTGCCGGAGTCGCTGGTGGCCGCGGTGCGGGCGTCCGTCCAGGCGCATCCCGACGTCGAGGCCGTCGTCGAAGTCGACGGGCCTCGCCTGACCTACGCACAGCTGTGGGAACGCGCGTCCGAGGTGGCGGGCGGCCTGCGGGAGCGGGGGATCGCTCCCGGAGACCGCACCGCCATCCTGCTCCCGGCGGGTGCCGACTGGGTGTGCGCGTTCCTGGGCAGCGTGCTCGCCGGGGCGATCGTGGTGCCGGTGAACACGCGATTCGCCGAACCTGAGGTCGACTACGTGCTGACCGACTGCGGTGCCACGTATGTGTTCAAGGAGGGCGAACGGCTGTCTTCCGGCCCGGCGACCGTGCACGACGAGGCTGTGCGGACAGACCCGGCCGCGATCTTCTACACCAGCGGCACGACCGGTTTTCCCAAGGGAGCCATCACCACTCACGAGAACTTTCTGTCCAATGTGGAGACCGCGATCCGGGTACTCGAACTGGACCGCGCCGACGGGCCCTCGCTGCGCAACCTGATCTCGGTCACGCTGTTCCACGTGACGGGATGCAATACCCAGCTGCTGGTCCAGCTCTCGCTCGGCGGCACGACGGTGATCCTGCCCGCCTTCGAGACCCGCGGGTTCCTCGCCGCGATCGCGGAAGAGCGGATCAACATCCTCGTCACGGTACCGGCGATCTACAGCCTGGCGATCGCGCACCCGGACTTCGCGGCGCTCGACACCGGCCGGGTGCTGCGGGTGGCCTACGGCGGCGCGCCGATCGCGCCGGCGTTGGTCGCCCGCATCAAAGAGGCGTTTCCGTCGGCCAAGGTGGGCAACGGGTTCGGGCTGACCGAGGTGGCCTCGATCGCGACCTACCTGCCGCACGAGTGGTCGACCGAGCACGCCGACTCGGTCGGCTTCGCCGTGCCGGTGGTGGATCTGGCCGTCGCCGACGCCGATCCGCGCACCGGGGTCGGCGAACTCCTGGTCCGGGGACCGAACCGCGTTCCCGGCTACTGGAACAAACCCGAGGCCACGGCGTCGGCGATCGTCGACGGCTGGCTGCACACCGGCGACCTCGCCCGCATCGACGACGAAGGCCTGGTGCACATCGTGGACCGCGCCAAGGACATGATCAACCGCGGCGGCGAGAACGTGTACTGCGTCGAGGTCGAGAACGCGCTGGCTGGCGCGCCGCACGTCGCGGAGGCGGCCGTCGTCGGAGTGCCGGACGACGTGCTGGGCGAGAAGGTCGGCGCGGTCGTGGTGCCGTCGTCGCCCTCGTTCGACGTCGCCGCGATGCTGGACTACCTCGACCAACGCCTCGCCGACTTCAAGGTCCCGCAGTACGTCGCCGTGCACGACACGCCCTTGCCGCGCAATCCCGGCGGCAAGGTGCTCAAGAAAGCGCTGCGCGACCAGACGGTGTGGGGTGCGCCGGTGCGAGGACGGTAGTTGCCGCCCGCGGCCAACGGAGTAATTCGAAATTTCCTTGGCGGGGACTGCGTATTCCGCGTTCGCGCCATGGAACCGGCCAGGCGTTCTCGGAAGTTGTGCCTCGTCCGGCGCCCCGCGACAGGATCACCACCCGCTCCGACGCCATTCTCGATCGAAACGGAGTGCGCCCGGCAGCGCCGAAATCTGTCAAGCCGCCGAATCCCTGCCGGAGGTCGTCGAAGCACTGACCGTCGGTGTCGGTCAGCTCATCGCCCGCAGGACCGGCAGGTGGTAAAGTGGTAATACCACTGAGGAAGTTGACACGATTGCGGAGCGGCCGATGAGCGTGACCGGTGATCCTTGGACGCCGTTGCAGCAGGGCACGGTTTCGGATCTGATCGCGGAGCGGATCCTGGACGCGATCACCTCGGAGCAGCTCAAGCCGGGGGACCGGTTGCCCGCGGAGCGCGATCTGGCGGCGCGGCTGGGGACGAGCCGTCCTTCGCTGCGGGAGGCGTTGCGGTCGCTGCGGGAGCGTGGCCTGGTCGACATCCGGCACGGGAGCGGGGTGTTCGTCGCGGAACCGCACGACACCCGGGCGCTGCGCGACGCGGTGGCGTCGGAGGAGTTGACCCTGACGGAGTTGTTCGACATGCGCGAGGTACTGGAGGTCCCGGCCACCGGGTGGGCCGCGCGCAACCAGGACGTCGCGCTGCTGGAGAAGGTCACCGAGGCGTTTCGGGCCCTGGATCGCTGTTCCCGCGCGGAGAAGGTCGACTGGGACGAGCTGCGCGCGTTGGATTCGGCGTTTCATCTCCGGATCGTCGAGGCGGCGGGCAATCGGTTCCTGACCCGGACCCAGACGGTGCTGCAGGACATCCTGGGCCGCGGCATGCAGACCACGCTCCATCTGCCCGGCCGGCTCGAGCGTTCGCGGCGGGACCACGAGCGGATCCACGAGGCCGTGCTCGGTGCGGATCCCGTCGCGGCGAGGCGAGCGGCCAAGGCGCACATCGACGGCGCGCGCCGGGCCGCTCTCCTGCATCTGCACGACGGATTGCCCGCGGGCGACCGGTGAGATTCAGCGAAGCCGAACGGCTGACGCCGGGAGTCCCGGCACGCCTGGCTCCAGCCGGAGCAGCCGTCCGGCCAGCGGCTGGTCGCGTCGTTCGGGCATCGGCACCGGGTCGAGGGCGCTCGTGACGAAGAGTTCGTCGAGCGCCGTGCCGCCGAACGCGAGGCTGGTCGGATGGGTGACTGGCAGCGGCACGACGCGGTCGAGCCGACCGTCGGGCCGGTATCGGCGGAGTTCGCCGCCGCCGATCATCGCGACCCAGACGCCTCCCTCGGCATCGGTGGTCAGCCCGTCGGGGCGCCCGGCGGAGTCCGAGACGTCGGCCAGAACGCTGCGGTCGGACAGCACGCCGTCGTCGGGGTCGTAGGCGAAGCAGTCGATGCGCAGTGTCGGGCTGTCGACGTAGTAGAGCATCCGGCCGTCGGGACTCCAGCCGATGCCGTTGGACACCGTGGCTCCGGGGATCACCTCCTTGAGGACGTGATCTGTCCCGAGCCGGTACAGGGCCGCGGTGCCGGGAGCCTTGTCGGCGTGCATAGTCCCGATCAGCAGGCGGCCGCGCGGATCGACGGCGCCGTCGTTGAACCGCATCCGAGGCCGGGCCGGCACCCCGGCGATTTCCCGCGGTGTCGCGGTTCCGGCGATTTCGAGCAATGTGTTGTCGCGGGCCGCGAGCAGGGTTCCGGCCGTGGTCGGGAATACCGCGGGCACTTCGCCGCCGAGCGGAATCCGGTGCGTGGTGCCGTCGCCGGGTGTGGTGCGCAGGACCGCGCCGCCGGTGATGTCCACCCACAGCAGCGAGCCGGTGGCGGCGTCCCAGACCGGGCCTTCGCCGAACGCGGCCCGTGCCGTGCCGACCGGGTCGGCCGCAGTCCGGGTCACGCGGGGGCTCCTGCCGCCTGCAGGAACTCCGCGGTCCGGTCGCGCAGTTCGCCGGGGTCGTGGCTGCCGTCGGCGGCCGCTCCGAGCAGGTGGGAGCCGACCGCGACGCAGGCGGCGCCTGCCGAGACGACCTCGGCCGCCAGCGACGGCGTCACCCCGCCGCTCGCCATGACCGTCAGATCCGGCATCGGGCCGCGCAGCTGGCGGATGTAGTCCGCGCCCACGGCGTTGACCGGGAAGATCTTCACCATGTCCGCGCCGGCCCGGCGCGCGGCCATGACCTCGGTCGGGGTCAGCGCCCCGGGCACCGACAGCAGTCCTTCCGCGCGGGTGCGGGTGACGACGTCGGCGTCGAAATGCGGCGACACGACGAAGCGAGCCCCGGCGGCCGCTGCCGCGGCGACCTCGTCGGTGGTGCTAACCGTGCCGGCGCCGACGATGGCGTCGTCGCCGAGTTCGCGGCACAGCAGCGAAATGGTCTCCATCGGCTGGGGCCCGGTCATGGTGACTTCGAAGGAGCGCACCCCGGCGGCATACAAGGCCGAGCTGAGCGTGCAGGTCTGTTCGGGGGTGAGACCGCGGTAGACCACCGTGAGCGGACTCAGGACGGGGTTCATGATTGCCTCTCGGCAGTGACGTCACGGTCGCCGAGCGGGTCGGGGCGACGGCTCAGGCGGCGGCCGCCCTCGACGGGAACGACGGTGCCGGTGACGAACGACGCGGCGTCCGAGGCGAGGAACGCTACGACGTCGGCGACCTCGTCCGGGGTGCCGGCGCGGCCGAGCAGCGTGGGAGGCGCACCGTCCTCGCCCCAGCTGCGGCCGTCCAGAGTGTCCAGAGTGGACGGTGTGTTGATCACACCGGGCGCCACCGCGTTGACGCGAATGCCCCACGGTGCCAGCTCGACGGCGAGCGCGCGGGTCGCGGCCCGCACTGCGCCTTTGGTAACCACGTACGGTCCGTACCCGGGAACCGGCAGATCTTCTTGCAGGCTGCCGAAATTCACGATCGCCCCGCCCTCGCGGCCCGCGGCGTGCACACCGCGCGCCATGGCGGTGCTGAGCACGGCGAGCGCGACGACGTTGACCTTGAGCACTCGGGTCCAGTCGGTCAGCGAGGCGTCGAGGAAGCCGCCTTTCGGAGGGTAGGCAGCCGCGCAGTTGACGAGTACGTCGAATCCCGGCGCCGTGCGCGCGCGGGCGGCGAGCCCTTCGAGTTGTGCGTCGTCGGACAGGTCGACGACCGCTCCTTCCAAACGCGCTGCTAGGGCGTCCTCGCATCCGTCCGCGAGGTTCTCCACGGCGGCGTCGCGGTCGACGCCGAGAACGGTCGCGCCGCGGCGGGCCAAATCGTGGGCCACGACCCGGCCGATGCCGGTTCCTGCGCCGGTCACGAGGATCCGGCGTCCGGTGAACTCGTCCATGCTGTCCTTTCTGCTGGCGTCGGCGATCACAGGTGGCGTCGGGGGATGGCGTGCCCGCGTCGGCCGAGGAGGAAGTCGAAGTCCGCGCCGGTGTCGGCCTGCCCGACGTGCTGGCGGTAAAGCCAGGTCCATCCGGGACCGCGGCCGGGCTTCGGCGGCTCGGCGGCCGCGGACTCGGCCAGTTCGGCAGCGCGCCTGGCCAGTTCGGCGTCCTCGACGAGCATGTCGAGGCGGCGATTGGCCACGTCGAGGCGGACACGGTCGCCGGTGCGCAGCAAGGCGAGCGGACCGCCGGCGGCGGATTCGGGGGCGACGTGCAGCACGATGGTGCCGTAGGACGTGCCGCTCATCCGGCCGTCGGTGATCCGGACCATGTCGCGCACGCCGGCGTCGAGGAGCTTCTTGGGGATCGACAGGTTGCCGATCTCGGGCATGCCGGGGTAGCCGCGCGGGCCGGCGCCGCGGACGACGAGCACGGTGTCGGCCTCGACCGGAAGGTCGGGGTCGTCGCAGACCGCGTAGTACTCCTCGACGGTGTCGAAAACCAGCGCGGGGCCAGTGTGGTCGGTCAGTTCGGGCGAGGCCGCTGACAGCTTGATGACCGCGCCGTCGGGTGCGAGGTTCCCGCGCAGCACGGCGGTGGCGCGGCCGGCCGGCTGGATCGGCTCCGTACGGGAGGCGATGACGTCCCGGTTCCAGTTCGGGGCGCCTAGGCAGTTTTCGGCCAGCGTGCGGCCGGTGACGGTCGCGGCGTCGCCGTGCAGCAGGTCTCCGAGTTCGGTGACCACTGCCGGAACGCCGCCCGCGTAGCTGAACTCCTCCATCAGGAACTGGCCCGAGGGCAGGAGGTTGACCAGCAACGGGATGTCGCGCGCCTGGCGGTCGAATTCCTCGAGCGGGAAGTCGACCTCGGCGCGCCCGGCCAGCGCGGACAGGTGCACGATCGCGTTGGTCGACCCGCCGATCGCGGCGTTCACCCGGGCCGCGTTCTCGAACGACCGGCGGTCGAGCACCCGAGACGGGCGCAGGTCTTCTTCGACCATCGTTACGATCCGTTGCCCGCTCTGCTCGGCGAGCGCGGACCGCTCGGCGTCCACGGCGGGCACGGCGGCGCTGCCGGGCAGCGACAGGCCCATGGTCTCGACGAGGCAGGCCATGGTCGACGCGGTGCCCATCGTGGTGCAGTGCCCGGCGCTGCGCGAGAGGCAGGCTTCGGCACGGCCGAACTCCTCTTTGCTCATCCGCCCGGCCCGCACCTCCTCGCTGAACTGCCACACGTGCGTTCCGGAACCGGCGTCGCAGCCCCGGAATTTGCCGTTGAGCATCGGGCCGCCGGTGAGCATGATCGCGGGCAGGTCGACGCTGAGCGCGCCCATCAGCTGGGCGGGCACGGTCTTGTCGCAGCCGGCGAGCAGCACCACGCCGTCGAGCGGGTAGGCCCGCAGGTTCTCTTCGACTTCCAACGCCATCAGGTTGCGGTAGAGCATCGCCGACGGGCGCATCAGCGTCTCGCCCAGCGACATGGTGGGGAACTCGAGCGGGAAGCCGCCGGCCAGGAGCACCCCGCGTTTCACCGCCTCGGCGAGGCTGCGCAGATGCCCGTTGCAGGGAGTCAGTTCGGACCAGCTGTTGCAGATGCCGATCACCGGCCGGCCGTCGAACATCGCGGGCGAGCGGCCGGAGTTGTAGAGCTTCGAACGGTGGACGAAGCCCATCTTGCCGTCGGCGCCGAACCAGGAGGTGCTGCGCCGCGCGCCGGGCGGGATCGCGGTGGGATCGGACGTCATGAACGGGTCTCCTCGTGGTCGTGCCGGACGAGCGTGACCGGCGCCGGGCCGGTCGCGCTCGCGGACTCGCCGTCCACGGTGACGGTGAACGGGCGCGAGCGGAAATCGGTGAATTCGGCGGTGGCGGGCGGCTGGCCGAACGCGTGCAGCTCCCACGGGCGGTCCAGGAGCTCGTCGGCGTTGCGCACCCGCTCGCCGAGGTTCAGCCGGGGGAGCAGGGCGCCGGACCGCGCCAGCACGGGAATGCGGTCCAGCGGCACGGTTTCCTCGTGCATGCCCGGTCCGTCGTAGCGGGTGCCGGTCAGCAGGTCGGTCCAGGTTCCTTCCGGGACGTAGAACCGCCGGCGCACCGGCGCGGGGCCGTCGTCGAACACCGGGACGACCAGCAGGTCGGAGCCGAGCAGGAACGCGTCGTCGCGGGCGGTGGCCAGCGGGTCGTCCGGGAATTCGAGCGCGAGCGGGCGCAGCACCGGCCACCCGTGCCGCGCGGACTCGTGGGCGGTCTGCCACAGATAGGGCAGCAGCGAGTAGCGCAACCGGATCCAGTCCCGTGCGATCTCGAGAGCTCGGTCGCCGAAGGCCCACGGTTCGCGGGGCCGCAGCCCGTGCGCGCGCATCAACGGCGACAGCGCGCCGAACTGGGTCCAGCGGACGTAGAGCTCAGGCGTCAGTTCCGGACCGAAGAAACCGCCGATGTCGTGTCCCCACAAGCCCGGCATGCTCATCGCGTGCGAGAGCCCGCCGCGCAGGGTGGCTCGCATGCCGGACACGGTGGACTCGGCGTCGCCGCCCCATTGAGCGGGGTAGCGGTGCGAGCCCGCCCAGCCCGAGCGGCCCCACACCAGCGGCGCCCGGCCGGTCCGCTCGGCGATCGCGTCGCTCACCGTGCCGTTGTAGCGCAAGGGATACAGGTTGTGGGCGTGCTCGGGCGGGGTGCCGTCGGCGAGCCGCACGTCGTCGGGAAGGCCTTCGCCGAAGTCGGTCTTGAACACCGCGACGCCGTCGTCGAGGAACGGGCCGTGCAAGTCCTGCCACCACTTCCGCGCGTCCGCGGAGGTGAAGTCGACGAGCGCCCGCGGCCGCCCGTCGGGGACCGGGGTGCCCGCGATCGTCGCGACCTCGCCGTCCGGTGAGGTGACCAGGTATCCGCGGTCGGCCGCCTCGGCATAGCGCGGCGAGGCCGGATCGAGATAGGGCAGCTCCCACACCGACAGCCGGATGCCCAGCTTTTCCAGCGTCGCGACGAATTCCGCGCGGTCGCCGAAACGGTCGGTGTTCCAGATGAAGTCGCAGTTGAGCCGGTCGACGACCAGCCAGTCGGGATCGAGGTGCAGGATGTCGCACGGCACGTCGTGTTCGCGCAGTGTCCGGGCGACTTGCTCCATCTCGCCCGCGGAGTGGTAGCGGCAGCGGCCGAGCCAGTAGCCGAACGCCCACGGCGGCGGGACGGATCCGCGGCCGGTGAGCCGGGTGTAGGCGGACAGGGCCGTTTTCGGGTCCGGGCCGGCGACGAGGTAGAGGTCGAGTTCCCCGCAGCCGGATTCGATGCCGAGCACGCCGTTGCGGGAGTGGCCCACGTCCGCGGTGACGGTCGCGCCGGTGTTGACCAACGCGAGGTATCCGGCCGTGGAGTACCAGACCGGCGCGGGCTTGTAGGCGAGCCCGGTGGCGGTGCCGAGCGCGTCCTCGACGCGCAACCGCAGCCGCTGCCCGTTTTTGACCAGCCGCCCGAACTGCTCGCCGAACCCGAGGATGTCTTCGTCCGGGCCGAGTTCCAGGTTGAGCGCGGTCGCGGGCCCGACGGTCAGCGCCGGGGAGATGGGCAATCCGGCCACTTGGCGCAGCCGCCCCGCGGTCGTCAGGAGGGTGGCGCCGGAGTCGGCGTCCTCGACGGTCAGCGAAAACGGCCGCTTCTCGAGAATGACGCGCAGTCGCCCGCCGGTCACGACGATTCGCTGCTCGTCCTGATCGACGGTCGTTCCGACCTCGGCGTAATGCGGTGCCACGACGATGCCGTGCTCGGTGCCCTCGGGCGCCGCCGGCGACACGTCGGCAGGGACGACCGTGACCCGCACGGCGTCCGGTCCGGCCCAGCGGACGCCGACCTCGACCTGGACGGTGCGCAACGGCGGCGTCGCCAGGTCCGGCAGGTTCGGCATGGTCGTCTCGATGCCCTGCTCCCGCGGAGTTTCCCCGGTGAGGTAACCGAATCCGTCGTCGGCGAGCCAGCACAGCACGGCCCGGACCCGCGCGGTGACGCCTCCGCCCCCGGCCGCCGGGCGGGCCGTCACCTCCTCGACCTCGCGCAACATGTACCGCTCCGCCACCTCTGGCACCTTGCTCATCCTCCCGCGCCGGACCTTGACTCGATGTCCGGCGTCACCTTACCGTGTGGAAAGAGGTCTTACCACTAGCCGAAGGAAGTTTCGCCATGACCGGCAACGCCGCCGTCGTGCTCCGGAAACCGGACGACGTCCTGCGCTTGATCGACTCGGGCCAGGTCCGGCCCCGGCATCCCGCCCTCGTCAAGATCGTCGCCCTGGGCAGCATTTTCGTCGACGGCTGGGACCTGAGCAGTTTCGGCCTGGGCACGGTGCAGATGACATCGGAGTTCAAGCTGTCCAATTCGGGGGTGAGCCTCCATTCGCTGCCGTTCATCTCCACCGCGGTGCTGATCGGCGCGATGATCGGCGGATTGCTGGGCGGGTACCTCACCGACCGCATCGGCCGCACGAAGATGCTGCTGCTCACGCTGTTCCTGCTCGTGGGCGCCACGGTGCTCGCGGCGACCGCGCCGAACCCGGAACTGTTCACGCTGTGGCGGTTCCTGATGGGGGTGGGCGTCGGTCTCGACGTGCCGGTCGCACTGGCGTTCGTCGCGGAATACAGCGCGATCTCCGCCAAGGGGCGCAACGTCACGATGGCCCAGGTGATGTCCACCAGTGCCACGGCTGTGGCGTTCTTCGTGATCATTCCCTTCCACTACATGGGGATCGGCGATCACTTGTGGCGGTGGGCGATCGGGCTCGGCGCCGTGCCCGCGCTGATTGTGCTGGTCCTTCGGTTCATCTACAGCGGCGAGAGCCCGATGTGGGCGGCGAAGTACGAGGGACTCGATTCCGCGGCGAAAATCCTGCGCAAGAGCTACGGCCTCGATGTCGTCGTGGAGCAAACCGCGCAGCAGAGCCAGGCCGTGCCGAAGTTCAAGGCGGGCAGCCTGCTCGCGCTGTTCCGCAAGCCTTACACCGCGCGGACCGTTCTGGTGAGCATTCTTGTCGTCTGCCAGGCCGCGCAGTACTACGCGATCTCGTTGTACACGCCGAAAATCCTCAATGCTCTGTTCCCTGGCAAGATCGTGCTGGTACTTGTGTTGTCCGGGTTGGTCAATGTGGTGGGCGCGATCGGAGCGCTCGGGTGCGTGGCCGGCACCCAGCGGCTCGGCCTGCGCTGCCTCGGCCTGATCGGCTTCTCGATCACCGCGGCCTGCCTGATGATCATCAGCGGGGCTTTCACCCTGCTCGCCGCCCCGATTTCGGCGATCCTCATCGCGACCTTCGCCGCCGCGCACAATTTCGGCGCCGGCTACTGCGGAACGGCGATGGGCACGCTGTCGTATCCGACCGAAATCCGCGGCATCGGCGGCGGCTACACGCAGGCGATCACCCGGGTCGGCGGCATCATCGGCGCGTTCGCTTTCCCGGTTCTGCTTGCCGCGCAAGGCATGCGGTTCACGATCGGTGCGATCGTGCTGGCTCCGCTGGTCGCGATCGCGGCCCTGCTGGCCATCCGCTGGGATCCGATCGGCAAGGACGTGGAGGAGTACGGCGACGCCGGTTCCACGGCCCGTTCCGCAGCGTCCCATTTGGACAAAGTGTGACTCGAAAAATTCCCGACAACCAGGAGAAGACCCGATGACGGCTCAGCCGACAGTCCTGATCGACGGCCGATGGGAAAACCGCGACCGCGGCCTCGACGTCCGCAATCCGGCCGACGGCACCCTCGTCGGCCGCGTGGACTGGACGAGCCCGGCGGAGGCGGCGGCCGACGGCGTCCGCGCGGCAGACGCCGCGGCCGCCGCGTTCCCCGCGTGGTCGGGAGCCGGCGTCCGGCAACGGGCGCGCGTGCTGGCCGCCGCGGCCGACCTGATGGAAACACGCGCCGAATCGCTCGCGGTGCTGCTGGCGAAGGAAGCGGGCAAGCGGCTGCCGGAGGCACGCGGGGAAATCGGGTTCTCCGTCGAGTACTTCCGGTGGTTCGCCGAGCAGGCGCGGCGGCCGCAAGGACCGGTGCTGCAGGAGGAGACCGCGCTGCGGCGCCATCTGGTCCGGCGCAAACCGGCCGGGGTGGTCGCCAGCCTGACCCCGTGGAACTTCCCGTGCTCGATCCAGGCCCGGAAGCTGGCGCCCGCGCTGGCCGCGGGCTGCACGGTGGTGGCCCGGGTATCGGAAAAGGCGCCGCTCGCGGTGACCGAGATGATCCGGTGTCTCACCGACGCCGGGCTGCCGGCCGGCGTCGTCAACCTGGTGCACGGCCCGGCGGTCGAGACGACGGACGCGATCCTGGCGCATCCCGCGGTGCGGGTCGTGTCCTTCACCGGTTCGACCGAGGTGGGGCGCGCGATCATGGGACTGGCCTCGCGCCGGATCGTGCGCCCGCTGCTCGAACTCGGCGGCAACGCGCCGTTTCTGGTCCTCGAGGACGCCGACCTGGACGCCGCCGTGGACGGGGCGATGCTCGCGCGCTTCCGCAACACCGGTCAGTCCTGCATCGCGGCGAACCGGTTCCTGGTGCAGGAACGGGTCCACGACGAGTTCGTCGCCAAACTCAGCGCGAAGATCGCCGCGATGACCGTGGGCGACGGGCTCGCGGACCCGTGCCCGGACCTCGGCCCGGTGATCGACGACCAGCGGGTGAAGGCAGTGCGCGGTCTGGTCGACGAAGCCGTCGCGGCGGGTGCGCGCATGCACGCGGGCGCGCACCGGCTGCCCGACACGGGCAGCTACGTCGCGCCGTGCGTCCTCACCGACGTGCCGCGCGACTGCGGTCTGGCGACCGAAGAGATCTTCGGGCCCGCCGCGGGAGTGTTCTCCTTCGCCACGACCGACGAGGCCGTCGAGCTGGCCAACGACACGGAAATGGGGCTGGCCGGATACGTGTGGTCGGGCGACCTCGGCCGGGCCTGGCGCATCGGCGAGCGGCTCGACGTCGGCATCCTCGGGGTGAACGAGGCCCTGCCGAGCGTGGCGTTCGCGCCGATGGGCGGGACCAAGCAGTCCGGTCTCGGCCGGGAGGGCGCGGACCTCGGACTCGAGGAGTTCACCGACGTCCAGTACGCAGCGCTGACCCTGTGAGCGCCGCGACGGCGGTCCTGCTGGCCGTACCGGTGCTGGTCGGGGCGTTGACCCAGCGGGCGACCGGATTGGGGTTCGGCCTGGTCGGCGGCCCGCTGCTGGTCGCCGCGGCCGGCCCGGTCGTCGGCGTGAGCATGGCCAACGCGCTGTCGATGGTGCTGTGCTCGGTGGTGCTGGCCCGCACCTGGCGCGACACCGACTGGCGCGCGGTGCTGACGCTGGCCGTTCCCGCGCTCGCGGGCGTCCCGCTCGGCGCTCTCGTGGTGCGGTCCACGCCGGAAGGCCCGCTGCTGATCGTGGTCGGATCCATGGCGATCCTCGCGGTCGGCGTGGTCGTGCTGACCCGGCAGCGGCGCCTGCTGCGGGGCACACCCGGCGCGATCGTCGCCGGCGCGCTGTCCGGGTTCATGAACGTGACCGCCGGCGTCGGCGGCCCGATGGTCTCGGCGTACGCGCTCTCGGAGCAGTGGAGCCGCCGGGTGCTGATCCCGACCGCGCAGGCGTATCTGCTGCTGGTGAACGCTGTTTCGCTGGTATCCAAAGGCGTTCCGCCGATCTCGTGGTTCGGCTGGGCCTGCGGCCTCGGCGGACTCGTCGTCGGTGCGCTCGCCGGCGAATGGCTGGACCGCCGCATCGACGCGGCGACCGGGCGTCGGCTGATCATCGTCGTCGCGCTGGCCGGCGGCATCGCGGCGGTGGTCCGCGGCGTGCTGACGACCGCGTGACGGAAACGACCGAGAAGTCGACGGCGCACACAGCCGGCGCGAACTGCGCCCGTCTCGTCCTGCCCTGGGCTGCGTTCGGGCGGACGTGTTGTTCCGGTTCCATGCGACGGCCCATCCCGAACATCGCCGCGGCTGCTGCGCTCTCCGCCCCCCATAGTGGATTCTGTGCGCTCGGCAGGCACGGATCCTTGCGCAGACTTCGGTATGGGCGACGCCTGAGGTCGGCGGAGAACAGCGTTGCGCGGCAGCAAACTCGGGACCGCGTCGTCGACACCTTCCACGGGCCGACCTTGGCAGGGCGAGAGGACCCCGTCCGGTTAACTGAATCGTGACAGGTCGGTGAGAGCGGGGTAACGCGGGCGCGGATGCTGGGCGTATGAGCGAAGCCGAGGCACGGCCGAAGGCCGTCAAACGAGCGAGGATCTCGATGAGCCGCGAGCTGATCGAGCTGGCGGCGTTGTTCATCGCCACGGGTGTCGCCGATTTGTTCGTCAGCACGTTGTCGCAAAACCGGGTCGGGCCGGTCGTGCTGTTCACCTTGGGCGGGCTTTTGATCGCCACTGTCGCGTGGCGACGGTGGTGGACACACCGTCCGCTGTCCAACTCCGCGCGCCGCACCGCGAAGGATTGCCCGCCGCGAACCGGGGTGGCGTGGCGGGTCCGCGCCACTGTGCGGGATGTGCCGGGGAGCCTGGCTGGAGTGACGACCGTGTTGGCGGCGCACGGGTGCGACATCGTCTCGTTGCAGGTGCTCGCGGTGCCGGACGGGGTGGTGGACGAGTTCCTTGTCCGCGCGCCGGGCGGGGCGACCGCGGCGGATATCGCGACGGTCGTCGAACGGGGCGGCGGCCGGGAGGTGCGGGTCGTGCCAGCGGACGCGCACGAGTTCGTGGACCTGCCGACTCGCGTGCTGAGGATCGCGGCCGCGCGCGAGCCGGACCTGGATCAGCTCCTCAGGGCGGTCATGGGCGACTGCGGCATCGAACGAAAACCGCCCGGGCGGCGCGGGACGGTGCGCGGCGAGGGCATCGACGGAACGGTGATGCGGCTGATCGAGGCCGAAGGTGGCACGGTGACGGTCACCCGGTCGCTGCCGTTCACGCCGGGCGAGTTCGCCAGGGCCAAGGCTGTTCTGGATCTCCACCGCCGCCTCTCCGTGCCGACCGCCGCCGGGGTCCCGGCGCATGGCGGCGATTCACCGGCGATCGGAGCACCGCTCCGTTAGGGGCGCGCACTCCGGTCGTCGGAGGGAATCGCGAGGGAAGGGCCTCCGTCCTTGTCGCAGACGAATGCGGGGCCGCCGACCGGCACGCCTTGCTCGACCGAATGGCTTGCGCGTACTGGGGCGGTGGGCACTCGTTGCAACCGGGAAACGGACGCGACAATGATTCGCGTCTGGGCGGCCTCGTCAGGGGAGGGCAGGGTTATCCCTTCTGTCTCAACGTCTTCGTCCCAGTTCCGTCGCGGGCAAGGCGCAGAGCGGGGACTCCGCAGCCGCCCGGAGTTCGGTGACGCGGACCAGAACCACCGCCCCCGCAAGGGATGTGGTTCGGGGCCCCGGAGGCCGCGAAGACGAGACGAGCTAATCGGCGAGATGGGTGAGCCGCAGCCGCAGTGATCCGCTCCAGGCTTGGTCGCGGGGGTCGATGTCGGTGCGCAGGCCGCGCCAGGTCGGTTGCCGGAGGCGGCCGTCCGCGGTGATGGCGCGGTAGTTCACGTCGGCGATCAGCGTGGGCCGGACCCAGCGGGCGTTCCGGTCGCGGCCGGTCGGGCCGCGGCCGGTGAAGGGACAGCTGTCGGTGGCGAGTTCCTCCAGGACGGACGCGAGCGCCCGCCGGGACGCGTCGGTGAATCCCGAGTGGACCCGGCCGATGTAGACGAGCTGCCGGGCCTGGGTGTAGACGCCGAGGAGGACGGCGCCGACGTGATCGGGTTCGTGGTCCTGGCTCGGCTGCCAGCCTCCGATGACCGCTTCGCAGCCGCGCAGCAGATCGAGTTCGATCCAGTCCTGCGACGCTTGTCCTGGCCGGTAAGGCGAGGCCAGGTGTTTGCCGACGATCCCGGCGGCGTCGTGCTGCCGCGCCAGCTGAGCGAGCTGAGCCGGGCCGAGGCCGCGGTGGCTCGGGAGTATTTCGATCACCGGCGAGCGGCTGAGGCCGAGGCTGCGGAGAAGTTTGCGACGCACGGCGTAGGGCTCCGCGGTGAGGTCGTGGCCGTCGATGCGAAGCACGTCGAAGGCACGGTAGGACGGCTTGTCGCGGGGTGGCGAGATGACGCCGTCGAGGACCAGCTTGCGGCCGCCGAGGTCGTCGGCCATCCGGGCCAGCGCGGGATGGCTGCCCGGCGCCGGAGCACTGTCGCGGCCTTGCCAGCGCAGTCCGTGTTCGTCGAGAACGGCCAGCGCCCGGACTCCCGCCTGCTTCAGTTCCCACGCCCAGCCGCGCTGGTTGACCGGCAGCCGGCCGGCCACGGCGGTCATGGGGCTGAGCGTGCGCTCGGGTCGCGGTCGCGTAGTCATGGCGGGGATGCAAACACGGGAAGGAAACCGCCAGCGGTACTGCCGGTGAACGCGTCCTTCCGAGGACGGTAACCGGTGCAGCTCGGTGGTGGTTGTCACAGCGGGGTGCCGCGGCGATGACGATCACCGGATCGCGGTCGGCTTTCGGCCCCGATTTTGGGTGTTGTGCCGTTCTTGGCGGAATTCTCGCTGGACCGTTAGGCGCAATACCGCACGGTTCACCTGGAATTGGTTTCGCCGGCGACGGCCTCGGCAATAGCCTGCGAGGCTCGCGACTGACGGCCGGGCGGGGGCTCGGCCATGTCTCGTTGCCCGGTGATTAACCGCGCGTTGCTTGTCCGCCGCCGGTCCGCGACTGAGGATGGGCTCACCTTTCCGGCGGGTTTCGCGGAGAACGCGAAAGCGGTTTTCGCCAGTTCGGCCCGCCGGCACCCGACCTTTTGCGGGGAATGATTCCGGATGAAATCGGCTAACTCGGTGCTGGACGCTGCCCTGACCGCGGTGGCGCCGGCGATCTGGGGCAGCACCTATCTGGTGACCACGGAATTGCTGCCGGCGGACCGGCCGTTGCTGGCCGCGGCGGTCCGGGCCTTGCCGGCCGGGCTCGTGCTGCTGGCGGCGACCCGGGCGCTGCCCCAAGGGATCTGGTGGTGGCGCGCGGTCGTGCTGGGCCTGCTCAACATCGGCGCGTTCTTCTGTCTGTTGTTCGTCGCGGCCTACCATTTGCCGGGCGGTGTGGCGGCGCTGATGGTGTCGGCACAGCCGATGCTGGTGCTCGTGCTGTCGGCGATGCTGTTGCGCACCAGGATTTCCGGCCGGCACCTCGTGTCCTGCGCGCTGGGCGCGGCCGGCGTCGCGATGCTGGTGTTGCGTCCCGACGCCGGCGTGGACGCGATCGGCGTGCTGAGCGGTCTCGGCGGCGCCGCGTGCATGGCAGCGGGCGTGGTGCTGACGAAGCGATGGGGGCGTCCGGAAGGCGCGAGCCTGCTCGCGTTCACCGGATGGCAGCTGACCGTCGGCGGGCTCGCCGTGCTGCCGCTCGCCTTGCTGGTCGAGGGAGTGCCCGGGCACGTCTCCGGCACCAACCTGGCCGGGTTCGCCTATCTCAGCCTCGTCGGCGCCTTGCTGGCTTACCTGATCTGGTTCCGCGGCATCGAACGGCTTCCCGCTCTCGCCGTGTCGTTTCTCGGGTTCGCGAGCCCCCTGGCCGCGGCGGTGCTCGGCTATGTCGTTCTGGGGCAAGGGTTTTCCGTGCTCCAGGCCGCCGGCGCCGTGGTGATCGTCGTCGCCGTCGCGCTCGCCCAGCCCCGTTCCCCGCGGCTTCCGCCCGCCGAAAGCCGGCCGGCCTCCTCCCCGTCCCTGCCCACCCCGTCGTCCTGACCGGACGCTCGCCTGCGAGGAAGACAGTGGAAACCACCCAGCTCAGCACCCGCAAACCCGTCACCCGTCTCGGCGCCGACCTGATCAGCCTGCTGCGACGGCAGGTCGCGGAACAGCCGGACGCGATCGCGGTCGTCTCGGCCGAACGGTCGTTGACCCGCCTCGAATTGCACCGCGAGGCCGCGAGCCTCGCCGCCGGTCTGCGCCAGGCCGGCGCCGGGCCGGACGACCGCGTGGGGCTTTTCGCGGAGCCGTCGGCGGATCTGGTCTCCGGCGTGTGGGGCATTCTCGGCGCCGGAGCCGCGTATCTGCCGCTGTCTCCGGACTATCCCGAAGAGCGGCTGCGCTACATGCTGTCCGACAGCGGCACGAAGACAGTCCTCGCCCAGGAGCATCTCGCCGACCGGGTCGCGGCCATCGCGCCGCCCGGCACGACGGTCCTGACTCCGCGGGCGGCCCGCGACCGCGCCGCCGGACCCGCTCCGCTCCCGTCTCCGCACGATCTCGCCTACGTCATCTACACCTCGGGCAGCACGGGCCGTCCGAAGGGCGTGCAGATCGAGCACTCCGGCATCGTGTCGCAGCTGCGCTGGCTGCACACGGTCGGCTATCTGGACCGCGACACCGTCGTGCTGCAGAAGACGCCGATGAGCTTCGACGCGGCACAGTGGGAAATCCTCGCGACCGCGTTCGGCGGCAAGGTGGTGATGGGGGAGCCGGGAATCCACCGGGATCCGCACGCCGTCATCGACACCGTTCGCCGCCACCAGATCAACACCCTGCAGGGCGTGCCGACTCTCCTGCAGGCTCTGGCGGACACCGAGCAGCTCGGGCAGTGCACGTCCTTGCGGCGGGTGTTCTCCGGCGGCGAAGCCCTGTCGCGGCAGCTGGCCCGCCAGCTCACCGGCGAACTGCCCGCGGCGTCGCTGATCAACCTGTACGGCCCCACCGAATGCAGCATCAACGCGACGTCCTACCTCGTGGACCCGGACGCGCTCGGCGACGGCCCCGGCTCGATCCCGATCGGGTTTCCGGTCGACAACACGCAGTGCTACATCCTCGACGAGAATCGCTCGCCCGCGGACATCGGCGAGGTCGGCGAGCTGTACGTCGGCGGCGCGCAGCTGGCCCGCGGGTACCTGAACCGCCCGGAGGCAACGGCGGAACGGTTCGTGCGGTCGCCGTTCGTGCCGACCGAACGGCTGTACCGGACCGGGGACCTGGCCTTCTGGAACCCGGACGGGAGCATCCAGTTCGCCGGGCGCACCGACAACCAGGTCAAGCTGCGCGGCTACCGGGTCGAACTCGACGAGATCGGCCTGGCGATCGAGGAGCACGCCTGGGTCCGCCGGGCCGCCGTGGTCGTCACCAACGACGAGCGGACCGGTTTCGACACGCTCGTCGCCTGCATCGAGCTGAACCCGAAGGAAGCGGCCCTGATGGATCAGGGCAACCACGGCGCGCACCACCAGACCAAGTCAAGCCGGCTGCAGGTCAAGGCCCAGCTCGCCGGCGCAGGCGTGCGGGAACCGGCAGAGCTGGAGGGAAAGCCGGTGGTCCCGCTGCCGGGCCGGGCCGAGACCGAACATCAGCGCAGCACCGTTTTCGCCCGCAAGACCTACCGCAACTACGACCGCGGACCGGTGACGCGGGCCGAACTGCGCGACCTGCTCGAACACCGGCCGCCGCGAGGCCGGGCACGAGGGCTCGACGAACTGACGTTCGCGCAGCTGGGCGAACTGCTGCGCTGGTTCGGCCAGTTCCACAGCGACGAGCGGCTGCTGCCGAAGTACGCCTACGCCTCGCCCGGCGCGTTGTACGCGACCCAGCTGTTCCTGGACACCACCGGGATCGCGGGCGTCGAACCCGGCATTCACTACTACCACCCGGTGGACCACACCCTGGTCCGGATCGGCGCGTCCCCGCGATGGCCGGGCGCCGGACTAGCGGTGCACTTCGTCGGCCGGAAGCAGGCCATCGAACCGGTCTACCGCAACAACATCGGCGAAGTCCTCGAATTCGAGGCAGGGCACATGCTCGGCGTGTTCGAGGAAGCGCTGGCCGGCTACGGCCTGGACATCCGGCCGCTCGGCCACGATCCGTCCATCGCGGACAGTCTCGGCGGCGCGGCCGGCGACCAGTACCTCGGCACGTTCGAGATCCGGCCGGACGACGGCAGCCCCCGGCCCGACGACGCGGAACTGTTCGTCCAGGCCCATCCCGGCCGCGTCACCGATCTCCCGGCCGGGCAATACCGTTACGCCGACGGCGAATTCACGAAGATCTCCGAGGACCTCGTGCAGGCCCGGCACGTCATCGCCATCAACCAGCGGGTGTATGACCAAGCGGCGTTCGGCATTACCGCGATCGGCCGCGCCGAGCAGCCGTGGCTGCAGTACCTCCGGCTCGGCACCAAGCTGCATCACTTGCAGCGCAACGGCCTCGGCCTCGGACTCATGTCGTCGGGCTACAGCTCCAAGTCCGGCCATCCGCTTCCGGCGGCCCGCCGCGTCGACGAGATCCTCTCCGCCGCCGGCGAGGTCTCCGGGCCGTCGTATTTCTTCGTCGGCGGCCGGGTCAGCGCCGAGCAGATCCGCAGCGAGGGCATGGCGGAAGACGTCCTCCACATGAAAGGCCCCGCCGAGATCGTCAAGGACGACCTGGCCCGGCTGCTGCCGGACTACATGATCCCGCAGCACGTGCTGGTCCTCGACCGGCTGCCGCTGACCGCGAACGGCAAGGTGGACCGCACGGCTCTCGCCGCGTCCGACCAAGTTCGGCCCGCGCGCACCGCGAGCCCGTACGTCGCTCCCGCCACCGAGACGCAGCGGGTGCTCGCGCGGCTGTGGGGCGAGACGCTCAAGTACGACGAAGTCTCGATGGCGGACGAATTCTTCGCTTCCGGCGGCAACTCGCTGACCGCGGTCACGCTCGTCCACCGGATCAACAAGCAGTTCGCCGCCTCGCTGCCGCTCCAGGCGATCTTCGAACACCCGACTCCGGCGAGCCTGGCCGAACGGATCGAGCGCGGAGCGGGGGACCGGTCGTCCCGGCTGATCCGGCTCGGCGACGCGGGGGCGGGACGGCCGGTGTTCTGCTGGCCCGGTCTGGGCGGGTACCCGATGAATCTCCGCGCGCTGGCACGGGAAGCCGCCGGCGGACGGCCCTTCTACGGAGTGCAGGCGCACGGCATCAATCCGGGCGAACAGCCCTACGCCACGATCCGGGAGATGGCCGCCGCCGATGTCGCGGAGCTTCGCCGGATCCAGACCGAAGGCCCGTACCTGCTGTGGGGCTACTCCTTCGGGGCGCGCGTCGCGTTCGAAGCCGCCTGGCAGCTGGAACAACTCGGCGAACGTGTCGAACAGCTGCTGCTGATCTGTCCCGGCAACCCGACCGTGCCCGGTGCGGACCCGGCGCGCTTCGGGCGGGAGCCCTCCTACGCCAACCCCGCCTACGTCACGATCCTGTTCTCGGTGTTCGCCGGCAAGATCGCGGGCCCGGACCTCCGGCACTGCCTCGAACGTGCCCGGGACGAGGACAGCTTCGTCGCCTTCGTGCACGAGCTTCGCCCGGCGCTGGACCCGTCGACGATCCGCCGGATCACCCGGATCGTGGCGCAGACCTACGAATTCGAGTACAGCTTCCACGAGCTGGCGCAACGCCGTCTGGACACTCACATCACGATCTTCAAGGCGGCCGGCGACGACTACTCCTTCATCGAAGGCCGCACCGGCTACTCGGCCGCGCCGCCGACGATCGTCGACCTCGCCTGCGATCACTACGAGGTGCTCAAAGATCCCGGTGTCGCGGAACTGGCCGCCGCGATCGCGGGTGCGGGACAGCCGGCGGGCGGGCGCTGAGATGGCCGCCGGAATCTCGTGTCCTCCGAACACGATCGTCGTGTTCTCCGACATCGGCTGTCCCTGGGCGAGCCTGGCGCTGCACTGGCTGCGTCGCGAATCCGCAAGCCGCGAGCTTGTCATCGAGCACCGCGCGTTCCCTCTGGAACTGTTCAACCGGCGTGGTACCCCGAAACCCATTCTGGACGCGGAAATCGCGGTCATCGCGTCGACGGAACCGGAACTCGGCTGGCGTCCCTGGCAGCGCGCGGAATCCGAGTACCCCGTCACGATGCTTCCAGCGCTGGAAGCCGTCCGCGCGGCACGCTCGCCCGAGGTCGGCGGTGCGCGGGCAGCCGACCAGCTCGACGCGGCCCTCCGCAAAGCGTTCTATGTGGACAGTCGCACCATATCGTTGTACTCGGAGATCATCTCTGTCGCCGAGGAATGTTCCGAACTCGACGCCGCCCGGCTGGCCTGGGAACTGCGCCGAGGGCATCATCGCGAAGCGGTCCACGAGGATTTCGAGATCTCCTCGTCGGATCTTGTGCAGGGCAGCCCGCACGTATTCCTGCCCGGTGGCCGCTCGGTGCACAACCCCGGCGTCCGCTTCGCCTGGACGGCCCCGTACGGACAGGGATTCCCGGTGATCCGCGAGTACGACCCGGGCGTGTGGCGCGCTCTCGTCCACGCCTCGATCAGCACATCCCGCCAACAGAAAGAGGAGAACGATGTCGACCGTCTCGGCTGAACCGACCATCGCCGCCGGCAGCGCCCGCACCACGTGGTCGCACACCGACGTGGGCCTGTTGCTGGTCCGGATCGTCCCGTTCGGCGTGCTGGCCGTCTTCGGGGCACAGAAGCTGTTCGGCGCCTTCGGCGGCGGCGGGCTCGCCGCCACCGAAGCGTCCTTCGCGCAAATGGGCTACCACCCGGCGCTGCCCTTCGCGCTGCTGGGCGGCACCTGCGAATTCGTCGGCGGCCTCCTGCTGATGTCCGGCCTGCTGATGCCGCTGGGCACGGCGATGGTCATGGGCGTCATGATCAACGCGTTCGCGGCGGTCGCCGGCAAACCCTTGGAGAACTCCGGGCTCGCGATCGTCCTGTTCATGATCGCGGCTGCCCTGGCCTTCTCCGGACCCGGCCGGTTCGCGTTGGACGCCGGCCGCCCGTGGCAGCGCGTCGGCGTCAAGTGGGGTGCGGCGAGCTTGACCCTCGCCGTCGTGACGGCGGTCCCGTCACTCCTGATCGCGCACTGACGCACCCGGGTCGCGCGGCCGAGGCGTCGGCCGCGCGACCTGTCCGGCCTCGGAATCGCTGCCCAGGCCGTGCGCTGCCCGGGCAACGCGGTCACTTGTCGGCGACCAGCAGGGCCACCAACCGCTCGATGTCCTCGGCCATGTCGACGCGGTCGTCGAGCAGCCATTGGATCTGCAGGCCGTCCATGACCGCGACCAGGATGCGGGCCGCCCAGGCCGGGTCGGTGTCCGGGCCGAGGCGGTCCGCGAGCCGGTCGGCGATGTCCGCGCAGACCTGGGCGTACCGGTCGCGGACCCACTCGTGCGCGGCGTGGCCCGGCTCGGTGGCCTCGGCGGCCGTCGTCGCGTACAGGCGGACCAGGTCCGGGGTCCGCGCGTTCCGGCGCGCCACTTCCAGCAGCCCGGGCAGCGGGTCGTCGGCGCCCAGCAGGGCGGCGGTGCGTTCGTCGCGGGCGGCGAGGACCGCCGCGAGCATCGCCTGCTTCGACCCGAAGTAGTGGAACAAGGTCGATTCGGTGACCCCGACGCGTCGCGCGATCTCCTTCACCGACGAACCGTGGTAGCCGCCCTCGGTGAACACTTCCAGGGCGATGCGGAGGATCTGCTCCCGACGTTCGGTGCCCTTCGCGTAGGGCCCTCGGGGACCGGATGCGGCCATGGGGCGACCCTACTCCACGGCTAAAACCGAGCGCCACTCGATTTTGAGGTACGGTGGACCGACCTTCTACACATCGGGAGACGCCGTGGAGCGCGACATCCAGGCCCTGCTGGGCAAACTCGACCTGAACCAGAAGGCGCGGCTGCTCACCGGGGCCGACTTCTGGCGCACGCGCGCCGAGCCCGCGATCGGGCTGCGCGCGATGGTGCTGTCCGACGGCCCGGCGGGCGTTCGCGGGCGCAGTTTCGACGAGCGCGACCCGTCGCTTTCGCTGCCGTCGGGCACCGCGCTGGGGGCCACCTGGGACCCCGGCCTCGCCCGCCGCTACGGCGCGGCACTCGGTGCCGAGGCCCGTCGCCAGGGCGTGGACGTGGTGCTCGGACCGACGATCAACCTGCAGCGCACTCCGTTGGGCGGCCGGCACTTCGAGGCGTTCGCCGAGGATCCGCTGCTCACCGCGGAGCTGGCCGCCGCGTACGTCGAGGGCGTGCAGGCGGCCGGCGTCGCCGCGACGCCCAAGCACTTCGTGGCCAACGACGCCGAGACCGACCGGTTCACCGTCGACAACCGGATCGACGAGCGCACGCTGCGCGAGGTGCACCTCGCCGCGTTCGAGGCGGCGGTCGTGCGTGCTCGCGCCTGGCTGGTGATGTCGGCCTACAACTCCGTCAACGGCACCACGATGACCGAGCATGCGCTGCTGCGCGAACCGCTGTCGCGGGAGTGGGGATTCGACGGCGTGGTGGTGTCCGACTGGACGGCCGTGCGCAGTACCGCGGCCGCGGCGAACGCTGCGCAGGACCTGGTGATGCCCGGTCCGGAGGGTCCGTGGGGGCAGCGGCTGGTCGACGCGGTGCGTGCCGGCGACGTTCCGGAGGAGGCGGTGGACGAGAAGGTGCGGCGGCTGCTGCGGCTGGCCGCCCGCGTGGGCGCGCTGGACACGCTGCCGCCCGCGGTCCCGGAGCCGCCGCCGGCCGAAGACGGCGTCGCGCTGGCCCGCGAGGTGGCGGCCGCCGGAATGGTGCTGGTGCGCAACGAGAACGCGTTGCCGTGGGATCCAGCTGGGCTCGGCTCAGTCGCGGTGCTGGGGCAGAACGCGCAGCGGGCCCGCATCCAGGGCGGCGGAAGCGCCACCGTGCGGCCGCGCGAGGTGGTTTCCCCGCTCGCCGCGCTGCGCTCGGCACTCGGCGCGGAGGTGGTCCGCCATCGCGTCGGGGCGACCGTGACGGACGGCGTGCTCGTTTTCGACCCGGCGGAACTGACCAATCCGGTGACCGGCGAGCGCGGCGTGCGGGTGCGCTTCCTCGCGGCGGACGGCACCGAAGTGGCGGTTCAGGACCGGCTGGCCGCGACCCTGGTGTGGCTGGACGACCTTCCGGACGGCACGGCGACGATCGAACTGCTCACCTCGTGGAACGCTCCGGCGGGCACCCACCACGTCGGCGCGGCCGCGCTCGGCAGGGTCGTGCTGACGGTGGACGGCACCGAGGTGCTCGACACGGTCACCGAGGCCGAAGGCGGCCTGCTCGGCGGCGCGTTCCTCGACCCGCCCGCCGTCACCGCCGCGGTCGAATTCGGCGGCGGCGCTTCCGAGATCGTGCTGCGGTACACCAGCGACGTCGACCTGCCGCTGCGGGCGGTGACCCTGGGCGTCGCGACCGTGCTGGCCGACCCGGACGCGGAAATAGCGGCCGCCGCGGCGCTGGCCGCCGAATCGGACGTCGCGCTGGTGGTCGTCGGGACCGGCGAGACCATCGAGAGCGAGGGTTTCGACCGTGCTTCGCTGGCTCTGCCCGGTCGCCAGGACGACCTGGTGCGCGCGGTCGCGGCGGCCAACCCGCGCACGGTCGTGCTGGTCAACTCCGGTGCGCCGGTCCTGCTGCCCTGGCGAGACGAGGTGGCGGCGGTCCTGCTCGGCTGGTTCGGCGGCGAACGGTTCGGCGAGGCCGTCGCCGACGTGCTGCTCGGCGTCCGCGAACCGGGCGGGCGGCTGCCGGCGGGGTGGCCCGCGACCGGCGGCGAGAAGTCGGTGCTCTCGGGCGTTCCTTCGGACGGCGTCCTGTCCTACACCGAAGGAGTCCACATCGGACACCGCGGCTGGCTGCGGAATCGCGAGCGGCCGGCTTATCCGTTCGGGCACGGTCTCGGCTACACGGACTGGGAACTGCGCGAAGCACGGATGCCCGCCGAGGTCCCCGCGAACGAGCCGGTGCCGGTCGAGGTGAGGCTGGCCAACACCGGTGCGCGCGCCGGCCGCCAAGTGGTCCAGGTGTACTTGTCCCGGCCGGACAGCGCGGTCGAACGTCCGGTGCGGTGGCTGGCGGGGTGGGCGCTCGTCGACGCGCCGCCGGGACCGGCGGATGCGATCGTGTCCCTTCCGCCGCGCGCGTTCCAGCACTGGGACGGCGGCTGGCGGACCGAGCCGGGGACCTTCACTGTCCATATTGGAACGTCGGTGGACGACACTCCGCTGTCGCAGCGCGTGACTCTGCGCTGAGCAGTCGATCTCCAGGGCGGGCGCGGCTTCGGCCGGGCCCGCCCTTTGTGCCGGAAACCCTGTCGCGCCAGGGGCTTGCCGTCGGGTGCGTCCGCGCGCATACTGGCACTCACCACAAATTTCGAGTGTCACTCGATTTTCATGTCGAGCGACCCCGGCCTCCGGACGCGAGGAGAGCCATGCCCGAATCACCTGTCCCCGCCAGAACGGCCGGGCCGCACGCCGGCCCGGCCCTTTCCACCCGCGGCACCGCGACGCTGCGGCTGCTGCCGTCGCTCGCGGTCAACGCACTGGTCCTGTTCGCCACCTACTCCGGGCTGATCGGGGTGCTGCTGCCCAACCAGGTGGCCGCGCTGGACCCGGCGCACAAGGTCGCGAACCTATCCCTGGTCACCACCGTTTCGTTCGTTTTCACCCTCTTCGCGCAGCCGATCGCCGGTGCGCTGAGCGACCGGACCCGCAGCAGGCTCGGCCGCCGCGCGCCGTGGATGCTCGGCGGCGCCGCCGTCGGCGCGGGATTCCTGCTCGGCCTCGGCGGAATGCGCAGCCTGCTCTGGATCGCGGTCTTCTGGGTGATCATCCAGGTGGCGCTGAACGTGCTGCAGGGCCCGCTGTCGGCCGTGGTCGCCGACCGGTTCCCGCGCGAACGGCGCGGCATGGCCAGCGCGATGGTCGGCGTCGGCACCATGGTCGGCGTCAGCGGCGGCGTGCTGACGGCCGGGCAGGTCGCCGGGCACGTGGGTGTCGGCTATGCGATCTTCGCGGTGGTGGTGCTGGTGGCCACCGGAGCCTTCGTCCTGCTCAACCCGGACGCCCCGACGCGGGGAGCGGCCCGGGAACCGTTCTCCTGGCGGGAGTTTCTCGCCGGTTTCTGGGTGAATCCCCGGCGGTACCCCGACTTCGCGTGGGCGTTCGCCGGCCGGTTCCTGTTCATTCTCGGCTACTTCGTGGTCTACGGCTTCCAGCTCTACATCCTGACCGACTACATCCGCCTGCCGCTGGCGACGGCGAACAAGACCATCGGGCTGCTCAGCCTCGCGAGCCTGGCGACCACGCTGGTGTCGATCCCGCTGAGCGGCTGGCTGTCCGACCGGCTGGGGCGGCGCAAGATCTTCGTGTACCTGGCGTCGGCGGCGCTCGCGGCCGGGCTGCTGGTGCCGCTGGTCGCGCCCACGGTGACCGGGATGGTGGTGTCCGGCGCGATCCAGGGCCTCGGATACGGCGCGTACATGGCCTGCGACACCGCTTTGATGACCGAGGTCCTTCCGGGCGGGGGCGCCGCCGCGGGCAAGGACCTCGGGATCCTGAACATCGCCACGAACATCCCGCAGGCGGCGAGCCCCGCGGTCGCCGGGCTGCTGATCACCGCGCTGGGCGGGTATCCCGCCCTGTTCGTCTTCGCCGCCGCGGCGGTGCTGCTGGCGAGTCTTGCCATCGCGCCGATCCGCACCGTCCGATGAGGAGTGTCATGACCGAGATCGTCACCCCGCAAGGCCGTTTGCGCGGCGTGCGTCGCTCCAGCGGGTCCTGCGCGTTCCTGGGCGTGCCGTTCGCGGAGCCGCCGGTGGGCGAACGGCGGTTCGCCGCCCCGGTGCCGCACCGCGGCTGGGACGGTGTCCGGGACGCCACCCGGCCCGGCGCGACGCCGCAGCGCCGTCAGCTGGCCGAGGTGACGCTGATCCCGGAACCGTCTGTCCCCGGCGAGTCCACGCTCAACGTCAACGTGTTCACGCCTTCGCCCGAGGCGGAGGGGCTTCCGGTGCTGGTCTGGATCCACGGCGGCGGCTTTGTGGCCGGGTCGCCCGCGAGTCCGTGGTACGACGGGGCGGCGTTCAACCGCGACGGCGTGGTCACGGTGACCGTCTCCTACCGGCTGGGCTTCGACGGCTTCGGCTGGATCGACGGCGCGCCCGCCAATCGCGGCGTTCTCGACTGGCTGTGCGCGCTGGAATGGGTGCGCGACAACATCTCCGCATTCGGCGGCGATCCCGGCCGGGTCGCCATCGCGGGCCAGTCGGCCGGGGGCGCCGCGGTGCTCACTTTGCTCGGGCTTCCCGCGGCGCAGGGACTGTTCACCGCCGTGCACTGCCTGTCCGGGCCGATCGCGCACATCACCGCCGAGCAGGCGGAGACGTTCGGCCGGGCCATGGCCGAGCGGCTCGGCGTACCTCCCACTCGCGCCGGTCTGTCCACAGTGGATGAGTCGCGAATCCTTGCCGTGCAACGCGAGCTGGCCCCCGTTGGCGAGCCGCCCGCCGACCCGGTAGCCGCGATCACCGGCCTGGCGGGCGGCCTGACCCTCGGCCCGGTCATCGACGGCGACCTGATCAAATTGTCCACTGTGGACTCACTGCGGGCCGGGTGCGGCGCGGACAAACCGCTGGTGCTCGGCGCGACGGACCACGAGTTCGCGTTCGGGTTCGCCCGCGCCCGCGACCGGCTGGCGGCGGTCCCGGCGACAGACCTGCTGTCCGCCGCCGGTGTCCCGGACGCGGCCGGGTTCGTTGCGGCTCATCCGGAGCTGGACACCGCGGACCTGCTCGGCCGGTACGTCACCGACCAGCTGTTCGGCGTGGCGGTAGCCGACATCGCCGACGCCCGGGGCGACGCTCCGACCTGGCTGTACCGCTTCGCGTGGCCGTCACCGGTGTTCGGCCAGGCAGTGCACTGTCTGGACGTGCCGTTCTACTTCGACTGCCTCGACGCCGAAGGAGTCGCCGCGATAGCCGGTCCGCACCCGCCCCGCGACCTCGCCGACGAGGTACACGCGGCGGCGGTCAAGCTGATCACGACAGGCGATCCGGGCTGGCCCCGGAGGGTGGGCAAGGTCCGCGTCTTCGACCAGCCGTCGGGCTTCGGAGAGGATACGTTCCGCGCAGCCCGTGCGTTGCTCACCGACAGCGCGCGGTCGTCGAGTCGGTGATGGCGCGAAGGAGGGCCTTGCAACGTCTGTTGTCGGCCGGCCCGAGAGATGCGGTGGGTCGGGTTCGTGGGCGTCGACCGGGGGCAGGAGCGGCCGTCAAGCCCGGCAGCGGGGCCGCACCGGCTCGGCGACCGACGACATTCCTCAGTTGCCACCGGGTCTGTCCGGCTGTGCTCGCTCCGGTGCGGGAGTCGCCGCGGCCATCGTGCTTCGGCGGGTGATCGGCGCCAGCGCCAGTCCGGTCGCCAGGAACACCGCCGCGAGGCCGAACCAACCTGCCTGGGTGCCGGTGCTCGCGAACCAGCCGAACAGGGAGGGCGCGACGACCAGGCTCAGATCGAATCCCATGTTGTAGAAGCCTTGGTATCGGCCGAGGGCCGACTCGGGCGCCAGGTCGTACAGGAAGCACCAGGAAGCGGTCGCGCACAGCACCTCGCCGCCGACGACGGCCAGTGCGATCCCGGCGATCGCGGCGGCAGCGATCACGCCGCGGTCGGCGAGTGCTCCGACCGGGAAGAGCACTGCGGCCACGGCGAGGAGGATCGCGCCGCACCGCGCCGCCCTGGCCGCTGCCGGCACGTCGGCCACCCTACGGCTCACCGGAAGTTGGAGGACTACGACGCCACTCGTCTGCAGGACAAGTGCCACGGACACCAGCCACAGCGGGACGTGCATCCGGCCGAGCACCCACAGCGGCAAGGCGATGGTGATCATCGATTCCGACAGCGTCAGCACGCCGTTGGCGATCGTCAGGAGCACGAACCGGCGGTCCCGCAACACGTTCGAGCGGCCCGCGCCTGGCACGGCATGCCGAGTCGGCTCCGATGGCCGCGGCGTGGCGTGCTTGCCCGCCGTCCGGACCAGCAGGCCCGCGACCACGAAGGTCATCGCCTCGACGGCAAAGCTGATCCGGAATGCGACGATCGACCCGAAGGCCAATACCAGCGCGCCGAGGCTGAGGCCGACGACGATCGCGACGTTGCTCAGGGACTTCAGCACGGCTCGGTACGGCACCCGGTGTTCGGCATCGACGGCCCGTCCGATCAGCGCGCCGATCACGGCCGCGCTGCCTCGCCCGCACGCCACCAGCACGCTGAGCAGAACGAGTGCCAGCCAACCCGGGGCCATGGCCAAGCTCAGCGTGGCTATGCCCATCAGCCACGCCAATGCCGCGTAAACGACATGTCCGTCGCGGCGATCGGCCAGCCATCCGATCAGCGGCCCCGCGGCGATCCCCGCCACCGCGGCGACGCTCATGCCGGCTCCGTAGACCGACGGCCGCAAGCCCACGTAGCGGATCAGGTAAATCGCCAGCGACGAGTAGGACAGGCCGGTGCCGAGGTAAAGGATCGACATCGAGATCGCGAAGAACCGCTCCTGCTTCCCCTTGAGCTCGTTCAGCGACAGGGCGTCGCGCAAAGACCTCATGGACGAACCGTAGCAGCGGTCGGAACCCGAGGAATGTACGTCGGCGCAGCGTGAATCTGCTGCGAAGGCCCACGCAGAAAACAGATGCAATCGTGGCAGGGTTTGATGTATCAAACCGAATTCGCGGCAGCTCTGGCCAGTGATCAGCGCGAGGCGATGGATAACGCCGCACTGCTGGTGGAGATGCTCTGGTGGATAGGTGAAAAAGATCGGCGAGCGCATCGAGAACATAGCCGCGAAGGAACCCCGCCAACGCGACTCGGCCACGCCCCCAGCCACCTGACGCACCAGTGGGATGATCTGCCTCGCGCGCCAGGTTCGGCTGTGCGGCACGGGATTCAGTTGTAGGCGACTTGGGTGGTTCCGTTGGCGCTGTACCAGGTGATGGTTCCGTGCTGGAAGGTGTTGCGGCGGCCGCCGGTGATGCCGTATTCGTCGCTGGTGGGGTAGCCGAGCGGGCCTTTTTCCCAGCCGAGCGCGGCCCACTTTTGCCGGATGGCTCCGTGGATGGATTGTGCGCCGGTGGCGGGGGTCCAGTAGACGGAGGCGCCTTGGGCTCCGTTGAAGTGGTTGTAGCGGCCGGTTCCGTCGGGGGTGCCGGTTTCGTCGGTGGTGGGGTAGCCCAGTCCGCGTTCCCAGCCGAGCGCGGCCCATTTCTGCCGGATGGCTCCGTGGATGGATTGTGCGCCGGTGGCGGGGGTCCAGTAGACGGAGGCGCCTTGGGCTCCGTTGAAGTGGTTGTAGCGGCCGGTTCCGTCGGGGGTGCCGGTTTCGTCGGTGGTGGGGTAGCCCAGTCCGCGTTCCCAGCCCAGTGCCGCCCATTTGTCCCGGATGGCGCCGTGGATCGATCGGGCGCCGGTCGTCGAGGTCCAGTAGATCGAGGCTGAGTTGGTGAAGTGGTTGTAGCTGCCGGAGGCGTCGGGAGTGAGGGTTTCGTCGGTGGTGGGCAGCCCGAGGAAGCCGGTGGGGCCGGCGAGTTCCTGGTAGTGCTGGGCGATCGCTCCGTGGACGGCGTAGGCGCCGGTCGGCGGGTTGTAGCCGATGACGCCGTACTGGTAGTTCTGCGCCCATCCGCCTGCGGCCGGGTACCGGGTGCCGACAGGGCTGCCGAGGTAGGAGGCGGGGCCGCCGAGAGCGTTGTAGTGCTCGGTGATCTTGTCCGGTTCGGCCCCTGTGGCCAGGGCCTGCAGGTCGCTGACGCTGCCGTTGAACACGTCCTGGTCTCCCGGGAACGTGCCTGAGGATGCGGTCTGGTTGAAGGTGTAGTCCGTCCAGCTGGCGGGCATCGTGACGGTACCGGCGATCCACAGTGGATCGTTGGCGAAGCCGGGGTTGTTGCCGGTGCAGTGGTTCCACCAGCCGTTGGTGGTGTAGATGACCGGCCAGCGGTTGGTGCGGTCGTGGATCGTGGTGGTGAAGTCGGTGATCCAGGCGGAGATCTGGGCCGGGGTCATGTTGTAGCACCAGCCGGTCCAGTCCGCGGTGCTGTAGGGGTTGTACTCGATGTCCAGCACGGGCGGGAGGGTTTTCCCGTCGGCGACCCAGCCGCCGCCGTGGCTGAGGAAGAACTGGGCCTGCGCCGCGCCGGTCGAGGTGTCGGGGAGTCCGAAGTGGTAGGCGCCGCGCAGGATTCCGGCGTTCGCGGAGCCGGCGTAGTTGGCGGTGAACTGCGGGTCGACGTAGGTCGTGCTCTCGGTGGCTTTCAGGTACGCGAACTTCGCGCCGTTGCCCGCGGCCGCGCCCCAGTCCACGGTGCCCTGGTAGTGGGAGACGTCCATGCCCGGCGTCGTCACGCCCGAGGCCATGGCGGTGCGCGGGGCGGTTTTCGGCGTCGCGGTGGGATCCTTGCCGATCGTGGAGCCCAGGTAGTCCGAGTCCGGATGCGCGGGTGCGCTCGGGCTCGTTGAGTCAGTTGACGCCGCGGCCGGTGTCCCGGCCAGCGCACAGGTGAGCAACACGGAGACCGCGCCAGCGCTCACTGCACCACGAATCCATCCCACCGCAAACCTCCACCGGGTATCCGTTCACACCGCTATCGCCGGGAGCCCGCAAGCGTTACCGAGGTCGTACGGAAATCACCCGCGACGCAAGGAAATCCGGCAGCCACCTTTCGGCGCGGCCCGCCTCGGTCAGTGGGGGGCGGCGGATTCGTGGAGGCCGTAGAGGCGGCCGTCGCGGATGGCGTAGACGGTGGCGGGGTGTGCGGTGGCTTGCCAGGCGGTTCCGCTCGAGTCCGGCGGTGAACTGCTCCCCGTTCGCGGTCCTCGGCACTGCAGGAGAGACGCTCGGTCAGCTGGAGCCGGAGCGTTTCGAGTGCTGCGGCTCAGGGTTGTTCGTCCGCGAGAGCGACGGCGCGCCTCTCGGGGACTCCCAGCAGCAGCAGGCTCGTGATCGTCGCCGCTCGGGCGCCGAGGGACTCGTTCGACCGGTCGCTGTCCGCGATGGAGAACACGATGCCGTAGGCGAGCTGGCTCAGAATGTCCGCGGGCAAGTGCTGTGCGAACACCTTGCTGTCCTGGCCCCGCTTCACCAGGTCGGCGAGCAGTTCGTCGAGTGGCCCGAGCAGGCCGTGGATCGCCTCGCCGTACTCGCCGCGGCGCAGCGCCAGCAGCACGCGGTACCGGTGCGCCACCGGCCAGACGCGGCTGACGAATTCGACCCATGTCGCGTCCGCTTTCGCGGCGGAGGCGTCGGCTTCGGCGAGCACCGCTGTCATCTCGGCGACGGCCCGTTCCGTGAGTGTCCGGATCAGGTCGAGGCGCGAGGGGAAGTGGCCGTAGACGGTGCGGCGGACGACGCCGGCGGCGGAGGCGATGTCGCCCATGCCGGCGTCGGGGTTCTCTCCCAGCAGGTCGAGGGCGACGTCGAGGATGCGCTCGCGGGTCTCGTTCGTCGAGCGCGCGCGGGAGGACTCGGCAGGCACTCCGCCATCATTGCACACTGGTGTGCAATGATGGCGTAGGTTGCACACCAGTGTGCAATGAAGAGTTGCGCTGTGCTTCGACGTTCAGGAGAAGAAGCCCATGACCGCACCGACGTCGCCGGCCCTCGTCCGCCCGTTCGCCGTCTCGATCCCGGATGAGGAGATCGACGAGCTGAAGCACCGGCTGGCCAGAACTCGATGGCCGGATCCGGAAACGGTGGACGACTGGTCGCAAGGCGTTCGCGTGGAGAACGCCAGAGCACTCGTCGGCTACTGGGAGCACGGCTACGATTGGCGGCGTTTCGAGGCCGAACTCAATCGCTACCCGCAGTTCCTGACCGAGATCGACGGACTGGACATCCATTTCGTCCACGTCAGGTCCCGGAATCCCGGTGCGCTGCCGCTGCTGCTCACGCACGGATGGCCGGGCTCGATCGCCGAGTTCCTGAAACTGATCGGACCGCTGACCGACCCGGTTTCGTTCGGCGGGGACGCCGCCGATTCCTTCGACGTCGTCATCCCGTCGCTCCCCGGATTCGGGTTCTCCCAAAAGCCCGCGGAAACCGGGTGGACGGTGTCGCGCATCGCCAGCGCGTGGGCCGAGCTGATGAAGCGTCTCGGCTACTCGAGGTGGGCCGCGCAAGGCGGGGATTGGGGCGCGGTCGTCACCACTGCTCTCGGGGTCATGCAGCCTGAAGGGCTGCTCGGAATTCACCTGAACACCCAATACGCTTTTCCCGAACAGATTCCCGACAGCTTGTCGCCCGAACAGCGCGACGCGGTCGAGACCCTTGCCCGCTACACCGGCGAGCTCGGCGGGTCGAACCACCTGCAGGGCACGAAACCGGAGACCGCCGGATTCGCGCTGGCGGACTCTCCCGCTGGCCAGGCCGCCTGGATTTACGAGAAATTCCAGTCCAAGACCGACAATGATGGGCTCGCCGAGGACGCCCTCAGCATCGACGACATGCTCGACGCGATCTCCCTTTATTGGTTTACCAACGCCGCGGCGTCGTCCGCCCGCATTTACTGGGAGAACCGATCGGCCACCTTCGCCGGCCCGAAGCTGACTCTTCCGGTCGCGGTGACTGTCTTCCCGCGGGACATCCCGCGCTTGCCGCGAAGCTGGATAGAAGACACCTACCGCAATCTGATCCACTACGGCGAGGCCCAGAAGGGCGGGCATTTCGCGGCCTGGGAACAGCCTGAAATCCTGGTCCGCGAAATCCGCACCGGCCTGCGGTCCCTTCGTTCTTGACGCACGAATTCCGGCAGCAGGTCGTGCCGGTTGGCGCTCCCTTCTGCGGATTGTTCCGCAGTGCGGGCAGGCCGCCTCGTCCGAGGCGAGCCTGCCCGCACTGCGCGGAAAGACCTCCGTTTCGCTGGCGTCGTGACAGGGGCTGCCGCGACGCGTGCGGTCAGTGCACCGAGTTGCTGAAAATGTCCGAGCGGCCCGCGGTCGCGATCGGCTGGGACATTCCGTAGAACGGCGTGAACGACGTGCCTCGGCGGGCGAGTCCGGTGTAGTCGCCCAGGAAGTAGCCGCCCGCGTCCGGGGCGGTGGTGTAGTCGAACGATCCGGTGGAGGACAGCCTCGTCTGGCCGCCCGCGGTCCACGACGCCGGGTTGGTGCAGTCGGTCGTGGTCGCGTGGCAGTGCACGACGTAGGCGTCGGCCAGGCCGGGCTGGGCGGCGGTCGCGTTCTGCAGGTCGTAGTAGGTCAGTCCGACGGTGCCGTCGGCCGACACCTGGATCTGCGGCACGAACGCCGGGGTGCCGCCGGGCGACTGGTCGGCGCGGATGGTGGTGCTCCAGGTGAGGCCGCCGTCCGTGGACTGCGCGAAGGCGATCTTCGACGTGCCGTTGGCGAACCGGCCGTCCTGCCACACGGCGTAGATCGCGCCGGTGACCGGGTTCGCGGCGAACTCGGGCAGGTCGTCGCTCGAGCGGACCGGGTGCCCGGCGATCGACACCGGTGCGACCTGCTGGACGTCGATTCCGATGGCGTCGGACCAGGTCGCGCCGCCGTCAGTGGAGCGGACGAGGGCGGCGGTGGAGGTGGAGTTGCCCGCGCAGTGCTGTCCGCCGTGCGTGTACAGGCACTTGCCGCCCTTGTTGGTGATGAGGTTGAAGCCGTCGATCAGCACGCCTTTCGCCGGGCCGGTGGTGGGCACGACGATCTGGTTGCCGATGGTCTGGTCGTTCTGCCCGGGGTCGTAGATGATCCGCCCGGTGCTCCACGTCGCGCCCTGGTCGGCGGTCGAGGAGAAGTACGACGGTCCGCGGTAGGCGATGCTGTGCAGGAAGGCGTCGGGATTGGCGTGCGACTGCGGGGAGACGAGCTGGTCCCAGACGGCGTACGCGCTGGAGGCCTTGAACGGGTCGGCGGTCACCGACTCCTTGTCGTTGAGGACGGTGTCCGACCGGTCCAGCCGGGCCGTGACGGGTGTCTGCCAGTGGTCTCCGCCGTCGAGGGAGCGGCTGATCATGATCGAGCTGGCGCCGCCGAACGCGGGGCCGCCGGTGTCGAAGGAGTCGGCGATCGAGTAGACGACCTTGCCGTCGGCGGAGAAACTGACCCACGGGTCGGTGGAGCGCATGAAGTAGCCGGGCGAGCCCGGTGCGGCGCCGGCGCAGCGCGAGAACGCCGGTTGCGACGCGGCGAGCGTCCAGGTCGCGCCGCCGTTGCGCGAGACGACGTTCGTCAGGCCGTTCGAGCCGCCGTCGTTCCAGCGGTCCTGCTGGAACGAGCCGACCAGGTGGGCCGGATCCGCCGGGTCCGCCGCGACGTGCGGTTCCACTTCGGCGCCGGGGTAGTTGACACTGCCGGCCGCGGTCTGTTGCGCGACGAGCGCCGAACACGCGCCGGCGAGGGGGTGGTCGGGAACTTGGACCGGCGCCGAGGCCGCGAGCGGCCCGGCCGACGCCAGGCCGGCTCCGGCGAGGACGGCGAGCATGCTGGATCCCAGCACGAACGCGCGACGGGAGGAACGAGACGCAGTCATCGTGACACCTCTCCGTGGGACGGGGGAGACGGTCCGCGCGGTCCCACGTCGGAGGCGGACCATGAGGGAGTCGTTCGCCGGAGGCGCGGTCGTTACATGATCGCGCCGAATGAGGGATGGGTTGCGCCGCAACGATCTTCGGCGAAGATCGTCTAGTGTGGACGGTTCGCGGTCCGGCGGGGAGTTTCCGCTGGACCCGGGTCTCCGGTTCGCCGTGGGGGAGACGGTCAGCATCGGCTCGGGCCGGTCAAGCGATGCCGTCGACGACCAGCGCACGGCTTTCTGGTGCGCCGCCGGACAATTTGTCCGTCATGGGTGTTTCGACGATGCCTGGGCGGATCGTGGTGCTCTTTCTGCGTGCGCGTTGGGCCCGCTGGCCGCGCCGGAAAATTCCCTCCGCCCTCACTGGAGCGCGTCGTCCAGCCCGATGCCCGTCCCCGCCGCCCGGGCTGTGGTTTCGATCAGGGCGCACGCCGCGTTCGTGAGGAATTCGCCGAGTGCTTCGGCGGTGCTTCGGGATTCCGGGTGCGCGACCCAGCGGTTGACGACGCTGTCCACCAGGCCGACGAGCCCGAACGCCAGGTTGTCCGCCGTCCCTTGGGGTTGCTCGGCGCCCTCGCCGCGGGACAGCAGAGTCGCCGAGATGAGCGCGCTGACGTTGAGGGCGATGGCGGTCTTCGTCCCGGTCACCGCGCGCGAGCCGACCGACCGGCGGGTCGCCGAGCCCAGGCTGAGGAACAGGTGCAGGTGCGGATGCCGGGTCACCCAGTCCACATAGGTCTCGATCGCCGCGCGCACCGCTTCCCGGATGGTGCCGCTCGGTGCGAGCGCCGGGGAGATCGACCGCATCAAGTCGTCGATGATGCGGCCGCGGATCTGCTCGTCCAGGTCGTCGCGGTCGCGGAACAGCCGGTAGACCACTGAGCGCGGGATCTCCGCCTCGGCGGCGATGGCCGCGACGCCGACGTCGCCGCCTTCCCGGTCGATGAGTTCGAGCGCCGCCGCGAGGAGCCGTTCATGGCGCGCGCTGCGGTGCTCGTCCCACCGGGTGTCCCGGCCGTCGCCGCTGCTCGCCAATTTCGGGGCCTTCATCGACCGGATCCTAACGCCGCGAGCGCGCGCAACCGGCGCGGCCCGGCTCTTGACTGGACATGGTGTCCAGCATAGATTGCCCTCGACAGCGTGTCCAAGGTAGATCGCGAAGCGAGATCGGAGGTGCTGCGTGGGCACCCAGACCAGCAAGGTCTTCGTCGTCGGCGTCGGCATGACGAAATTCGAGAAGCCCGGCGCCCGCGAGTGGGACTACCCGGACATGGCCCGGGAGTCCGGGACGAAAGCTCTCGAGGACGCCGGGATCGAGTACGGGGAGGTCGAGCAGGCCTTCGTCGGCTACGTCTACGGCGAGTCGACGTCGGGGCAGCGGGCGGTGTACGAACTCGGCCTGACCGGCATCCCGATCGTCAACGTCAACAACAACTGCTCGACCGGGTCGACGGCGCTGTACCTGGCCGCGCAGGCGATCCGGGGCGGCCTCGCCGACTGCACGCTGGCGCTCGGGTTCGAGAAGATGCAGCCGGGTTCGCTCGGCTCGACCTACGACGACCGCGAGCAGCCGATGATGCGCCACCTTCTCGCGCTGGCCGAGTTGCAGGAGTTCGCGATGCCGCCGGCGCCGTACATGTTCGGCGCGGCGGGCAAGGAGCACCAGGAGCGGTACGGCACGACGGACGAGCAGTTCGCCAAGGTCGGCGTGAAGAACCACCGGCACTCGGCGAACAATCCGTACGCGCAATTCCAGGACGTCTACACGCTCGAAGAGGTGCTGGCCTCGAAGCCGGTGTACGGCCCGCTGACCAAGCTGCAGTGTTCGCCGACGTCAGACGGTTCCGGCGCGGTCGTTCTCGCCAGCGAGGACTTCGTCGACCGGCACGGTCTCGCCGGCCAGGCGGTGGAAATCGTCGGCCAGTCGATGGTCACGGACATGAACAGCACCTTCGACGACAAGTCGGCGATCTCGCTGGTGGGCGCGGACATGACGCGCAAGGCGGCCGCGAAGGTCTACGAGCAGGCCGGCCTCGGCCCGGCCGATCTCGACGTCATCGAACTGCACGACTGCTTCTCCGCCAACGAATTGCTCACCTACGAAGCACTCGGCCTGTGCGCCGAGGGCGACGCGGGCAAGCTCATCGACAACGACGACACGACCTACGGCGGCCGCTGGGTCGTCAATCCCTCCGGCGGCCTCATCTCGAAGGGGCACCCGCTCGGCGCCACTGGTCTCGCCCAGTGCAGCGAACTCACCTGGCAATTGCGCGGCACGGCCGGCGCCCGCCAGGTCGAAGCGGCCGCGGGCAAGGACGGCGTCGCGTTGCAGCACAACATCGGTCTCGGCGGTGCGGTCGTGGTGACCGCGTACCGCAAGGCCGAGCACTGATCCGCAGCACTGATCCGCAGTACTCACTCGTACCGAATTCAGCAAGGAGCACCGTCATGGCAAGCGTTTCCGTCACCCAGGCCCTCCCCGTCGACCCGCAGAAGGCGTGGGACGCGCTGTCCGACCTCGCGGGCTGGGAGAACTGGCTGAGCATCCACCAGAACTGGAAAAGCGAACTGCCGGCCGAGGTCACCGAGGGCACCCGCGTCACCGAGGTCGTGTCGGTGATGGGCATGGCGAACAAAATCGAGTGGACCATCACGCACGTCGACGCCCCGCACACGGTCACCACGCGGGCACCGGGATGGCCGGGGTCAAGGTCGAGTTCACCCTGTCGGTGGCTCCCGCCGAAGGCGGCTCGACCGCGCAGATCGACGCCTCGTTCACCGGCACGATGATCGTCGGCCCGATCGGCAAGGCGGTCGCCAAGAACACCCAGGCCGACCTGGACGGTTCGCTGGCGAAGTTCGCGCAGCTCGTCGCGGCCTGAGCGGAGGCCGGGACATGACGGAACCGGTGTCCTTCACCGACTCCGGCCTCGGCGAGTGGACCGAAGAGCAGGTCTTCGAGGTCACCGCCGAACGCATCGCGGAGTACGCCGCGGCGACCAACGATCCGATTCCCGCCCATCGCGCCGGGGAGATCGCACCGCCGGTTTTCGCGGTGGTGCCGACGTTTTTCTCGCTCGCGCCGGCGGCGCTGGAGGTCGCTCCGGTGTCGTTGCTGATGAAACTCGTGCACGGCGAGCAGGACTTCCACTTCCGCCGGCCGATCCGCCCCGGCGACGTGCTGACCACGCGGGCGCGAGCCACCGGGTACGCCGCGCTGAGCACCGGTTCGACGGTGACGGTCTATGCGGAAACCGTTGACGCGGCAGGTGAACTCGTCAACGAGCAGTGGCTGGCGGCGTTCTTCCGCGGCGTCGACGCGGGCGCCACCGCGGGCGAACAGGCTCCGCGGCACGCGCTCGACGACGCGATCGCCGAGAAGCCGCCGCTCGCCGAGGTGACGCAGCACGTCGACGAGGACCAGACGTTCCGGTATTCGCCCGCGTCCGGCGACCCGATGCCGATCCACCTCGACGAGGAAGTCGCGCGGCTGTCCGGGTTGCCCGGGATCATCAATCACGGCTTGTGCACCATGGCGTTCACCTCCTGGGCCGCGCTCGGTGAGTTCGCGGACGGGGACGTCGGCCGCCTCAGGCGCCTCGCCGTGCGGTTCGCGAAGCCCGTGCTTCCCGGGCAGGACATCACCACCCGGTTCTGGGAGCTGTCCTCCGACTCCGCGGAGACCAGCTACGGCTTCGCCACCTCGGCCGGTTCCGACCTGGTGATCCGCGACGGGCTCGCCGTCGTCACCCGCTAATCCCTACGCGAAGGAAATTTCATGGGCAGCTTGGCAGGCCGCGTCGCGATCGTCACCGGCGCGGGGCGCGGCATCGGCCGGGAGCACGCGTTGCTCCTCGCCCGGGAGGGCGCCAGCGTCGTGGTCAACGACCTCGGCGGCGCGAACGACGGCAGCGGCTCGGACGCCGGGCCCGCGCAGCAAGTAGTCGAGGAAATCACCGCGGACGGCGGGAAAGCCGTTGCCAACACCGACAACGTCGCGAGCTGGGACGGTGCGCGAGCGCTGGTCGACCAGGCGGTGCAGACGTTCGGCGGGCTGGACATCCTCGTCAACAACGCGGGCATCCTGCGCGACGCGTTCGTCGCGAGCATGACCGAGGAGCAGTGGGACGCCGTCATCACGGTGCATCTCAAGGGCCATGCCGCGCCGCTGCACCATGCGGCGGCTTACTGGAAGGCGCAAAGCAAAGCGGGCGCTGACTGCCAAGCGTCAGTGATCAACACCGCGTCCGCGTCCGGCACCTTCATGCCGAATGCCGGGCAGGCCAATTACGGTGCGGCCAAAGCGGGCATCGCCGCGCTGACACTCGTCGCCGCGGACGAACTCGAACGGTACGGGGTGCGAGTCAACGCGATCGCGCCGGCCGCGCGGACCCGGCTGACGCTTGCGACTCCGGGCATGGGCGCGCTGTTCGCGGCGGAAGTGCCCGAAGGCGAGTTCGACGCCTTCCATCCGGCCAACATCTCGCCGCTGGTGGCCCGGCTGGCCGCGGCGGACTGCGCGGTGACCGGGAAGGTGTTCGCGGTGCAGGGCGGCGGGATCTCCGAACTCGCCGGCTGGCACGACGTCGCCACCGTCGAGTCGGAAGGCCCGTGGACCATCGCCGACATCGCCGACCGGATCGGCTGAGAGGACTTCCCGTGGCACGACAGCATTACGCACTCGGGCTCGGCCTCAGCGACGAGCACGTCGCCCTCGCGGACGCCGTCGCCGGATTCGCCGAGGACACCGTCACTTCCGAGCTGATCCGCCGCGACATCGACCGCGGCGCCGAGGAAAAGTTCCCGCCGTTCTGGTCCGCGCTGACCGAACTGGACCTGTTCGGCCTGCACGTGCCCGAGGACCGGGGCGGAGCGGGCGGCGGACTGCTGACGCTCGCGGTGGCGCTCGAGGCTCTCGGCAGGTTTGCGGCTCCCGGCCCCTTCGTGCCGACAGTGCTGGCGTCCGCGCTGCTTGTTGCGGACGCGGGAAAATCCGCCGACGAACTGGTGCCGCGGCTGATCGACGGGACCACGACCGCGGCTGTCGCGCTCGAGAGCTCGGGGATCGTCGAAGCGACGTGGTCCGGCGACGCCGCGACGGTGCACGGCAGCTGGCAGGCAGTGCTCGGCGCCGAGCACGCCGATGTGCTGCTGCTTCCGTTGCGGCGCAACGGTGAACCGGTGTGGATCGCGGTGGACGCGGATGACGCCACCGTCACGCGCCAGGACTCGATCGACATCGTGCGCGGTTCGGCGCGGGTCGAGATCGCCGGTCTCGAGGTCAGCAGCGAGCGGGTTCTCTCCCGGCTCAGCCTGACGCGGGCGCGATCGATCGCCGCCGTGGTGCTCGGCGCCGAAGCGGTCGGAGTGCTTTCCTGGTGCGTCGCCACCGCGTCGGAATACGCGAAGATGCGGGTGCAGTTCGGCCGGCCGATCGGGCAATTCCAAGGTGTCAAACACAAATGCGCGTGGATGGGCATCGCGCTGGAGAAGGCTCGCGCGGTGCTGTGGGACGCCGCCGTCGCGCTCGACAACGGCGACGAGAACGCCGGTTTCGCTGCGGCCGTCGCCGCCGTGGTGGTTCCGGACGCGGCGGTGCAGACCGCGCAGGACTGCATTCAAGTGCACGGCGGCATCGGCTTCACCTGGGAACACGACGCTCACCTCTATTACCGGCGCGCGCTGGCGTTGCGGAGCCTGCTCGGCTCGCGAGAGCAGCGGACCGAACGCGTTGCGGCGTATGCCCTCGACGGCGCGACGCGCGCGCTGGAGATCGAACTTCCCCCGGAAGCGGACGCCATTCGCAGCGCCGTCTCCGCGGAGCTGGCCGAGCTGGCCGGCCTCGACGAGGACGAGCTGCTCGTCCGGCTCGGCGACGACGGCTGGGTGCAGCCGCATCTCCCGCGCCCGTTCGGCCGGGACGCCTCGCCGCTGGAGCAGATCGTCATCGGCCAGGAACTGAAGGCGGCGGGCATCGACCTGCCGCAGTTGCTGATGGGCTCCTGGGCGGTCGGCGCGATCGCCGGGCACGGCACCGAAAAGCAGAAGGCCGAGCTGGTGGTGCCGACCCTGCGCGGCGACGTGGTGTGGTGCCAGCTGTTCAGCGAACCGGGCGCGGGCTCCGACCTGGCTTCGCTGACGACCAGGGCGGTCAAGGTCGAGGGCGGCTGGAAGGTCACCGGGCAGAAGATCTGGACGACCGTGGCGCAGTTCGCCGAATGGGCCATGCTGATCGCCCGCACCGACCCGGCGAAGCCCAAGCACGAGGGCATCACCTACTTCGTGCTCGACATGGCCACGCCCGGCGTGACGGTCCGCCCGCTGCGGGAGATGACCGGATCGGCGCTGTTCAACGAGGTTTTCCTGGAGGACGTGTTCATTCCGGACGAAAACGTCGTCGGCGCGGTCGACGACGGCTGGAAGGTCGCCCGGACCACGCTGGCCGGGGAACGCGTCGCGCTGAGCCAGAAAATGGAGGCCTACGCGACCGACGCCGACCTGCTGAAGTTCGCCCGCGGACGGCAACTCGGCCCGGTCGCCCGGCACCGGCTCGGCGAACTGGTCGCGGAAAGCCAGGCCGTCGATCTGATCAGCGTGCGGGTGGTGCTCAAACAGCTGTCCGGCGCCGACGTCAGCACCACGTCCAGCGTCGGCAAGCTCCTCGCGATGGGGCTCGGGCAGCAGATCGCCGAGTTCGTCGTCGAACAGCTGGGCGCCGCCGGAGCGGTCGCGGTCCCCGGCGAGCCCAGCGACAAGGCGATGGAACAGCTGCTGGCCGGCCGCGCCACCACCATTTACGGCGGGACCACGGAGGTCCAGCTCAACGTGATCGGCGAGCGGATGCTCGGCCTGCCACGCGACGCGGAACCCCAGGGAGTGGCATGAGCGGTCCGGCGGCCAGGGGCGAGGTCGTCCAGCTCGCCCCCGGTTGTGCGCCTGGGCCTGCATAGTCAGGCCGTGCGAGCGGGCGTCCAAAGTGGACCAGTGAGCCGCGAGGGCTTCGTTGGCGGACGGCGCACCGAAAGCGGCGGCAATGCGCCGCTTCGGAGTCCGGTGCGCCGGGCCATTGGCTGCACTGCGAACGGCGGTACTTCGTCCGGTTGGCTCCGGGATCTACCGGGTGACCGTCCTCGGATACGACCGGGCCTTTCCGGTCGAGACGGTGGACTCAGTAGAACGTCCTGAGCCGGGGCCAGATCCGCGACCACGGCTCGGAACTGGGAGAGCACAGCGAAATCGCGGTGCCCTGTTCGTCGTTGGGCAGCCCGGCGCCGTTGTCGTTGACGGCGATTCGCTGGCAGTCTCCGAACGCGGCGAGGATCGCGGGGCGGAGTTTGCCGACGAACAGGACCGGGCCGGTCATCGTGTCCGGCGGCGGGCCCCAGTCCGCGTAGGACATGTGGTTCGAGTACGGCCGGGGCAGGCCGAGGGCCGGGCCGAAGCGTTCGAGGGCGCCGGCTTGGCCGTAGTTTCCGGTGAGGAGCACCGCGGTCGCCCGCTGGTCTCGCGGGATGCGCTGCCAGGCGCGGGCGACGGTCGAGGCGAGTTCCGGCCAGCCGACTTGTTCGCCCTGGTCTTTGTTGAACGCCAGGACCGGACCGCGGAGTGCCGCGATCGGGAACACCGGCAGCCCGACGACGACCGAGATCGCGGCCCCGGCCGCGGCGAGGATCCAGGCCCCGCCGCGTCGGCGTGTCCCGCCCTGGGACAGCCAGCGCAGCACGGGATCGGTGCCGGCGGCGAGCAGGATCAGCAGCAGCGGCACCGCGTAGTACGGCTTTCCGCCCACGAGCAGCAGCATCAGGCACGCCACCGGATAACTCAGCGCGAACGCGCGTGCCCACCGCAGCTCCGGAGCGCGCCAGAGCCGGACGAGGCCGGAGATCCACCCGGGCACGAGCACGGGGGAGAGGTAGACCAGCTGCATCGGCACGAAGAGCAGGCGGTTCTTCGTGCCGTCGTCGGCGCTGATGCCGCCGGCGACGGTCAGCATCGGGAATCCGTGCCTGATCTGCCAGAACAGCTGCGGCAGCATGAGCCCCGCCGCGACGGCGGCTCCGGCGATCGTCCAGCCGCTGGCGAACACCGCACGCGGTCCGGTGCCGAGCAGGGCGATTCCGAACGCGGCGAGCAGCACCAGCACGAGCCACTTGTTCTCCGCTCCGACGCCGACGGCCGCGCCGATCGCGAGCCACCACCGCCGGTCGCCGGTGCGCAGCAGCCGGAGCCCGAAGAGCCCGATGGCCGTCCACATCACCATGTCCACGCTGTTGGTGGACAGCATGTGCGACACCACGAGCACGTATGCGGACAACGCCGTCGCAGCGGCGGCGGCGAACTGTGCTCGGCGGTCGCCGCCGAATTCCCGTGCGACGAGGGCGACGAGAACCGTGGTCGCCGCGCCGCACAGCGTCGCGACCACCCGCAGCCCGCTCGGAGTGTCGCCGAACAGCGTGGTGGCGGCCCTGGCCAGCAGCGGGGTGATCGGCGGCTGGTCGACGTAGCCCCAGGCCGGACGGTTGCCCGCGGCGATGAAGTACAGCTCGTCGCGGTGGAACCCGTAGCGGCCGGACAACGCGGTCAGCACGGCGATCTGCACGACGGCGACAGCCGCGACCGGCCGGGAGGCGAAGCGGGGCAGGGTCGATCTCGGCACGGCGATTGCGGTCACGAGCGAACCCCTTCTGCGCGAGGGAGGGGCAAGAATACCGGCGAAGTTCTGGCGACGTGCCTGCTTTTCCGTTGATTCGGCCGTACGCGGAAATCGCGCAACTGATCGCTTATCGGACATCGGGACCCAGAGCGCCGGCGCGGAGCGAGAGAAATCTCATTGTGATGCAACGTGCGGCGCGGTGGGACGTCTGACTGGACGTGAGAGCGATCCGCATTGCCGGCCTCGGCTTGGTGGCCTTCCTGCTGGCTTCATGTAGTGGACAGACCGACGTCGAGGGGGCCGCGCGCGCGGCCGGAACGGCCGGGACGACGACAGCGCCCGCGGTACCGGCCGCGACCGTGGCGTTCGCGCCCTCGGACCAGCTGAGTCCGAAGGACCCGATCGTCGTCAAGGCGTCGGGCGGCACGCTGCAGGCGGTCAAGGTCGTGAACCCGCAGACCGGCAACAGCGTGGCGGGGGATCTCTCGCCGGACAAAACGACGTGGACGAGCTCGGACCACCTCCGGTACGGGGCCACCTACGAGGTGGTCGCCACCGCGGTGAACCAGGCGGGCATGCCGACCGAGCAGCGCGGGGAGGTGCACACCCTCAAGCCCGCCGGGGTCGCCACTCCTTCGCTGTTCCAGCCCGCGTCCGGCGATTTCGGCGTCGGGCTCGTCATCGGCCTGAAGTTCGACCACGACATCGCCGACAAGGCCACGGTGGAGAAGTCCTTCAAGGTGACGTCCTCGCCTGAGCAGGACGGCGGCTGGTACTGGGTCAACAAGCACGAAGTGCACTTCCGGCCCAAGGACTACTGGAAGGCCGGCTCGACGGTGAAGCTCGAGACCACGACCTTCGGCATGCCGATCGGGGGCGGCCTGTACGGCGGCCCGGACGTCTCGGCCACCTACAAGGTGCACGACTCCTGGATCGCCAAGGCCGACGGCAAAACCCACCAGATCACCGCGTACCACAACGGGCAGCTGGTGAAAACCGCGCCGATCAGCATGGGCAAGACCGCCGACACCCCGCCGCGCGGCCCGACGCCGACGTTCAACGGCACCCACACGGTGCTGGCCAAGGTCGACCACACGATCATGGACTCCTGCACCTACGGCGTGTGCGAGGGCGACCCCGGCTACTACAAGGCGCCGGAGAACTGGGACGTCCGGATCTCCAACGACGGCGAGTTCATGCACGAGAACCTGAAAACGGTCGGCGTGCAGGGCAGCGACAACGTCTCCAACGGCTGCCTCAACATGAACACCGAGAACGCCAAGTGGTTCTTCGACAACTTCAACGTCGGCGACGTGGTCGAGGTGACCAACTCGGGCGGCCCGCAGCTGGCCATCGACAACGGCCACGGCGACTGGGCGATCAGCTGGAGCGACTGGCAGGCGGGCAGCGCCCTCCGCGGCTGAACCCCGCGGTACGCGACTCGGAGCAGCGCTGAGCGACGACGCACGGCCGGGCAGAGTGCCCGGCCGTGCGGTCGTTCTCGGCCCCGAACGGCTTGCCGAGAGCGGCGGCGGGGCGAAAATCGACGCCTCGGCGGCGGACAGCGACCGCTCGCCGCCGCACGGACGGAAACCTCGTGCGGATGCTCCCCGGCCGGACCTGACGGAGGCGCTGTCGGCCTGAATCGCTTGTGCCACCGGTAATCCCGGCTTGGCCCTGGCGCTGCGCCCCGCCCCGTGAGGCGACCGCCCCGGCTCCGACAGGCGAGGCGCGGGCGCCCCGGCCAGAATCAACGACATGACCCCGCATCCCGATCCCGAGAACCGGGCCGGTCTGGCCGCCGGCTGGGCCGCCCATCGGCACCGCGACGTCTCGGGCGGGTGGCTTCGCCCGACCGTGTTCGGCGCGGTCGACGGACTGGTCACCAACGCCGCCTTGATCGCGGGCGTCGGCGGCGGTGGCGTGGCTCCGCACACGATCGTGCTCACCGGGCTGGCCGGGCTCGTCGCCGGCGCGTTTTCCATGGGGGCCGGCGAGTACGTGTCGGTGACGAACCAGAACGAGCTGGTGCACGCGGAGGTCGCGCTCGAGGCGGAGATGCACGCGCGCTATCCGCAGCAGGAGCACGAGGAACTCGTCGACCGGTTCGTCTCCTACGGCGCCGACACCGACACGGCGCGGCGGATGGCCGAGGCCATCGCCCGCGATCCGGACCAGGCGCTGCGGCTGCACACCCGCGAAGAACTCGGCGTCGACCCGCAGGACCTGCCTTCCGCGCTGCTCGCCGGCGGCGCGTCGTTCGTCGCGTTCTCCCTCGGCGCGCTTCTCCCGCTGCTGCCGTACCTGTTCGGCGCCAGCACCCTGGTCGCCTCGCTCGTGCTCACCGCGATCGCGCTGCTCGCCGGAGGGATGACGGTCGGCAAGCTCACCGGACGTCCGCTGCTGCACTCCGGACTGCGCCAGCTGGTCCTCGGCGCGCTCGCCGTCGCCGTCACCTACGGCATCGGCCAGCTCATCGGAGCGCCGGTCGCCTGACCGCGGCTCCGGCACCGGCATCGAACCGGTGCCGGGGATCTCCGGTCCACAGTGGACTCGGGGGACGCGGACTCTCTGCGATTGCGGAGAAGGCTCGGCAGAACCAAGTCACGCCCGCGCGAGCCGGTGCCGGCCGGCTCGCGCGGGCGAACGCGTCAGCGCTGGTTGATCGCCGGGTCGCTGGCGCTCGGCTTGCCGGTTTCCACGTGGCCCGCCAGCGTCCGGCGGAACGCCTTGTCGCGGTCCGAGGTGATCACCAGGTCGTACCAGCCGTAGCTCGCCGACGGGTCCACGACGTGTTCCGCACGTCCGCCGGGGGCGAGCCGGTAGGTGGCGGTCCGCTGGTGTCCGTACTGGTCGGCGACGGTGAGCGTGACCGCGACGGCACCGTTGTTCACCAAGGCGAGGACGAGACGGCCGTCGGCTTCGCGGGTGCTGACCTCCGGGCCGGGCACCGCGGCGCCCGCGAATTGCCGGACGAATCCGTTGGGTCCGTGCACGGTGAAGTCGTAAGCGCCGAGCACCGGCCAGGTCCCGGTGAGCGTCTTGCCCGCTTCCACCGTGTAGGACCACGGGCCGCCCGGGGTGCGCGGCGAGGTGACGAGGAACCCGGCGCCGGCTTGGCCGCGGCTGGCGAATTCGACGGTGAGCTTGCCGTCGCGCACGGCTCCGTCGGCCGTCAGCCGGTAGGGCAGCGCGCGGGCCGGACGGAGCCCCGGCTCCTGCTTGGGCAGCGACGGGTGCGCCGGCGGGGTGGGCACGTAATCGGGGTGGCGGTTGTGGTCGGGCGGGACGTAGCCGCTGGTGCTGGGCAGCGCGGGCACGCCCGAGTCGGCCCGGCCGAAGTCGAATGCCGAGGTGAGGTCCCCGCACACCGCCCGGCGCCACGGCGAGATGTTCGGCTCGCGGACGCCGAAGCGGGCTTCGAGGAACTGCAGGATCGACGTGTGGTCGAAGGTCTGCGAGCAGACGTAGCCGCCGGTGCTCCACGGCGACACCACGATCATCGGGACCCGCTGCCCGAGCCCGTACGGGCCGGGGACGCCGTCCTTGCCGCGGTACATCTCGGCGCTGACGTCCACAGTGGACGCGCCCTGGGCCGGGGTCGAGGCCGGGAACGGCGGGACCACGTGGTCGAAGAAGCCGTCGTTCTCGTCGTAGGTGATCAGCAGCGCGGTCTTGCTCCAGACCGCCGGGTTCGCGGTCAGCGCGTCCAGCACCTGCGAGAGGTACCAGGCCCCGTAGTTGACCGGCCAGTTCGGGTGCTCGGTGAACGCCTCCGGCGCGACGATCCAGGACACCTGCGGCAGCCGGTTCGCGGCGACGTCGGCCTTGAGCGCGTCGAAGTAGCCGCCGGACTTGGCGACGTTCGTTCCCGTGCGGGCCTTCTCGTACAGCGGGCTGCCGGGCGCCGCGGTGCGGTAGTTGTCGAAGTACAGCAGGGAGTTGTCGCCGTAGTTGCCGATGTAGGCGTCCTGGACCCATCCCCACGAACCAGCGGCGTCCAGCCCGGTTCCGATGTCCTGGTAGATCTTCCACGAGACGCCGGCCGCCTCCAGCCGCTCGGGGTAGGTGCGCCACGAATACCCGGCTTCGGCGTTGGTGATCACCGGGCCGCTGCCGGCGCCGTCGTTGCCGGTGTACCCGGTCCACATGTAGTAGCGGTTCGGGTCGGTCGGGCCCATCAGCGAGCAGTGGTAGGCGTCGCAGAGGGTGAACGCGTCGGCCAGCGCGTAGTGGAACGGGATGTCGCCGCGCTCGAGATAGGCCATCGTGGTCGCCGACTTGGCCGGGACCCACTTGTCGTAGGCGCCGTTGTCCCACGCCAGGTGGCCGCTGTTCCAGTCGTGCGGGAGGTCCTGCAGGAACTGCAGCCCGAGGTTCTTGGCGTCCGGGTGGAACGGCAGCACGTCCTTGGTCCCGTCGGACTGGTACCAGACCGGTTTGCCGCTGGGCTGGGTCACCGGGCGCGGATCGCCGAATCCGCGCACGCCGCGCAGCGTGCCGAAGTAGTGGTCGAACGACCGGTTCTCCTGCATCAGCACGACGACGTGCTCGATGTCCCGGAGGGTGCCAGTGCGGCGCGCGGCCGGGATCGCGGCCGCCCTGGCGATGCTGGAGGACATCGCGGTGAAGGCGGCGGTGCCGCCGGCCAGCTGGAGAAAACGTCGGCGGTCCATGCCTGTCATCGGGTGCCTCCTGGTTTTGTCGTTCCCGGCTTCGGATGCGGTGGCCGGGTCAGTCGTCGATGCGCTGGCCGGTCTTCGGGTCGAGGAACAGCCGGCCCGCCGACGGGGCCTTGAAATTGAACAGCCCGTCGAGGCTGCCCGCTCGCGCGTCGAAGGACGAGTCGCCGATCCGGCCGAGGCTCCAGTTGTCCTCGACGAACTTCAGCACCGACGTCTGGTCGGTCACCGCGTGGTCGACGTGGTTGCGGTTGGCCCAGGGGGAGATGACCAGCAGCGGCAGCCGCGGCCCGTAGCCGCAGCGGCCCTCGTAGCCGCCCATGACCTTGGCCGGGTCGTGCCCGCACTGGCCGGCGCCGGTGAGGGTGTCCTCCGCGCTCTGCGACTGGTTCACCAGGGGTCCGGCCTGGTGGTCGTACCAGCCATCGGAGTCGTCGTAGGCGAGGACGACGGCGGTGTCGCGCCATTCGGGCAGCTTCTGCAGCCGGTTGATCGTGTCGGCGACGAACTGCTGCTCGTCGATCGGGTCCGAGTAGCCGGCGTGGCCGTCCTGGTATCCGGCGGCCTTGAGGAAGCTCACCGCGGGCAGGTGGCCGCTGTTCGCGCCCGCCCAGAAGTCGGTCAGGTCGTACTGGTGGTTGGCCTGGTCGGTCCGGCCGATCATCGCGGGCGAGCTCGGCGGCAGGTGGTGCGGGTTCGCGGTGGACGGGTAGTACTGGAACGGCTCGTGGTGCGGGATGTAGTCGCCCTTCCAGCCCTTCTGGCCGGTGTTGCCCAGCGCCGCGCCGACCGGGTGGCCGCCCAGCATCGAGCCGTCCGGCTGCGTGACCGTGCACACCGCGGTGCCGTCGGCCTTGCGCTGCGCCGGCTTGAAGCCGCCTTCGAACCAGCCCCAGGTGACGTTCTTCTCGTTCAGCAGATCGCCGACGTTGCGGCCGGAGAGGCGGACCTGGTCGCGCGAACTGCAGTCGTCGCCGAGCGGCTGCGGGTCGCCGACGATCGTGTTCGCGATGGTCTCGCCCTCGGGGAAGGGCTTGCCGCCCGGCATCCGCTGCGCCGTCACGCCGTGCGTCTGGCCCGAGACCAGGTTGACCGCGCCCGGCGTGGACGGGCCGAACGTGGTGCCGTAGGAGTTGTCGCTCATCGCGAAGTGCTGCGCGTAGTTCCACATCGCGGTGACGGTGTTGCCGTCGTAGTAGTCCATCACCTGGCGCTTCTCGCAGCCCGGGTCGCCGTTGCCGACGGTTTCGATGAACTTGTCCATCTTGTAGTTGTCGTACGCGGCCTGCTCGTCCTTGTACTCGTGGTCCTGGTCGCAGGTCAGCGCCTGCGCCGGGCCGAGCCGGCGCGGGTTGGACGAATTCGGGTTGCGGGTCAGCAGCTGCGGCGTCAACCCGTTGACCTTGGGCGTTTTCGGATTCGCCTGGAAACGCTGCCCGTCGGTGTTCGCTGCGTTGGGATAAGTGCCGAAGTAATGGTCGAACGACACATTCTCCTGGTAGATCACGACCACGTGCTTGATCGGCGTCGCGGTGCCTGATGGCGTCGCGGAGCCGGCCGTCCCGGGGGCCATTGCCGCCGCGACAGTCAGCGCCGCCGTCGCCGCGACACCGCCCGCCACCCGGGTGATCTTGGACATTTCCACGGTGCTTACTCCTCGCGTCCGACCGGGCACTACCAGCTGTTTTGCCGTACCTGTCAACCGATGTCTACGGCGCGAAACCCTCACTGCCGCACATGAACGCCAGATGTCCGGAGCGCAACCGGCACGGCGCACGGCTCGCCAATTCTGGGTGTCGCGCTGGTGCGGGAAAGGGATTCGATGCGGAGGAATGAGACATTTTCCCCGGGTGCGTTCGGGCGTTTCGCGGCGGCGCGGGATCAGCGGGCACGGACCTGCCTCGCCTCCTGCCGCGGGTCGGACACGAGCCGAGGCTGCCGCTGGATTCCGCGCGCCGGGATTCCCTGCCAAGCCGTCTCCGCGGGGAGGTGCTCGCCTTTCATGACGAGCGACATGGCCTCGACGGTGGCGCCGTCGCCGACGGCGCTGTCGTAAAGGACGACCGAGCGCGCGCCGATGCTCGCGCCGGTCCGCACGTCGATGGCGGACATTTTCATCACCCGGTCCTCGAAGAGATGCGTCTGCAGCGAGGTGGCGGCGCCGACGCAGGTGTCGTCGCCGAGCCGGACGAGGTCGAATTCGGTCAGGAACGTGGTCGAAATCCAGCAGCGTTTCCCGATTTTGGCCCCGAAGAGGCGCAGTGCCGGTCCCAGCAGCGGGGTTCCGCTCAGCGCGCCGAGCAGCGCGGGCACGGCGGCGGTCTCGTACAGCGCGGTGACGAATTCGGTGCGCCGCACGAACCGGCTCCACAGGGGTTCGACGCGCGGCCGGTAACGCCCGACGACGACCCACTTGACCGCGGCCACCGCGAGCACCACCGCGAGCCCGCCGAGCAGCGCGGACAGCGGAGTCGCCAGGACGGTCGCGAGCGGACCGGCGTTCTGGGCCGTCCACAGCTGCAGGAGCAGGACGAGATAGCCGCCGGCGGCCAGCATGCTGCCGGGCACGACGATGCGGAAGAACTCGATCACGAACCGCTCGAACACGCGAAGCCTGCTCGGGCGGAAGGTGAGTTCGTCGGAGTATTCGCCGCTGTCCTGGCGGCGGGGCAGGCGGATCGGCGGGGTGCCGAGCCAGGAGGTGCCGTTCGGGATGCCGTCGTTCGGCGCGCTGGTGTGCACGCCGATCAGGCAGCCGTCGCCGACAGTGGTGCCGGACCGGAGGAACGCGGCGTTGCCGATGAAGGAACGACGTCCGACGGTGGTGGGGCCGAGCGCAACCTGTCCGTGGCAGTAGGTGGCGCCGCCGACGGCGGCCATGTCGGCGACGAAGCTTTCCGCGCCGAGGGTCAGCAGGCCCGGGTCGAGGTGGGACGCGGTGGAGACCTCGGACCGCGGCCCGATGCGGGCGCCGAGGCTCCGCAGCCAGCCCGGGGTGTACAGCGTCGAGTAGAGCGAGTTCGTCGCGGCCAGGCTCGCCTGCAGGAGTTTGTCCGCGATCCACTTGCGCAAGCCGAACGGCGAGGCCACCGGGTGGATGCCGCGCGGGGTGACCGGCAGGACCAGCCGCTTGCCGAGGAACACCACCAGGCAGGTGGTGGCAACGGAAACCGGCCCGGCGGCGAGGCACGCGAGCCAGCCGCCGGCGGCGCCGTAGGTCAGGTACATCCAGCTGCCGAGCGCGATGGACGGGGCGAGGAAGATCAGCGGCAGCAATTCGACGAACAGCCACGCCGCGAGATAGCCGGCCCGCATCGGACGAGAGTGGTCGCGGCTCGGCCGTGCGCGCAGCGCGGCGATGAGCGGGTCGACGTGCGCGCACTGCCGCGACGGGGAACCGGACCAGTACTGCCCGGCCGGGATCCGCTGTCCGGCGGCCGCCGCCGACATTTCCGCGAGCCCCGCCCCGGCGCCGAGCTCCGCGCCGGGTTCGACGACCGCGTTCGCGCCGACGAAGGACTGCGCGCCCAGCGCGACCGGCGCGATGTGCACCCGGTTGTGCTTGACGTGAAAGGCTTGCACGCGTGCGCCGTACCCGACGCTGACGTCGTCGCCGATGGTCAGCAGCGACGGCAGCGACAGGTTCGCGCTCGCGAGCTGGCAGCGGCGCCCCACCCGGGCCCCGAGCAGGCGCAAGTACCACGGCAGCAACGGCGATCCGCTCATCGTGCCCAGCGGGGCGAGTGCGAGCAGGCCTTGCGTGAGCCACACCCGGAAGTACGCGGCGCTCCACAATGGATACTCGCCGGGCGCCACCCGGCGGGACAGGAGGCGTACTCCGACGACGGGGAGCAGGAACCGCGCGACGACGTACGCCACCGGCGCGACCGCGACCAATGCCCATACCGAGCCCAAAGAGAGCACTCCGGCGGACTGGCCGAGGATCACCGCGACCGGCGCGCCGAGAAGAAGGAGGAACACCGAGATCGCACCGAGTTGCGCCGTGCCCCAGCCGAACAAGCGTCCCGTGCTGGTGCTCCGCGGCCGGGACTGGCTCGGGCGCCGGTGCGCGGGCGCCCGTTCCGCCAGAGTGGCGGCCAGGGCACGGATGGTGGGGTGGGCGTAGACGTCGGCGACGGACACCTCGGGCGCCACGCCGCGTTCCCGCAGGATCGAGACGGCACGGGCGGCCAGCAGCGAATGCCCGCCGAGATCGAAGAAATCGGCGGTCACCGACACCTCGGCCGCGGGCGTGCCGAACAATTCGGCCCAGACCGCGACGAGGGCGCGTTCCGCCGGGGTCGCCGGGGCCACCGCGGCGGTGGCGCCGGAGCGGAACCGGGCGCCGGACGGGCGGGGGAGCCGGCCGCGGTCGACCTTGCCGCTGGGCATCATCGGGAGTTCGTCGAGCGTTTCCACGTAACCGGGGATCATCGCCGCGGTCAGCCGCTGCCGCAGGACTCCGTGCAGCCGCCCGATGACGGCCTGGCGGTCGCGCGCACCGCGGGTGAACGTCAGGTACGCCACCAGGTCTTCGGTGGGGGCGTCCGGGTGCGGCGCGACGGCCGCGCCGGCTACCTGCGGGTCTTCGAGCAGGATGCTCTCGATTTCCTGCAGGTCGATCCGGTGGCCGCGGATCTTGACCTCGCTGTCGGCCCGCCCGAGGTATTCGATCTCGCCGCCGGGGAGCACCCGGCCGAGGTCCCCGGTGCGGTAGAGCCGTCCGCCGCCGGTGATCCGCGGGTCGTCGAGGAAACGCTCGGCGGTCAGTTCCGGCCGGTTCAGATAGCCGAGCGCGACGCCGGGCCCGCCGATGCAGATCTCGCCGACGGCTCCGTCCGCGACCGGCTCCAGCCGTTCGTTCAGCAGGACGATCCGGTAGGTCGGCAGGGCGCGGCCGATCGTCACCGGCCGCCCGGGCAACAGCTGGCACCAGGTCGCGGTCACGGTGGCTTCGGTCGGGCCGTAGGTGTTGAGCATCCGCCGACCCGGCCGGCTCCAGCGCTGGACCAGTTCGGCCGGGCACGCCTCGCCGCCGACCAGAAGGGTGCGGATGCCGGGAAGATCGCAGTCGATGGTCGCGAGCACCGTCGGCACGCAGTACAGGATGGTGACGCGCTGGTCCCGCAGGAAGCGGGCCAGGCCGGAGCCGATGCGGTCGGCCCCGGTCGGCCCGGCGACGAGCGTCGCCCCCGCCGCCCAGGTGGGCCAGACCTCCTCGACCGAAAAGTCGAAGGCGATGGTCATGCCCTGGTAAACCCGGTCGGTGCGCCGGACGCCGTAGATGCCCGCGACCACTTCGATGAAGTTGCAGATGCTCGCGTGGCCGACCGCGACGCCCTTGGGCCGCCCGGTGGAGCCGGACGTGTAGATGACGTAGCACGGTTCGGCCCCGGGCGGCGGCAGGCGCGGCCGGGCCGGGCTCGCGTGGCCCATTTCGGCGGCCAGTTGCTCGGGGCGCAGCATCGGGCAGCGGACGCCGGCGGTGGCGGCCTCCAGCCCGGCGCTGACGACGAGCAGGTCCAGCGCCGCGTCTTCGGCGACGTAGCGGACCCGGTCGGCGGGCGCGGCCGGATCGATCGGGACGAACGTCGCGCCGGTTTTCAGCACCGCGAGCAGCGTCAGGTACATCGGCACCGAGCGCGGCACCAGGATGCCCACTCGCTGGCCCGGCCGGACTCCCCGGCGCAGCAGGACGTGGGCCATGCGGTTGGCGCGCTCGTCGAGCTGGCGGTAGGTGAGCCGGTCTGGGCCGCATTCCAGTGCGACGGAGTCCGGGGTTTCGTCACAGGCGCGTTCGAAGAATTCGTGCAGCCGCACCGGCTGCCTCGCCCGGAGCGGCACCGTGCCGAGGCGCGCGGTGTCCTCGACGGAAATCGACAAATCCTCGCTCAACTGGCTATCCGTTCTGCGATAGGGGAATTCGCGGACGGGCGCGGCATTGCGCCTGGGGCCGGATCTTCGATCCGCACCGCGGTGCCGTCATCGATGCGCACCGCAGGCGAGTTGTCCGCCGAGGCGCATTCCGGCACATTTTCTGTCCTGGCCCGCGGCAGTCCCGAATCGAATTCCGGTACTGCCGCATGTGCCGACCGCGCGCGCATATCCTCGCCTTTCCGGCGATTTCGCCGGGCAGTTCGGACATTTCTCCGCGGCCGGTGGAACGTGCGTCCGTCTCGGGTCCGGAACCGCGCGGAAGACCGGGCGGCGCCGCCGGCGAGCGCGCCGAGGCCCGTCAAGGCGATCAGGCCCCGGCGGCCGGGCACGGCACTGCCGGCGAACGGACTGGACCGCTTCCCGCGGCGTGCTTCACCGCATGCGGGGTCATGACAGCCTTCTCCTGGTTCGGACGCTCCGGGGTCAATTGCCGGGGCAGGCTATGAACCGTTCGCTGTGAGGAGACTGAGAACCCGAAGGCCGGGAACGGTTTTCCGGCGGCCCCCGGAATCCGAGCTGAAGTTTCCCTGAATTGTCCGCGCACGGCAGGGAAAAGAGTGACCATTGCGTGCCGCGGCGACCGCTGTGCGTGTCGGAAGTGCGAAACGGCGTGAGGAGGCCGACACTTGCCGGTGTGCGCGTGCGGAGAGAGTCGTCGTTCTGGGTCGTCGTGGCCTCGGTGCTGCTGATTGCCGGCTGCAGTGCCCCGCCGGACCGGGTGGCGCCGTCGCCCGCTCCCGGTCCCGCTCCGGGGAACGCGCCGGGGTTCGCCTCGCAGGACGGCACGCCGGGATGGGAGATCACGCATCCGGGGCGCGAGCACGCCATCGAAGGCTTCGCCGATCACACCAGCGTACTGCCGGGCACGGTCGTGCACTTGTTCGTCAGCACCACGGCGGCGCACTACACGGCGACGGCGTTCCGCATGGGCGGCTACCGCGGCTCGCCGGCCCTGCGGATCTGGACTTCGCCGCGCGAGGCGGGATCCGTGCAGGCCCGGCCGGTCGTCCAGGCGCCCACCAGCACGGTCGTGGCGCCTTGGCGGCCGTCTCTCGAGGTGCGGACCGACGGGTGGCAGCCGGGGGACTACTTGCTGCGATTGGACGGTGACAACGGGGCGCAGCAATTCGTGCCGCTCACCGTCCGCAGCCGTTCGAACGCGGGGAAAATCATGGTGGTGAACGCGGTCACGACGTGGCAGGCGTACAACCAGTGGGGCGGCTACAGCCTCTACGACTCGCCGAGCGGGCGAAAGGCGCAACGTTCCCGCGCGGTCTCGTTCGACCGGCCGTACCAGGCCGCGGACATGCAAGGCGCGGGAGATTTCCTCTACTTCGAACTGCCGTTCCTGCGTTTCGCCGAAGCGAGCGGCCTGCCCTTGGGCTACGCCACCGACGTCGACCTGCACGCCGACCCGCATCTGCTCGACGGCGCCCGCGCGGTCGTCACCCTCGGCCACGACGAGTACTGGTCCACCGCGATGCGCCAGCACGTCACCGCGGCCCGCGACCAAGGCGTGAACCTGGCTTTCCTCGGCGGCAATGAAATCTACCGGCACATCCGGTTCGCCCCGACCGGGCTCGGCCCGGACCGGCTCGAGATCGACTACAAATCCTTCGCCGAGGATCCCTACCACGTGAGCGATCCGCGGGAAGCCACGCCGGAATGGCGTTCGCCGCCGTTCCCGCGTCCGGAAAGCGTGCTGCTGGGCAATTACTACCACTGCAACCCGGTCCAGGCCGCGCTCGTCGCCGCCGACGACACCAGCTGGCTGCTGGCCGGGATCGTCCACAACGGACAGACGTTCCCCGGCCTGGTGGGCAACGAATACGAACGGGTCGACCTGTCCGTCCCGACCCCGCGGCCGATCCAGGTGCTCTTCCACTCGCCGGTGACCTGCGGGGGACACCCCGATTTCGCCGACACCAGCTACTACACCACCGCCAGCGGCGCGGCGGTGTTCTCGGCCGGCACGCAATACTGGATCTGCGCGCTGGACCCCGGCTGTCCCCAAGACCACGCCGACCGCACCGCGAACGCGGCGATCGCGGCCATCACCAACCGCCTGCTGAACGCCTACGCACAAGGCCCGGCAGGCCGTGCGCACCCCGCCGCGGACAACCTCGCCGCACTCCACGTGCCGGGCGCGCAGGCCAATCCGCGGCCGACCCTGCCGCCGGACAACTCCGGAACCGGGTGATCCTCCCGGTGCAGCGCCCGGAAACCTGTGTGGGCTCGGACCGGAACCGAATGTCCCGCCCGCTGCCGGCTGGCTCCGCGCGGGCCGGTCAGGCTCCGGCGGCGGTGACGATCGCGTCGGTGGCGAAGCCGAGGATCAGGCCGACGAACAGGCCCCACGTGGTGATCACCTTGAGCGCGGATTTCCGTGCCACCGCGAGCAATTCGACGACGACGTACAGGATGGAGCCCGCTGCGAGCCCGAGGAACGCGATGGAGAGGGTGTCGTTGACGAAGCTCTGGCCGACCAGAGTGCCGAGGAACGTGGGCCCGCCGCCGATCAGGCCGAGCAGGGCCAGATAGCCCCAGGAGGGCCGCTGGCCGGTGAGCGGCGCGACGATGCCGAAGCCCTCGGTCGCGTTGTGCAGCCCGAAACCGATCACCAGCAGCACCGCGAGGCTGAGCTCGCCGCCCGCGGCGGAGTTGCCGATCGCGAGCCCTTCGGCGAAGTTGTGCAGCCCGATGCCGATCGCGATGGTGAGCGCCAGCCGCCCCGCCGGCCCGCGCGCGGTCGCCCCGTTCAGTTCGCCGGCCGCCGCGGTTCCGGGACCGAACGAGCGCGCCGCTTTTTCGCGCCGCGCGGCGGATTCGTCGACATAGGCGAGGCCGAGCAGTCCGATGCCCAGCGCGACCGCGAGCACCGCGCCGTTCCCCGCTGCCGAACCGGCGTGGTCGTGCGACAGCGCCGAGTCGATCGGCTCCCACGCGTGCGCCAGCACGTCCCAGAGCAGGAAGATCAGGATTCCGGTCGCGATGGCGTTGAGCAGCGCTTTCATCCGGGGCAACGGCGTCCGGAGCCGGCCGAGCGGCAGGCCGAGGAAGATGGTGAGCCCGGCGATGCCGCCGAGGAGGGCGATCTGAGCGGAAGACATGGGAGTTCCCGGTTCTGCGAAGGGGGCGGAGCGCCAGGACCGTAACCTCAGCTGAGCCTTCCCTAACAGAGGCGGTCCTAAGTTTTAACCGTCGGCTTGCCCGGCCGGGGTGATTCGGGGGCTGATGTCCGGAAAATTCCCCGCTCCATTCTGGACTCCCGCGGTGCGGAGTTCGTGCAGGCCAGCGCATCCGGAACGGCCTCGCGAACCGTCCGGCCAAGATCCAGTGCCGGGTCTGTCCCGGTTTGACCCGCATCACAGCCTCTGGACGGTTCTGCGGCACCTCCTTACGGTAGGCGAGCCTTGCCTAACTTTCCCCGAGGAGTAGCAGCCATGCCCCAGCCCAGTTCGACCGTCGACAAGGCCGCTCCCTTCGCGATCGGCCTGTTCCGCCTCGTCATCGGCCTGCTTTTCGCCGCGCACGGCGCCGCCTCGCTCTTCGGGGTTTTCGGCGGAGCGGTCGGCACTAACGGTGGAACCGTCGCCGCCGGATCCTGGCCGTCCTGGTACGCGGCGGTGATCCAGCTGGTCTGCGGGCTGCTCGTCGCGGCAGGCGTATTCACCCGGAGCGCGGCGTTCCTTGCCTCCGGTTCCATGGCCTACGCCTACTTCGTCGTCCACCAGCCCGACGGGCTTCTCCCGCTGCAGAACCACGGCGAGTCCTCCGCCTTGTTCTGCTGGGCGTTCCTGCTGCTCGTCTTCACCGGCCCGGGAGCCGTCGCGCTCGGCTCGCTGGTCCGCCGCCCGTCTGCCCCGCCCGCCGCAGCAGAGGCCTGATGACCCGCGGCACCGGCCGGATCGCCGCCGGTGCCGCGGAATTCCGTTCTCTCGCGACTGGTTTTCCGGGCAGCCCAAGGACAATCCGGTGCTGCGTCATGCGGTGAGGTGGATCGATGCCGGGCGCGTGGCGGCGTCGTAGGCGGCACGGGCACCGGTGGCTCCCATGCCGCTGTCGCCCGCCGGTTCGTACAGCCGCTCCGGGCCGCCGCCCTGCCATTGGTTGACCCAGACGACACCGGCCGGGATGCGCGCGGCCGCCTCGATGTGCGCGGGGTCGTGGGTGTAGACCGTCGCCGCCAGGCCGAATCGCGACCGCGAGGCCCGCTCGATCCCTTCTTCGAACGAGTCCACCGTCACGACCGGGGCGATCGGCCCGAACGTCTCCTCCGTCATGACGAGCATCGACTCGTCCACGCCGGTCAGCACGGTCGCCGGGTAAAAATAGCCCGGGCCTTCCGGCACGACCCCGCCGATGGGGACCTTCGCGCCGCGGGCGACGGCGTCGTCGACGTGGCGGCGGACGATGTCGCGCTGCCGTTCGTCGGCGAGCGGGCCCAGCACGTCCCGCACCGGGTAGGCCCGCGCGGCGTCCACCAGTGCGTCGACGAACGCGGCGGCGAGATCGCGGTGCACGTAAATCCGCTCCATCGAGGTGCAGATCTGGCCGGTGTTGACGAAGGCGCCGAACGCCACCGCGGCGGCGGTGGCCACCGGATCGACCCCGGCGTCGACCACGACGGGGTCTTTGCCGCCGAGTTCGAGGACCGACCGGTGCAGCAGCCGCCCGGTCGCTGCCCCGATCTGGCGGCCCGCTTCGACGGAGCCGGTGAAGTGCACGAGCTGGATCTGGTCGTGTTCGGCCAGCGGTTTCCCGGCGCGCGCGTCGCCGAGGACGAGGTTCAGCGCGCCGTCCGGCAGGTCGGTCAGCAGTTCGAACAGCCGCACGGTGGACATCGGCGACCGCTCGGACGGCTTGACGACCACGGTGTTGCTCGCGGCGAGAAGAGGGCCGAGCGCGCCGAGCACCATCGGTACCGGGAAGTTCCACGGCGTGATCACCGCCGTGGGGCCCAACGGGTTGCGCACGATCCGCGTGCGGCCCCCGCCGGGACTGTCCACTGTGGTGTCGAAGCCGTAGGACAACGCCTCGGACGCCGAATGTTTGAGCCCGGCCACCGCGGCGTCGATGAACGACTGTCCGATCGCGACCGGCTTGCCCATCTCTCGGCGTTCGAGCTCGGCGAGTTCGGCGGCGTGCTCGGCGATGACGTCGGCCCAGCGGTGGATCCGGGCGACGCGGTCGGCCACCGGCAGCGCGGCCCACGCCGGTTGTGCTCGCGCCGCTGCCTCGACGGCGAGCTCGACGTCGGCGGCCGAGCCGGCGGGGAAACGGGCGATCACCGCTTCGGTCGCGGGGTCGGCCAGGTCGAGCACGGCCTCGCTCGCGGAGTCCCGCCATCGGCCGCCGACCAGGTTGCGCAGGGTCTGCATGCTTCTCCTCAGCCGAGCCGGTCGGCCATGGCCTCGCCGAGCATGATCGTGGCGAGATTGGTGTTGGCGCGGGGGACGGACGGGAAGACCGACGCGTCGACGACCCGCAGGCCGTCCACGCCGAGCACCCGGCACGCCGGGTCGACGACCTCGCCCATCCGGCACGTGCTGGTTCCGTGCTGCGCGTCGACCACGGTCGCGAGGAGGTAGTCGTCCAGTTCGGCGTCGTTGTCGAGGACCCGGAACAGCTCCGGGTTCGCACCCTCCGCAGTGGACGCCAACGCGGGCGCGGTTTCGGCGGTGCGGGCTAGTCCGGCCAGCTTCCGCACGCCTTCGCGCAGCCTCGTCAGGTCGCGTTCGTCGGAGAGCATCCGCTCGGCGACCTGCGGCTGGGCCGTCGGATCCGCCGACGTCAGCGTCAGCTCGCCGCGGGAGTGGTTCTGGTTGAGCCAGACGCCGAACGCTCCACTGTGGACACCCGGGTCGGCGGCGGCCATCGCGAGCACCTTCTGGTTGAGGGAGACGAACATCAGGTCGTCGGCGAACTCGCCGGTCTCGCTGGTCCAGCGGACGCAGACGTTGGTGTGGCGGTCGTGCGGGGACTTGACGGCCGCCGCTTCGGTCAGCGGCAGCGAGATCAGCGCCATCGGGTGGTCCTGCAGTCCGTGTCCGACCGGGAGGTCCTGGCGGACCTCGATGCCGAGTGAGGCCAGGTGCCGGGCCGGACCGATCCCGGACCGGAGCAGGATCGCGGGGGAGTGGATCGCGCCGGCGCTGAGCACGACAGTGTCCGCGTACTCGTCGACGGCGGTGCCGCTGGTGATCACTCGGACGCCCACGGCCCGGCCGGAGCGGAACAGCACCCGGTCCACGAGGGCGTCACCGTGAATCGCGAGGTTCGCCCGGCCGCGGGCGGGTTCGAGGTAGCCGTCGTTGACCGAAACCCGGCGCCCGGCGCGGGAGTTGATCGGGTAGGGCGAGACGCCGGTCGCCCCGGGCGCGTTGACGTCCGCGGCCCACGGGTGGCCGGCGGCGAGTGCCGACCGGGCGAGCGCCGCGTCGACGCCGCCCCAGCGGTCCTGCGGCGTGCGGTGGATCGGCGTCGGCCCGCCCCGCCCGTGGTAAGGCTCGTCGCCGAACTCCTCGTCGTCCTCGAGGCGGGCGAAGTAGGGCAGCACGTCCTGTGGCGACCAGCCCGGCAGAGCCCAATCGGTGAAGTCGGCCATCGGCGGGCGGATGGCGATCTGTCCGTTGATCGCCGAGCTGCCGCCGGTGCCGCGCCCGCGCCAGTAGGGCGCCGCGGGCTGTTTCTCGGTACGGGTGGCGTCGAGGCCCTCCCACACCATGCCGGCGGCGGCCGTGGGGTGCATCAGGGCGACGGCGGGGTTGGGCGAGCGCCATTCCTCGGGCGTCCGCGCCGATCGGCAATCCGCGCCGGCTTCCAGCAGCAGCACCCGTTTGCCCTGCTCGGCGGAGCGGACCGCGAGCGCGGCTCCCGCCGATCCCGCGCCGACCACGATCAGATCCCAGCCGTCTGCACCCATTGAGTCCTCCGGAGTCGCTCGAAGGACTAAACTGTGCGCCACCCGGTGAGTTCAGTCAAGAATGAATGTTCACTTCAAAATGAACGGAGGTGGCCGTGCCCGCCGAGGAGGACGAGCTCGTCGAGGACTTCGGCGTGCACATCGGCCGCGCGATGGGATGGCCGCCGATGGCGGGCCGGGCCGCGGCCCTGCTCATGCTGAGCGAAAAGCCGCTCACCCTGGCGCAGTTGCAGGAGGGACTCGACGCCAGCAAGGGCTCGGTCTCGGAGACCACGCGCCTCCTGATCGTCAACGGCACCGTCGAACGGTTCAAGGAACCGGGCAGCCGCCAGTTCGTCTACCGCTGGCGCGACGACGCGTGGATCGGCTGCCTGCAGCACCAGCTCGGCCAGACCGCCGAGCTGCTGAAGCTAGCCGAACGCGGCCACGAGCGCGGCGCGTCCTTCGACACCGCGCAGCGGGCGCGCCTGACCGACATGCGCGACTACTACCGGTTCATGGTGCGCGGGCTGGAAGACCTGCTGGCCGCGTATACCAAGCAGCACAACGGGAAATAGGCTCTCTGCAGCCAGCCGGGGAGCCGGACTTGGCGACGTTGCTCGCACAGTCGCCTCCCGGCAGGGGTGTTCAGGTCGAACCGAAGCCGCTGACGACCGGGTCCGGAGTCAGCGGACGGCTGGCGGTCCCGTCGTCCCGCGGACCACGAGTTTCGGGTCCAGCACCGTCTCCCTCGGTTCGAGGGTTTCGTCCTCCAGCCGGGCCACTGCCTGCCGCACCGCCTGTTCCGCGATCCGGTTCGCGTCCTGGCGGACCGTCGTGAGGTCGATATAGGACAGGTGCGACAGGTGGTTGTCGTCGTAGCCGACGACGGAGATGTCCTTCGGCACGTCCAGGCCCGCGGTGGCGAAGGCGTGCATGAGGCCCACCGCGCATCGGTCGTTGCCCGCCAGCACCGCCGTCGGCAGCCGGTCTTCGCTCAGCAGCTGCCGGGCCGCCGCCATTCCGGCTTCCTCGGAGTACGCGCCGGGGAGGACGCGCGCGGGAAGCTTGTGCCGGCGCATCGCGCCGCGGTAGGCGCGGCGGCGGTCCGGGGCTCCGGGGCCCTTTCCGCCGTCGACGTGCACGATCTCGCGGTGGCCCAGCTCCGCCAGGTGGTCGACGGCCTGGCGGACGCCGACCGTGTCCGCGGTGTGCACGCTGTCCAGATGCGCTCCCGGGACGCGGCGGCCCACCGAGACGGCGACCGTGCGCCGGCCGAGTTCGGCGAGATACGCCTGCTCCGACTGCGAGCCCAGCAGAATGACCGATTCGCAGCGATGGCTCAGCAGTGCTTCCACCGCCTTGCTTTCGTCGCGGCCGGGCGCGGTCGCGGACAGCAGGACGTCGTAGCCGAGCCGTTCGGCCTCCGGATAGATGCCTTCGACGAGGTCGGCGTCGAACGGCTGGTGCACGGTCAGCACCACGCCGAGCGTGCGGCTGCGGCCGCGGGCCAGCAGGCGGGCGGCGTTGTCCGGGCGGTAGCCCAGTTCGTCCGCGGCGGCGAGCACCCGCTGGCGGGTGGCCTCGCTGGCGCCGGGCTGATTGCGGAACACCAGGGACACGAGCGCACGGGAAACGCCGGCTTTGGCGGCGACGTCGACCATCGTCGGACGGCGCGGCTTGCCCGCCGTTTCCTCGCCGGGCGGCTGCTCGGGCACGGCGTCCCTCCTCTCGTCGGCGTTCCGGCGGGATTCTTCCAGGCTCTTGACAGCCCGCTGTGACAGCCAGCATAGTTCAGTCCACTAGAGCGCGCTAGTAGAGCGCACTAGGTGACCACGACCGTCCCTTTCCCCTGAAGTCCGGGAGGACCCGCCGTGACGACGATGTCCCGTATCACCGCCGGAAACCTGTGCCTGGGTTCGGCACCCGACTCCTGGGGGATCTGGTTCCCCGAGGACGAGCACCAGGTCCCGTGGACCCGGTTCCTCGACGAGCTGGCCGGCGCCGGCTACCGCTGGTTCGAGCTGGGCCCCTACGGCTATCTGCCCACCGATCCGCGGGAGCTGGCCGACGCGGCCGCCGCGCGGGGCCTGCGGGTTTCCGGCGGCACCACGTTCGGCGCGCTGCACCGTCCCGAGGCGTTCGAGGAGACGGTCGCGACCGCCCGCCGGGTCGCCGCGCTGACCGCCGCCGCGGCCGCGCACCACCTGGTCTTCATCCCGCCGATGTACCGCGACGAGAAGACCGGCGCGTACACCGAGGACCCGCGGCTGACGGCCGAGCAGTGGAACTCGCTCGGCGGCCGCGCGAACGAACTGGGCCGGATCCTGCTGGAGGAGTACGACGTCCGGCTGGTGCTGCATCCGCACGCGGACAGCCACATCCAGACCCAGCCGGAGATCGAGCGGTTCCTGAACGAGACCGATTCCCGGTACGCGAACCTGTGCCTCGACACCGGCCACGTCGCCTACGGCGGCGGGGACAACCTCGACCTGATCCGCCGGTTCGGCGAGCGCGTCGGGTACGTGCACATCAAGCAGATGGACCCGGCCGTGCTCGAGCAGGTCGCCGCGGAAGGGCTGTCGTTCGGCGAGGCGGTCAAGCGAGGCGTCTGCGTCGAACCGCCCGCCGGGGTGCCGGATCCCGCCTCGGTCGTCGACGCACTGTCCACACTGGACGCGGAGCTGTTCGTGATCGTGGAACAGGATCTCTACCCGTGCGCCGCGGAGGTGCCGCTGCCGATCGCGGTGCGCACGCGCGAATATCTCGCCGCGCAGGGGTTGAGCGGCAGTACCCGCCCGCGTCTGGGCTGAACGCTTTCCGGGGAACCACAGGGAACTTACTGATCCGCGCCAGTGGGGTCTGGCGCACGGGGCAATGGAGCACCCACATGAATCAGGTCCGGGCAACGACGCCGCCTGCCGTGCCGCTCGACGAAAAGGGACCGCATTCCCGCCGGCTGCGGCTGGTCACCGTGATCGCGACCTTCGGCGGCCTGCTTTTCGGCTACGACACCGGAGTCATCAACGGCGCCCTGCCGTACATGAAGACCGACCTCGGCTTGTCGCCGTTCACCGAGGGACTCGTCACGAGTTCGCTGCTGCTGGGCGCCGCGCTCGGCGCGGTGGTCGGCGGGCGGCTGTCGGACCGGCGGGGCCGCCGCCGGAACATCCTGATGCTGGCCGTGATCTTCCTGATCGGCACGCTCGGCTGCACGCTCGCGCCGACCACGGCGATCATGGTGCTCAGCCGGTTCGTCCTCGGCCTGGCCGTCGGCGGCGCGTCGGTCACCGTGCCGACGTACCTCGCCGAGGTCTCGCCCGCCGAGCGGCGCGGGCGGCTGGTCACCCAGAACGAGCTGATGATCGTCTCCGGCCAGCTGCTCGCTTTCACGTTCAACGCGATCATCGGCAACTCCTTCGGGGAAACCGGCGGGGTCTGGCGCTGGATGCTCGTCATCGCGACGCTGCCCGCGGTCGTGCTGTGGTTCGGCATGCTGGTGATGCCGGAAAGCCCGCGTTGGCTGGCCTCGAAGGACCGGTTCGGCGACGCGCTGGCCGTGCTCCAGCAGGTCCGCTCCGCGCGGCGGGCCGAGGCCGAACTCGCCGAGGTGCGGCAGCTGGCGATCGAGGACAAGAAGTCGCAGACCGGCGGGCTGCGCGACCTGGCGACCCCGTGGATCCGGCGGCTGGTGCTCGTCGGCATCGGGATCGCGATCGTCCAGCAGATCACCGGCGTCAACTCGATCATGTACTACGGCACGCAGATCCTCACCGACGCCGGGTTCTCCGCGGACAGCGCGCTGACCGCGAACATCGCCAACGGCGTGATCTCGGTGCTCGCCACGTTCGTCGGGATCTACCTGCTGGGCAAGGTGAACCGGCGGCCGATGCTGATCGCGGGCCAGGTCGGCACCACCGGCGCGCTGCTGCTGATCGGCGTGTTCTCGCTGCTGCTGCCCGCCGGGGAAGGCCGCGCGTACGTCGTGCTCGTGCTGACGGTCACGTTCCTCGCCTTCCAGCAGGGCGCGATCTCCCCGGTCACCTGGCTGATGCTCTCGGAGATCTTCCCGCTGAAACTGCGCGGGTTCGGGATGGGCATCGCGGGACTGGTGCTGTGGCTGACGAACTTCGCGATCGGCCTGACGTTCCCGATGCTGGTCGCCGCGCTGCACATCTCGACGACGTTCTTCATCTTCGTCGGGCTCGGCGTCGTCGCCATCACGTTCGTGGCGAAGTACGTCCCGGAAACCCGCGGGCGTTCGCTGGAGACGCTCGAAGTCGAGCTGCACAGCCGATTCGACCGGTCCCAGCCGGTCGCGGCCGGAAAGGAGAACTGACCATGTCCGTCCTCGCGGCCGTGACCGATTCCGAAGAGGGCGATCTCGCCCTCGCCCGGGGCATCGCCGAAGCCCGGTTGCGCGGCACGAAGCTGCTGGTCGCCAACCTGCGGCTGAGCCCGTTGGAGGTGCCCGGCGCGGCGGAGGTCCTGGAACGCCGCCCGGGAGTGGACATCGCCGAGCACGTGCTCGACCTGCTCGACGAGCGGGCGGGAGAAGTCGAACTGCTGGTGATCGGCATGAAGCGCCGGTCGCCGGTGGGGAAACTCGTGCTCGGCAGTGTCGCGCAGCGGCTGCTGCTCGGCGCGGAAGTGCCTGTCCTGGCTGTGAAAACAGCTGAACGCTGAGAAGAAAGGAGATCCCGCTGTGACCGTACGCGTGGGAGTGATCGGGGCCGGGATGATCGGCCAGGACCACGTCCGCCGGCTGACCGAGGTGGTGCACGGGGCGGAGGTGACCGCGGTGACCGACCTCGACGCCGAGCGGGCCGCGACGGTCGCCGCGGCGGTCGGCGCCCAGGCCGCGGCCGACGGGGCCGAGCTGATCGGACTGTCCGAAGTGGACGCCGTGCTGGTCACGTCGTGGGGGCCGACGCACGCCGAGCACGTGCTGGCCGCGATCGCCGCCGGGAAACCGGTGTTCTGCGAGAAACCGCTCGCCACCACGGCGGAGGACTGCCTGCGCATCGTGGAGGCGGAAATCGCCTATGGGCGACGGCTCGTCCAGGTCGGTTTCATGCGCCGCTACGACGCCGGGTACCGCGAGCTGAAGCGGGTGCTGGACGCCGGGGAGATCGGCACCCCGTTGATGGTGCACTGCGCGCATCGCAACCCGACCGTCCCGGAGAGCTACCACTCCGAGATGGCCGCGCAGGACACCGCCGTGCACGAGATCGACGTGCTGCGCTGGCTGCTGTCCGACGAGATCGTGTCGGCGCAGGTGATCACGCCGCGGCCGACCGCCAAGCGGTTCGAGCACCTGCGCGACCCGCAGATCATGCTGTTCGAAACCGCCGCCGGGGTGCGGATCGACCTCGAGGTGTTCGTCAACTGCCAATACGGCTACGACATCCAGTGCGAGACGGTGGGGGAGACCGGGCTGGCCCGGCTGCCGGAGCCGGCGCGGCTCGCCGTCCGCAGCGGCGACGCGACCCGCGTCGCCGTGCCCCAGGACTGGAAGGAACGGTTCGGCACCGCGTTCGACGTCGAGTTCCAGGAATGGATCGACACGCTCGACGCCGGCGGCGAGCCGACCGGACCGTCCTCTTGGGACGGTTACGCCGCGACGGTGATCTCCGATGCGACCGTGGAGGCGCTGAAGAGCGGCCGGGTCGTCGGCGTGACGATGAAGGACCGGCCCGCATTCTACGCGGAGGGCGCACGGTGAAGCTGGGCGCCTACACCGCCTGCCTGCACGACCACACGCTGGCCGAGGCGCTCGACGTGCTGCGGGCCAACGGGTTGACCTCGGCGGAGGTGAACAGCGGCGGGTTCCTGCCCGCCCCGCATTGCCCGGTCGACCTCCTGTTGTCCTCGGCCACCGCGCGCCGCGAGTACCTGGCGGAGTTCGCCGAGCGCGACATGGAGCTGACCGCTTTGAACTGCAACGGGAATCCGCTCAACCCGCTGCCCGGCGTCGGGCCGAAGCACGCGGAGGACCTCCGTCGCAGCATCCGGCTGGCCGGGCAGCTCGGCGTGCGGCACGTGGTGACCATGTCTGGCACCCCGGGGTCCGATCCGGACGCGAAGTACCCGTCGTGGGTGGTGAACCCGTGGGACGGCGTGTACCTGGACGTCCTGGACTACCAATGGGATGTCGCGGCCGAGTTCTGGAACGAGATCGACGCGCTGGCGCGGGAGAACGGCGTGCGGGTCGCGATCGAAATGCATCCGCACAACCTGGCCTTCTCGCCGGTGACGCTGAAACGGCTGGTCGACGAGACCGGCGCGACGAATCTCGGCGCGGAGATGGACCCGTCGTACCTGATGTGGCAAGGCATGGACGTGGTCGAGTGCATCCGGTGGCTCGGGCCGCTGGTGTTCCACGCCGCGGCCAAGGACGCGACGCTCTGCCCCGGGGCCGACGTCCGCGGCGTGCTCGACACGTCGTTCACCCGGGTGCCGGCCGGTGCTCCGGGACGGGTCCCGACCGGCATCGGCCACTGGTGCTCCGCCTGGCCGGAGGACCCGGCCTGGAAGTTCGTCGCGGTCGGTCTCGGGCACGACGCGGCCTACTGGACCGGGTTCCTGCGCGCGCTGGCCGAGGTCGACCCGGAGATCGCGGTGAACATCGAACACGAGGACGCCGCGTACTCGCAGACCGAAGGGCTCGCGCTGGCGGCGAAGAACCTGCACGCCGCCGCGCGCGGCCTCTGAACGCATCTGTCCGAAGGGCGGCCGGGAGCAGTGCCCGGCCGCCCTGTCCCATTTCCGGAGGAAACCGTGAAACTCGCTCTCGACCCGCAGATGTTCTACGCGACCCATTCCGTGCTCGACCTGCCCGACGTCGTCGCGCGGACGGGCTACTCCTGGATGGAGCTGTCGCCGAAAGCCGACTTCATCCCGTTCTTCTCCCATCCGCGCGCGGACGACGCCACGGTGGCGAAACTGCGCAAGCGCGCCGCGGACGCCGGGGTCGGCATCGCGTCGGTGCTGCCGGTGCTGCGCTGGTCCGGTCCGGGGGAGGAGGAACGGCAGGCGGCGGTCCGGGCGTGGAAGCGGGCCGTCCAGATCGCGGTCGATCTCGGCGTCGACACTATGAATTCGGAGTTCAACGGCCGTCCGGAGGCCGCCGAGTTCGCCGAAAGCCAGTTCCTGCGCTCGATGGACGAGCTGATCCCGGTGTTCGAACGCGAGGGCATGAAGCTGGTGCTGGAACCGCATCCGGACGACTTCATCGAGGACGGCCATGCCGCCGTGCGGTTCGTGCGCGGGTTGAACCGCGAGTGGATTTCGTTCCTCTACTGCACTCCGCACACGTTCCACCAGGGCAACGACGCGGCCGGCATCATCGCCGAGGCCGCGGAGAAGGTCACCTATGTGCACCTGGCCGACACGCTGGACCACACGGCGTCGAACGGCCTGCGCTACATCGTGAACCCGCCCGGCTCGACCGTCCGAGTCCACCAGCACGCCGAGATCGGCCGCGGCGAGGTGGACTTCGACGAGGTGTTCGGCGCCCTCGCCGACGTGGGGTTCGACGGGGTGGTGTCGTCGTGTGTGTTCGGCTGGGAGGAGCGGGCGGAGGAGATTTCGGTGCGGCAGCGGGAGAAGGCGACTGGGTTGGTTGAGAAGCACTTCGGCGCGTAATCACGGGGTCCGGGTCCGCTCTGAACCGCGACCCCGGACCTTGACCGTGTAGGAGCAAGCCAGCGGCCGGGGCGGAACGTCGGTTCGCAACGATTCTCTCGTTCCGGCCGCTGCGCGCCATCATCAGCGGCACCAGCGTCCGCCCGGAAGCGGTCAGTGGCCTCCCGGGCCGTCCGCTGTGTCGGCGCGGTGCCGGGATCGGTGGGCGTTGATCTCCTCGCGATGCGCCATCGCCCACTCCGCCAGCGCCATCACCAGCGGCACCAGCGTCCGGCCGAGGTCAGTGAGTTCGTACTCGACCCGAGGCGGCACCTCGGCGAAGGCGGTGCGCGCCACCAGTCCGTCCTCGACTAATCGTCGCAGGGTCAGCGTCAGCATCCGCTGCGAAACACCGGCGATCGCTTGTTCCAGTTCGCCGAACCGCCGCGGCCCGGCACGCAGGGTGCCGACCACGAGCATGCTCCACTTGTCGCCGATCCGGTCCAGAACCTCCCGGACCGCGCCGCCCTCCCGGATTCGCGGCGGAACGGCCGGCTTCGGTGTGACCTCCGACATATCCGTGGCTCCGTTCCTGGACACATACACCGGTGTGCCTTTTGCGGGCGCCCCCGTGCGCGCAGATCATCAGGCTACGCACAGGTCGCAAGGAGGGGGTATCCAGTGGACATCGCACTGTGGATCGGCCAGGGACTGCTTGCCGCGGTGTACCTCGCCGCGGGCGGGCTCAAGGTCGTGCGCTCTCGAGAGCACTTGATCGCGACGGGCAGCCTGGACTGGATGAAGGATTCGTCGGACGCCGGAGTGAAGGTGGTCGGGCTGGTCGAACTCCTGGGTGCGCTCGGCGTGGTGCTGCCGTGGCTGACCGGGATCGCGCCGATCCTCACCCCGGTCGCCGCGGCTGGCCTGGCTGTCGTGCAGCTCTTCGCGTTGCGGGTGCATGTGCTCCGGGCCGAGCGAACGCCGTTGCCGGTCAACGTTTTCCTGCTGCTGCTCGCCGTGTTCGTCGCGGTCGGCCGGTTCGCCGGGTGAAGGGCTGGGGCACGCTCGGAAGGACCGGGCGGGCCCCAGCCCGGATTCAGTTGGCGGTGGGGAAGTTGAACGCCGCCCCGTGCGCCTCAGTCTCCGGCCACCGGGTCGTGACGACCTTCGCCCGGGTGTAGAACCGGACTCCCGCGGGGCCGTGGATGGGGCTGTCGCCGATGAGCGAGTCTTTCCAGCCGCCGAAGGAGTAGTACGACATCGGGACCGGGATCGGGACGTTGACGCCGATCATGCCGACCTTGACCCCGCGCTGGAAGCGGCGCGCCGCCTCGCCGCTGCCGGTGAAGATCGCGGTGCCGTTGCCGTACGGGTTGGCGTTGATCAGCGCGATCGCCTCGTCCACTGTGGACACGCGGACGACGGCCAGCACCGGGCCGAAGATTTCCTCTTGGTAGGCCTGCATTTCGGTCGTCACGTGGTCCAAAAGGGACGGTCCGACGAAGAAGCCCTCCTCGTACCCTTCGACGGACCGGCCGCGTCCGTCGACCACGACGGTGGCGCCTTCCTCCGCGCCCCGGGCGACCGCGGCGACGACGCGATCGCGGGCGGCGGCGGTGACAACCGGGCCCATGTCGCTCGAGGAGTCCGATCCGGGGCCGACCTTGACCTCGTTCGCCTTGCGTTCCAGCACCCCGATCAGCCGGTCGCCCGCGTCGCCGACCGCGACCGCGACGGAGATCGCCATGCACCGCTGCCCGGCGGAGCCGAACGCGGCGGCGGTGAGGTGGTTGGCGGCGTATTCGAGGTCGGCGTCGGGCAGCACGACGGCGTGGTTCTTCGCGCCGCCGAGGGCCTGGACGCGCTTGCCGGTCGCGGTGCCGCGCTCGTGCACGTACTTGGCGATCGGGGTGGAGCCGACGAACGACACCGCGGCGATGTCCGGGTGGTCGAGGATCGCGTCGACCGCCACCTTGTCGCCGTGGACGACGTTGAACACGCCGTCGGGCAGCCCGGCCTCGGCGTAGAGCTGCGCGACCAGGTTGGACGCGGACGGGTCGCGTTCGCTGGGCTTGAGCACGAAGGTGTTGCCGGTGGCGATCGCGACCGGGTGCATCCAGAGCGGCACCATGATCGGGAAGTTGAACGGCGTGATGCCGGCGACCACGCCCAGGGGCTGCCGGAAGTCGTGCACGTCGACGCCGCGCGAGACCTGGTCGGAGAAGCTGCCCTTGAGCGCGTCGGCGATGCCGCAGGCGTATTCGACGACCTCGCGGCCGCGCACGATTTCGCCGCGCGCGTCGTCGATCACCTTGCCGTGTTCGCTCGAGATGATCCGCGCCAGCTCGTCCTCGTGCTTCACCAGCAGCTCGCGGAACGCGAACAGGACGCGGGTGCGCTGGGTCAGCGACGAATCGCTCCAGGCCTCGAAAGCCTTGCTCGCGGCGGCGACGGCGGTGTCCACGTCCGCGGACTCGGCGAGCAGCACGGCCGACTGCTGCCGCCCGGTCGCCGGGTCGTAGACCGGCGCGGTGCGCGTCGAGCCGCCCGGCGTCGCGGTGCCGTTGATCCAGTGTTCGATGGTGTTCACGCTGCTCCTAGTCACAGGTAAGGCCGTTGCTGTCGCTTGGTTTCGGCGTAGGTTTCGCGCGCCTCGCGCGTGGAGTCCAGGTCGGAGACTTCGCTGACCGGCACGTCCCACCACGCCGATCCGGGCGGGTTGGGGCCGAGCAGGTCGGTTTCGACGTGCACGACGGTGGTCGTGGAATTCGCCTTCGCCTGCTTCACCGCGGTCCGGAACTCGTCCACGGTGGACGCGCGGAGCACGGTCGCGCCGAGACTGGCCGCGTTGGCGGCGAGGTCGACCGGCAGGACGTCGCCTTCGAGCAGCCCGGAATCGGCGCGGTAGCGGTAAGAGGTGCCGAACCGCTGCGAGCCCAGCGATTCCGACAGCGAACCGATCGAGGCGAAACCGTGGTTCTGCACCAGCACGATGATCACCTTGAGCCGTTCGGCGACCATCGTGACGATTTCCTGCGCCATCATCAGATACGAGCCGTCGCCGACGAGCACGACCACTTCCCGGTCCGGCGCGGCCATTTTCGCGCCCACGCCCGCGGCCACCTCGTAGCCCATGCAGGAGTAGGCGTACTCGACGTGATAGGCCTTCGGATCCCTTGCCCGCCAGAGCATCTGCAGGTCGCCCGGCATCGAGCCGGCCGCGTTGACGACCACGTCGCGGTCGTCCAGTTCGTCGTTCAGCGCGCCGAGGATCTCGGTCTGGGCCGGAAGCGGCTGATGCCCGACGCGGAAGCACTCGTCGGCGGTGCGGTTCCATTCCTGCGCCAGCAGCCGCGCGCGGGTGCGGTACGCGTCGTCCACCTGCCAGCCCGCGAGGGCTTCGTGCAGCGCGGTGATGCCCCGTTTCGCGTCCGCCAGGACCATCTCCGCCGAGTGCTTCGCGGCGTCGAGGCGGGCGACGTTGAGGTTCACGAACTTGACGGCCGGGTTGCCGAACACGGTGTGCGATGCGGTGGTGAAGTCGCTGTAGCGCGTGCCGATGCCCAGGACGACGTCGGCTTCCGCGGCCAGTGCGTTGGCCGCCGTGGTGCCGGTGGAGCCGATGCCGCCGGCCGCGCTCGGGTGGTCCCAGGGCACCGCGCCCTTGCCCGCGTGCGTGTCCGCGACCGGAATGCCGGTCGCGGCAGCGAACGCGCGCAGTTCGCGCTCCGCTTCGGAGTACACGACCCCGCCGCCCGCGACGATCAGCGGCGTCTTCGCGCTGCGCAGCAGTTCCACCGCGCGGGCGAGCGCTTCCGGTTCGGGGACCGGACGGTCGATGTGCCAGACGCGGCGGCGGAAGAACTCCTCCGGCCAGTCGTAGGCCTCGGCCTGGACGTCCTGCGGCAGGGCGAGGGTGACCGCGCCGGTTTCGACGGGGTCGGTGAGCACTCGCATCGCCGCGAGCGCGGCTGGGATCAGCTGTTCGGGCCGGGTGATCCGGTCGAAGTACTTCGAGACCGGACGGAACGCGTCGTTGACCGAGACGTCGCCGGCGCGCGTGTCCTCCAGCTGCTGCAGCACCGGGTCCGGGCCGCGGGTGGCGAACATGTCGCTCGGGAGCAGCAGCACCGGGATCCGGTTCGTGGTGGCCAGCGCGGCTCCGGTGATCATGTTGGTCGAGCCGGGGCCGGTGGACGCGGTGCAGGCGAAGGTCTGGAGCCGGTTGCGCATCTTCGCGAACGCGGTCGCGGCGTGGACCTGGCCCTGCTCGTTGCGCGCGAGGTAGTAGGGCAGGTCCGCTTCTCCGGTGCGCGCGGCCTGCAGCAACGCCTGTCCGATCCCGGCGACGTTGCCGTGGCCGAAAATCCCGAAACAGCCGGGGATCAGCCGCTGTTCGACGCCGTCGCGCTCCGAATGCTGATTGGCGAGAAAACGCACCAGGGCTTGCGCGGTGGTCAGTCTCATTTCGCGCCTCCGAAGGGCAGCCGCGGGTCGACGTCTTGGGATTCCCAGGTCTGGCGCACCCACGCGTGTGCGGGGTCGTCGCAGATCAGCCAGGCCCGTTCGGGACCGGGGCCGGCCATCACGTTGAGGTAGTACAGGTCGTAGCCGGGCGCGGCCATCGACGGGCCGTGCCAGCCGTGCGGGATCAGCACGACGTCGCCGCCGCGGACCTCTTCGAGCACGTCGATCGGTCGCTCCTCGGTGCCGTAGACGCGCTGGTAGCCCATGCCTCCGTCCGCGACCTCGAAGTAGTAGATCTCCTCGAGTTCGCTTTCGCCTTGACGGGCCTCGTCGTGCTTGTGCGGCGGGTACGACGACCAGTTCCCGCCGGGGGTAAGCACTTCGCAGACCAGGAGCTGGTCGGCTTCGAAGGTGTGCGGCAGGCAGTAGTTGTTGACCTGGCGGCTGCAGATCCCCGCTCCGCGCAGCTCGCTCGGCACGCCCGACGCCGGTCCGTACCGGGCAGGCAGGTGCTTCTCCGTTTTCGCCGACGGCAGCGCGAACCGGCCGCGTCCGGTGAGCACCGCGGAGGCATCCCGTGGCAGGTAAGCGAAATCGGTCACCGCGTCGAACACGCCGGTGCGGCCCGCCAGCTCGAACTTCTCCCCGGCCACCTCGACCGCGCAGCTGCCGGACAGCGGCAGGACGAGCGCTTCCGAGTCGCCCGTGGCGACAGTCTCCGTGCCGTCGAGTTCGAGGACGCGCAGGCCGGAGTAGCCCCACCCGGCCGATTCCGGTGTGACGACAAGGCTGAACGGGCCGTCCGCGGTGCTTCCGGCTTCGTGATAGCGCTTCACAGCAGCCCCACCGCCGTGTCGACGGCCTTGGCGACATCGCCGTCGTGCGGATACAGCAGCGAACGCCCGACCACGAGCCCTTGCACGGTCGGCAAAGCCAGTGCTTCCTGCCAGGCCGCGAACGCCGCGTCGGGGTCCTTGACCTCTCCGCCGAGCAGCACCGCGGGCAGCGTCGACGCGGCCAGCACCCGCGCCATGTCGGCGACGACCGGCAGCTTCAGCCAGGTGTAGGCCGACGAGCGGCCGAGGCCGGAGGCGATGGTGATGGACCGGATCACGGCCTCGGGGGAGAGGTCGTTGCGGACCTTCCCGTCGACCCATTCGGACACGAACGGCTCGACCATCGCGATCAGCTTCCGGGCGGCGAGCTCGTCGACCGCTTTCGCGGTGTTCTCCAGGACGCTCGGCGTGGCCGGGTCGGAGAGACAGATCCGGGTGAGGGTCTTGCCGCCGTCGAACCGCATGCGCGCGATGGTTTCCGCGTCGTAGCAGGCGAACCGGTCGTCGATCTCGAAGCTCGACCCGGCCAGCCCGGTGCGGTTCATCGACCCGATGACGGTCTTGCCGTCCAGCGCGCCGAGCAGCAGCAGGTCGTCGATGATGTCGGCGGTCGCGAGCACGCCGGTGACGCCCGGGCGTTCGAGGGCGAGGCAGAGCCGGTCGAGCAGTTCGCCGCGGTCGGCCATGGCCAGCGGATCGGAGCCCACCGCGTTCGCCCCGCGCGCCGGGTGGTCGGCTGCGATGATCATCGTCCGGCCCTTGTCGTTGAACGGCGATTTCGCGCGCACCCGCGCCGCCGCCGCCTCGGCGATCGCCTCCGGATCATGCACCCGTTTGGCGACGATCCGCTCGACAGTGCTCGTTTGGACCCTGTTCATGCGTTTCCTCCGAGCTTGCGCAGTACCTGGGCTTCGGTGGGCATGGCGTCCGAACAGGACAGTTCCCCGGCGACGTGCGCGCCGGCCGCGTTCGCGAACCGCATCACGCGTTCGGTGTCCCAGCCGGACAGCAGCCCGTGCACGAGGGCGCCGCCGAACGCGTCGCCGGCGCCGAGGCCGTTGACGACGTCGACCGGCACCGGCGGCACCTCGACCTCGCCGCTGTCGTCCACGGCGAGGACGCCCTTCGGCCCCTGCTTCACCACGGCCAGCGAAATTCCCCGGTCCCGCAACGCTTTCGCGGCTTCGCGCGGCTCGCGGGAAGCGACCGCGGTGTCGCATTCGTCGAGGTTGCCGACCGCGACCGTCACGTGGTCGAGCGCCTTGCCGACCCATTCGCGGGCCTGCTCGCGGGACTCCCAGAACATCGGCCGGTAGTCGAGGTCGAGCACGGTGATTCCCTCGCGGCCACGGGCTTCCAGCGCGGCCAGCGTCGCCGAGCGGCTCGGTTCCTGGGACAGCCCGGTCACCGTCACCCAGAACACCTTCGCCGCGCGGATCGCGTCGAGGTCGAGTTCCTCGGGGAAGAGGTCGAGGTCCGGGGCCTTGGGGAAGCGGTAGAAGTAGAGCGGGAAGTCGTCCGGCGGGAAGATCTCGCAGAACGTCACCGGCGTCGGCAGATGCGCGGACGTGCCGACGAACCGGTCGTCCACGCCGAACTCGCCGAGTGCGCGGTGCAGGTACCGGCCGAACGGATCGTCGCCGGTCTTGGTGATCACCGCGCTGCGGCGGCCGTAACGGGCGGCGGCGACCGCGACGTTGGTCGCGCTGCCGCCGAGGTATTTGCCGAACGAAGTGACGTCTTCCAGGCCGACGCCGGTCTGCTCGGGGTAGATGTCGACCCCGATCCGGCCCATCGTGACGAGGTCGAACCCCGTGGTCATCGTCGAGTCCTCCTGCCTGCCGCGGTGGCTCCGCCCCCTGACAGTGCAGTACCCCGGCGGACTTTGTCAAGACATATGGACATTAGGTCATTGCGACGTAGACCCGGTAGGCTCCGGACCATGAGCACCAGCCCGGCCTGGGATCCCGCGCGCGAGATCGCGGTGGATCCGGCCAGTCCCGAGCCGCTGTACTTCCAGGTCGCGCGCCAGCTGCACGCCGCGATCGACGACGGCAGGCTGCCCGCGGGGTCCCGGCTGGCGAACGAGCTGGACCTGGCGGCGAGCCTGCGGCTGTCCCGGCCGACCGTCCGGCAGGCCATCCAGTCGCTGGTCAACCAGGGCCTGCTGGTCCGCAAGCGCGGCGTCGGCACCCAGGTGGTGCGCACGAAGGTCGCCCGCCCGCTGCGGCTGAGCAGCCTGTACGACGACCTGACGGGCCTCGGCGGCACCCCGGAGACGGCGGTGCTGTGCAACCGCGTGGAGGACGCGGACGCCGAGACGGCCGCGCTGCTGGAAGCCCCGGCGCTCGCCCGCGCCCGGCGCTTGAAGCGGATCCGGTCCACCGACGGCGAACCGCTGGCGGTGATGAACAACTACCTCCCGGACGGCCTGCTCGACCCGTCCGACGAGGACCTGCGAGAGAACGGCCTCTACCAGCTGCTGCGCGCGGCCGGCGTGCGGCTGCACTCGGCGCAGCAGAGCATCGGCGCCCGCCTGGCGTCCGCGGAAGACGCGGAACTGCTCTGCGAGGAACCGGGAGCCCCGCTGCTGACCATGCAGCGGACGACGTACGACGAAACCGGCCGGGTCGTCGAGTACGGCTGGCATGTGTACCGGGCGTCCCGGTACAGCTTCAACCTCTCCCTGACAAACAGTTGAGGGAGATCCGGCGAGCCCTCGCCTAGATCGGAAGCTCAGCGGAGTCCACGCCGACGACCCGGTCGCCGCAGAACACGCGAACCGATTCGGCCGGACCGTGTCCGCCGATGCCGGCTGGTCCCCAGAAGGTCTGCGCCGAGCCGTCAGCGAGGTCGGCGAGTTTGGCACCGTTGATGCGCACCTCCCCGGACAGGACGCGCGAACCGATTTCGATCGCGTGGTCGGTGTCCGTGCCGAAGACATAGGCGTCGAGTCCGGAGGGGTTCGCGTTGGCGATCCGCAGCGCCTCTTCGTCGGAGTCGACCGCGTGCAGGGAGACCACCGGACCGAACAGTTCGGCGTTGGCCCGCGCGGGGTCGGCTCCGGAGGCGATCGTGGGGGAGAGGAAGAACCCGTCGAGGTCGGGCAGTCGCGCGGGTTGGGAGATCTCGGCGCCCGAACCGCGCAGGTCTTCGATCCGGCGGATCAGCGTTTCATAGTGCGGCGCATTGGAAATCGGCCCCACGTCGGCGTTCTCGTCGAGCGAATGGCCGATCTCGAGCGCGGCGATGCGCTGGTTCAAAGCGTCCAGAAGCGAAGCGGTCAGGCACCGGGGCGCGAGAACCTTGCCGGGGCCTTCGCACCATTGCCCGTTCAGCTTGGTGAGCCCCTCGGCGATGCCGTCCGCGGCGACGTCGACGTCCGCGTCGTCGAGCACGAGAACCGGGTTGTTGCCGCCGAGTTCCAGCTGGAGGACCTTGAAATCCTCCGCGGCGGCCCGGGCGATGGCGCGACCCGCGCCCGGGCCGCCGGTGAAGGAGACGACCTTGACGCGCGGGTCGGCGGTCAGCGCGGCCCCGACGGTTCCCGTTCCATGGAGAAGTTGCAGGGCCCCTGCGGGCAGCCCGGCCGCGACGAAGCACTCGACGACGATCTGTGCGCTGCCGGGCGCGTGTTCCGAAGGTTTCAGGATGACCGGGCATCCCGCGGCGACGGCGCTCACGACCTTCGCCGCCGGAATGAAGCTCGGACCGTTCCACGGCGTGAGAATCGCGGCTGGTCCCAACGGAAGCCGGTAGAGGCGAACGTCGCGGCCGCCTGCCTCGAGCGAGGTCACCCGGGGAATGCCGACCAGGTCCGCTGCCGCCGATCGGACTCGCGCGGGCAGGAACGACGCGACCTTCCTCGTGACGCTGATCGGCACGCCGCTCGTCAGCGAGTCCGCACGGGCGATGTCCTCGACGCGCTCTGCCAGGTTCTCCGCGACTCGCTCAAGCATGCTGGCCCGCTCGCGCCGGGCGTCCTCGTCCCACGCGCCGATGTCGTAGACCCGCTCGGCGTGCTGCAAAGCGCGTTCCACGTCGCCTGGCGCGGTGGTGGCCATCTGATGCACGGGCTGGCGCGTGTTGGGGTCGAGATTCCAGGCGTCGCCGACTGTTTCGCATTCGCTCCATTCGTCGGCGATGTAGTTCAGCGGGGCGGGCAGCGGGTGGTCGCTCGGGGACATCGGATTCACCTTCGCGGTTGTTCAGGCGTGGAGGTCGACGACGACGCGGGTCACGTCGCCGGATCGCATGGCGGCGAACCCGTCGTCGATGTCGCGGAACGGGATCACCTCGGTGACCATTTCGGCGAGCAGCAGCCGGCCCTGCCGGTACAGCCGCGCGAGCTGGAGGATGTCCTCGCGCGCCTGCCCGGATCCCATGTACGAGCCGATGAGCCGCTTCTCCTGGAAGAAGAAGTCCGCCGCGGGAAGGCTCAGGTCGGTCCCGTCCGGCGCGATGCCGACCAGACAGGCGGTTCCGGCCGGGCGCAGGACGGCCAGGGCGGTCGCCGCGGTACGGGCTGAACCGACGGCTTCGAACGAGTAGTCGACGCCGTCGCCAAGGTGCTCGCGGATCGCGGCGACGACGTCTTCGGCGCCGCCGTTGACGGTATGGGTGGCGCCGTACTTGCGGGCAGCTCGCAGCCGCGCGTCGTCAAGGTCGACGGCGATGACGGCCGACGCTCCGGCCAGCCGAGCGCCTTGGACGATGGCGGAACCGACCCCGCCGCATCCGATCACCGCGACAGTGCTTCCCGGGCGGACCTCGGCTCCGCGGAAAACCGCGCCCACCCCGGTGATGACGCAGCACGAGAGCAGACAGCCCACGTGCGACGGGACATCGTCGGGGAGCTTCACGAGCGCGTTCTCCCGCATCAGCGTGTGCTGCGAGAACGCGCCCAGGTCGCCGAGCCGTTCGATCCGGCGGCCGTCGAGGTGCTGGAACGCCGGCCGCGGACGCTGCCGGACCTCCTCGACGCGCTGGCACTGCGTCGGCCGGCCGGCCTCGCAGTTGCGGCAGCGGCCGCACGAAGGCGTGAGCGCGCCGACCACTCGGTCCCCGGGCTTGAGGCCGGTCACCGCAGAGCCGACCGCTTCGACCACGCCGGCCACCTCGTGGCCGAGGACGACCGGAAGGTCGATCGGCACGGTCCCGGTTTTGTAGTGCAGGTCGCTGTGGCACAGCCCGACGTGGGAGACCGCGATCCGGGCCTCGTGCGGTTCGGGGTCGTCGACCTGGATCGTGGTCAGGGCGAGCGGCTCGTTCACGCCGCTGAGCACAGCGGCCCGCGTGGTGATCACGTCAGTTCTCCTCGTTCGTCGGTTTCACCCGCGTGCCGCGTCGATGCGGTCCGGCGCGGCGGGCGCGCCCTTCTCGGTCCAGAAGCTTTGGATTCCCGCGCGGTACACGCCGCTTTCCCAGGCCTCTCGCGCGGCGAGGTCCTCCCGGGCGAAGGCCTCCTCGATCTCGGCGGGCCGCGGTCGCAGCAGCGCGAGATGCGTCGCCGTCGTATTGGTCGGCGGCGTCCAGTCGAGAACGGTTTCGACCGCGCGGTCGACGAGCTCGTCCGGCTCGACGATTTCGTCCAGGAGACCGATCCGCAGGGCTTCCTCGGCGTCCATCCGGTGCGCGCCCAGCACCATCCGGATCGCGCGGCCTCGGACCAGCCGGGGCAGCAGGACGCTCGTGGCGTTGGAGATCGTGAGGCCGCGCCGGTTCTCCGGCTGGTAATACTCGGTCGCTGGCGTGCCGATCCGGGTGTCGCAGCACAGGGTGATCTCGGACGCCCCGCCCACCGCCAAGCCGTTGACCGCGGCGACGACCGGGACCCGGGTCTCCAGGATCGCCCGCGTGATGTCGTGAAAGGTCTCGAACGCGGTCTTGACCTCGTCGTAGCAGGCGGGGGCGGCTCCGAGGTCTTCTCCGGCCGAGAACGCCCGCCCTTCGCCGGTGAGGACGATGCCGCGCGCCTTCCGCCCGGTGCCGAACTCGCGGATGAGGCTCGCGAGGCGGCGGCGTGTGGCGACGGTCAGCGCGTTGAGCTTCTCGGGCCGGGACAGGGTGACCACCGCGACGTCCCGGGTGATGTCGACGCGCAGATCGGGGAGGGACTGGCCGCGAGACGGGCCGAAATCGTAGACAGCGCCCGGATCGGCCCGTTCCTTGAGCGCGGGCTTGGCCACCCGCTCGGAAGGAGTGCGCGGGAAGTCGTCCACGAACTCGACATAGCGAGGCACCTTGAAACGGGCGAGCTGGGTCCCGGCTCGCTGGACGATCGAGTCCGCGGTCGACCGTCCGGCCGCGAGGCCGTCGGCGAGCTGGACAAAGGCTTTGACTTCTTCGCCCATCAGATCGTCCGGCTCGGCGACGACCGCCGCGGCCACCACGGCGGGGTCGCGTTCGAGCGCCGCCTCCACCTCGGCGCTGGCGATGTTCTCGCCGCCTCGCCGGACCATGTCCTTGATGCGTCCGACAATCCTGATTTCCCCGTCGTCGCCGCGAACCACGACGTCGCCCGTGTGAAGCCAGCCGTCGCGCAGGACGCGCGCCGTGTCTTCGGGCCGGTTCCAGTAGCCGGTCATCATGGGCTTGCCCTTGACCGTGAGCTCTCCGCGTTCGCCAGCCGGAACTTCCGTGCCGTCCGGGGCGACCACGCGCACCTGTTTGGTCGGCACCGGGCGGCCGAGGCTTCCGCTGCCCACAGCGGCGGGATCGGCGAAACTCGAAACCAGGTCGAAGCCGGACTCGGTCATGCCGTAGACCTCGCGCCACGGAGCGCCCCATCGCTCCTCCAACGCGGCGTGCAGGTCCGCGGGGATCCCGGAGCACAACACCATCCGGACGGAATTGTCGCGGTCGCTCGGATCCGGCGGCTGTTTGAGCAGAAGGGTCGGCATGGATCCGAGGACGTAGAAGAAGGTCGCGCCGTGCCGGCGCACGTCCGCGAAGAAGCCTGAGGCCGAGAACCGCGGCAGCACCGCCAGAGGAGCGCCCACGGTGAGCGCGACCGCGACATTCCACAGTGGATCCATGTACGAGAACGGCTGCGCGGTAAGCAGTACATCGTCCGGGCCCAAGCCGGTCGAGGCCGCGCACAACCACCCGTTGCGGACCCAGTAGTCGTGAGTCAGCATGCAGGCCTTGGGAAATCCGGTGGTTCCCGAGGTGTATTGGAGGTTCGCCAAGGTGTCGGCGGCGACGGCGACGTCGGGCGCGCTGGCCGGGAACCGCGCGGACCCGTCGTCGGCGATGTCGACGACCCGCACCGCCCCCGGGTTCGCCACGCCGTGCACCAGCCGCAGGTGGTCGTGATCGGTGAAAACGAGCCGGGCGCCGGAGTCTTTCAGCACGAACGCGAGGTCTGCTTGCTGATACTTGGCGTTGACCGGCACGGCGACGGCACCCGCCTTGAGCGCGGCGAGCCACACGACCGGCCACTGCACGACATTCGGGAGCATGACCGCGACCCGGTCGCCGGGCTCGACGCCGTCGGTCTCGATCAGGCGGTGCGCCAGCCGCGAGGTCCAAGCGTCGATCTCGCCGAAGGTCCACGACCGGTCGCCGAAACGGAGGAATTCCCCGTCCGGCGACTGGGCCGCGCGTTCCGCCAGCAGTGCGGTCAGGGTCGGCGTCGACGGGTCCTCGCCGAGGCGATCAGCCGCGATGGTCATGCTTTCACCGTTCCTCGGTTGTTCTGTAGTTCCGGGACGTACCGGCGTTGGGCGGACTCCTCGACGATCCACCCCAGCGCGGGATCGGGGCTCGCCATCCACTCCGGATGCCATTGCACGGCCAGCACGGGCGAACCGGGGAGTTCCATCGCCTCGGCCACCCCGTCCTCGGTGCGGCCGGTCACGACGAGCCCGGCGCCGCACCGGTCCACCGCTTGGTGATGCCACGAGTTGGTGACCGCGTGGTCGCCGAACAGCCCCGCGGCGATCGAGCCGGGCTCGAAGGTCACGGCGTGATCCGGCGTGCCGTCGGTCGGCGCGGATTCCGGGGAGAGATGCCGCACCGCGCCGGGGGAGAGGTCGGCGACGAGCGTGCCCCCGAGCGCGACATTGATGATCTGCATGCCCCGGCACACGCCGAGGACCGGGATTTCCCGTTTCAGCGCTTCATGGACGAGTGCGATCTCGTACGCGTCGCGCTCGGCGTCGTGCACCGCAGGGTCGGTCCGCGGATCGATTTCCCGCACCACCGCGGTGTCCCCGCCCCACCGGCCCGGGTGGACGTCCTGTCCGCCGGTGACGACGACGCCGGACAGCCATGCCGCGGCGTCTTCCGGAGGAGCGTCGTAGGGCAGATGGACCGGCACGCCGCCGGCCCGCGCGATCCTCGTCGCGAAGGCCGCCATGTAGCTGTCGGTGTGCATGTCTCCGTAGCGGCTGTCCGCCCCGGCGACCAGTCCCATCCGGAAGCGGCGGCCGGTGACGCCGATGAGCGGCCTGGTCACGGCAGCTCGAAGTAGCGCAGGGACTCCCACTCCGAAAGCGGGGAGTACGGATCGCCGCCCTTGGTGTGGAACTCCATCCACTCCCACCGGCGCGACACGACCCAGAAGTCGACGAACTCGTCGCCGAGGTATTCGCGCAGGATCGGGTCCGCGTCCAACGCGGCGAACGCCTTGGACATCGTGTCGGGGATCCGGGCCACGCCGTATCCCTCGGGCAGGCGCCACGCCATGTCGGTGACCTCGTCCGGAGGTTCGATCTCCCGCTCGATTCCGGCCGCCACTCCGGCCAGCACCCCGGCGAGAGCGAGATACGGGTTGACATCGGCGCCGGGAACCCGGTATTCGAGCCGCGAATAGCGCGGATGGCCGGTGATGGCGCGCACGGCGGCCGTCTTGTTGTCGACGCCCCAGCTGATCGTGGTCGGCGGTCCGGAGAGGTCTTCCAACCGCCGGTACGAGGTGATCTGCGGAAGCACGATCGCGGCGTTGCCCGCCATCGTCGCCATCAATCCGCCGATCGCGTGGCGCATGAGGTCTGTCGGACCGTCCTCGGCGAAGAACTGGTTCACGCCCTCGCGCTGCAAAGAGAGATTGAGGTGCGCGCCCTGTCCCCACCCGGCCGTCGGCTTGGCCATGAAGGTGACCGTGCGGCCTTGCTCGAACGCCACTTCCCGCATGACCTGACGGGTGCGCGCCCAGGCGTCGGCGAGTGCGATGGGGTTCGTGGGCGCGAGATTCAGCTCGGTCTGCCCCGCGGCCGCTTCGTCGGTCCAGGCTTCCCAGACGATCCCCAGGTCGTCGAGCCGGGCCGTGACCGCCTCCATGTAGTCGACCCAGTCCTTCGACCGCGCCAAGTGGTAGGTGGCGCCCGCGCTGCCGCCGAGCGGAGTCAGATCGCGGTACCCGCGCGCTCGCGCTTCCTGGACGGACTCCTCGAAGAGGGTCGCCTCGATCTCCACCGCGACCTTCGCGGTGAGACCCAGCGCGGCGAGCCGGTCCACCATGGCGCGCGCCAGGTTCCGCGGGCAGATCGGCACCGGCGAGCCGTCTTTCTTGCGGTAGTCGCCGATCACCGAGTCCATTCCCGGCTTCCACTCGACCAGCGTGGACAGGTCGGGAACCATCTGGATGTCGTAGAGGTTGCCGCGCCAGTCCGCGTAAGCGTCGCCGAGGACGAACTCGTCGCCGAGGTCGATGGCGAAGAGAACGTCGGCGAACGCGAAGCCGGTTTCCTTGCCGGAAGCGAACTTCGCCGCGGAGACGGTCTTTCCCAGGAAGCTGCCGTCGTGGTTCGTCGCTTCGAGGCGGACGGTCTTGTGGGCCGTCTTCGGCAGATCAGACATCGAAACGCACCTTCCACGAAGCGCCGGTCAGGACGGACAACTGCGCCCAGGTGCCTTTGACGCGAAGGCCGGACGACAAGGCGAGCAGGAAATCGTCGGTGCCGGTGAGGACCCCGGCCAGGACATCCGGCGACCCCGCGAGCAGATATTCGGAAGAGCCGTCGCCGAACCTCTCCTCGGCCCGGCCGCCCTCGCCTTCTTCCACGACGACAAGGACGTCCGGCATGCCGGGGAGGTCTCGGGTGAGGCTCCAGAACCGCTGCGCAGCCTCCGGCCAAGGAGGAAGCGGCGGCGTCAAGGCGCGTAGTGCGACGTCGGCCAGCTCGGTGTTCCCGGCCGGTTCCTCAGCCGGGGAGAACCGCGCTCGCAGATCGACCACGACGGTCGCGTCGGGTGCGGCGAAGACTCCGCTGCTCACTGCGATTTCCTTGCCCCGGAAGGCGATGGTGGCGGCCTGCGGCGTGTCGTGGGAACGAAGTGCGACCGTTCCCTCGGCGCGGGACAGGGCGTCGGCCTCGTGTCCTATTCGGACGGACTCCCGCAAAGCGCGCGCGATCAGGCGGACCACCGGAGTCGCGTCGGGCTCGATCGCGAGGGAAGTCACGCGCTCCGGTGCGGGAAGCGTCGTCGTTTCGGTCATGGTGGAA
>NZ_JACJHR010000190.1 GCF_014174495.1 Amycolatopsis echigonensis
CGCCGTCGACCCGGGTCGCGCGTCCGGGCACGGGAGTCGGCCTTTCCGGACAGGACCGCTGTGCGCTGCATTCCTCGGAACGCGGTGACCGAACGAAAAGCAAAATACTGGCAACCTGTTCGGTGCACCTGTCTCACACGAGTGCGAGGCGTTCTGTGGGTGCTGACGGTGTCGAGCCGGCTGCGAATCCGGGGTGGCTGCTGGGGTCGAGATGCTCCAGAACCGAGGAGGTTTCACGCCGCGCGCGCTCGATCCGGCAAGTTGATGTTGCACAGTATCGTTCCGAGGTCGCACAAGTCCTTGCGGAGGAATATTCCAACGGCAGCGCGAGCGGCCGTGACCGCCTGACCTTCTCGCTGGGTTCACCGTTGGAGCGAGGGCATTGTCGGGACCAGCTGAGCCGGGCAGGATCATCAGGTTCCTGGCCCTGCGAACGACGGGGGACAAGTTCGGAGCCGATACGGGCGTTAGAGGCGAACACCAGCGCGTTGATGAGCGCTAGGTGTATGAGGCCATGACGTTGGTGACGCCGGTGTGGAGCCGGGTGGCTGGTGGCTGGTTTCCGGCGGCAGTGTGTGGTCGATGGTAGTTGTAGTGGATGTTCCAGACGGCCAAGGCTGTGGTGCGGTGTTCTTCGCTGAGCCAGGCGTGCGCGTAGAGGAACTCTTCGGCCAGGATGCGGTTGTAGCGCTCCACTTTCCCGTTGTGGCGTGGGGTGTAAGGCGTGATCCGCTGATGCCGTGCCCCTCGTAGGACGGTGGCGAAGTCGTTCGCGCGGTAGCAGGCGCCGTTGTCGGTGACCAGGCGGTGGATGCGGGTGATGCCGTGCGCGGCGAAGAACGCGCGAGCGCGGTGGACGAACCCGATCGCGGTGCGGGCTTTCTCGTCAGGCAGGGCTTCGGTGCAGGCCAAGCGGGAGTGGCCGTCGACGGCGGAGTGCAGGTAGACGCAGCGGGCCCGCCCGCCGCGGGTTCTGCCGCGGCGGGCGCGTTTGTCCTGGGTGCTGCCTTTGCCGTGGATCCGCCAGCCGCCGCCGTCGGGAATCCGGCCGGTCTTCTTCACGTCGAGGTGGACCATGTGCCCGGGCCAGCGGGCGATGATCCGGCGTGGCTGACGGTCGCTGTCGCCGGTCGGGTCGAGGAACCGACGCCGGTTCAGGCCGAGTTGCAGCAGATGCCGGCCCACGGTCCGCACCGAGACGGTGATGCCCTCGGCGGCCAGCTCGGTCGCGATCCGGCGGGCGGAGTGCTTGCGTTGGCGGCGCAGCTGCTCGATCCGGGCCACCGCCTCGGCGGGGGTGGCGGTGGGCTGGCGGCGCGGGATGCTGGGACGGTCGAGCAGGCCGGCCTCGCCATAACGACGCCAGCGGTTGACCCACTTGGATGCGCATTGGCGGGAGATGCCCATCTCGGCGGCGACGTGGGCGATCGGGCGGGTCTGGCAACGCGCGACGAGCCGGCGGCGGCCCTCGACGGACAGCGGGGCATTACGGTGGTGCACGGACGGGTCTTTCTGTTCGGAGGACGAGTCGGTCGCACTTCTCATCCTGCCGCTGAAAGACCCGTCCCTCGTCTCAGGCCCTGGCCCGCGTCACCAACGTCATGACCCGCAACAGCTAGCTCACGCGATCGCGTTCAGCCTTCTGGGCGGTTCGTCTCAGACGAAGGCCCGGAAATGACCTTTGAAATCCAGGTCGCCGGCGGTGCTGAAGCCGAGCGGCTGCGGCTGGAGCAGACGCAGGTGCTGTGGGAGGTGACGCAATGGGCGGCCCAGCGGAGATCCGAGAATGGGCAGGATCGCGCCGCATAGATCGGACGCACCCGCTCGTCGGCTCGGCCGTCGTGAACGAGCCGCAGATCGTCCGCGTCGCGTTCATCGGTCGAACCTCTACCCAGGACCAGCAGGATCCGACGCTGTCGATACCACGGCAGTTCCGCAACTGCACTCAGGCCTTGCCTTCGAACGCGGTCATCGTCCTCTGCTTCTACGACGTCGAGTCCGGACGGAAGAAACTCTCCGCCCGCGGCGACGGGAATGCCCATGAGCTGTTCGAGATTCCGGTCCCTCGCGACGGAAGCATCCAGGACCTTCTCGAAGAAGCAGAGCGACCCGATCGACGTTTCGACGTCGTCATCTGTGAGGAGATCGGTCGCATCGGTCGACGCACCCACATCTCGACCAATATCGAGAACCGGCTGGAGGAGGCAGGCGTTCGCCTGGTCGCGTCCGACGAACCCTTCAGCCTCGACGTATCGCACCGCCGGGAGAAGCGATCTACCCAGGTGCTGACTCGACGTGTGAAGCAGGGCGTTGCCGAGTGGTACGTCATGGACATGCTCGAGAAGAGCTGGGATGGCTTCGAAACGCATGCAGAACAGGGATACAACATCGGCAAGCCGTGCTACGGCTACCAGGCCAAGAGGGTCCCGCACCCGGTGCCGGCCAAGCGCGCGAAGGGCATCAAGAAGACCTTCCTCGAACCCCACCCGGTTGAGGGGCCGGTGGTGACCAAGGCATTCCATTGGCGTGCCGCCGAACGGGTCGGCTGCGAGGACATCGCCCGCCGACTCAATGTGGATCTTGTCACAAACCCGCCGCCGACTCCGCCTGACCCGGAGCGCGCAGTCGGGTTCTGGACCGGTGCCAACGTGCGAGACATGCTGTCGAATCCCAAGCACACCGGGCACATGGTCTGGAACCGCCGCGCGCGCAAGGGCGGCGGCCGGAACAGGGCGAACCCGGTGTCCGAGTGGTACTGGTCGACAGAGAAGACACACAAACCGCTGGTTGATCTGGAAACGTTTGTTCTGGCCCAGCAGGTGTCTCTGCACCGTGAGCGGTCGCGCACCGTCAGCGAGAACCGCAATCCGGAAGCCAAGAGGACCTACAAGCTGCGCAGTTTTCTCTTCTGCTCGTGCGGCAGGCGGATGCATGGCAAGTCCAAGCACGAGCGTGCCTACTACGTCTGCGCGCCGAAGAAGGAGTGGCGGCCGGAAGGGCATCCCAGTTCGACGCCGTGGATCCAGGAGAGGTACTTCGTCGAGGGGCTCGCTGCCTTCCTGTCGAGCCGTGTCTTCGGCCGCTACCGGCAGCGGTTGCTCGAAGCCAACTTGCAGGCGGTGAACGAGGACGCTCAGCAGGACCGGCAGCAGAGGCTGTCAATGGTCAGTTTGTTCTCCCCGTAGGCGGCCAGATGTTGTCCCCGCTGGCGGCCAGGTGGATCTCCCCAACGGCGGCCAGATAGTTCCCCGCCTGGTGGAGTTCGTGGTCAGTGCAGTGGTCTCACCCCTTGTCCGGAGGTGGCTTGGGCGAGCCGGAAGCTGTCACCTTGGGTGACGACGACGTGGGCGTGGTGCAGGAGCCGATCGACTGTGGCCGCGG
>NZ_JACJHR010000191.1 GCF_014174495.1 Amycolatopsis echigonensis
CACCGGCTGAGCACACTTGCCACGTTGACGGCCGGGCCGCCCCGGAATTCGCCGCGTCCAGGGACCGACGCCGTGCGCCGGGCAGTTCAGCGACGAGGGGCAGCCAGCGGTAGTCGAAGTGGATCCGTGGAGTCCGCGCCAAGGAGTCGCTCAAGGACAACAGAGTGCTCCTGAAAGACGGCATACTTGCCTTGGTCTGTATCGGTATTTGTGCTGGGAATTGGCGGATTGTGGTCTCCGTGAAGCGGTACGCGAGACGGCCCGTCAAGCAATGGGACTGCAGGAGGTTGGTTTGCAAGTGGCCCTGCGGCTTCGGCGGCTTGGGCTGTCCTTTCGTCCATGTGGACCACTTGACCTCCATAACGACTTCTGACTGTTTCGGCGATGGCGTGACCTGAGACGTCGAGGTCGCCAGCGTATCGGATCGAAACCCCGGCGTCCTGCGCGATGCCGAGGATGACGTGATCAACCGCGCTAAGTGAGCCTGCGGTGCACACGATTGGTGTTGTTGCTTGTCGGATGAGTGCCTCGTCGACCACGGACTGGTTCTCCACGACGAGCCACGGTCGGTCCGTCGCGAGGGTTGGCGGGGTGCATGTCAGGTCGTACAGGGTGAGGTGGAGTGGTCGGCGGTCCGCGCATGCAAGCCGTAGTGCGCGATCAACTGGTCCGTCACCGACGGCATCGACGTTGAGTGTGAGCACGGTTTGAGACAGTCGGTCCGCGAAAACGCCAACGCGCGCAAGCATGGCTCGCGCGGCTGCGGGGGTGTCGGGCTGCGTGGCCTTGAGGAGGTCCACGGCGAGCAGGACCAGCTTGGCGCCGTGGCATTCCTCGGTGAGGTCGAAGAAGTGCGGGTTCCCCGCACAGGCAAGTGCCAGCCGGGCGAGCGGGACGGGGCGTTTCAGGGGCAGCAGCGCACGCGCCCGCGCTAGCGCATTGATCAACGACCGGAGGTCGTCTGCCTTTTCGTCCTTGACGCCCGCGGCGCGGAGCCGTGCCAGCAGACGCGGTGCGTCGACAAGGACGGTTTCGGCGTGGTTCCACAGGTCGTTCCGCAATCGGGCCGCTCGCAGCCGCTCACCTGCAAGGTCGGGAAATGATCCCGCTAGTTGCGGCACCACGGAAGGTAGGTCCTCGGCGACGAGACCGAGCGCTTCGAGCACGCGCGGCAGCGGGATGACAGTCTTGCCGTCGACGATGTCGAGTTGCCGTCGCCGTCGGGTCGCGGGCTCGTTCTGAGCCAGCCAGCCTGTGATCAATGCGCGGCCGGCGCGCGATAGTTCAGCTTTTACTACGCGAATGCTTGTGGGCGCGGCGCCGTTGGCCAGTCGAGACGCGACTGCGTCCCAGAGCGGCTTGACGTCGGGGTCCGTTGCGTCGGTGTCGATCACGAGTCAGCCTGTGGGTGGTCGAGTTGCGCTCTGTTTTGCGCATTGTCAGATGGGGCGATGTTCGCTGGTTGTGCGTGTGCAACAGCGATGCGGGCGGTTGTTGGTTGTCCCGTGCCATCCCAAATGCACGGGATGCTGAACCGCACGCCTTCCTGTTGCGCCATGATTTCGTGAATGGCGATTGATCCTGTCTCAGCGACAAGAAGCGGACTGGTTGAGGGGAGTGTGGCCAGTACGTCGAAGTCCCAGGTGCGGAGCAATGCGAGGACCATGCGGAGATTTGCCGTGTCGAATGCCGCGTTCAGTTCGTCGATGAAGATCATTCGCGGTCCACTGTATTCCTTGACTGAGTAGAATGCGCGAATGGCGGCCAGCAGTGGAAGCATGGTTGCCAGGCGTTTCTCGCCTGCGGACAGCACGTCGAGTGGGTTTCGATGCGCTGTGACGGCGCGGAAGACGGGCTCACTGTCCTCGGTGTCGGCGAAATCGGCGTGCGTTAGGTGGATTTCCCAGTCATACCAGTTTCTGTAGTCGAAGACTTGGTAAACGTGTTCCATCCAGCTTGATGCGTCGGATTCTGATCCTGGACTGCTAGGTTCAACGAATTGTCGTACGAAAAATTCGTACATGCGGTCAAAGGCGCCTGCTCGGTCTGATTTACGAATGAGCGAGATCGCCTCTTGGGCGATGGGATCCTTTTTGCGTGGATTCCAGGAGAGCCTTACTCCGACGCGAGCGACTCCCGTTCGAACCGAAGCAAGAGTGGCTCGGATGTCCTCGACGATCTGTTCTGCGAGGTCGATGCGTATGCTGATGTGTTTCCGCAGTTCGGTGAAGACCGCGCCTTTGATCTCGGTGCGGACCTGCTCGTTGAAGTCGGATTCTAGAGTTCGGGTGGACCTTTCGAGCTCCTTCAGTGCGACCCTGAGTGACTTGGTGTTGGTTCCGGACAGCGCAACGTCAGTCGAGGAGGTGCTCTGTTCTGTGATTGTAATCCGTTTCCAGCCGCCTGGTATGTCTTCCAGCTGTAGATGTCGGCCTAGTCGGATGAGTTGGTCACGGACTCGTCGTACCCTGGGGTCGAGTTCGCGCAATGCTCGGTCGACGGCCTCGCGTCGAACATCGATGTCGCTGCGGTTCTTGGCATCTCGGGTTCCGGCAAGGCGGTATGCGGTTTCGATCCCCTCGGGGACTGTTTCCGGTCGAGCTAGCTCGGCGTCTTGCTCTAGTTCGATCACAAGTCCCTGGTCGAACAGAAGTTGCATGTCCGCCAGGGACGCCGTTGTATGCTGGTCGGCTTCGTGAAGAAGTTCTTCTGCGCGGGCGAGGCTGGCCCGTGTTTGAACTGCGGCGAGTTCGGCAGATCGGGCTGATTGCTCCTCTCTCGTTATTTGCTCTTGAATTCCATTGTGCTTGTTTCGCTGTTGTTCGAGCTCGCTGAGCAGTTCTCGGTATGGGCGCTCATGCAGGCGAACCTCTTCGCTGTATCGATGTTGTGCCTGCTGGGCTTTCGCCTTGGTTTGTTTGGCGTGTTCCTGTGCTTCGCGGTGGTGATCTTCGGCTCGCTCGGTCACGGCGCGTTGATGTTCTGCGAACTCGGTCAAGGTGTGAGTTCTCGTAACGGCGCCTGCCCAGCCACCGATGTCGTCTCGCATTGTGGTGAGGCGACGGCGGAGGCCGACGATCGCGTCTTGGTCGGTGGGTAGTAGGCGTCCGCGAGCCCGTGCGACTTTGTTGAGGTGAGCGAAGGCTGAGCGGGCGGTGTGGTCGCATCGATCGAACTCGGCTCGGGCGTCTATTGCGAGTGCGTGTGCGAGTTCGGCTTCCTGGCGGGCGGTGTGTGCTGATTGGCGGGCACGGTGTGCTTCGGTGACGTTTGGCAGCCGGTTGTATTCACGGTTCGCTTCGTCGGCGATGGTTCGAGCTGTCGCCAGCTTGTTTTCGGCGTCCTGGCTGCGGCTAAGCAGCACGTTCGCGT
>NZ_JACJHR010000192.1 GCF_014174495.1 Amycolatopsis echigonensis
GCGTCGCTTGCGGCGGACCAGGCGCGATCAGCGAGTATGGAAGAATCGTCGGCGACGGCCCGTGCTGTCGACGCAGTCGTCTGCAGCCGTTCTGCATCCGCCCGGATCGTCGCGGCATGCTCCCGTCGACGCATGAGTTCCGTAGCTGGCGGCAACGCGTTGGCTTCCTGCTGCGCTTGGGCAATCTTGTCCGATGCGTTTCGCACTTTGTCCACAGCCTGTGCATGAGCAGCGCTCAGCTCGGCGTGCTGCGCCTGCAGCTGCTTTAGCCGGCGTTGTCGGTTCCGCTCGCGTGCAGTCGCACCGATGTGCTGTGGCGCCCAGTCGGCCGGACTGACTGCGTGGACTACTCCGGAACGGACTACGCCGCCGAGCTCGAACACCAGCGAGGGGCGGGCCTTGTCGTCGGCACCAGCTTCGACTACTTGGATCGACGACAGGATCGCGCGGATGTAGTCGGCCGGGACGGCACAATCGCGTTCGGGGACCAGGAAGTCGGCCAGGGTGGTACCGGGCAGCGGCTTACCGGCTCGTAGATGCACGTCCCCGTCGGTCAGATCTCCGTCCTCCGAAACCCACGCGTCCAGGATGCCGGCAGCAAGTAGAGCGCCTTCCAACTCCCCGGCCAGGTGAGCAGGGACATCGTCTGCGAAGTCGACCAAGGTCCACAGCGGTGCTCCGGTCCGATCGGATCTCGTCGCGCGCCAGGATGGCGCGTCAGGTTTGGGCTCGGTTCGCGACGTCGCGGCGATCTCGTCCTCAAGTTCGGCCAACCGCACCCGGATGGCAGCGGCCTCTGCTTCCGCGGTCGTGTGTTCGGCCGTGAGGGCGTTCGTCGTCTCCCGGTACGCCGTCTCCAGGCTCGAAGTCAACGGAGCGGGATCAGCTGATGCAGGCTCGTCGCGGTGGGGCAACCGCAGCTGCGCGGAATCGATCAATGCGAGCCCGTCGACCCACGCGTGAACGGCGTTGACCCAAGCGATGGCTTCGGCGATGGCGGCTTGGGCGGCAGCTTCGGCTTGGCGTCCGGCAGTGTGCGCGTCCTGCTCCGCAGCCTCGGCTGATACCGCATCGCGGCGGGCACGTTCTTGTGCGTGGGTCCAGTCCGTCAACAGCGTTGTGGCATGCCGCAGTCGACCTTGTCGCTCAGTTACTTGCCGCCGCGCTTCTTCGGCTGATGTTTCAATCCGGTCGCGAAGCGTGTGGAGCAGTTGCGCACCACACTCGGGGATCTCGGTCAGTGCCGCAGCCAGTTCTCTGACGGCAGGCGGTGCTTCTCCCAGCGACGCGCTCTCATCGAGGAGGCAGGTGGCTTGCTCGGCGACGGTTGTCGTAGCGCGCGTGGCAGCCGCGATTGCGTGATCCGCGCTCAGATGGGCTCGGTCGGCGGCCTCACGTGCGGCCTCGTAGCGCGACTCGGCTCCTGGTACATCGGTGGCGGCCAGAACCTGGGCAAGTGCTCGTTCCGCCCACCGCGGGATCTCGTCGAGGTCCAGTGGCTCCGTCTCGAACAGCGCGTCGGGAGGTCTGGGCATCCTTGTCAACGAATCGGCAACCGCCACCAGCCGGTCAAGAACCTCGTTATCGGCTTGTTGAGATGCCTCCGCAGCCTGCTGTGCTGCCGTTGCTTTGGTGTCAGCCGCTGCTTGAGCAGTCGCGTACCTCTGATCGGCCGCATCACGGGTATCGCATGCAGAGCGATGCTGCGTAATAGCGTCGAGAACCTCTTGGAGCGCGGAAAGCTGGTCGTCTATCCATGCGTAGAACGCCGCCTTCGCATGCTCGACCCGTTGGTCGAATCCTGCCGCAGGAAGGGTAGGGAAACTCGCGGAGAGCGACGCTGATTCCTTTTCGAGGGTATCGAAATACGCGCTCGCGTAGAGGTCGCTAGAGTCTTGTGCCAGCTGGGAAAGTAGTGTTCGGAGAGCGGCGGATGCGTTGGCGGCATCGGCGTCCCGCTCGCTGCTGTTGCTTCGCTGCTGGTCGAGAAGCATTCCTGCCTTATCCGCTTCGTTCTGCGCGGTGTTCGCGATGCCGGTGAGTTCTGTCAAATGTTGACGGAGTTCATCCAGTCTTGCTCCGGCGTGTCCGCGTGCCTTGTTCTGTAGGACCTCGACCGTGGCTGCCACCTTGTTGAGTTCCTTGGTTAGCTCCTCGGCTTTGCGAGTACTGTCGTCCTGGGTGCGTTCATGGGCGTTCAATGCCGTGATGAGATTGTCGCGCTCTTTCGCACGGGAAGCGTACTCTCGGTTTGCTACAACAAGTGCGGCCGACACGAGGGTGGCAACCGCGGTCGCATATCGGCGGTAGCCGCTGGATATCTGGGCCAGGCTATCCCGTTCCTTCTTGGCGGTTTCCAGTCTGGTTCTCATCTGCTCGGCCTTGGCCAGAGCTTCTGCGAGACGCCTTACGAGATCCACATCAAGTGCGGGCAGCGCCGAAGTCAGGGTCGCTTTCATCTGCTCGGGGCTAATCCGGTCGTTGACTTGCACGCTCCGCAGCGCACGTAGCACGTTGGCGAGTGCGTTCATTTGATCGGAGTCCAACGGATCGTACAGGGCCTTGCGGATGGACTCTGCGAAATCGTCTTCGGCGAGAACGATTGTGAGGTGCCGGGACGCGACCCGGTGCAGACGTTCATGCGAGGTGAAGAACTCGCCATCAATGGCGGCCAACTGTTGGGCCAGGTCGTCGACGTCTATGGGTGTTCGCTCCCGCTCGAAGACAAGGTCTTGGTCGACACGGCCTGGCGCAATGAACCATCCGCGTTCGAGGACGGTTCGGTCACCACCGCTGCTGCGCAGCCATAGCCCGATGGTTATCCAGCGGGTCACAGCCGGGTCGTCGTCTTTTGTCGGGTGGTCGGTGCGGCCGAACTCCTGCCACCATAGGCCGGCCTTGGGTTGACTGGTCTTCCAGCTGGTATGCCGCTGGGTAAGCGTGGAGCCGGACCGGCCCGAGACAGCCAGAGCTTTCTGTGAGACGTCACCGTCCATGAAGGTTGGGAACAGGGTGGAGCCGGTCAACGATTTTCCAGACCCGTTTCGTCCCACCAGGCCGAGCCAACCGTTTCTGAACAGGAACTGCTCGCTGGCCCATTGCCACGAGTTGACGGCCCCTGCCCTGGTCGGCTGCCATCGCCCAAGCACGCCTGGTTGTGGATCCACAAGCGTTACCTGACCGTCGACACCAAACAGGCCAGCGAGTGCGGTGAGATCGATCTCGGCCTTGCGTCGACCGCTCATAGCAGTTCCTTATCCTCAACTAGGGCCTGT
>NZ_JACJHR010000193.1 GCF_014174495.1 Amycolatopsis echigonensis
AGGGTTTCTGGTCCTGGTACGACGACCTGTCCGAAGCCAGCCGCGCGCAGGTGATCGCGCCGCTGATGAACAAGGTCCGCGGCTTCCTCTTGCGTCCCTTCGTTCGCGCCGCCATCGCCGGTGGCCAGTCCACAGTGGACATGGACGAGGTCCTCAACACCGGCGGCATCTGCCTGGTACGCATCGCTCGCGACGCGCTGGGGATGGAAACCGCGCGGCTGGTCGGCTCGATCGTCGTGGCGCGCACCTGGCAGGCCGCGACTCGTCGGGCCCGTGTCCCGCAGCGTCAACGTCGCGACTGCGGACTGTACATCGACGAGTGCCACAACTTCCTCAACCTCGCCTACCCGCTGGAGGACATGCTCGCCGAGGCTCGTGGTTACCGACTCTCGATGGCCTTGGCCCACCAATACCTCGGACAGCTCCCCAAGGAGCTCGAAGAAGGCATCAGCACCAACGCCCGCAGCAAAATCTTCTTCAACGCCTCACCGGAGGACGCGAAGAAGCTGGCCCGCCACACCATGCCACGGCTGTCTGATCACGACCTGTCCAACCTCGGGGTCTACCACGTCGCCGCCCGCTTGGTCCTGGGCGGCGAGGAAGCACCGCCGTTCACCGCGGTGACCGAGAAACTCCCACCCGCGATTCCCGGCCGCGCCAAGGCAATCCGCAAGGCCGCCAGAGTCAACACCCGTCCACCCGTCACCGACATCGCCACGGTCACGGGTCACACCGCGCAGACCACTGTGGACCCACGCCGCGCGGCCTAGCCACACCAATCATCTTTTCGCGCAACTCATGCGGACTCACCGCTCACAGGAGCTGTCCCCGGTGAGTCCGCATGACCTGCCTTCGCCGTTTACCACTGCTGCCCGTCTCCGGGAGGTGCGTACCCATGATTTCGAACCCCACCCCTCAGCGAGCGTTGCGCGGACACATGCCGCAGCGCCCCACCCCACGAGCCGCCACCACCGGAGAGCACCACGCCCAGCTCGCTGGCCGGCTCACGCTCCGGGACCGGTGGCTGGCTCGGATGTTGCACGAGCACAAGGTCTTCACCACGCAGCAGATCGTCGAGCTGTGCTACCCGAGCATGCGCGCGGCCAATCACCGACTGCTCGACCTGTTCAAGTGGCGGGTCATCGACCGGTTCCAACCGTTCGTCAGCTCCGGCACCGCGCCGATGCACTACGTGCTCGACATTGCCGGAGCTGTCGCCCTGGCCTACGAAGACGGTCTCGACCCGAAGAAGATCGGCTACCGGCACGAAGACGCCATCGGAATCGCGCACTCCCTGCGCCTGGCCCACACCGTCGGGGTCAACGGCTTCTTCACCACCCTGATCGCGCTCAGCCGGCGACCCGGTGCCCGTGGGCGGCTGACCGCGTGGTGGTCCGAGCTGCGCTGCGGCCGTTTGTTCGGCGACATGGTCCGCCCCGACGCCTACGGCCGGTGGCGCGAGGACGGCCAGCAGATCGAGTTCTTCCTCGAATTCGACTTCGGCACCGAAGACCTCGCCACGCTCGGCCGCAAGCTCTACGGCTACGAAAAGCTCGCCACCGCAACGGGAATCACCACCCCGGTCTTGGTATGGCTGCCCACCAACCGCCGCGAAACGACCGCGCGCCGGGCGCTCACCGACGCACTGTCCCAGCTCGACCGCCCCGCGCTCGTGCCGGTGGCTACCAGCGCCGCGGACGTCGCGGGCATGGCCGGCGAGAACAACCCCGCCGTCGCCCGGTGGCTGCCGATCTCCGGCCCGGCAACACGCCGCCCCGGCCGACTCCGCCTCATCGAGCTCGCGCAGCTCTGGCCGCAGACCGACCCGCCCAGCGCAGCGCCGGCCTCGACCGCGGTCCCCGCCCAGCAGGCACCGGCAGAACTCACCGCGCCGGACCCGCTCCCTCCAGCCGCACCAGCCAGCCGCTTCCGGAGGTGACCCGTGAAGATCGCCACCGCCGCCGTCGCGGCCGTCATCGCCATCCTGATGCTCATCGGCGGCATCGGCCAAGCCGTCGTCAACGCCCTCTTCGGCAGCAGCAGCACCCAGCCCAGCCAGGAAGCACTCGCCGACATCCCCGCTGACTACCTCGCCCTCTACCGGCAAGCCACCAGCGTGTGCCCCGGCCTGGACTGGTCGATCCTCGCCGCCATCGGCAAGATCGAAACCAACCACGGACGCTCAACGTTGCCGGGCGTCACCAGCGGGGAAAACTATGCTGGCGCAGGCGGACCCATGCAGTTTCTACAGTCCACATTCGACGGCGTCGTGGCCCGGCATCCGCTGCCGGCAGGGGGCGCCACACCGCCGTCCCGATACAACCCGCACGACGCGATCTACGCCGCGGCGTACTACCTCTGCGACTCGGGAGCACCGAAGGACCTTCGCAAGGCGATCTTCGCCTACAACCACGCCGACTGGTACGTCGACGAAGTTCTTGCACAGGCGAAGAAGTACGGCGACGCCATGGTCGGCACCGGCGACTGCAAGAACATCCAGGCGCCGACACCCGCGGCCATCACGGCAATCAACTTCGCCTGCGGCCAACTCGGACTGCCCTACCAGTGGGGCGGCAACGGACCAGCCCAGGGCGACAAGGGCTTCGACTGCTCCGGCTTGACCATGGCGGCCTACAACGCAGCCGGCATCTCGCTGCCGAGAACAGCCCAGACCCAGTACAACGCCGGCCCGCTGGTGCCCGCCGGGCAGCCGCTGCTGCCCGGAGACCTGGTCTTCTACGGCACGCCGGGCAATGTCCACCACGTCGGCCTGTACATCGGCGCGGGCAAGATGGTGCACGCACCAGACTTCGGACAGCCCATCCAGGTCAGCCAGTATCGCTGGAACGGAGACGACTACCTGGGGGCCACGCGGCCAGTTACGGATTCCCGTGTCTAGCAAGGAGTTCTGGGCCGTTTGACGGCGGTGGACCGGCAGCATCTTGAATGTACGTCAACGCTGTCG
>NZ_JACJHR010000194.1 GCF_014174495.1 Amycolatopsis echigonensis
CCGCTGCATGCGGGCCAGCCTCGCCAGCTGGTCCGGGGCGAACCACAGCGCCCCGGCCCGGTCCCGCTCCGGGTCGAGCAACCCCAGCGCGACCAACCGGACCACCAGGTCGGGGTGGGTGCCGGTGGCGCGGGCGAAGGATTCCAGGTCCAGCCACCCATACCGGTCGGGATCGCGCTGGTAGCGGATCAACGCGTAGCTCATCGGGGCACCGGGGATTGAACTGTCGGTCATGACCGCCTCCTCGCCGACGTGCCGCGGGGGTCGAAGGTCGAGGCTGTGGCCAGTTCGGTGAACAGCCGGCGCTCGGCGTCGGTAAGCCGGTCAGGCACCACGATCCGGGCCTCGGCGTAGAGGTCACCGGCCTGGCCGCGCGGGTGGGGCATGCCCTGGCCGCGCAGCCGCAGCCGTCGGCCGCTGGAGGTGCCCGCCGGGACCTTCACCTTGGTCTGTCCGCCGGGGGTGTCCACCGCGACCGTCGCGCCCAAGGCGGCCTCCCACGGCGCCAACGGCAGATCGACGGTCAGGTCTCGTCCGTCGACCCGGTAGCGCGGGTGCGGCGCCAGCCGCACCACCAGGTACAGGTCGCCCGCCGCCCCGGTGGCGCCGATGCCCTGTCCGCCCTGTCCGGCCAGCCGGATCCGCTGGCCATCGGTCACCCCGGCGGGAATCGTCACCCGCAGCGTGCGCGGACCGTCGGGGCCGGGCAGGGTCAGAGAACGCTGCCCGCCCCGGTACGCCTCCTCGACAGTCAGCTCCAGTTCGGCCTCCCGGTCCGCACCGCGCACGGACTGCCCGCGGGCGCGGCCGGTGCGCTGGCCGAAGATGCTGCCGAACAGATCCTCGACATCGAACTCGCCACCGAACTCCGCCCCGAAGGGCGACCCGAACCCACCGCCGACCCCGGAGCCGAACCCGCCGGGGCCGGTGTTCACCCAGACCCGCTCACCACCGGCACCCGGCCCGGACCGCGCGCCGGCTCCGGCGCGGGCGCGCCGCCAGGTCTCGGGGTCGACGCCCTCGGGCACCTGCCGGAAGTCCGGGCCGAACGCGTCATAGCGGCGCCGCGTCTCCGGGTCCGAGAGCACCTGGTACGCCTCGGAGACCTCCTTGAACCGGTCCTCGGCCCCCGGTTGCTTGTTCACGTCCGGGTGGTACTTGCGGGCCAGCGTGCGGTAGGCGCGCTGGATCTCCTCCTGGCTGGCGGTGCGCGACACCCCCAGCGCCTCGTAGAAGTCACGAGCCACCGAGCGTCACCCCCTGCCCCGCTCGTCTCGGGATCCGTCATCGGCGGCAGGTGCGGAGGCGGCGACCACGACGGTCGCCGGTCGCAGTTGCCGGTCGGCGTCGCCGTAGCCGGGGCGCAGCACCTCGACCACGGTGCCGGGCTTGGCCTCGGTGCTCGCGCGGGTGGACACGGCCTCGTGCCGGGTCGGGTCGAACGCCATGCCGTGGTCGTCGCGGCGCGGATAGCCCAGTCCGGCCAGCACCGTCAGGGCCTGGTCGCGGACCGCTCGGATGCCCTGCACGATCGAGCCGGGGTCGGCGTCGGCGTGCGTCAACGCGAGGTCGAGGTTGTCCACGACCGGCAGCCACGCCGCAGCCACCCGGCCGCGCTCGTCAAGGCGTTGCCGTTCGGCGTCGCGGGCCACCCGCTTGCGCAGGTTGTCCAGCTCCGCGGCGGTTCGCCGCCACCGGTCTTCCAGCTCGGCCACCTGTGCCCGCAGCCGAGCTACCTCGTCCTCGGGCTGTGTCGGAGAGGCCGGGTCAGTTTCGGGAGCGGGCGGCTCGGCCCGCTCCCGCACGAACCGCTCCTCCGGCTGCTGCTGCTCGCCGACCGTCGCCCGGCCGCCGGGGTCGAGGTGCTCGCCGGGGCCGGTGTGGGTCCGGTCCTCGGCCATGGCGTGCCTCCTCTCACTCGCTGGTGAACTCGGCGTCGATCACGTCATCACCACCGCCGCCGTCACGCCGGGCACCGCCACCGGCCGGGCCGCCAGCGGTGCCTCCGGCCGCGGTGTCCAGGCCGTAGAACAGCTGCTGCAGCTCCGAAGTCAGCTCGCGCAGCCGCTCGATGCCGACGGTGTCGTCCTTGACGGCCTGGTGAGCGTCGCCGATCAGTAGCTCCGCGCGGGCCTTCTCGTGCGCGGGCGCGGCTTCACCGAGCTCGCCGAGGCGCTTTTCGACCTGGTAGGCGATGGTGTCCAGGGTGTTGCGGGCATCGACGCGTTCGCGGATCTTGGCGTCCTCGCCACGGTGCCGCTCGGCGTCGGCCACCATCCGCTCCACCTCGCTCTGGTCGAGGTTCGAGCTCTCGCTGATCGTGATGGTCTGCTCGGCGCCGGTGTCCTTGTCCTTGGCGGAGACGTTGAGGATGCCGTTGGCGTCGATGTCGAAGGTGACCTCGACCTGCGGCACCCCGCGCGGCGCTGGGCGGATGTTCTCCAGCCGGAACCGGCCCAGCACCCGGTTGTCCGCGGCGCGTTCCCGCTCGCCCTGCAGCACCACCACGTCGACGGCGTTCTGGTTGTCCTCGGCGGTGGAGAACACCTCGCTACGCCGCGCGGGGATGGTGGTGTTGCGTTCGATCACCTTGGTCATCACGCCACCGAGGGTCTCCACGCCCAGGGAGAGCGGGGTGACGTCGAGCAGCAGGACGTCGGACATCTCGCCCTTGATCACCGCGGACTGCAGCGCCGCGCCCAGCGCGACGACCTCGTCCGGGTTGACCGTCATGTTCGGGTCCTTGCCGCCGGTCAACCGGCGCACCAGCTGCTGCACGGCCGGGATCCGGGTCGAGCCGCCGACCAGGATGACCTCGTCGATGTCGTTCGCGGTCACCTTCGCATCCGCCATCGCCTGCTGCACCGGGCCCATGCAGCGCTCCACCAGATCG
>NZ_JACJHR010000195.1 GCF_014174495.1 Amycolatopsis echigonensis
ATGTGCCAAGTAGGAGGAAGGCAAGCGGTAGTCCGCATCGGTGATGCGGGCGAAGTCGGTGTAGTCGGCGGCCAGCGGTGCGAGGTCCCATGGAGGGTGACCGAGTGACACGTGGTCGAGGTCTAGAAGGATGGGGTCGCCCCCGGCGAGCGGCACGACGAGGTTTCCTTGCCAGGCGTCGTCGTGCAGGACGCGGGCGGTGCGGTGGAGGTTGAATGCTCGACTGCGCGGTGGAGTTGGGCGAGCCGGTCGGCGAGCCAGTGCCGGTCCGCGGGGTCGAGGTGGTGTGCGTTGGTGATGCGTTCGTCGATGCCAGCGAACGCATCGTAGGGCGGCAGTACGGGCTGGTTCGGCTGCCGCAGCCGGTGCAGCGCCTGGAGCGCGGCACCGAGTTCGGCGGGGCTGGAGTGGCGGTGTTCGGGCAGTTCGGTCCACCAGGTCACCGGCCGGTCGCCGACGAGGGTCGGGTGCGGCGGCGCGGCCAGGGGCATGACGACGGTGATGCCGTACTCGGCGAGCCATCTGGCGACCTGGACTTGGCGGGCGGCGTTGTCGCTGGTCCCGGGTGCGCCGACGCGGGCGACGACGTGGTGGGGCAGGCGGACGACGGCATTCGACCCGTCGCGGAGCAATGTCATGTCGGTGGCGTCGATGCCTGCTGTTGCGGCAGCGGCGCGGGTGTGGTCGAGAACGTTCACGCAGTCGCCTCGATAGTGATCGAGGCGACTGCGTGGCGGAGTGGCCTGGTGTCGTCGTTGTGGTGCAGTTGGGCAGTGCGGGACAGTCCAGCCAGTTCGGTGGCGACGCGCATGGACTGGATCGTCGCGGCGTTATCGACTGCGGCGATGCCAGGAGCGAGGGCTTCGGCGGGGTGGCCGGTAGCGAATAGGAGCCGGGACAGCCGGATCTGGGAGAAGACGCGCGATGGGGGGTAGGTCTCGGTGTGGGAACGGACGGCGGTAGCGAGCCGTTCCATGCTGGAGCTGGGGTCGGCGGTGGTGAGGGCGAGCGGGATGAGGGCCTTCCCGGTGCTGCCAGCGTGCTCGGCGAAGCAGGCATCGGGTTGGGCAGTCTCGTCGAGCGCTTCGGAGTGGCGTCCGGCCCGGGCGAGCAGGCCGGCCCGGACGGCGTAGAGCATGGCCCGGGCGGTCGCGGTCAGCCGGTCGGAACGGACGAGAGCCAATTCGATCAGGGTAAGTGCGTGTCCTCTTTATTAAGGCAGATTTCCTTGCGGGCCACTTCCGCCAGGGTGTTGGCGCGGAGTTCCCACGATGGGGCCTTGTCCGCACAGTCCAGGGCCAGCTTGAAGTATTCGTCGGCGGTCTCGTGGTCGCAGCGGTCGAACGCGGTGTGCGCCACCACCGAGGCGAGATTGCCGACCGCCTCAGCGGTTCGCTCGCCCTGGACACCTACGAGGGTCCAGATAACCTGTCCGATCCAAAACCGGGGATAAACCGGGGAAGCGATCTTGGACCTTGATGACCTCAGTGCCTCTGACCAGGTCTTTTGGTGGAGCTGGTGCGCCGGCTCGGGCTGAACCGGCCCGTTGTGGTCGGGCAGTCGTTCGGTGGCATGCTGGCCGCCGAGCTGGCCTCGTTCTTCCCCGGGCTGCCGGAAAAGCTGGTGCTGCTCGACCCGATCGGCCTGTGGCGCGAGGAAGCCCCGGTCGCCAACTGGGTCGCGACCCCGCCGGATCAGCTGCCGGCCCTGCTGTTCAAGGACCCGTCGAGCCCGGCGGCGCGGGCGATGCTGACACTGCCCGATGACGAGGAGGCCGCCCGCGCGGCCACCGCCGGCATGGTCTGGGCGCTGGGTTGCACCGGCAAGTTCGCCTGGCCGATCCCCGACCGCGGGCTGCGCAACCGGCTGCACCGGGTCACCGCGAGCACCCTGATCGTGTGGGGCGAGGACGACGCGCTCGTTTCGGCCAGCTACGCCGAGGACTTCGCCGGCCTCATCGCCGACAGCAAGGTCGCCATCATCTCCGACAGCGGGCATATCCCGCAGGTGGAGCAGTTCGAGCGCACCGCGGCCGCGGTGGACGAGTTTCTGGGCTGAGAAAAGGAGAGTCGCCATGACTACCGAAATACACACCCCGACCGCGGTGGAGTCCGGCAGCTCGGCAACCGAGGCGTTCCGCAAGAGCCTGGCGCGGCACGGAACCGCGGACACCGACCGGGAGCGGATCGACACGTTCGCCAGGGACGTGCTCGGTCGCATCCACGATGCGATCCGTGCGCACAACATGACCTACCCCGAGTACCAGGCGGTCAAGCAGTGGCTCATCGATGTCGGTGAAAGCAAGGAATGGCCGCTGTTCCTCGATGTGTTCGTGGAGCATGTGGTCGAGGACGTGGCGAGCCAAGACCACCATGGCACCAAGGGAAGCATCGAAGGCCCGTACTACCTGCCAGATCAGGTGATGCTGCCGGCGAAGGCCACGCTGCCCATGCGGCAGGAGGAAAAGGGCACCCCGCTGGTCTTCTCCGGTCAGGTACGCACTCTCGAAGGCACCCCGATCCCCGGGGCCGAGCTGGACATCTGGCAGGCCGACGCGGACGGCTACTATTCGGGGTTCGCGTCCACGATCCCGGACGGGAACCTGCGTGGTGTCGTTGTCGCGGACGGCGATGGCAGGTTCGAGATCACCACGGTTCAGCCGGCGCCCTACGAGATCCCGAAGGACGGGCCGACCGGGAAGCTGATCGCCGCCGCGGGCTGGCACGCCTGGCGCCCGGCACACCTGCACCTCATGGTGCGCGCGCCCGGACATCGGACGGTCACCACGCAGCTGTACTTCCGTGGTGGTCAATGGCTCGACAGCGATATTGCGCAGGCCACGAAGCCGGAACTGGTGTTGGACCCGCAGCCGGACGCCGACGGGGTGCTGC
>NZ_JACJHR010000196.1 GCF_014174495.1 Amycolatopsis echigonensis
TCGCTGCATGCGGGCCAGCCTCGCCAGCTGGTCCGGGGCGAACCACAGCGCCCCGGCCCGGTCTCGCTCTGGGTCGAGCAACCCGAGCGCGACGAACCGGGTCACCAGGTCCGGGTGGGTGCCGGTGGCGCGGGCGAAGGATTCCAGGTCCAGCCACCCACGCCGGTTGTGGTCGGGATCGCGCTGGTAGCGGATCAACGCATAGCTCATCGGGGCACCTGGGATCGAACTGTCGGTCATGACCGCCTCCTCGCCGACGTGCCGCGGGGGTCGAAGGTCGAGGCTGTGGCCAGTTCGGCGAACAGCCGGCGCTCGGCGTCGGTAAGCCGGTCGGGTACCACGATCCGCGCCTCGGCGTAGAGGTCACCGGCCTGGCCGCGCGGGTGGGGCATGCCCTGTCCGCGCAGCCGCAACCGCCGGCCGCTGGAGGTACCCGCCGGGACCTTCACCTTGGTCTGCCCGCCGGGGGTGTCCACCGCGACCGTCGCGCCCAATGCGGCTTCCCATGGCGCCAACGGCAGATCGACGGTCAGGTCTCGTCCGTCGACGCGGTAGCGCGGGTGCGGTGTCAGCCGCACCACCAGATACAGGTCGCCCGCTGCCGCGGCGTTGCCGATGCCCTGGCCGCCTTGCCCGGCCAGCCGGATCCGCTGCCCGTCGGTCACCCCGGCGGGAATGGTCACCCGCAGCGTGCGCGGCCCGTCGGGGCCGGGCAGGGTCAGCGAACGCTGCCCGCCCCGGTATGCCTCCTCGACAGTCAATTCGAGTTCGGCCTCCTGGTCCGCGCCCCGCACGGACTGCCCGCGGGCGCGGGCGGTGCGCTGGCCGAAGATGCTGCCGAACAGGTCCTCGACATCGAACTCGCCGCCGAACCCGGCACTGAACGGCGACCCGCCGAACCCTCCGCCGGGCCCGGTGTTCACCCAGACCCGCTCACCACCGGAACCGGACCGCGCGCCGGTGCCGGCGCGGGCGCGCTGCCAGGTCTCGGGGTCGACGCCCTCGGGCACCTGCCGGAAGTCCGGCCCGAACGCGTCGTAGCGGCGCCGCGTCTCCGGATCGGAGAGCACCTGGTACGCCTCGGAGACCTCCTTGAACCGATCCTCGGCCCCCGGTTGCTTGTTCACGTCCGGGTGGTACTTGCGCGCCAGCGTGCGGTAGGCGCGCTGGATCTCCTCCTGACTGGCGGTGCGCGACACCCCCAGCGCCTCGTAGAAGTCACGAGCCACCGAGCGTCACCCCCTGTCCCGCTCGTCTCGGGATCCGTCATCGGCGGCGCGGGCGGCGACCACGACCGTCGCCGGACGTAGTTGCCGGTCGGCGTCACCGTAGCCGGGGCGCAGTACCTCGACCACGGTGCCGGGCTTGGCCTCGGTGTCCGCGCGGGTGGACACGGCCTCGTGCCGGGTCGGGTCGAACGCCACGCCGTGGTCGTCGCGGCGTGGGTAGCCCAGTCCGGCCAGCACCGTCAGGGCCTGGTCGCGGACCGCGCGGATGCCCTGCACGATCGAGCCGGGGTCGGCGTCGGCGTGGGTCAGGGCGAGGTCGAGGTTGTCCACGACCGGCAGCCAGGCCGCGGCCACCCGGCCGCGCTCGTCAAGGCGTTGCCGTTCGCTGTCTCGGGCTACCCGCTTGCGCAGGTTGTCCAGCTCCGCGGCGGTACGCCGCCACCGGTCTTCCAGCTCGGCCACTTGTGCCCGCAGCCGAGCCACCTCGTCCTCGGGCTCGGCCTGGTCGGCCGGGGCGGCCGGGTCGGTTTCGGGAGCGGGCGGCTCGGCCCGCTCCCGCACGAACCGCTCCTCCCGCGGCTGCTGCTCGCCGACCGTCGCTCGGCCGCCGGGGTCGAGGTGCTCGCCGGGGCCGGAGCGGATGCGGTCCTCGGCCATGGCGTGCCCTCCTCTCACTCGCTGGTGAACTCGGCGTCGATCACGTCATCACCGCCGCCGTCCCGCCGGGCGCCGCCACCGGCCTGATTGCCGGCGGTGCCTCCGGCCGCGGTATCCAGGCCGTAGAACAGCTGCTGCAGCTCCGAAGTCAGCTCCCGCAGCCGCTCGATACCGACGGTGTCGTCCTTGACGGCCTGGTGAGCGTCGCCGATGAGTAGCTCCGCGCGGGCCTTCTCGTGCGCGGGCGCGGCGTCACCCAACTCACCGAGGCGCTTCTCGACCTGGTAGGCGATGGTGTCCAGGGTGTTGCGGGCGTCGACGCGCTCGCGGATCTTGGCGTCCTCGCCGCGGTGCCGTTCGGCGTCGGCGACCATCCGCTCGACCTCACTCTGGTCGAGGTTGGAGCTTTCGCTGATGGTGATGGTCTGTTCGGCGCCGGTGTCCTTGTCCTTGGCGGAGACGTTGAGGATGCCGTTGGCGTCGAGGTCGAAGGTGACCTCGACCTGCGGCACCCCACGCGGGGCGGGCCGGATGTTCTCCAACCGGAACCGGCCCAGCACCCGGTTGTCCGCCGCGCGTTCCCGCTCACCCTGCAGCACCACCACATCCACGGCGTTCTGGTTGTCCTCCGCGGTGGAGAACACCTCGCTACGCCGCGCCGGAATGGTGGTGTTGCGCTCGATCACCTTGGTCATCACCCCGCCCAGGGTCTCCACACCGAGCGACAGCGGAGTGACGTCGAGCAGCAGGACGTCGGACATCTCGCCCTTGATCACCGCGGACTGCAGCGCCGCGCCAAGCGCGACGACCTCGTCCGGGTTGACCGTCATGTTCGGGTCCTTGCCGCCGGTCAACCGGCGCACCAGCTGCTGCACCGCCGGGATCCGGGTCGAACCGCCGACCAGGATCACCTCGTCGATGTCGTTCGCGGTCACCTTCGCATCCGCCATCGCCTGCTGCACCGGGCCCATGCAGCGCTCCACCAAGTCC
>NZ_JACJHR010000197.1 GCF_014174495.1 Amycolatopsis echigonensis
ATGAGGGTTCCCCTCACGGACTTCAGGGAGTGGGGGAGCAGGCGGTGTGGCCTACGGTGACCGAGCCCGAAGCGCCCGATGCCGGTGCGAAGTCGATCCGCAGCATGGTCAGCGTCATGCTTCCGTCGCCGGGCAGCGTCTGGATGTTGAATACCGCGTTCGCTAGCACCGTGCCGTCCGATTTCGTCAGCGGCTTGGTGTAGTTCGCGGGGATGGGCGAGGGCAGGCCGGAGATTCCGGTGAGGCCGCTGAGTGTCCAGTTGGCGTTGCTTCCGCTCTGGGTCGCCTTGCAGGTCACCGTGTACGACGAGATGCGGATTCGCTTGCCGCCGGAGCTCACCAGGGCTGACAGTTCGAAGTTGTTCCCCGTGGCGGTCGACGTCGTGGTGGTGACGTCGTTCGCCGGGTCCGTGACCTCCGTGGTGCACGAGGACGTGCCGCCGCCGACGCGGACGCCGGGTTGGGATACGGCCGTCGCGGAGCCGCTGGTTGGGCCTTCTACGGCGCACGGGGCCTGCGTCGGGATGGAAATCGTGGTTCCGGCCTTCGTGAAGTTCGCGTTGCCGAGGTCGGCGACTCCGGCCGGGGCGTCCGCGACGGCGGTCCCGGCAGCGGCGAGCAAACCAGCGGCGGCCAGGGCTGCTCCGGCCAGTGCGGTGCGGGTGATGATCATGTTCGTCTCCTCGGTGCGGTGCTGCCTCTCCCGACTATCCGCAGGTCCGAATCGCCCGTTGCGTCCTCGGGCGGCGATCACCCGTCCGGGAGCGCGGATCAACCCGTTCGTGGCCTGGCGCGGAGCTGGCGCGGCAGTGTCGCGTTCGTCACCGTTTCCGCAGGACAGCGGGTAAAGGCAGGCCGCGGGGCAACCACTACCCTGAAGGGGGTAACCGACTGGCGACGAGCGCCACGAGAGAGCGGAGCCGACGTGTCTGTGTCTTCACCACCTCCGGGGGCGGCCCGGGATGGCGCTGTCGAGGACCTGCGCGCGACCGTCGGACTGCAGATCCAGGACGAGCCGCTGCTGCGCGCGATCGCGGGCGGGCTGGCGGACGTCGAGACGATGCTGCGGGACGTCGTGAAGAGTGACGTGCCCGCTGTGCACGACGCGGCGTTGCACCTGGTCGAGGCGGGGGGCAAACGTTTCCGTCCGCTGTTCACGCTGCTGTCCGCGCAGTTCGGTCCCAAACAGGGCGAGCAGGTGCTGATCGCGGCCGCGGCGGTCGAGCTGGTGCACCTGGCGACGCTGTACCACGACGACGTGATGGACGAGGCGACCATGCGGCGCGGCGCGGAGAGCGTCAACTCGCGCTGGGACAACACCGTCGCGATCCTCACCGGCGACTACCTCTTCGCGCACGCCTCCCGGCTCGTCGCCGACCTCGGCACGGACGCCGCGCGGATCATCGCCGAGACGTTCGGCGAGCTGGTCAGCGGCCAGATGCGGGAGACCGTCGGTCCTGGCCCCGGCGACGATCCGGTCGAGCACTACCTCACCGTCATCGCGCAGAAGACCGGTTCGCTGATCGCGACGTCCGGGCGCTTCGGCGGCATGATGTCCGGCGCGGCCGAGGAGCACATCCAGGCGCTGCGCCGCTTCGGCGACATCATCGGCGCGGCCTTCCAGATCTCCGACGACGTCATCGACATCGCGTCGCCCTCGGTCGAGCTGGGCAAGGCGCAGGGTACTGACCTGCGAGAAGGCGTCCGTACGCTGCCGATGCTGTACGCGCTGGCCGACCCGGACACCGACCCCCGGCTGGTGGAACTGCTCGCCGGCCCGATCACCGACGACGACCTGGTGGCCGAGGCGCTCGAGCTGCTGCGCCGTTCCAGCGGCCTCGAACGCGCGCGCGAAACCCTTTCCGACTACGCTTCCCGAGCACGTGCCGAGCTCGCCTCGCTGCCCGCTTCCCCTGCGCGCGACGCTTGCGAGTCGGTCGCCGACTACCTGGTCGCGCGAACGTTCTAAAAGGGGCGGAAGATGTCCATTTTCGGGCAGGTGTGGCTCTGGAGCCTGCTGGCCTTCGTCGTCGGGGCGGTGCTCGCCTGGCTGGTGCTGGCGCGTCCGGCGCGCAAGCGGGTACGCGAACTGGAAACGGAACTGGCGAGCGCACACGCCGACACGGCCCGCGCGGCGGCCAGCACGCCCGCGCGCACCGCGGTGCTGCCGCCCGCGGAGGACTGGACCAGAGACCGTCGCGAGCACGCTCCGACGGAGGTCATCCAGGCGACGAGCGCTTTCGAGCCGGAGGCCGAGTACGACGCGGAGTACCGCACGGCCCCGGAACCGGAGTCCGTGGCCACTCCGGACCCCGAGCCCGCCGCGCACACCGCGCACTTCTCGGAGGACGACGTCGACGAGGCGTTCGCGCAGGCCGAGGCTCGCGAACACCAATCAGCCAACGGTCTTTTCGACAGCGCACCGGCCGAGAGCGCTCCGGAGGACTCGGGCTCGGCCTACCGCGCCGCGGCCACCGAATACCTGCAGCCGGCCGACCGCGACACCAGTTCGCACCGCATCGCCGAACCGGCCGAGGACCACGACAGCGGCTACCACCGCATCGCGGAACCAGCGGACGAGCACGACAGCGGCTACCACCGTGTCCCGGAACCGGCCGACGTTCCCGAAACGGACCGTCCCGCCGCCGAGGACGAGGCGGGGCGTCATCTGGCTGAACCAGTGCGGCTCCGGCTCGGCGGCCCGGCCCGGACCCGGACGGAACAGCGAGACTGGCTCGGGCTCCGAAGCGGGGCCGTCCACCGGAGCCGGGTCGAGCCGTCGCTCCAAAGAGGACAGACCATCGGCGGGCTCGGCCAGATGACGCCCCGCCCCGTCCTCGGCGGGGGGG
>NZ_JACJHR010000198.1 GCF_014174495.1 Amycolatopsis echigonensis
CGGCCGGGTTCCTCGACGCGCCAGCGACAACGGAGCCGACCGCATGAGGCAGCTGCACCCGATCCCGCACGGCGACAACGACTCCGGCACCGATCTGGCGGCCCGGCTGCGGCCGCAGTTCGCGCAACCGGTGATCCTGGTCGACCCCGACGACCCGGTGATCGGAGGGCCGCAGTGCCTGGTCCCGGTCTGCGACCGGCTCGCGGTGATCTTCGGCAAGTGCTCGGCCCACCATCAGCGCTGGATCGAGGCCGGCCGCCCCGACGACGTCGAGACCTGGGCGAAGTCGGCGCCCGCGAACCGGCGCTGGCTGCACCAGCCCCGGAAATGCGCGATCACGACCTGCCACCGCAGCCGCCGCGAGCACGGTCTCTGCCACTCCCACGCCAGTCGGTGGCAGAAACAGGGCCGCGCCGGGCTGACACAGTGGATCGCCGACGGCGGTGGCGGTCCGCCGCTGCCGGCCGGGGACGGCTGCCGGTTCCCCGACTGCTGCCTGGAGGCCGAGGGCGAGGCTGGATTATGTGACCATCACCGGAATCGGTGGATCCGCGCCGACCGGCCGCCGATCGAGTCCTGGCTCCTCGGTTGCGCGACGTTCGGGCAGGACCGGTTCGACCTGCGCGCCCTGCCGCTGAAGATGCGGCTGGAGATCGCCTACGCGATCCAATGCCGGGTCGACGAACGCCGCACGATCACCCGGCCGCACTCGATCCGGCGGCTGCTGCGAGCCCTGCCCGGCGGCGGCGTCCCCTCGCTGCTGGACCGCAGCCCCGATTCCTGGATGGCCTATCTCGGGTTCTCCAGCGAGCGCGGCTACATCGAGCGACGGTTCCTGCTGGACGCGATCGGCTATCTGCGTGATCTCGTCGACGGCGTTGGCTGGGACGCGGAGTTCCCGCGCGATGTGTGGCTGCTGCGCCGGCTCGGGTTCCCCGGCCGCGACACCCGGTTCCGGTTCACCGGGATCGAACCGATCTGGTTGCGGCAGTTGACGAAACGGTGGGCCCGCTGGCGATTATCCACCGGGATCGCCGTCGCGACCGTCGGCGCCGACATCCGCGCGATCACCCTGTTCGCGCAGTCGTTCCCGGCCCTGCAGCGCGGACCCGAAGCACTGACCCGGGAGCTGGTCGAGGTCCATCTGGCGCACCTGATCGAACGGTTTCCGAATCCGAAGAGCCGGACCGGTCAGCTCAGCAGCCTCGCCGGTCTGCTGCGCGCGGCCCGCCAACACGGCTGGGAATCCCGGCTGTCTGCTCAGGTTGACCTGTTTCCCGAGGACTACCCGCGCCTGGTCAAGGGGCCACCACGGGCGTTGTCGGAAGCGGTGATGGCCCAGCTTGAACACCCCTGCGTCCTCGCCCGCTTCGCCGACTCCCGCGGCCGGTTGTTGGCGCGGATCCTGATGAGCACTGGGCTGCGCGTCGGTGACGGCGCCCGGCTGCGGCTGGACTGCGTCGTCCGCGACGGCCAGGGCGCGCCTTACCTGCGCTACACCAACCACAAGATGCGCCGGGACGCGTTCGTCCCGATCGACACCGACCTGGCCGAGGCGATCGCCGTCCAGCAGCAGGCGGTGCTCGACGAGTTCGATGACCCGGCGGTCCTGCTGCCGCGGCCCACCCGCAACCCTGACGGCAAGGTGGCGTTCAGCACTGCAACCTTCCGGGGAGAACTGCGAGAGTGGTTGCGCGTCAGCGATGTCCGGGACGAACTCGGCCGCGCCGTCCATGTCGCGCCGCATCAATGGCGCCACACGTTTGGCACTCGCCTGATCAACAACGAGGTCCCGCAGGAGACCGTCCGTCGTTTGCTCGACCACGACTCGCACGCCATGACTTCGCACTATGCGCGGCTGTCGGACACGACCATCCGGGAGCAGTGGGAACGCGCTCGCAAAGTCAACATCGCCGGTGAGGCCTTGGCCACCGACACCGGTCCGCTGGCCGACGCTGTCTGGATGAAGAACAACCTCTCCAGGGCGAAGATGGCGCTGCCCAACGGCTACTGCGCCTTGCCGCTGCAGCAGAAGTGCGAGTTCGCCAATGCCTGTTTGACCTGCCCAGTTTTCGTCACGACGCCGGAGTTCCTGCCCCAGCATCGTCACCAGCTCGAGCAGACCCAAGACTTGATCGCCCAGGCCGACCGCAACGGACACCAGCGCCTTGCCGAGATGAATCGCACCGTCGAGAAGAACCTCCTGGCCATTATCGACGGCCTGACCACATCGGATGGCTGCTGCGGCGGCGGAAAGTCCTGCGCCTGCAACGGAAAAAGCGGCTCGAATGCTTGCTGACAACCCCAGACACCTCGCCGAACACGCCCGTCAGCGCCACGATCAGACCCTGCACCGCGCCCAACAGGCGCTCGCCGAGCTGGCCGACGCCGGAGAACAGGTGACCGTTGCGCAACTTGCCAACCGGGCCGGCGTCTCGCGGTCATGGATCTACACCCAACCCGCATTGCGCGACCGGATCCGGCAGCTACAGCAGCATCGCGCCAGCGCTGGCTTCGTCCGCGACACCGCCACCCGGGCCACCGACGACTCACTGCGTCAACGTCTGGCCCTGGCGCACGAGCGAATCAACCAGCTCCGCACCGAGAACCAGCAACTCCGTGACGCCCTTGCCCACGCCCACGGCCAACTCCGCGCAGCCCGCCTCAGCACCGGTGATCGATAGTCAAAGACACCTGTCCACGACGCGAAACGCCAGGTCAAAGGCGGTATTTGAAGATCGAAGTCGAGATAA
>NZ_JACJHR010000199.1 GCF_014174495.1 Amycolatopsis echigonensis
AGTGGTGGCGGGTCGTCAGCGGTCGCCCGTGTGGGTTGGCGGCGTGTGGCTGGTGAGGAAGTTGTCGACAAGGTGTGCGCAGAACTGTTCGTCGTTGGGGGTGCCGGTGACGAGGCGGTTGAAGATGAGGGGGCCGATGAGTTGGGCGAGGGCGGTGGTGGTGTCGGTGCCGGGGCGGAGTGTGTTGTGGGCGGCGTCGCTGGTGAGGACGGCGTCGAAGGGTTGGCGGTATTGCTCGATGATGCGGCGGCGCAGGGTGTGCAGGTGTGGCCGGTCGCTCTGGGTGGGGGTCGAGGGTGTTGGTGCGATGCTCATGCCGAGCCAGGACAGCACGGTCAGTTGCAGGGGGGCGTGGTCAATGAGGTGGGCTTGGTTGGTCAGCAGCGTGAGCAGCCGTTCGCGTAGGGGGCCGTGGGCGGGTGCGGGTGCGACGGGGGGCAGCAGGCGTTCGAAGGCGGCGGCGAGCAGTTCGGTGCCGGTGCCGAAGTGGCGGTAGAGGGTGGCGCGGGCGATGCCGGCGGTGCGGGTGACCGCGTCGATGGTGACCGCGTCGATGCCGCCTTCGGCCAGTAGGTGGGTGGCGGCGTCGAGCAGCCGTGCGCGGGAGCGTGCCAGCCGCGGGTCTTCGTCCGGGGTGCTGGGTGTGGGGGCGGCGGTGGACATCGATCTCCTGCGTATCCGGAGGGCGGCGCGGGCGCGAGCAAGCCTAACGACAGCCGGACTTGTGAAACCGTCAGTCTAGGTCCGATACTGTCGGTTCACAAATGTTCGAGTCTTGCGGGTGATGCGTGTGGCGGAGTCGGCCGGGGAAGCGGGCGGGGCGCGCCGTGGCTGGACGCTGGCGGTGTCGTGTCTGGCCGTGGCGTTGGTGATGGCCGGGGTGGCGTCGCTGACCACGGCGTTGCCGGAGCTGGCTGCGGATATCGGGGCGAGTCAGACGCAGGCGACGTGGATTGTGGATGCCTACACGTTGGTGTTGGCGGGCGTTCTGTTGCCGGCGGGCGCGGTGGGGGACCGTCTCGGGCGGCGCGGTGTGCTATTGGCTGGACTGGTCGTGTTCGCGGTGGGTTCGGCGCTGCCGCTGGTGATGGACACGCCGACAGGGGTGATTGTGTGCCGGGCGGTCGCGGGGTTGGGGGCGGCGCTGGTGATGCCGGCGACGTTGTCCCTGCTGACCGCGGAGTTCCCTGCCCGGCAGGCCGCGCGTGCGGTGGGAGTGTGGGCGGGTTTTGCCGGGGCGGGTGCGGTGCTGGGCATTCTCGGGGCCGGCGCGTTGTTGGCGGTCTGGTCGTGGCAGGCGGTGTTCGTGGCCACAGCGGTGTTGGCGCTGCTGCTGGTGGTGGGTGGCTGGTTCGTGCCGTCGTCGCGTGAGCCCGCGGCGCCCGGGCTGGATGTGCCGGGGGCGGTGCTGTCGGCGGCGGCGGTGGGGTTGGTGGTGTTCGGGGTGATCGAGGCTCCCGATCACGGCTGGGACAGTGCGCTGGTGGTCGCCTCGCTCGGTGGTGGGGTGCTGGCGGGGGCCGGGTTCGTGCTCGTCGAACGACGACGGGCGGCACCGTTGCTGCAGGTCGGGTTGTTCGGCGACCGCGGGTTCGGTGCTGGCGCGGTGTCGCTGGTGGTGCAGTTCCTGGCCGCGTTCGGGGTGTTCTTCCTGCTGATGCAGCATCTGCAGCTGGTGTGGGGCTACTCGCCGCTGCGGGCGGGGCTGGCGTTGGCGCCGGTGGCCGTTCCGCTGGTCGTGGCCGCGGTGCTCGCACCGTGGGTGAGCGAGCGGGTGGGGTTGCGGGTGATGACCGGCGCCGGCCTGGCGCTGGTGGCTGGTGCGCTGGTCGGGATCGGCGGGCTGGGGGTGGACGAGGACTATCCGCGGCTGGTGGTGTTCCTCGGTGTGTTCGGGCTCGGTCTGGGCATCTGCGCGACACCGGCCACCGCCGCCATCGTGCGCGGGGTTCCCCGCGCCAAACAGGGCGTGGCCTCCGCGGTCAACGACGTCACCCGGGAACTCGGTGCCGCGGTGGGGATCGCGCTGGCCGGCAGCCTGCTCGCCAGCAGCTACCGCACCCATCTCGCCCCGCAGATCACCCACCTCCCCGCCGCAACTCGCGCCCAGGCCAGTGATTCGCTGGCCGCCGCGCTGCGGCTGGCCGGCGACACGCCCGCCGGACCTGATCTTGCCGCCGCGGCGCGGCGCGCCTTCGTCGACGGGTTCCACGACACCCTCAGCGCCCTTGCCGTGCTCACCGCGGTCACGGCCGTGGCGCTCACGGCGTGGGCTCCCGGACGCCACCGCGTGGACGGGCCGTCGCAGCCTGCGGAAACCTGCGGCAGTGACGCTACCGACTCTGCATTTGTCGCCGAACAGGACAGGAGTACTTCGTGACCGGACGACGCGTTATCAGCGACTACCCGCACCAGCTGGCCGGGCATTGCGGGTCAGGAGCGCTGCGCGACCTGATGCAGTGGGCCCGGCTGTCCTACGACGAGACGCCACTGGATGAAGGCACCGTGTTCGGGCTCGGCGGAGCACCGTCAGGATCGCCGGGCCCAGCACGATGATCGCGACGAGGTTCGTGA
>NZ_JACJHR010000002.1 GCF_014174495.1 Amycolatopsis echigonensis
CGCCGCTTCTCCGACCTGTCGGGGGGTGCTTGCCAAGGCATTTTCCCCGCCTTGACAAGCCCCCCCGAACCGTCAGCACACTCAGGCTTCGGGGTGCCCCACGCACACACCCACCTGCAATGTCGCCGCCAGGCGACGAGCCGAACGACCCAGCCCCCTCACCCCACAGTCGTCAACGGCGCCCTCCCCAACTTCAACGCCAACGAATCCAACTGCCGCCGCACCGCGGCCTGCAGCGGAACCCCCAACGCCCGGCACTGCTCGAGATACTGCGCCTCCCGCCACCCGGGATAGCGGACCGGCGTCCCGCCCTCCCACCCGAGCATGCTCCCGAACACCGCACTGGCCGCCCGGTAAAACCCGTCCGCACTGCGCAACGTCGTAGGAGCGATCGCCAACACCAGCAACCCAGTGTCGTGCTCATGATCGGCCACCCCGGACAACACCCCGGCCAGCACGTCCACCATCAACGCGAACCCCGCGAACTGCGGATTGCGAGCCGCGTCCGCAAGATCGATATCGAACACGAACTCCGGATACGCCCCCGCGGGCGCGGCCATCCCGAGCGGATGCACCGGCTGGTCGGCATACCCGCCCGCGGCCATCACGATCCCGATCATCCCGTGCGGCAACGCCCGCGCCGCGTGGTGTCCGACGCGGCCGAACGGCCCGACCCCGCGCAGCGACAGCAGCCCGACGCCGAACCGGCCCGCCCGTTGCACCGCGCGGTCCATCGCGTCGCCGACCGCCCACAGCCCCGACGCACGCCGGTAATCGATGAGCGCCGCGGCTCCGCGGTCCGCGATCAGCAACGGCTGGGCACCGGGACTGACCAATCCGCTTTCGATCGCGGGCAGATGCACGCGGGTCAGTTCGCCGACGCCCGTTTCGGGTGCGCCGGTGAGATCGCCGTGGCACAACGCCTCCGCGGCCGGACGGGCGCGTTCTTCGGGAAAGCCTTGTGCCATCAGGACAACGGAGACGAGCGTGACCAGTTCGTCGACGGCAACGCGGTGCCAGGCCTGCTCGGGAATCGGGGTGTCGGCGGGAACTTCCGGAACGGGGCGGCTGAGCCGGGGAGATCGCGGTCTGAGGGGCACTTCATCAAGGTTGCCGGGCGGTCTCGGACCCCGTCAACGAGGTTGGCCCTAGAGTGTGATGCAGTCAGCCGCAGAGACGTACCCTGAACCGCATGTGCCGAAACATCACGACGCTCCGCGGCCTGCAGCCCGCCGCCACCACGGACGAGATCGAAGCCGCGGCGCGCCAGTACGTGCGCAAAGTGACCGGGGTGCAGTCTCTTTCGGACGCGACACGCGAACCGTTCGAGGCGGCGGTCGCCGAAATCGCCCAGATCACCGCGCGGCTGCTGGAAGAACTCCCGCAGCGCCGTCAGCCGCCGGCGACCGTGCCGCCGCTGCGCCGCCCGGAAGTCCTGGCGCGAATCGCCCAGCGCGAAGCCAAGAAAGCCTGACGCGGCAATCACTCCACGGCCTGCCCCGGGAACCTCGGCTTGATCTCCTGGTTGAGGTAGCGCCCGGGACTCTCCGCGGCCATCAGCTCGCGATGCACCCGCGCGGGCACGAGGTGGTAGCGGTAGACGGTGCCGTTGTGGAACCCGACCTCCAGCACCGACTTCGCGGCGTCGTAGCCGACGTCGCGAATGACGGAAGACTCCACGGGAACCCGGCGCACAGCACCAGCCAGGGTACCCGCGAGAAGGGGGACAGCTGAAGAAAACGGCCCCGGTCTCCCGCGCGAGGCGCGGAATCCGGGGCCGGACGCTCGAGGCGCCAAGCGGAAGCGGAGGGATTTGAACCCCCGGTAGGTTTCCCTACGGACGCTTTCAAGGCGTCTGCATTCGGCCGCTCTGCCACGCTTCCTTCTGGGTCAGGGTATCGCGCCGTCCTTCGACGTCGTCCAGGTGTTCGAGGACCCGGGTGAACGCCGTGGCCACCGCGGTCTGCTCGTCCGGCGTCAGCAGGTCGATCAGGTGCTCGCGGGCGCCGCGCACGTGCGTCGGGGCGGCTTCGTCCAGTACGCGCTGGCCAGCGTCGGTCAGCTGGGTGAGCACGCCGCGTTTGTCTTCCGGATCCGGGCGGCGCGCGACCAGCCCCGCGTCCTCCAGTTTGCCTATCTGGTGCGACAGCCTGCTCTTCGTCGAGCCCAGCTGCCCCGCCAGTTCCGTCATCCGGGTGCACCGGTCCGGGGCCATGTTCAGGCACACCAGGACCTCGTAGTCCGCGAGCGAGATGCCGTGGCTTTCGGTCAGTTCGCGATGCAGCCGCTGGCGCAGCCGCAGGGACGCGACGATGTAGGCCCGCCAGGCGTGCTGCTCGTCCGGGTCGAGCCAGCGCACGTCCTGGTCATCGCTCATGTCCGGAAGCGTAGAAGGCCGGTTTCGCGGCTCCGTTTCGGCCCGGCGTGAAATTCTCGGTCGAACTTCCCCCAATGGAGGGTTACGAAAAGGTTGAGACTCGGCGCGAAGAAGCGCATCCTCGGGGGCAGCGGAGGGACGACGAGGATCTCCGGAGCGCGCCGAAGGGCACGCCGGGCCGCGTTTCCCCCCGGGAAGGGCCAGGTGGTGGCATGGCAGGTAGTTCCCGCGGTTGACCGCCCGCTGTGTCCCCGCGACCGGCACGGCCCCGTTCCGGTTCGGTCGCGATTGCGAACAGCACGAGCACCCCGTGCGCTCGGCATCGGCCACGCGCACCCGGCGTCGTTATGCCGCTGCTTCACTTCGCGGCCTCGGCACCGCGAAGGCAGCGCCGGACGCCAGCCCGGCCGGTGGCCAACCGCTCTCAACGAAACCTCGGTAGTACCTGGGTGCGGCCCCCAGCGCAGGGGCCGCACCCAGCCGCGTTCCGGGGTGTGCGGCTACCCTTTCCGCGTGCGATTCGACGACAACGCGGGTCTGGATTCCTCCGAAGTCCAGGACATGCGCGGCAGCGGCGGAGGCGGCGGCATCGGCGGCCGGGTGGCCATCGGCGGCGGTGGACTCGGCATCGTCGGCCTGGTCATCTACTTCCTGATCTCCCAGTTCGGCGGCGTTCCCAGCACCGGAACCTCGCCCGCGGCGGGCGGACTAGGGCTCAGCGACGTCCACGCCGGGCAGCAGCTGGACGCGGGCACGCTCGCGAAGAAGTGCCGCACCGGCGCCGACGCGAACCGCGACCACGACTGCGCGGTCGTCGCGATCGTCAACTCCATCCAGGACTACTGGACGCAGGAGTTCTCCCGTTCCGGCCAGACCTACCGCAAGGCGACCACCCGCTTCTTCAGCGGCGGCGTGCGCACCGGCTGCGGCAGCGCGACGTCGGACACCGGGCCGTTCTACTGCCCGGCCGACTCGTACGTGTACATCGACCTCACGTTCTTCAACGAGCTGAAGACCCGCTTCGGCGCACAGGGCGGGCTGTTCACCGAGGCGTACGTGCTGGCCCACGAATACGGCCACCACGTGCAGAACCTCACCGGAACGTCCAAGCGCGGCACCGGCACCGGCCCGACCTCCGGTTCGGTCCGACTGGAACTGCAGGCCGACTGCTACGCGGGCGTCTGGGCCAACCACGCCAGCACGACCCCGACCAGCTCCGGGAAACCGCTGGTCCAGGACGTCACGAAGGACGACATCTCGCGCGCGCTGGACACCGCGTCCCGGATCGGCGACGACTACATCCAGAAGAACCTGGGCAACGGCCACGTCGACAAGTCGAGCTTCACGCACGGAACCTCGGCTCAGCGCGAGAAGTGGTTCACCACCGGCTTCCAGACCGGACAGCCCGCGCGCTGCAACACCTTCAGCACCAACGATCTCGGCTGACCCGGGATACAGTCGGGCGCATGCACGCGATCACGATCCGCGAACCCGGTGCCCCTGACGTGCTCGAATGGACCGAGGTCCCCGATCCGGAACCGGGGCCCGGCGAGGTACTGCTGGACGTCACGGCCAGCGCGGTCAACCGCGCCGACCTGCTGCAACGCCAGGGCAACTACCCGCCGCCGCCCGGGGCGAGCGACATCCTCGGCCTGGAATGCTCCGGCACGATCGCCGAACTCGGCGAGGGCGTCGAGGGCTGGCAGGTCGGCGACGAGGTGTGCGCGCTGCTCGCCGGCGGCGGATACGCCGAGCGCGTCGCGGTCCCGGCCGGACAGTTGCTGCCGGTGCCCGGCGAAATCGAGACTGTCGCCGCGGCGGGGCTGCCCGAGGTGGCCTGCACGGTGTGGGCGAACGTCGTGATGCACGCCGGTCTCAGCGAAGGCCAGGTCCTGCTCGTGCACGGCGGCGCGGGCGGCATCGGCACGCACGCGATCCAGGTGGGCAAAGCGCTCGGCGCGACCGTCGCGGTCACCGCGGGTTCGGCCGACCGGCTCGACCGCTGCCGCCAGCTCGGCGCGGACATCACGATCAACTACAAGGAGCAGGACTTCGTCGAGGTGCTGCGCGCGGAGACGAAGAGCGGCGCCGACGTCATCCTCGACAACATGGGCGCGAAGTACCTGGACCGCAACGTCGACGCGCTCGCCGCCGACGGCCGGCTCGTCATCATCGGCATGCAGGGCGGGGTCAAGGGCGAGCTGAACATCGGCAAGCTGCTGGGCAAACGCGCGAGCGTGTTCGCGGCCGGGCTGCGATTCCGCCCGCTGGACCAGAAAGCGGCGATCGTCGCGGATGTCCGGAATCGGTTGTGGCCGCTGGTGGAACAAGGTTCGGTGCGGCCGATCGTCGGCCACGTGGTGCCGATGGCCGAGGCGGCGTCCGCGCACCGGATGCTCGAGGAGGGCAGCATCTTCGGGAAGGTCCTGCTGGCCGCGAAGTCCTGACGCTCGTGCGTGGTGATCCCGGTTCTCCTCGGGACCACCACGCACCAGGGTCAGCGCAGTTCTTCCAGCACCCGCACCAGCTGGTTGATCTCGAACACGTTGGAGTAGTGCGCGAGCCCGATCCGCACCGCTCCGCCGACCTCGCCGACGCCCAGCGACGCGAACACGCCGCTGGTGCCGTCGTCGGCGAACGCGCACAAGCCTTGCGACGCCAGGTATTCGGCGACCTGGGACGCTTTCGTGCCGGCCACCGCGAACGCGAGCGCGGGGATCCGGCGCATCGCGTCGCCGATCACCATCACGTGCCGCAGCGAGCGCAGTTCCGTGGACAGCTGCGCGAGCAGGCCCGCGTGGTACGACTTGGCCGAGCCGAGCGACGTCACCAGGCGTTCGCGGCGGGAGCCGGTCGCGGCGTCGTCGAGGCCGGCGAGGTAGTCGATGGACGCGACGACACCGGCCAGCAGCGGGTACGCGTGCGGCCCGAGTTCGAGCCGCGCGGGACCGGTCGCGGCCGGGTCGAGCGACACCGACGAGACGCGCTCGAGCAGCTCCGGATCGCGGAACACCAGCGCGCCGACGGCAGGCCCGCCCCACGAGGGAGCGGAGACGACCATGACGTCGGCACCGAGTTCTTGCAGGTCAAGCGGCACGAACGGGGCCGCGTACGTCGCGTCGACCACGACCAGCGCGCCGACGCGTTTGGCGAATTCGATCACCGTCGGCACGTCCGGCCGGGTCCCGACGGACCCGGACGCCAGCGTCACCGACACCGCTTTCGTCCGCGCGGACACGAGGTTCTCGTACTGCCACGCGGGCAGCTCGCAGGTCTCGATGTCGATTTCGCTCCACCGCACGACCGCGCCGACGCGTTTCGCGGCCCGCCGCCACGGCGCGATGTTGGCCTCTTCGTCGAGCCGGGAGACGACGATCTCGTCGCCGATCGTCCAGCGCTCGGCGAGCGCGTCGACGAGGCGGCGCAACAGGACCGGCGCGCTCGGACCGAGCACGACGGCAGCCGGGTCCGCCCCGACCAGATCAGCCACGGCCCGGCGGGCCGCGGTGACGATGCTTTCCGCCCGCTGGGAGGCCGGAAACGCCCCGCCCGGCCCGGACACCGGTGCCCGCATAGCTGTCGAAACGGCCGAAGCGACCTGTTCGGGCACGAGCATTCCGGCGGCGCCGTCGAAGTGAATCCAGCCGTCGCCAAGCGCGGGGAAGAGCCCACGGATACGAGCGACGTCAAACGCCATGGGGACACCGTACGGACGTGCGGTTTCGCGGTTGCCGCGGGGTTGGGCAGAACTGCCCGAACGGCCGCTAGGCTCGGGTCAGGACCGCTAACCGACGGGGATGGAGCATATGAGCGAGCCGAACTTCGGGGGAACGGGCGCAGCCAGGGACGCGGACGCGCCGCGCGTGGTCGTCGTCGGGCCGGACGGGGTCCCGGTCGGCACCGCGCAGGCGGCACCCGAGGGCGAGGAGAACGAGTCCGTCGGCGACCTGGTCGAGGAACCGGCCAAGGTGATGCGCATCGGGACCATGATCAAGCAGCTGCTGGAGGAGGTCCGCGCCGCACCGCTGGACGACGCCAGCCGCAACCGGGTCCGCGAGATCCACCAGACGTCGGTGCGCGAACTGGAGGAGGCGCTCGCGCCGGAGCTGCGCGAGGAACTGGAGCGCCTCGTGCGGCCGTTCACCGAGGACGAGACGCCCTCGGACGCCGAGCTGCGGATCGCGCAGGCCCAGCTGGTCGGCTGGCTGGAGGGCTTGTTCCACGGCATCCAGACCGCGCTGTTCGCGCAGCAGATGGCGGCGCGGGTGCAGCTGGAGCAGATGCGCCGCGGCCTTCCCGCGGGATCGTCCGGCTCCGGTGCGCACCCGGGCGAGGGGCACGGGCACGGCATCACCGGAACCGGGCAGTACCTCTAGCTTTTCCCCTGGGTTTCCGCGGAGAAGAACGCTCGAAGATCGCCGATCAGCAGATCGGGTTCTTCGAGCGCCGGGAAGTGCCCGCCGCGCGGGAGTTCCGTCCACCGCACGATCCGGTCGGCGCGCTCGGCCAGGTGCCGGAGCGGAAGCCCGATGTCGTCCGGAAACACCGCGACAGCCGTCGGCACGGTCGACGTCGCCAGCGGCGCGCCCCACTGGACGTCCTGATCGGCGTAGATCCGCCCGGACGACGCGGCGGTGCGGGTGAACCAGTAGATCGACACGTTGGCGAGCAGGTCGTCCCGGTCGATCAGGTCGTGGTCGGTGTTCGAAAACGCCCGGAACTTCTCGGCGATCCAGGCCAGCTGGCCGGCCGGGGAGTCGGTGAGCCCGTACGCAAGCGTTTGCGGCTTGGTGGACTGGATCATCGCGTAGCCGACGCCGTTCTGCTGGAAGGCCCGCGCCTTCGCCAGTGACCGCTGCCCCTTCGCCAGCTCTGCGCCGCGGAGTCCGTCGAGGTCCGCCTCTTCGCGCGCCACCGCGGACGGAAGCATCGTCACGTGCGCCCCGATGATCCGCTCCGGGAATTGGACTCCGAGTTCGCGGGAGATCAACGCGCCCCAGTCACCGCCGTGCGTGCCGAATTCCGCGTACCCGAGGCGGGTCATCAACTCGGCCCAGGCGCGCGCCGTCCGAGCCGGACCCCAGCCGCGGTCGGGGGTCGGCCCGGAAAAGCCGAACCCGGGCACCGAGGGAACGACGACGTGGAACGCCACGTCCGGGTCGCCGCCGTAGGCGCGGGGGTCGGCGAGGGGGCCGACGAGGTCGAGGAATTCGACGATCGAACCGGGCCAGCCGTGGGTGAGCAGGAGCGGGAGGGCGTTCGGTTCGGGGGATTCGAGGTGCAGGAAGTGGATGTTCGCGCCGTCGATGGTGGTGGTGAACTGGGGAAAGCCGTTGAGGCGTTCTTCCTGTGCCCGCCAGTCGAAGCCGAGCCGCCAGTACTCGACGAGGTCCTGGACGGCTTCGACGGGGATGCCAAGGTCCCAGCCCGGGTCGGGGAAGGGGTCGGGCCAGCGGGTGTCCGCCAGGCGACGGTTGAGGTCGGTGAGGGCGGACTCGGGGATGTCGATCCGGAACGGGGTCTCGGTCATGCGGAGGACAGTAGGAAGGATTGCGGACTGTTCCGGTCCTCGATCAGAACCCGGACAGAACGTCCAGCACCCGGTCCACTCCCCGACCGTCCACAGCAGACTGGCCAGCTGCCGAAAGCCGTGACCGCAGTGAAGCGTCCGACAGCAGCTGCCGCAACGTCTCCGTCGCTTCCGGCAGCCGTGCGCCCAAGGTGTCCGCCGGACCCAAACCGCACGCCAGACCTCGTTCCAGCGCCGCCCGGTACCCGGCCGCTTGGTTGTCCACCAGTTGCACCGCGGCCGTCGGCACCCCGAGGCAGCACAGCTCCAGGAACGTCACCCCGGACGCGCTGATCGCGATGTCCGTCCCGGCGAGCAGGTCCAGCAATCCGGCATGCGGCGCGGCTACCCGGATCGTCTGTCCCTCCACAGTGGACGGCAACGTCGGCGTGCCGCGAACCACAGCGTCCGCCGTGAACGGCAATCCCGTTTCGGCAAGCGCTTGGAGCAACAGAGAAACCGTCGAAGCCCACTCGGCACCGCCGCCCAAAACCACAGTCACCTGCGGCGGCGACGAGGTGCTCCGGCGAGAACGCGCGCGCAGCACGACGTCTCGAAGCGGCGTGTACTCCACCCCGCGCAACAGCACGCCCGAACCATCCTCGGGACGCGGGCCCGGCGCAAACCCCGAATCCACCACCACATCTGCCGGACGACGACCGAACACATCGTCCTCAATGGACACCAAACGAGCACCAGCGGCGTTGACCTCGGCGCGGACGTCGCCGATCCCGTAGTGGTCCACGAGCACGGCATCGAAGCCGGAAGCCAAGTCAGCCAAGGAAGAAACCGGCAAACGCGGTACCGACAGCTCGTCGAACCGCGCCGCCAGCCACTCCGCGTTAGTCGTGGAGCCGGCGAAGTGCACGTCCCAGCCCCGCGCGACCGCGCGCTCGGCGTAGGCGACCGCCCGGGAGATGTGCCCGGCCCCGATGTCCGGCGAAGCGTCCGCGCGGAGCAGCAGCTTCACTGGCCGACCTTCTTCTGCTCGACGTGTGCGTTCACCGCCGCCAAATCCGGCCGCGACCGCAGCAGCGACACCACCGAACGCCACGAACCCGGCACGTCGCCGAGCTCAGCCACGAGAGCCGAGATCAGCTCCCAGTCCTCCGGGGTGTCCAAGGTGACGCGCAGGTCGTCGGCCGCCGGGCTGACCACGATGCCGGTGCACGAGTACCGGTCGGGCTGCCGGTAGATCGCCGACGTCACGTGCTCGCGGTCCGCCCCGGTCGCGGTCGCCACCTGTTCGGCCAGGACCGGCGCGCGCACCAGCTCCGCGTCGAAACCCCGCGGCAGGGTGCGGACGAGCGTGGTCGAGACGTAGTCCAGCGCCGGTTCGGCCCGCCACACCGCGACCAGCCGGCCGATCAGGGCGGGATCGAGCAGCGGGCAGTCCGCCGTGAGACGGATCACTGCGTCCGCCGGGTGCTCCGACAGCGCGAGCCCGAACCGGGCCACGACGTCGTCCAGCGGCCCCCGGACGACGTGCGCGCCGCACTGTTCCGCCTCGGCGGCGACAGCGTCGTCGGACGCGTCGTCCGAGGTCGCGACCACTACCTTGGCCACACCGGGGGCGGCCGCCGCGGCTCGCACGACCCAGCCCAGCACGCTCCGCCCGGCGAGCGGCCGCAGCACCTTCCCCGGCAGCCGGGTGGACGACGACCGGGCCTGTATCACGGCGTTGACGCCAGGGCCTGCACGCATGGGTGACATGATGGCCTGCGGCGCCCCGCGCCGATCCACGAACCCCGATCGCGGAGGTCATCGATGTCCGAGCTGGATGGTTCCAGCATCCTGCTCACCGGCGGGACCGGCTCCTTCGGCAAGGCGTTCATCGCCTACGCGCTGGCCGAGCTCAACCCCAGCCGGCTGGTGGTGCTTTCCCGCGACGAGCTGAAGCAGTACGAAGCCCGGCAGCTGTTCAACGACGACCCGCGGCTGCGCTGGTTCATCGGCGACGTGCGCGACCGCCGCCGCCTCGAGCGCGCCATGCACGGCGTCGACTACGTGGTGCACGCCGCGGCGCTCAAACAGGTCGACACCGGCGAGTACAACCCGTTCGAGTTCGTCCAGACCAATGTCACGGGCTCGCAGAACGTGATCGAGGCGGCGATCGACACCGGCGTGAAGAAGGTCGTCGCGCTGTCGACCGACAAGGCGTCCAGCCCGATCAACCTCTACGGCGCGACGAAGCTGTGCGCGGACCGGATGTTCATCAGCGGCAACCACTACGCGGCCGCGCATCCGACGCGGTTCTCCGTGGTGCGCTACGGCAACGTGATGGGCTCGCGCGGCAGCGTCATCCCGTTCTTCCGCAAGCTCGCCGAGCAGGGCGAATCGCTGCCGATCACGCACAAGGAGATGACCCGGTTCTGGATCACGCTCCCGCAGGCCGTGCGGTTCGTGGTCGACTCGTTCGACCAGATGTCCGGCGGCGAGCTGTACGTGCCGCGGATTCCGAGCATGCGGCTGGTCGACCTCGCGCAGGCGATCGCGCCGGGTTCGCCGATGCACGAGGTCGGTGTGCGACCGGGCGAGAAACTGCACGAGGAGATGATCGCGCCGGACGACGCGCGACGGACTCTCCGGCTGACCGACCGCTACGTCGTGCAGCCGCACCTCGCAGGCTGGGGCTACGAATCGCCCGCCGCCGGGGAGCAGGTGCCCGAAGGCTTCGCGTACCGCTCGGACACCAACGACCTCTGGCTCGAGGCCGACGAACTCCGCGAACTGGTCGAGCAATATGCCTGAGTCCCCCGCCGCCTCCGAGGGACCGTCGGCGGGCTTCCTGCCGTACGGCCGCCAGTCCGTCAGCGAAGAAGACATCGAGGCCGTCGTCTCGGTCCTGCGCGGCGATTGGCTCACGACGGGTCCCGCGGTCGCGAAGTTCGAGGCAGACCTGGCGGAACACACCGGCGGCACCCCCGCCGTGGCCGTCACGTCCGGCACCGCGGCCTTGCACGTCGCGTACGCCGCGGCCGGAATCGGCGAGGGCGACGAGGTCGTAGCGTCGCCGATGACCTTCGTCGCCACCGCGGCGACCGCGGCACTGCACGGCGCGAAGGTGGTGTTCGCCGACGTCGAGCCAGACACCGGCAACCTGTCCGTCGACGCGGCCGCGGCAGCGATCACCAGCCGCACCAAGGTGGTCGCCGCTGTCGACTACGCCGGGCATCCCGCCGAACTGGACGCACTGGCGAAGCTCGCGCACGACGCCGATGCCCTGCTGCTGGAAGACGCGGCACACTCGGTCGGCGGTTCCTGGCAGGGTCGCCCGGTCGGCTCGCTCGCCGATCTGACCACATTTTCCTTCTTCCCCACCAAAAACCTGACCACCGCCGAGGGCGGCGCAGTCGTCTCCGGCTCCGACGAGTTGCTGCAGCGCGCACAAGCGTTCCGCAACCACGGCTTGGTCCGGGACAAGTCGCACCAGCGATACCCGGACGAGGGCGCGTGGCACCAGGAAGTGCACGAGTTCGGCCTGAACTACCGGCTGCCGGACGTCCTGTGCGCGCTGGGAAGCAGCCAGCTCAAGCGGCTGACGGAATTCAAGCTGCGGCGCGCCGAGATCCACGCGCGGTACAACGCGGCGCTCGCGGACGTTCCCGGCGTCCGGACACCGCCTCGCCGCGAAGGCGCGGACCCGGTGTGGCACCTGTACCCGCTGCGAGTGCTGGACGGCCGCCGGCGTGCGCTGTTCGACCACCTGCGCGGCCAGGGGATCGGGGTGCAGGTGAACTACATCCCGGCTTACTGGCATCCGGTGTTCGAGGATCTCGGCTACCGCCGAGGGTTGTGCCCGAATGCCGAGGCGTATTACGAGCAGGAGCTTTCGCTGCCGCTGTTCCCGTCGCTGAAGGACTCCGACGTGGACCGGGTGATCGACGGGGTGCGCGGGTTCTTCGGCAGCTGACTGCCGATCAGAGGGCTGCTGGCAGGTCTGCGCTCGGGTCTTCCGTGCGCTGACCGTCCCGAACCACCTTCGCGTGCCACACCAGCACAGCCGGCACCACAGCCAGCTCCAACACCGTCGCCGCCCTGAACACCGGATGCGGTGCCCCAGCCCGCCGCGCCGAGAGAAGCCGCGGCAGTCCTCCCGCAGCCGCTGTCCCCAAGACCAGCCGGGTCGTCGCCGCACGCTTCTCCGGGCGGCGGATCGACCACCACAACGCGAACCCGGCCGCGGTCCAGAACGTGTTCACGAACCGGTACTCGCTGTCGACGCTCGGCGTCGTCGCGGCGCCGCCCGGGGCGCGTTCCGGCCCGCCGAGGATTCCGGTGAGCCCGGAGGCGACCGGAATCGCCCCGAGGACGCCGAGCGTGGCCAGCAACGCCTTGCGGGACTTCTCGCCTGCCATGCGACCGAGCCTAGATCAAATCCCAGCTCAATGCGGTCCCCTTGGCGGCGTCGACCCGGAACGTCCGCCCCAGCACGTTCGCGATCTCCGCCGGGGCGAGCCCGCCGGCCGGGCGGATCGAGCGAACGTTCCGCTCCGTCACCGGATCCCCGGCCTTGACGTCCTCCACCACGTACAGCGAACGCCGGAGCCGCAGCCCTTCCTTCTCGCTCTCGCGCGGGCCCAGCACCGGCTCGCCGAGCGCTTCCCACGCCCGATGGGTCTCCGTGACCAACGCGGCCAACTCCGCTGGCTCCAGCGAAAACTCCGAGTCCACGCCGCCGTCGCTGCGAGCGAGCGTCACGTGTTTCTCGATCGCCACCGCACCCAGCGCGACCGCGGCGACCGGCGCGCCCAGCCCCGGCGTGTGGTCGGACAACCCGACCAGCGTCCCGGTCAGCCCGGCCAGCAACGGCAACCCGCGCAGGTTGCTTTCCGTCGGAGACGCCGGGTAGCTCGCCGTGCAGCCGAGCACGATCAGCTGGTCATTGCCGACCGAGCGAGCGGTGCGCACGGCCGCGTCGATTTCCGCGACGTTCGCCATCCCGGTCGAAATCACCAGCGGTTTGCCGGTGCGGGCGCACAGTTCGATCAGCGGCAGGTCGACGATCTCCGACGAGGCGATCTTGTACGCCGGCGCGTCCAGCGATTCCAGCAGCTCCACCGCGGTCGGGTCGAAGGGGCTGGAGAACACTTCCAGGCCGCGTTCGCGGGCGCGACCGAAGATCGGTTCGTGCCATTCCCACGGCGTATGCGCCTTTTCGTACAGTTTGTACAGATTTTCCCCGCCCCACAGGGAATGCCCGTCGCCGATCCGGAACGCCGGGCCGTCGACGTCGACGGTGATCGTGTCCGGACGGTAGGTCTGCAGTTTCACCGCGTGCGCGCCGGCGTCGGCGATCGCGTCCACGATGGCCAGCGCGCGGTCCAGGTCGCCGTTGTGGTTGCCGGACATCTCCGCGATCACGAACGGCGGCCGCGCCGGGCCGACCAGGTGCTTGCCGATGCGCACTTCGGACATGGGTGGCGTCCTTCCGGTGGGGTTCAGTGCAGAGTCTTGCGCAGCCGGCGGAAACCGTCGGCAGGGGGCGCGACCTCCAGGTAACCAGCCCGCTCGAACAACGCCGCCGACGCCGCGTTCTCCTCGTGCACCGCGGCCAGCACGGCCACCGCGTCCGTCCGGGCCGCCAGCGTCCGCTCCGCCGCGTCGAGCACCGGTCGCGCCAGCCCGCGGCCGCGGCTTTCCGGCGCGAGCGTGATGCTGACCTCCCACTCGCGGCCGCCCTCGTCGTCGAACCGCACCGTGCCCACCGGTTTTCCGGCTTCCTCCAGCACGAGCAGGATCCGGCCGGGCGCGGCGAGCACCCCCCGCAGCCAGCGCCGGTGGCTGTCCGGATCGATCACGTCGGTGGACCGCGACGCCTGGCGGGTCGCCGGGTCGTTGCGCCAGGCCAGCAGCAGTTCAGCGTCGGCCTCGGTCGCGTCGCGGGCGATGACGGACGTCACTGCGCAGGGGTGAACTTCGCGTCCTCGAGCCGGCTCAACCGCTCCTCGTACCGGGCCATCCCGGCCAGCCGGACGCGGACCTGCGCGTGCTGCCGCTGGATCTCCTCGACCAGCGAACGCGCTTCGAGAGCCTCGGCGTCGTTGGCGCGCGGAGTCATCGCGAGCTTCTCCCGGAGCGTTTCCAGCTGCTCCTCCTGCGCGGCGACGTGCGGGATCATCCGGTCCAGCTCGCCGCGGATCCAGCGGAGGTCGCCGAGCGCGGACTCCAGCTTCTCGTCGGTCTCGGCGAGCCGGCGGCGGTGGTCGGTTGTGCAGTGCTCAAGCTCGTCGATCCGGGTCTCGAAGTCCTGGAGCACACCTCGCGTGCGCTCTTCGAGGCGGTAATCGACGAGCCGGGCGATCCGGGAGCCGAACAGGTTTCTGAACTTGGTGAAGGGCATGACGGAAGTTCCTTCGACGAGTGCAAGCGGGTTTCAGCGGAGCAAGGTGGTGGTGCCGGTGCGAGTCCACGACTCCAGCAGCCTGCCCTCGGCGGCGATCTGGTGCTCCGGCCCCACGATGCACGAGTCGCCCGCCGCGTGTTCCCACGAGGTCTGTTCCGGGTTGTCGATGAACGAAAACCCGGTCAGCACCAGCTGCGCCTCGGGGAACGAGGTGCGGGCGATCCAGGCCGCGAGCGTACCGGTGGTCGACCAGGTGGGTTCGGTGCGCGTCGGCAGGCCGAGCGCGTCCGAGAGGGGCAGCACGACGTCGCGGTTCGACACCGGGACGAACCCGAGATCCGAGGGCCACCAGCCGGGCAGCGCCTCCGGCTCCCAGTGCAGGCGGCCCGGCTCGACCAGCAGGTACAGCCGGGAGCGGTAGTCGCTGAACACGTGCCGGGTGGCGCGCACGGCCCGGTTGAAGACGACCGTGTGCACCTTGCGTCCGGTGATGTCCGGTCCGTCCGGTTCGTCGATGACGAACCCGTTGACCCGAATGACCAGGTCACAGTCGTCGACCGCCTTGGCCCGGGCGGGGTCCGGCTCCAGCGGCTGGTTGCCGACCACGGCCACCGAACGCGGGTCCGGCCGGTCCGCGTACACCGAAAGGAGGTCGACCATGAGGCTCGCCGCACCAAGAGCAGCAGTCATAGGGGAAGAAACTACCAGGACACCGGGAACGTCCGGGTCCGTATCGCCCGTATCCGCTCAGCGGCCGCCAGCCGGTCGGGCCGGGGCGAGCCGAGGCCGGTGCGTCCCATCGGTACCCTCGTCCACGTGCATGCCACCAGCACGGTTCACGCAGCCGAACCCGATGTCTCGACTCCGGCTCCACCGTCGTCGGACAGCAAGACGTTCGCGCGTGCGATCGACGACATCAAGACCGGTTTCGCCGCCCGCGAGCTCTGGACCCATCTCGGCTGGCAGGACATCAAGCAGCGCTACCGTCGGTCCATCATCGGGCCGTTCTGGATCACCATCAGCCAGGGCGTCATCGCGCTCGGCCTCGGCCTGCTGTACTCGCAGCTGTTCCGGACGCCGATCGAGGTGTTCCTGCCCTACCTCTCCACCGGCTTCATCATCTGGGGCTTCATCCAGGGCTGCCTCACCGAAGGCATGGAGACGTTCATCGCGAACGAGGGGCTGATCAAACAGGTTCCCGCACCGCTGAGCGTGTACGTGCTGCGCACGATCTGGCGGCAGACGCTGCTGCTGGCGCACAACATGATCGTCTACGTCGTGCTGCTGATCATCTTCTTCTCGGCGCTCGACGCCCCGTACTCGCTGGGCTCGAAGGACGGCGCGTGCACGCCGGACAAGTACTGCCACCCGGGCCTGAGCTGGAACATTTTCCTCGCCATTCCGGGATTCATGCTGCTCGCGCTCACCGCGGGCTGGGCCGCGCTGCTGCTCGGCATCATCTCGACCCGGTTCCGCGACATCCCGCAGCTGATCAACTCGCTGATCCAGCTGATGTTCTACGGCACCCCGATCGTCTGGCCGGTCGACCAGCTGCTGTCCGGCGGGGCGCGCGACGGTGCGTCGTGGGCGCTGCCGATCATCAAGCTGAATCCGCTTTACCACTACATGCAGGTGGTGCGGTCGCCGCTCATCGGACAGGCGGTGAGCTGGACCAGCTGGGTCGTGGTCGGCACGATCACCGTCGTCGGCTGGGGGCTCGCGCTCGTCGCCATGCGCAATTACCGGTCTCGCGTCTCGTATTGGGTGTGACAGATGGTCAGCATTGACGTCCACAACGCGTACGTGGACTTCCCGATTTTCGACGCGAAGACGCGTTCGATGAAAAAGCGCGTGCTCGGCAAGGTCGGCGGCAAGATCGGCACCGAGCAGAAGGTGCCGATCATCGAGGCGCTGCACGACGTGTCGGTCAGCCTCCGCGAGGGCGACCGGGTCGGCCTGGTCGGGCACAACGGTGCGGGCAAGTCCACGCTGCTGCGGCTGCTCGCCGGGATCTACGAGCCGACCCGCGGATCGTCGCGGATCGTCGGCAAGATCGCGCCGGTGTTCGACCTCGGCATCGGCATGGACCCGGAGATCTCCGGCGAGGAGAACATCATCATCCGCGGCCTCTTCCTCGGCATGAGCGCCAAGGAGATGGAGAAGCGGGTCGACGACATCGCGGAGTTCACCGAACTCGGCGACTACCTGCAGATGCCGCTGCGGACGTACTCCACCGGCATGCGGGTGCGGCTCGCGCTCGGCGTGGTGACCTCGATCGACCCGGAGATCCTGATCCTCGACGAGGGCATCGGCGCGGTCGACGCGGCGTTCCTCAACAAGGCGCGCGACCGGCTCAAGGACCTGGTCAAACGGTCCGGCATCCTGGTTTTCGCGAGCCACTCCGACGAGTTCCTCTTCGAGCTGTGCGACTCGGCGATCTGGATGGACGAGGGGCACCTGAAGAAGCAGGGTTCGCTGCGCGAGGTGCTCACCGAGTACAAGGGCCGCGACCCGTTCGAGAACATGAGCCAGGAAGGTCTCGAGCGCCTCGGCATCGAGCCCGCGACCACGAAGAACGGCGGGGAATGATGGCCGGCGAGACGCGAGAGCTGCCCGAGGGCGCCGTCGTCGGCGTGGTCGTCACGCGGCATCGCCGCGAGCTGCTCGCGGACTCGCTGAAGATCATCGCCGCCCAGACCCGGCCGGTCGACCACCTCGTCGTGGTCGACAACGGCCCGGACAAGTCCGCGCGGGAAGTGGTCGAGGCCTACCCGCTGCCGTACACGTACCTCCCGTCGCACCGGAACCTCGGCGGCGCGGGCGGTTTCGCGCTCGGCATGCTGCACGCACTGTCGCTCGGCGCGGACTGGGTCTGGCTCGCCGACGACGACGGCCGCCCAGCGGACGAGCACGTGCTCGAGATCCTGCTGGAGGAAGCCGAGAAGCGCGGTCTCGCCGAGATTTCCCCGGTGGTGGCGAACATCGACTCCCCGGCGAAACTGGCGTTCCCGCTGCGCCGCGGCCTCACCTGGAAGCGCTCGTCGGCCGAACTGGGCACGGATTTCCTGCCGGGCATCGCGTCCCTGATGAACGGCGCGTTGTTCCGCGCGTCCACTTTGGACGTCACCGGCGTGCCCGACCTGCGCCTGTTCTTCCGCGGCGACGAGGTGGAACTGCACCGCCGCCTGGTGCGGTCCGGCCTGCCGTTCGGCACGTCGCTGCGCACGACCTACCTGCACCCCGACGGCTCGGACGAGTTCAAGCCGATGCTGGGCGGGAAATTCCACGCGCAGGACCCGGAGAACGAGGTCAAGCGGTACTACACGTATCGCAACCGCGGGTATTTGCTGTCGCAGCCGGGAATGCGGAAGATCGGCGCGCTGGAAGTGCTGCGCTTCGGCCTGTATTTCGTGGGCGTGAAGCGAGACCCGAAGGCGTTCCTGCAGTGGCTGAAACTGCTGCGGCAGGGACGCGCGGAGAAGTTCTACCGGTACTGAGCCAGTCAGTCCGTTGTGGACAGTGCGCTAACCCCACCGTCCACAACGGACTATCCGGCTATTCCCCGATGACCGGCGGCGCGGAACGATGTCCGCCGCCGAAGACTTCGTTCTCCTCGATTTCCATCACGAACGCGGGCTGGTCGTTGCCGTCGTCGTACGGGCGGGCTCCGAAGCCCATGCCGGGGCGGGCCGGGGCACCGCCCATTCCGCCGGCCGCTACGTCCGCCGCGCCGGGGGCCATGGCTCCGTCGCCGGGGCCGAACGAACCGCCGCCGCGGCCGACCTTGGTTTCGTGCTCCTCGTCGGCACCGAAACCTCCGCCGCCACCGCCCATCATGCCGCCCATCGGCATCGCGCCCATGCCCGCGCCCGCCCCGGCTGCGCCGCCGTTCGAGGCCGCTTGGCCGGCGGCCGGTGCGTAACCCGCCGCGGTGGTCGAGCCGTCCGGCATCGGCTGGTGCACGGCACCGGTGAACTGGCTCGGGCCGCTGACAGTCGGCGCACTAGCGTGCCCAGCCACCGCGCCGCCGCCACCAGCGGCACCCGCCGAGGCCGAAGCCGAACCCGAGCCAGCGTCGGCCACCGCAGGAGCAGGGCTAGCCGGAGCAGGAGCGGCGTGACCGGCCGGAGCGGCGTCGTGGTGCTCCGGCCCCGTCGGCATCGCCACCGCGGCACCGCCACCAGCGGCGACGCCGAATTTCGGCGGATGCGCGAAAGTCGGCTGCTGAGAGCCCGACGAGTACAGCGAAGCGTCGTACTTCGACATCGTCTCCGCGGCCTGCTCGTGCGCGGAACGGCTGGCCTGCTGTTTCTTCAGCGTCGCATCGATCGCGTCACCCATTTCGAGCGGGCTCGCGTGCGACCATTTGTCGAATTCCTCGGACCAGTCGAACGGGACGGGGTCCGGCATCGAATGCTTCGCCGCCTGCGCGGCGGACGCCTGTTCCTCGACGATCTGCGCGGCCAGTTTCGCGTTCTGGCTATTCGCCTCGGCCCATTCCGCGAGGCTCACGAAATACGCCTGCGCACTGGCCGCGGCCTCGCCGCTCCAGGCGTGTGCGGCCTTCTTCACGGCCTCGCCCAGCTGCGTCGCGAAATCCTCGAACGCTTTCTGCACCTCGGTGTACGCGTGCGACACCGAGGAAACCTGCTCCACGTCGAGATTCGCCTCGACGTACGACTTCAGCTGCTCGTGCGGGTGCCCGAGGTAGTCGGCGTCCGACGGCGCGAGCCCCGGCTGCGGCGTGCTCATTCGGTGCCCTTCACGGTCCGGTGGGTGTCGATGGCCTGGTTCTCGTTCTCGGTGTAGACCCCGCCGGCGCGCGCGAGGGCCTCGTCGGCCTCGCGCAGGATCCGGCCGAACTGGTCCAGCACGTCGAGGGCCGCCCCGGGCGCGTCGGCGCCGCTCTTGCGGTCGTGCTCGGCCACGGTGTGCCCGTACGGGTGGCTGCCGAGCTTCGGCGCGGTCGTCAGCGCCTGCGTCTGCGGCTTGAGCCGTTCGAGGCGCGTGACCATGTCGGTGAGCGCTTTGCGCAGGTCACCGAGTGCGTCGCCGTCGATGCTGAACCCGCCGGCCTTCGCGGTGCCGGCCAGCTTGTGCGTTTCGGCCGCGGCTTCGGCGATGCCCTTGGCGTTCAGCCCGCCTGCCGCCAGCGGATCAGTGCTCATGCGGCGGAGTTTACCGACGCGAGCCGCTCCGGTCAGGCGTTTGCCGAATAGCCTTCAAGCTGGGTGAACAGTTGTTGGGCCAGACGGGCATTGTCGGCCGGGGCGTAGGTGAGCCAGCGGTTGCCGTCGCTCGAATCGCGCGTGCTGAGCAGGTAGCGGCCGAGTTCGGTGTCGAACCACACGAGCGGCGGCAGCGCCCTTTCCTGGCCGGCGCCGTCGCCCACGTACGGCGTGAACTGGCCGACCGCCAGCCGCGGCTTTTCGAAGATCCGCTGGACGGCCCGCAGTTGCGGATTGTGCGTGCGCGGACCGCTGACCCCGGCGAACGGGTCGTACGCGTCGCCCCGGACCGGCTGCTTCGACGGCTTCGCGACAGTCACCGACTGGCCTGGCGCGGCGGGTGTGAGCGGCAGCAGGTCGACGATCGCCGGGACGATCCCCGTCGGGCGAACCTCCTCGAAGACGAACATCCCGTCCCGCTGGCAGACGAGCACCGCGAACTGGCCGTTCGACGCCACCCGCGCAAAGAGCTGCTCGTCGCCGAGCTTCGCCGCCGCGGACACCGCGAGGCCGGGCCGGGCGAACGTCGCGAGCGCGATTTGGACGTCATCGTCGATGGTCCCGCGCCGCAGCAGACCGCGTCCGTCGAGGTCGCGGAAGACAGCGTCGCGCACCGCCGCGCGTTCCTCGCCGGTGATGCCGATGTGCGGCACCACGAACGGCACCGGCGCGCGGCCGAGTCCGAGTTCGGCCAGCAGGAGATCCACCGCTGCCGGTGACAGCGTCAACGTGTACGGCACGACCCACCCCTAAATCCGGTCTCTCCCCGGCGAAACCGTAGTCCACTCCGCGCTGTCGCGGCCATCGGCTCCGGGCCGCCAAGGTCAGGGCCAGGCCCTCTTCCGCTGTGAGCGGATCCGCTGTCGGCGAACCGCTCTTGCCGCCGATGATCACTCGCTGCTGCGATGGCTTCATGGCAGATCCCAAACCAGCACTCGTCCTGCACCTCGCGGCGGGCGGCGAACCGCTGATCTTCCCGCTCACCGCCGACAGTTCCTCCGCCGTTCAGGAAAAGCTCCCGGACCTCCTGAAACACGGCGGCGTCCATTCGCTGGAAACCCGGGACGGCAACGCTGTTTCGGTAAATTTCGTCCACGTGGCAGCCGCTTATGTGGAGGATCTGAGCCGGAAGGGCAAATTCGGCCTGTCCGTTTAGCGACGGGCGAGTTCGAGCAGTCCGGCGCGGATTTCCGGTCTGCTCGCGGCCACGAGCAGGAACGTCGCCTCGCGCACCAGCCGCCCGGCGTGCGCCCCTGCCAGCACCGCGCGGCTGCCCGTTGCCGCGGCGAGCGCGCCTGCTGACCGGTACGCCAGGTCGGCACCCGCCGCGCGGGCGGCCGGGAGCGTGGTCGGATCGGCGAGGCCGGCGTTGAGCCGACGCCGGATTTCGTCCTGTTCGGAGCGCACCGCCGTCGCCGTTTCTTCCTCGCCAGCGGCCTCGATCAACCGCGCGCAGCGCTCGGCCAGCCCCAGCGGCGCGCATCCGTTGAGCCGCGAAGCGAACGTATTGCCAGCCACGAATTTGTCGTAGCTGACCTGGGCGAAAACCGATTCGTCGGGAATGAAGTGATTGTCGAGCTTCAGCCGCACGGTCGCGGTGCCTTGCGCGGCCATGAGGGTCAAGGGCTCGGCGACCAAACTGTGCCCGACTATCGGCGACACCAAGGCGTTGACCACCGTGTCGCCGTCGCGCCCCGACAACTGCAGCAGGTCGATCGCGTCCCAGCCGCTCACGAACGGCGCTTCCCCGTCAAATCGGTAACCGCCGTCGACGCGCTGTACCCGCACCCGCGGCGGCGTCGGGATCACGCCCGCGTACGCGACGCCCGCGCGCAACCGCCCGCTGATCAGGTCCGGCAGATATCGCTCGCGCAGGTCCTCCCGGTCCGTCGCGGCCAGCCCGGCGACGAGACCGTGGTGCTGCAGCCATGTGAACGCGGTGCTCAGGCACCCGCCGGCCAGCGCTTCGAGCACGCCGACCAGCTGGTCGAGATCGACGCCGGAACCGGGCGCGGCGAGACCGTAGAAACCCTCCTCGGCGAGCGCGTCGAAATGCGATCGCGGCACCACGCCGAGCCGGTCCACCTCGGCCGCCGCCGGAAACAACAGATCGTCGGCAAGGGCACGCGCGCGGGAAACCAGGTCGGCCATGAATTCAAAGCTACCGAAAAAGACAGAAAGGGCGCCCGCGCCGAAACGCGAGACGCCCTTCCCGGACAGCTCAGACGATCACAGCTCGTACAGCCGCTTCCAGTTCTCCCGCGAGGTGAGTTCCGGCATCGCGCGCTTGTACTGCTCCTGCACGCTCGCCCCCTCCTTGCGCAGCCGGTTGATCACCTTCGCGCCGCGCTTGGCCAGGTCGAACATCTTGACCTTGTCGTAGGTGCGCACGCGCACGCCTTCCTGCGACGCGTCGGTGACCACGGCGGTGTCGAAGAGCGCGACGTGCCACCAGTGCGCCTCGTCGACCGGCACCGCGCCCAGCCCGAAACGGCTGCGGCCGAGCACCTTGTCGAGGATGCGCTTGATCAGGACGAGCCGCTGCATGCTCGGCCGCGGCGCGCTGTTGATGATGCCGATGTCGTTGGACGCGATGCCCGGCACGTCAGTGGCCTTGTGCCGCTTGGTCTCCGGGTACGCGTCGCGGATCCGGCGGATCTCCTTCATCGCCTCGACGCCGCCGTCGCGCAGGATCTCCGGGCCCTCCAGGAAGTCCTCGACCGCCTTGATCAGCGTCGCGGACAGCCCGTACTGCATGCCGAGCAGGTAGCGCACCAGCTGCGCCATCAGCACGCGGGAGAGCAGGTTCAGGTTGAACGGCGAGTGCAGCGCGGCGGTGATGATCGAGTTGCGCAGGTTGAAGTACCGGTGCCACTCGTCCCAGTCCTTCCAGTGGAAGTCCGCGTGCCACACGCCGGCGCCCGGAAGGGTCACCGTGGGGAAGCCGTATTCGCGGGCCCGGTAGGAGTACTCCGCGTCGTCCCACTGGAAGAAGAACGGCAGCGGGTAGCCGATGGCCTTGACGACCTCGTACGGGATCAGGCACGACCACCAGCCGTTGTACCCGGCGTCGAGGCGGCGTTCCTGGCGGTTCGGGTTACCGTCCTCGTCGACGCCGAGCAGGTCGGCGGTGGACAGCGAGTGCTGCACCGGTTGTCCCGGCTCCAGCGTGTTCAGCCGGGCGTACTCGGCCCCGACGTGCAGCTGGTTGGGGTGCAGCAGGTTGAGCATCTGGCCGCCGACGATGATCGGGTTGGCCGCGCGGTTGGAGAACGCCGTCATGCGCACGACGAGGTCCGGCTCGAGCAGCACGTCGTCGTCCATGAACAGCACGTTCGCGTGCTCGGTCGCGGTGTGCCCGGCGACCTCGTACAGGCCGCGGGTGAAGCCGCCCGCGCCGCCGAGGTTCGGCTGCTTGATGTAGTGCAGCTTCTCGCCGAGGTCCTTCGCGACCTGCTCGAAGCCCTCGCGCGATTCGACCAGGTCAGTGCCCTGGTCGGCGACGTAGATGGCGTCGAGGGTGTCGAGCGAGGACACGTCCGCGGCGAGCGCCTGGAGGTTCTTGAGGCAGTCGTCGGCGCGGTTCATCGTGCAGATGGTGACCGCGGTCGGGCGGATCGTCTCCGGCGCGTCGACGGTCCAGCGGACCTGCTCGACCCGCAGCGTCTGGCCGGCCTCGGTCTCGAAGTCGAGCCACAGCGCGCCGCCGTCGTGGAACTTGTCCAGCTTGCCGGTCAGCTCGATCTTGACGCCCTTCGCGCCGGAGACCTGCTGCGCGTCGACCACGCGCGGGTCGCCGAGCATGTCGGACGCGCCGAGCGACAGCAGCCCGTCGCCGGTGACGACGGCTTCGGCCTTCACCTCGGTCGCCGTGGTCCAGCGCTGCCAGTAGCTCGCCGGGAAGCGGCCGAAGTAGGTGTTGCCGGTGACCTTCGCGGACGGCTCGAGGACCACGCTGCCGCGCTCGCGCTGGGCGTTGCCCTGCACGACCTCGGCGTACATGTCCTTGCTGACGATCGGAGCCGGCCCGGCGTACAGCCCGCGCTGGGCCGTGAGCCTGCCTTCGGGGGCGTGTTCGGCGAACCGCGTCTCGCCTGCGGGGGCCGCCTCCGCGACCGGGGCTGCTTTACCGGGCATCGAACTCAGTTCTCCTTTACCGGCCGTACACGGAACACGACCCACTTGAGCATCACGAAATTGATCACAGTCGCCGTTGCCTGGGAAACCACCCAGGCCAGCGTGGCCTTCCATCCCGACTCCGGCAGCACGTGCAGCATGAGCTGGTTCACGCCGACCGCGACGAAGAAGGTGACGGCGTACAGCAGAACGAAGCTGCCGACCTGGGCGTTCCCGTCTCGCCGCCCGTCGGCGAACGTGAAACGCCGGTTCAGGAAGAACGCGGTGGTCGTGCCCACCACGAAACTGATCGCGCGCGCGACGTCCACCCAGGGGGTGGCGTCCATGCCGATCGCTCGCAGCAGCGAGTACGTGCCCAGGTCGAGCAGCGCGCAGAAGCCGCCGATCACCCCGAACCGGATCAGCTGGCCGAGCAGCCCGGGGCCCGCGGGCGCCGCCTGCGCTTGGTCACTCTGCGGTTCTGTAGCCACCACTTGGAATACCTTCTCGGCCTATTGCGTCAGTGTCCGTATTACCCACTTCGACGCTCGGACGCTTGTGCCTTGATGCGCAAAGTGTAGAAGCGGGCACTTCAGGGTCACGTTCCGGGCGGTGTTCGGCGTGGCTACCCTGGTCCGCGTGACCCAAGCACCGCAGACACAGCGCCGCACGCTCACCGGCTGGGGCCGCACCGCCGGGACCGTCGCCGACGTGCTGAGCACCCGCGACGTCGACGCGATCGCTCGCGCCGTCGCCTCCGCAGGCCCGCGCGGGGTCATCGCTCGCGGCCTCGGCCGGTCGTACGGCGACCCGGCGCAGAACGCGGGCGGCCTGGTCGTCGACATGACCGTGCTCGACCGTATCCACTCGATCGACCCGGACTCCGGCCTCGTCGACCTCGACGCCGGCGTCAGCCTCGACAAGCTGATGCGCGAGGCGCTGCCGTACGGCCTGTGGGTCCCGGTCCTCCCGGGCACCCGCCAGGTGACGATCGGCGGCGCGATCGCCAACGACATCCACGGCAAGAACCACCACTCGGCGGGCAGCTTCGGCAACCACGTCGTGTCGATGGACCTGCTCACCGCCGACGGTTCCGTGCGCACGCTCACCCCGGAGGGCCCGGATTCGGAGCTCTTCTGGGCGACCGTGGCCGGAATCGGACTTACCGGGATCATCGTCCGCGCGACGATCCGGATGAAGAAGACGGAAACGGCGTACTTCTACGTGGACGCCGACCGCACCTCGAACCTCGACGAGACCCTCGGCCTCTTCACCGATGGTTCGGACCTCAACTACGACTACTCGATGTCGGTGCCGGACCTGATCTCGTCCGACAGCCGTCTCGGCCGCGCCACGTTCTCGCGCGGTTCGCTCGCGAAGCTCGACCAGCTGCCCCCGAAGCTGCGCAGCAACCCGTTGAAGTTCGACGCGCCGCAGCTCCTGACGCTGCCGGACGTGTTCCCGAACGGGCTCGGCAACAAGCTCACCTTCGGCTTGATCAACGAGCTGTGGCAGAAGACGGTGCCCAAGAAGGGCGCGCGCGGCAAGATCCAGAACCTCACGCAGTTCTATCACCCCCTCGACATGCTGAGCGAGTGGAACCGCGCGTACGGCAGCAAGGGCTTCCTGCAGTACCAGTTCTCCGTGCCGTTCGGCGCGGAAGACCAGCTCAAGACCATCTGCCGGGCCATCTCGCGGTCCGGGCACTACTCGTTCCTGAACGTGTTCAAGCGCATGGGCGATGCGAACCCGGCTCCGATGTCCTGGCCCGCGCCGGGCTGGATGCTGAGTGTCGATTTCCCGATCAAGAACGGGCTCAGCCGGTTCTGCGAGGAAATGGACGAGATGGTCCTGGACGCGAACGGCCGCCTCTACACCGCGAAGGACTCGCGCACCTCGCCCGAGACGTTCGCGAAGATGTACCCGCGGCTGGAGGAGTGGCGCAAGGTGCGCGCTTCCGTTGACCCCGAAGGCGTTTTCGCCTCTGACATGAGCCGGAGGCTCGCACTGTGATCGACGCGGTCGGTAACCCCCAGTCCCTGCTGCTGCTCGGCGGCACGTCCGACATCGCGCTGGCGATCGCGGAGAAGTACCTCGCGGAGAAGCCGCTGCGGGTCGTGCTGGCCGCTCGTCCTTCGCCGCGGCTGGAGGAAGCCGCGCAGCGCCTGAAGGATCGCGGAGCCGAAGTGTCCACTGTGGCTTTTGACGCCAAGGACCTCGCCTCCCACCCGAAGGTGCTGGACGAGGCGTTCGCCGGCGGCGACATCGACGTCACGGTGGTCGCGTTCGGCCTGCTCGGCGAGGCCGAGGAGCTGTGGCAGGACCACGCCAAGGCCGTTGAGCTGGCGACGGTCAACTACACCGCCGCGGTGTCGGTCGGCGTGGCGCTGTCGGAGAAGCTGAAGACCCAGGGCCACGGCAAGGTCATCGCGCTGTCGTCGGTCGCGGGCGAGCGGGTCCGCCGGTCGAACTTCGTGTACGGCTCGAGCAAGGCCGGTTTCGACGGCTTCTACCTCGGTCTCGGCGAGGCGCTCGCGCCGCACGGCGTGCAGGTGACCGTCGTCCGTTCGGGGCAGGTCAAGACCAAGATGACCGCCGGGATGAAGGACGCTCCGCTGACCCGGACCGCCGAGCAGGTCGCCGACGTCGCGGTCGAGGCCGCTCGCAAGGGCAAGGACCTCGTGTGGTCGCCGTCGGAGTTCCGGCTGGTGATGTCGATCCTGCGGCACGTGCCGCGGCCGATCTTCCGCAAGCTGCCGGTCTGACGGTCTCTCAGCCGGGCATCCACCGTTCGGTGGATGCCGGGCTGACCGGCTCGACGATGCCCTGAGGCGCCCAGCGCGCCGAAACTCGGGGCATGGGGAACGAATTCCGCTCGTCGCTGGCCGCGCTGCTGCTCGATCTCGCCGCGCCGGTCGGCGGCTACTACCTGCTCCGCGCCTTCGACGTCCCGCCGGTGTGGGCGCTCTTGCTGAGTGGCCTGCCGCCCGCGCTGCGCGTGCTGTACACGCTGGTCACCCGGCGTCGCGTGGACGGGATCGGCCTGCTCGTCCTGATGTTCCTGGCCGTCGGTTTGGCCACCACCCTGATGACCGGCGACGCCCGGCTGATGCTGGTTCGCGGCGCCTGGTTCAGCACGCTGGCCGGCGTCTGGCTCCTCGCGAGCCTGGTCATCGGCCAGTATCCGACGACCTACCAGGCAGCCCGCGCGCTGCTCCCCGGCCGCGGCTCCCGGCTGGACTCTGCCTGGGAGGAGCGGCCGTCGTTCCGCCGGGCGTGGCGGACGCTGACCGTGGTGTGGGGCATCGGCAGCCTGATCCACAGTGGACTGAGCATCGGAATGGCCTACACGCTGCCGGTCGACGACGTTCCCGCGCTCGACGCCGGGTTGTCGATCGCGTTCTTCGTCGGACTGCAGGTGGTCACCCAGATCCTGCTGCTCCGGGAGGGCACGCTGCGCCAGGTCATGCGCCCGTCCACAGTGGACTAATCGCCGGACGGCGGCCGCAGCCCGTCCACCAGCCGGGCCGGATTCACGCCGAGACCGTCGGCGAATTTGAGCAGGTTGTGCAGATTGATGTTGCGCAGCCCGCGTTCGACCTGGCTCACGAACGTCCAGTGCACCCCGGCCAGTTCGGCGAGCTGTTCCTGGCTCAGCCCCGCGTCGTTGCGGAATTCGCGCACGCGCTCGCCAATAGTGCGCGTCGCAGCGGAGAGCGGGGGCTTGGCCATCGTCGGTAATCACACACGTCTACCGCCGCCAAGACCAGAGAAGAAATAATCAGAACATTGGTGTCTATAGCGTATACGTCTTGCCGGTAGCAGCTTTTCCGATAACCGCTACCTGTTCTCAATTGCAGACACCAACACCACGCGGGTGATCAATCGGCTACCGTGCTCACGGCAGCCGATTGCGAAAGCCAGGGCCGAGGGGGCGCAGGTGCGAGAGGACGTCGATCAGGCGGTGATCCTGCCGGTCGAAGCACTTTCCGCGGTCTGGGACATGCTCGACCTCGGCGAACAGCACCCGATGCTGCGCGCGAAACGAGTCTGGGTCAAAACCGGGGCACAGCGCGAACTTCACGCCGCCACCATCAATCTCCTCGCTCAACTCGGCCTCGCGGACCACGACGCGCCGTCCGCGCATTTGCGCAGCACCCTGCAAGTGCTCGCCGACGCCGAACGCGAGTATTTCGCCTGGTCGGCCATGCGAGGCGGAATCCAGCGGACCGTCATTGTCGCGCAACGAGAACAAGCCGCGATTCTGGTATCCGCCCAGGACGGCTTGGTCGAAATACAGCCAGCCGCACCGACCCGGCTGGCCACGACGCTTTTCGACACACTTCCGCAAATCCCCGGCGCACCGGTGCGCTCGGTCTCGGTCACGTCCGCTTCCGACGCGGCCCCGGACCCGTTCGACGAGACCAACAGCCACGAATACCTCGCCTCGACGCTGAACCAGCCCGCCGACGCCACCCATCACCTCTACGTCGCGCGACGCGCGAACGGCAGGCACCTCACCGGCGGTCCCGTCCTCGCCGCCGATGTGAAATCAGGCCGGATCCTCACCTACCCGACGACCGACGGGCGGACCGAACTCATCTCCGGCACCCCGCGGGCGATCGTGAAGGTTTTGAACGACACCTTCGCCGCCCTTTAGCCCAGCACGACCGGGCAATGCGGATTCGGCGTCTCCGCCAATTCGATCATCTCTTCCAGCCGCTCCCGAGTGCGTTCGAGACCGGAGATGTACTCGTCGAGCCGGGCTTTCTCCTCGCGCAGCCGAACGCGCGACTCGGGCGTGCTGACGCCCGACTGCAGGCACGGCATCAGCTCGCGGATGGTCGCGCTCGACAGTCCGGCCGCGTAAAGCTGCTGGATCAGCCCCACCCACGACACCGCGTCCTCGCCGTACCGGCGCTGCCCGCCGGACGTGCGCGTCGACTCGATCAGCCCTTGCTGCTCGTAGTACCGCAGCGAACGCACGCTGACGCCGGCGCGCTCCGCCACCTCGCCGATCCGCATCCGAGCCCTCCGCAGTGATCCGCACGACAAACACGAGAACCTGACACCGACGTCAGGATCCACGATAGCCGTTGTCCCCTTCCGACGGTTTTCCCAGGAGAATCCTCATGCAGATCGCAGGCTCAACCGCGCTGGTCACCGGTGCCGGACGCGGGCTCGGCAGCCACTTCGTCCGCGCCCTCCTGGACCGCGGAGCGGCGAAGGTCTACGCGACCGCTCGCCGTCCGGTCGACCTCGACGGTGCCGTGTCCCTGCCGCTGGACGTCACCGATCCCGACTCGATCGCGGCTGCCGCGGCCGCCGCCCCGGACGTCACCCTGCTGATCAACAACGCCGGGATCGCCTCCTTCACCGACCTGGTGACCGGCGACCTGGCCACGATTCGGCGAGAAATGGAAACCAATTTCTTCGGCCCGCTTCAGGTAATCCAGGCATTCGCGCCAGGATTGAAGAATGGCGCGATTCTGAACGTTCTCTCCGCCTTGTCCTGGGCGACCTACCCGGGGTCCGCGGGATACGCCGCGTCGAAATCGGCGGCGTGGAGCCTGACCAACTCGGTGCGGCTGGAGCTTCTGGCGCAGCGCACGCTGGTGAGCGGCCTGGTCATGGCCAGCACCGACACCGACATGATGGCGGGCTTCGACATCCCGAAGAACGACCCGGCCGAGGTCGTCCGTACCGCGTTGGACGGCCTGGAAGCCGGCGAAATCGAGATCATCGCGGATGCGGACAGCGCGACGGCGAAAGCCGGGCTGTCCGAGCATCCGACGGTGCTGTACCCGATGCTGCTAGGCGACTGAGGCTCACCAGGCAGGGATTCCGCGCGAAAGGGGTAATCCGCTCAGCTGCCGGTGCCATTCCCGTTGCCGAAGCCGGGCCCGTTGTTCTGGTTGCCGCCGTTCTGGCCGTCCGTAACGCGGTGGCGCTGACCAGGGCCTCCGTTGAAGCGGTGACCGCCTTGGTGCTGGCTCATGCCCGGACGGCCGGAGTGGTGCGTCGTCGCGGCCATGACGCCGCCGACGATGCCTCCTCCGACGACCAAGCCCAGGACGCCGACCGCGACCAGCTGCGTTGCCCGGTGGGCAACGAACCGGCGGAAGCCGCTCTGCCTCGGCGGCGGCAGCGGCATGCCCCACGGGTCTGCTTGAGCGAAGTGGGCGGGCTGAGTCGGCTGCTGAGCGGCCTGCTGGCCCGGGTGAGTCGCCTGCTCCGCGGACGGTGCGGGGTGGTCCGCCGATCCGGCGGGAGGGACGGACTCACCCGGCTGGCCTGCCCGTCCCTCGGACGGCGCGGGCTGGCCCAGTTCGCTGGTCCGCTCGGCAGGCGGCACCGCCTGAGCGGCGTCCTCGGATCGGCCCGGCTGGCCAGCCGGCCCCTCGCCGGAAGCGTCACCGACCTGGCCGAACTGCTCAGTCGGCTCCTGCCCGGCAGGCTCGCCGGGCGAGGGGTTCTTGTCGTCGTTCATCGTCGGTCCTCCGGGCTGTGCGGGTGGGAGACGGGGGTACCGGCTCCCACCCCGAGGGTGACCGTCGATGCTGTGGAGAAGCTGAATCCCAGCTGTTTAAATCCGCGCGCCGTTCACAGGTAGAACGACAGGAACAGGGTCACGACCCAGGTCGCGCCGAGCACCTGCAGCACGCGGTCCTTCAAGGCGATCTCGTCGGGCGCGCCCGCGTTGCCGCCGTCCACGTCGACCGCGTAGCGGAGCACCGCGATCACGAACGGGACCATCGACACGACCGCCCACACCGAGTTGTGCTCGGCCTGCCGGATCTCGAACGCCCACAGGCAGTAGGACATGATCAGGATCGCCGCGGACGTCGCCCACACGAAGCGCAGGTAGCTCGCCGAGTACTTCTTCAGCGAGGACCGGATCTTCGCCCCGGTGCGTTCGAACAGCATGATCTCCGCGTACCGCTTGCCCGCCACCATGAACAGCGAGCCGAACGCCGTGACCAGCAGGAACCACTGCGACATCGCGATGCCGCCCGCGACGCCGCCGGCGACCGAGCGCATCAGGAAGCCCGAGCCGACGATCGCCAGGTCCACCACCGGCTGGTGCTTCAGGCCGAAGCAGTAGCCGAGCTGCACGGCTTCGTAGACCGCCAGCACGATCGCCAGCCGCCAGTCCGCCGCGAACGACACGGCGAGCCCGGCCAGGAAGAACACCACGGCTGACGCGTAGGCCACCGGGACCGGGACGATGCCCGCCGCGATCGGGCGGTTGCGCTTCGTCGGGTGGGCCCGGTCGGCCTCGACGTCGACCGCGTCGTTGATCAGGTAGACCGACGAGGCGGTGAGCGAGAACGCCACGAACGCGATCAGCGCGTCGAGGACCAGCTCGGTCCGGTTCGTCGCCTTCGAGAACGCGAAGAACGGCGCCGCGAAAACGAGGACGTTCTTCACCCACTGCTTCGGGCGCGCGGTTTTGATCACCCCGAGCACCAGGCCCACCGGGCTCGTGCCGGAGGCCGGGGCCGGCGCGGGGGTCGGGGTCGGGGTTTCGGCCTTCTCGGTCTCCTCGGACACGTCGGTCTTTTCGGCAGCCGGCTCCGTCGCTTCCGCGGATTCGGCCGTACCGGACGCGTTTTCGGTTCGCTCGTCGGTCGTTTCGCTCATCGCTTTGTGGTCAGCTTCCGTCGGATCAGACCGCCGACAACGCCACCCAGGGCGGCTCCGGCCAGAACGTCTGTCGGATAGTGAACGCCGAGCAGCAGCCTCGAGGCGAGCATCGGCGGTACCAGGGCGGGGACCAGGTTACGCCCGGTCAATCCGGAGTAAAGCACCGCCGCCGCTGTCGTCGACGTCGCGTGCGACGACGGAAAGCTCAGCTTGCTCGGCGTGCCGACCAGAACCTCCACGCTGGGGTGCTCCGGACGGCGCCGCCGCACGACGCGCTTCACGGCGATCGACGCGGCGTGCGCGCCCACCACTCCGGCCGACGCGACCAGCCAGTCTTTGCGCCGGTCACGGTCCACCGCCGCTCCGAGCAAGCCCAGCGCGAACCATCCCGCGCTGTGCTCCCCGAACAGCGACATTCCCCGCGCGACCTTCACCGTGCCCGGCTTCTTCAGCGCCTTCTGGGTGCTGGAGAGCACGGCCACTTCCCCGCGCGGGGTGTCTTTCTCAAGCATCGATCGTCCCGTCCAGGGGCGCACCCTCGGTGAAATGCGGGGCGATCTTGTTGTCGAACATCGAGAGCGCCGACCCGATCGCCATGTGCATGTCGAGGTACTTGTACGTGCCCAGCCGTCCGCCGAACAGCACGTTCTTCTCGCGCGCCTCGGCCTTCGCGAGCTCGCGGTAGCTTTCCAGCTTCTCGCGGTTCTCGGCGGTGTTGATCGGGTAGTACGGCTCGTCGTCTTCCTTCGCGAACCGGGAGTACTCGCGGAAGATGACCGTCTTGTCCTTCGGGTAGTCCCGCTCCGGGTGGAAGTGACGGAACTCGATGATCCGCGTGTACGGGACCTCTTCGTCGTTGTAGTTGACGACCGAGGTGCCCTGGAAGTCGCCCGTCTGCGCGACCTCGGACTCGAAGTCGACGGTGCGCCAGGTGAACCGGCCCGCCGAGTAGTCGAAGTAGCGGTCCAGCGGCCCGGTGTAGACGGTCGGGGTGCCCGCCGGGATGTGCTCGCGGACGTCGAAGTAGTCGACGTTCAGCCGGATCTCGATGTTCTCGTGCTCGGCCATCTTCTCGAGCCACGCGGTGTAGCCGTTGACCGGCAGACCCTCGTAGGTGTCGTTGAAGTACCGGTTGTCGAAGGTGTAGCGCACCGGCAGCCGGTTGATGATGTTCGTGCCGAGGTTCTTCGGGTCGTTCTCCCACTGCTTCGCGGTGTACCCGCGGATGAACGCCTCGTAGAGGGGACGGCCGATCAGGGAGATCGCCTTCTCCTCGAGGTTCTGCGCGTCCTCGGTCCGGAACTCGGCGGCCTGCTTCGCGATGAGCTCGCGCGCCTCGTCCGGCGTGTGCGATTTGCCGAAGAACTGGTTGATCAGGCCGAGGTTCATCGGGAACGAGTAGACCTGGTCCTTCACCCGGGCGAAGACCCGGTGCTGGTACCCGGTGAACTCGGTGAAGCGGTTGACGTAGTCCCACACCCGCTTGTTGGACGTGTGGAACAGGTGCGCGCCGTAGCGGTGCACCTCGATGCCCGTTTCGGGCTCGACCTCGGAGTAGGCGTTGCCCCCGAGGTGGTGGCGGCGCTCGAGGACCAGGACCTTCTTGCCCAGCTCGGCCGCGGCCCGTTCGGCGATGGTCAGGCCGAAGAAACCGGACCCGACGACGACGAGGTCGTAACCGCGAAAGTCGTCTTCAGTAATCTTGGCGGAGTTCGTGTGCTCGCTCACGGGCGCTCAGGGTACGCAGTCGCGCGACCGCCTCCCGAACCGACCTCGGCATCCCGCCGGGTTTTACCCGCACTACACAAGTGAGAAGCATGCCTGCACCAGACACCTTCTGGACTTATTTCGGCGCGGTCGCCACTTATCTGGCCGTGCTGGTGGTCCCGGGCGGCATCGTCGGGAGGGCCGCGGGATTGCGCGGCTGGGCCCTCGCCGGACTGGCGCCGTTGCTCAGCTATGCGGTCACCGGATTGGGCGGACCGTGGCTGGCGGCCGTCGGCCTTCCGTACAACGTCTTGACCGCCGCGGTCTGCACTGTGCTGCTGGCGGGGGTCGCGTGGGGCGTCCGCAGGCTCTGCCTCGTGCGCGGCTGGATCAACCCCGGCGCGGAGGAGCCCCCGGTCGTCTGGAGCACGCGCGCGCACTGGTCGGTCGCCGCGTGCGTCGTGGTGGCGACGGCGCTGTCGATCGCCGTGGTGCTGTCCGCGCGCGGCGGGACGACCGCGGTCTTCCAGCGCTGGGACACCGTCTACCACGCGAACGGCGTCCGCTACATCGCCGACACCGGCGACGGCTCGCTCATCGGCATGAGCAAGATCAACTGGTACCCGGACGGCTCGTTCTACCCGAACGGCTACCACCTGGTCGCCGCGCTGGTGTACCAGATCTCCGGGACGAGCATCCCGGTCACGCTGAACGCGGTCACCATGCCGGTCGCGGGCATCTTCGCGCTGTCGATGGTCGCCGTGGTCCGCCAGATGGGCGGCCGAGCGGTCTTCGCGGGCTGCGCGGCTCTCATCGCCTCCGCGGCCACCACGGGCGCGTACGAGTCGGTGTCGAGCGGCCTGCTGCCGTACGCGCTGGGCGTCGTCCTGACACCGCTCATGGTGGTCTCGCTGCAGCGCTTCCTCGTACGCCCAGGCGTCGACACCGGTCTGGTGCTCGCGCTCACTGTCGACGGCTTGCTAGTGGCGCATTCGAGCGCGCTGTTCGGCGGCACGCTCTTCGCGGCTCCGCTGGTACTGCAGCGCTGGTACCGGTCGCTTCGCGGGCTTCGAGTGGACGGTGTGCCCGAAGGCCGCGGCGGGCTGCGCGTGATCGGCGGCGACATCGTGCGCACGGTGCCGGTCATGGTGCTCGGGCTCGGGCTCGCCGCGCTGCAGATCCTGGGCGCGATCGGCTTCACCAACGGCGCGTACCCGTATCAGCCGTGGAATTCGGACCTGCCGGTCATGTCGGCGCTGAACATGCTCGCCACCTTCCAGCAGGTGCTGCACAAACCGCAGCTATGGCTCACCGTGCTGCTCGTGGTCGGCGTGCTGAGCTTCCGCACGCTCGGCCGGATGCGCTGGCTGATCGTGTCCGCGATCGGGCTGTCCGGAATGTTCGTGCTGGTCACGTCCTACGGCGCCTCGCCGCTGGTGATCTCGCTGTCGCGGCCGTGGTGGAACGACCGGTTCCGGCTGATGGCGCTGGCCGCGATCCCGCTGTGCCTGCTCGCCGGGCACGGCATGGCGGAACTGCAGCGCTGGATCGCGCAGCTGATCCGCTCGGTCAGCTGGGCGAAGGCGCGGCCGAAGGTCGTGTCCAGGCTCGGGATCTCCGCGGCGGCGGTCGTCGTGGCCGTGACCGCGGTGCTGACCGGCGGGTTCTACCGCACCGCGAACGCCACCGCGGTGTCGTTCCTGTACTACAACGGCCCGGAGGGCGAGGTCACGCCGCCGGTCAGCCCGGACGAGATCGCGGCCATGGACTTCCTCGGCCGGATGGGCATCCCGGCGGACGAGAAGGTGCTGAACGACCGGCTGGACGGCACCGCGTGGATGTACGCGCTGACCGGCGTGCACCCGGTGGCTGGCCACTACGACGGCGGCGGCCCGATCTCGCCCGACGCGACGTACCTGGCGCTGCATTTCCGCGACTACGACCTCGACGTCCGCGTGCGCGAAGCGGTGCGGCGACTGAATGTGCACCACGTGCTGGTCGGCAGCGGTTCGATCGCCAGAGGCGCGCAGATCGCCCCCGGGCTGCGGAACCTCATGGGCAGCGATTTCCTGCGGCTGGTCTACCGCAATCCCGGCGCGCAGATCTACACGATCATCAAGTGACCCTCGGGACCGCGGCCTTGCCTGGCCGCGGTCCCGAGGGGTCATTCGGCCTTGAGGCCCGGCAGCACTTCTTCGACGACCTTTTCCAGCACCGATTCGTGCCCCTCGTACGGCCCGCTCGACCGCGGCCAGTGCGAGATGACGTCGGTGAAGCCCAGCTCGCGGGCCCGTTCGGTGGCCTCACGGAACGCCGCGACGCTGCTGAGCGAGAACACCGGCGCCGCGTCGAGGCTCAGGTGCCGCTGGATGCTCCCCGGTTCGCGGCCCGCCGCCTCGAGCCGCTGGTCGAACGTGCGGACCAGCTCCGCGATGCCGGTCCACCATTCGTCGAGGGTGTCGCCGCCGCGACCGGTGGTGACCCAGCCCGCCCCGAACCGGGCGGCCAGCGTCATGGTGCGCGGGCCGTTGGCCGCGACCAGGAACGGCAGCCTCGGGCGCTGCACCGTGCCGGGCAGATTCCGCGCGCCGCGCGCGGAGTAGTACTCGCCGGAGAAGTCGAAGTTGTCGGTCATCAGCAGCCCGTCGAGGGCCTCGACGAACTCGGTGAAGCGGTCGACCCGCTGCCGCGCGGTCAGCTCCGGTGCGGCGAGCACCTGCGCGTCGTAGCGCGAACTGTCCACGCCGGCGCCGACGCCCAGCACGAACCGCCCGTCGGACACGTCGTCGAGGGTGATCAGCTCGCGCGCGAACGGCACCGGGTGCCGCGCGACCGGAGAGGCGACGAAGGTGCCCAGCCGGATCGTGGAGGTGACCATGGCGGCCGCGGTGAGGGTGGGCACAGCGGAGAACCACGGCCCGTCGACCAGCGATCGCCAGCCGAGATGGTCGTAGGTCCACGCGTGGTCGAAGCCGTACTCCTCGGCCGCGCGCCACTTCGGCTCGGCCGCCCACCAGCGGTCTTCAGGAAGAATTACGATGCCTGCTCGCACGAGGCCGACCGTAACGTCCGGCACTGACATTCGCTCGAACGGGCGGCGACCGGGAGAATGGGACGGGTGGAGAAACCCCGGTTGATCGCGTCCGATGTCGACGGCACCCTGCTCGGCCCCAGCGAACAAGTGACGCCGCGCACGGTGGCGGTCGTCCAGCGGATCCTGGCCGGCGACGTGCCGTTCGTGCTGTGCACCGGCCGCCCGCCGCGCTGGATCGCGCCGATCGCCGAGCCGCTCGGGCTGACCGGGTACGCGGTGTGTGCCAACGGTGCAGTGCTGCTCGACATCGGCACCGATTCGGTGGTCGCGGTGCACGGCGAACTCAAGCCGAAACTGCTGCACGACCTGGCCTCGACGCTCGACAAGGCGCTGCCCGGCTGCCGGCTGGCGGCGGAACGGATCAGCACCGGGTCGGTCGACCACGAACTGCGCAACTTCGTGATCGAGCCCGAGTACCACAACCCGTGGGGCGACGAGGAGAGCCGGACCGCGCCGCGGGCGGAGGTGCTCGGGAAAACGGCGATCAAGCTGCTGGTCAGCCGTCGAGGGATGACGTCGGAGGAGATGGCCGAGGCGGCGAGCGCGGTGCTCGACGGCGCGGTGGACGTCACGTACTCGTCGTCGGGCGGGCTGATCGAACTGTCCGCACACGGCGTGACGAAGGCGACCGGGCTCGCGGACATCGCCGAACGCTTCGACGTGCCCCAGTCCTCGGTGATCGCCTTCGGCGACATGCCCAACGACGTCGAGATGCTGCAGTGGGCCGGCCACGGCGTCGCGATGGCCAACGGCCACCCGGCCGTGCTGGCCGTGGCGGACGAGATCACCGGCCCGGCCGCGGAGGACGGCGTGGCTCAGGTGCTGGAGCGCTGGTTCTAGGCGCTCACGAGCGGCGGTCGAGCGCGGCGGCTTCCTCCGGCGTCGGCGCGCTGCCGCCGAGGTGCGCGGGCAGCCACCAGCGTTCGGCGTCGCTTTCCGGGACCTCCGGGTACTCCGCCTGCGCCTTCTCCAGCAGCTCCGTCATCCGGGCCCGCAGGGCCGTCGTCAGCGCTTCGCACGAGTCGTCCGGGCCCGGGCGCATCGGCTCGCCGATCACCACGGAAATCGGCACGTGCCTGCGGGTGAGGTCCTTCGGACGGCCCTTCGTCCACAGCCGCTGCGTACCCCACAGCGCCATCGGAACCACCGGCACGCCCGCCTCGGCGGCCATCCGGACCGCGCCGGTTTTGATGTCCTTCACGGTGAACGACTGGCTGATCGTGGCCTCCGGGAAGACGCCGACGACCTCGCCCGCGCGCAGCCGCGCCACGGCCTCGTCGTAGGACGCCTGTCCGGCCGCGCGGTCCACCGGGATGTGGTGCATGCCGCGCATCAGCGGACCGGCGATCCGATTGCTGAAGATCTCCTGCTTGGCCATGAACCGCACGAGCCGCTTCGCCGGACGGGCGCCGAGGCCGCAGTAGATGAAGTCCAGGTAGCTGACGTGCGTGCAGGCGAGCACCGCACCGCCGCGCGCGGGGACGTTCTCGGCGCCGGTCACCCGGAGCCGGTTGTCGAGCAGCCGGAACATCAGCCGCGCGGCAACCAGGACGGGCGGGTACACGAAGTCAGCCATGCGACCAAGGCTACGGGACCGTAGGTTTCCCGCCGGTAGGTCGCGCGGGTCGGTTCCGCCACACTTCAGGGGCAGGACACGTAGTGGAAGTCCGGGGCGCGGTCGAGCTCGTCGACGAGCTGGCTGGCGTCGTCGGCGCGCGGATAGACCGAGATCCAGAACGGGGTCCCGATGCGCCGGAAGGTCGCGACGCGGTACCAGGCGGGCAGGTCGTCGGCACAATCCTGGCGGCTGGCGTACCCGGACCGGCCGGGCACGGCGAGCGTCGACCGTTCCGCGTCCAGCCCGACGACCAGCACCTTCGAACCGGCGCGGCTCGCGAGCAGCCCTGGTGACCCGGCGCTCACCACGGATCCCGGCGGCAGGTAGCGGGCGAGCCAGTCGCCGACCTCGGCCAGCTGCGCGCCCTGCGTGCTCCAAGCCCGCACGCGCTCCAGCACCTCGGGGCTGAACACCGAAACGGCCACCGCGATCCCGGTGAGCGCCGCGGTGACCGCCGGAACCGCCCGGGAAACCGCTCGCGGCCTCGGCACCGGAGTGAGGACGCCGCAGCCCGCCACCGCGGCGACCGCGAGCAACGGCGGCACCGGCACGAGCAGCCGCCACGAAAGTCCCGGATCCTTCTCGAAGAACAGCACGATCCCTGCGTGGCCGATGGCGAGCGCCAGCAACAACCACAACGCCGACCGGGCCTCGACCGAGCGTCCCCGGGCCGCGACCAGTCCCGCCACAACCGCGGCGGGGACGAGAAACCCCAAGTGCGCCAAGGCGAAGCCGCCCAGATACGGCCAATCGGGACCGGGCGGCAGCTCCGCGGCGGGCACGAATCGGTCGTAATAGGTGACGCGCCAAGCCGTCCACGGAACCAGGAACACCAACGCGCCCAGCACAAAACCGACCGGCGCCCACCAGGTATGCCGCCCTCGCACGGCAGCTGAAACGAGCCATACCGCGCCGACGACGGCGAGCACCAGCCCTTCGGGACGCGTCATCACCGCGCTGGCCACGAGCACCCCGGCAACCAACGGCCGCCCCGCGACCAACGCGTAGGCGACGCAGAGCACGAGCAACGAGAACATCGGCAGCTCAGTGCCCGAAAGCCCGTACACCGCGAGCCCGTTCGCCCCCGCGGTCAGCAACGCGGCCGCGACCCCGATCGCCCGCCGCGGCTCAACCCCTTCCGGCAAACCGAGCGCGGCAATGCGATTGGCGAGGAAATACGCCGTCAACACGCATCCCAGCGCCGCCGCGCAACTCAATACCACGGCTGCCGTCGGCACTTCCGCGCCGAATGCGCCGCGCGGCAATGCGATCACCACGAGCCAGAGGAAATTCGCGTACGTCTCGCTGCGGTCGCCCATATTGAATACCGGGCCATTGCCGTCGGCGATGTTCTGCGCGTACCGGAAACTGACGTACGCGTCCTCGGTCGCGGTGGCGAACAACAGCTGATGCAGCAGCGAAAACCCGAGAACGAAAAGAAGAACCGCGACCCGCCACCGCCGGTCCTGCCCCATCCGCCGCCAGGCGGCGACGACCAGCGCGGCAAGCGCCAGCCATCCCCCCACGACCGCGTAAACCACGCGCCCCCTGCCTCCCGCGCCCCTCACCCGTCCAGCCGACCCCTGGCGGACCGCTCCTCACCGGTTCCAGTCAAGCGCGCGGCCGCGCTCCGCCGACATCAGCCGTTCGAGTGTATGTGGGTGCCCGCTAGTCTGGGCCCCGAATTCAATCCGCCACGGCGGGGGCCGGCGGATGCCCCGTGACCTGAGGAAGACTGTGCCGAGCGAACCCACTTTGCTGTCCGTGGCAGCCAGCATCGCCTGTTGCCTGCTCGTGCTCGGAATTCCCGGGCTCGTCACCGGTCTCGCCGCCGGTCTGCGCGGCTGGCTGCTGGCCGGGCTGACCCCGTTGCTGAGCTACGCGATCGGCGGGCTCGCTGGTCCGTGGACGGCGGCGATCGGCCTGCCCTTCAACGCCTGGACCTTCGCACTGACCACGGTGATCTTCGCCGCTGTCGCGTTCGGACTCCGGCGGCTCACCGTGCGCCGGTGGCCGCCCGAACCGGAACCTCGGGCCTGGGAACCGCGGGCGAACTGGGCAGTCGGCGCGTGCCTCGTCCTCGCGACGGCGATCGGGTTCTACACGGCCGTGCACGGCATGGGCCACCTCGGCGCGATCGCTCAGGGCGGCGACGCCCCGTACGCGGCCAACGGCGTGCGCTACATCGCCGAAAGCGGCGACGGCAGCCTCTTCGGCATGAGCAAGCTGAACTGGTACGGCGACGGCGCCGCGCCGTTCTACCCCAACGCCTACCACCTGCTCGCTTCCGTGCAGTACACGCTCAGCGGCGGCTCGATCCCGCTGACCCTGGACGTCAACACCGCTCTGTTGCCGGGGTTGCTGGCCCTTTCGCTCGTGGTGATGGTGCGGGCGTTCCGCGGCCGCGCGGTGCTGGCCGGGGCCGTCGCGCTCGCGTCGGTCGCGCCGGTGATGGGCCTGTACGAGTCGATGAATCGCGGCCCGCTGTTCCCCTTCCTGCTGGGCATCGCCCTCACCCCGCTGGCCGCCGTGGTGCTGCGCCGCTACCTCGACCGGGTCGCGCCGGACACCGGCTTCGTGCTGATGGTCGCGGCGATCGGCCTGCTGTGCGTTCACTCGTCCGCGTTGTTCGGCGCGATCCTGTTCGCCGGGCCGCTGCTCGTGCAGCGCTGGATCGAGCGGTGGCGCTCGATCGGACGGGATCTGCTGGCGCTGCTGCCGATCGCGGCGGTGTCGGTTCTCGTCGCGTCGCTGCAGTTGTTCGGCGCGCTGGGACAGGCGAGCAGCTGGGGATATCTCGGCTGGCCCAGCGAATGGCGGGCGACGACCGCGCTCGGCGCGCTGCTCGGGTTCCAGCACTTCGAGCCGCGCCCGCAGATCTGGCTGTCGGCGGCGCTGCTCGTCGGCTTCATCTTCTTCCGCAGGCTCGGCGCGCTGCGCTGGATCGGGCTGACCGCGCTGATCACCGGCCTGTTCTACATGGCGGTGTCCTCCTCGGACGCGCCCCTGGTGATGGCACTGTCGCGGCCGTGGTGGGACGACCCGTACCGGTTCATCACGATGGCGATCGTGCCGCTGTCGTTCATCGCCGGCCACGGCGTCGCGGCGCTGCACGAATGGCTGAAGGAACGGCTGCCTTCGCGGGTGCCGCCGGCCGTGCTCGCCGCGGTGGTGCTGCTCGCTTTCACCGGCGTCACGAAGGGCCTGTACACCCGGACCAACAGCGACGTGGTCGCCGGCGGCTACCACAGCCCTGATCCGCGCACCCAGAACATCACGCCCGGCGAGGAACGCGCGATGGTGGAGTTGGGCAAGCTGGCCAAGCCCGGCGAATGGGCGATGAACGACCGCTACGACGGCACGACGTGGACGTACGCCCTCAGCGGGGTCCGAACCGTCGCCGCCCACGACGACGGCTCCCGCCCGCCGTCGGACGCGGTACTGCTCGCCGCGCATTTCCGAGACTACGAAACGGATCCGGCGGTCCGTGCCGCGGTGGCACGGCTCAACGTCCACTGGGTGATCCTGGGCCGCCCGGCCGCGCCGCCGAAGCCCGCGTACGCGAACGAAGGCCTGATCGGACTGGACGGGCTGCCGTTCCTGAAAGAGGTCTACCGCAATGAGGACGCGGTGATTTACCAGGTGAATCGCTGAGCTTGAGCGCTTCCGGCTCTCGAAGCCCAGGGCCAGAACCGTTCAGCCTCCGGGCGGGGCCTGGCCGACGTAATCCTGGCTGGCGTACGGGGGATCCCGATGCCAGCCAGGCTGATCGGCGACGGTCTTGCGGACGTCATACGCGCCGACGGGGTACCGGTAGTCGACCGCGAGCAGGAGACCGGTGAGTTCCGGGTCGTTGACCAGTCGCGACGGGAGTTCGCGGTAGGCGGCGACCTTGGTCATCGGGGCGAACGCACCGCCGTGCGGTTTGGCGGCGCGCGTGAGGTCGCCGTCGAAGCGATACGGGCCCGGTGCTACGACGACGGTCGCCGGAGCTTCGAGCAGACCGTCGGCGAGCTGGGGAAACCGCGCGCACGGGAACCAGAAGGAAATGGGCCAGTCCACCAGGGTCGGTCCGGGTTGCCCGGCGATGACCTGGCTGAGCGTCCGGTCGGTGCCGTCGACCGTGATGGCGTCGGAAGCACCGCACGTCGAACCGGTCACGGAATGGAGATTGGACGCGACCGTGGACCAGGCACCGCGGTTGTGCTGGTTCACCGCGGCCTTGGTGAGCAGCCCGGCGGTAAGCGGCGGCATCACCAGCACGGAAAGCCCGGCGATCGCGACAACGGTCCAGCCGATCCAGCGGACCGGCGCGGGAGCGACGTCATGCGAGCCCCTTCCCCACCGGCGAACGACCAGCATGATCGCGGCCGCCGTCACCGCGCCGGCCACCAAGATGAGCACCGGGTTGGCGAGGACGCCGTGGAGGAGTTTCTTGTTCAGCTGCGGCATCCCCAGGCGGTGGTAGGCCCACCACGAGTTGATGCCGTTGAAGGCAACGCTGGTCAGCAGCAGGACGAGGAACAACGCACTGAGCCGGAAGACCCAGCCGACGTGCTCCCTGGCGAAGGCGCGGGGAAGTCCGGACAGCCCGAAAGCCAGCACGAGCACGGTGAAGAACGCGAGTGCGAAGAAGTGCGAACCGATCTTCGTAGGAGTGAACACCAGGGTCGCGAGCCCGAGGCCGTACCAGGCGAACGGCCAGCCGAACGGACCGGAGAAAGTGCTCCCGTCCCGGTGCCGCACCCGTAGCGCCAGCACGATGACCGTCAGTCCGATGGCCAGCAGGACCGGAAGCCTGCGCATCGGGTGCTGCTCGAACTGGAACTCGTCGGAGATGCCCCCGCCGAGCAGCATCTGGTACCGGTTGAACTCGTGATGCCAGCTCAGGTCCGCGCCGTACCAGTAGCGCGCTCCGGCGGAGTCGAGGAAACCGCCGAGACCGGTGGCCTGGAAAGCGATCGGTACCGCGACAGTCATCGCGGCCAGAGTGAGGACGAGCAGGATGACGCGGTCGGGCAAGGCGGTCAGCCGCCGGCACGTGTAGACGAGACCGATGGCGAGCGGGACCACCGCGAGGAAGCCCGTGGACGTCACCGTGAACGACAGCCCTGCCGCCACCGCGCCCACGAGCAGCCAGGCAGGTGCCTGCGTCAAATGCGCTCGAACGGCAGCGTAGCCGCTCACAGCTACGCACAACGCCACGAACGGTTCTGGCCGGAGTCCGGCGCCTCCGGGCATCCAGGCGACGAAGAACGCCGCGGCGAACAGCCAATGAGGTACCCGCGGCCGGTCGGTATAGCGGCGTACCAGGCGCACGACGCCGAGCGCGAGCCCCCACATCGCGAGGCCGGCAAGCATTACCGGGATCCGCAACCACAGCGGCGACCAGGAAAAATGGAACAGCGGAGCGAACAGATACTGCAGTCCCACCGCGGGCGTTTCTGCCGCGTTCAAGGACATGTAGTAATCACCGGCGTACCCGGCGGCGCCGAAGTTCCGGTGCATGCCGAGGAACCAGCCGTCGTCCACGCTTTGCGGGCCAAGAATCCCCCACGCCACGATCCCGGCCGCGGCCAGCCCGGTCCACACCAGGTCGGCCGCCCGCCGCCTGCTCGCGTCGACCTCGCGGGGCCGGTCACGCTTGCCGAAGAAGCAGAACCCGGCTACCAGACACGCCAGCACTCCGAGCGCGCAGCCGATCATGAGGATCGATTTGAGCGGCGTGGGCGAGGTCTGGAATCGCGCGTCAGCCTGCGCGTGTGCCGAGACTGTGTCCGCTGCCTGCGCGGGCGGCAGGTCGGTGACAAAAGCGACCACCTGCGGGACCAGAGTGTCGATCCGGGTCAGCTCCCGTAGCTGAGAACCGTCGGCCACGGAAACCACCAACTGCCGGCCCTCGGCGTGCAGGCGGTAGGAACAATCCGCCGACGGTGCCTTTCCCAGCGCGTGTTCGCGGTCGGCGACCGCAAGGAACAGCTGCTGGTCGCGCGTGACGAGCGACATCCCCCATTTGCGTGCGCCGTCCGCGTCCGGCGGAAAAGTAGCGAACGCCGTGACCGCTCCCGAGCCCACGGAGGCCGACACGGCCGAGCAGGCCAGCGACACGTCGAGCTGCAACGGCCGGTAGGGCATGAACATCGCGACCGTGGACGAGGCCGGCTGCCCCTCCTTGGGCCAGCTCACGTCCACCTGGTCGGACCGCACCGGCGCGAACGGGATTGCCAGCGCGAGGGCGATCGTCCCCGCGCCGAGCGCCAGCAGCCACCGCGAGGAAGACATCCGCGGTCTTCGCTTCGCATGCTTTGCCCGGAAGGCTGTCAAGGAGCACGACCAATCAGTTCATCGCGGCGCGGAAAGGGTTCCGCTGTCGAACGCGGGCACCGCCGAGCGGCTAGGGATATGTCCCTATTGAGAATAATCCGCGGAATACCGGATTTCGTTACCCCGAGCACGAACAGCGTGCTCACCGCGCAGGCAAAAAAAGGAGGCCGCCCGAGTACGGGCGACCTCCTCGGATGCCTGAATCAGGCCGCGTCCACCTCAGCCGGACGTCGAGCCGCCACCTTGGCCGCCAGCGCCGCGAAACCGGCGGTCAGCAGGTCCGCGACCGTGAACATGACTCGCGACGCGACCGCGAACGCCGTTGCCTGACCGACGGTCAGGCCGCTCGCCGTGAGGACCGCGACCTGGGCGACCTCGCGGACACCGACGCCGCTGGGCAGGATGAACGCGAACGTGCCGACCGTCATCGCGACGGCCATCGCGCCGATGCACAGGATCAGGCCGTTGAAGCCGGGCGCGCCGACCGAGTTCGCCAGCAGCCACAGGTGCACGCCCTGGAACACCCAGGCGCCCATGGACGCGCCGAACGCCTTCAGCACCACGCCCCAGCCGAGCGGCTCGGCGAGCGGCGGGCGGCGCAGGATCTTCAGCACCAGCGACGTGCCCCAGCTCAGGATGCGCGGGTGCAGCAGCGCAAGGCCGACCGGGATCAGCACGAACAGCCACATCGCGCGCGGGCTGTTGCTGAACAGCGCCGGTGCCGCGAGCAGCGACACGACCAGCGCGGACACCACGCCAAGGCCGAGCTGGATCAGCGAGCCGGTGAAGATCCGGGCTCGCGCCAGGCCCGCCTTGCGACCCAGTTCCATCTGCAGCAGGTACGCCCAGACCGAACCGGGCACGTACTTGCCGAGCGAGCCGACGAGGCAGATCTGCGCGCCGCGGGCGTAGCCGACCGGCTTGCCGCCCAGATGGTCGACCAGGACCTGCCAGCCCCAGACGGACACGAGGATCGACACCATCAGCGCCACCAGGCTCAGCACCGACGACTGCCAGGCGACGTCCGCCAGCGTGTGCCAGAACTCGTGCCAGTTGGACGCGAGGCTCTTCGCCGCGAAGCCGATCACCAAGAGGATGGCGACCCAGCGCACGACGTCGAGCACCCGCGCCTTGGTGGACTTGCGGGCTTTCCCGGTGGGCGGGGCGTCCTCGGTGGGCGGGGCGTCATCCCCCGGCGTCGGCGTACGAACGGTCGTCACTGCCTCTCAGCTCCTCAGGCCTCTACCGTGACCAGCCGGCTGAACTCGGACAGCAGGTCGTAGCCGTCCCAGACTCCGGCGAACGTGAGGGCCGACCCGAACGGCACGACCCGGTCCACCCCCCGTCCGGCGAGCGCCGTCACGAATCCGGTCAGTTCCTCGCGGGTGAACCCGAACTGGCTCACGGTCTGGTCTTTGCGCCGCACGATCGGAACCAGCTCGTCCAGCGACGCCACCGAGGCGTTCGCGAACGTGCCCGCGCCCAGCCATTCGCGCGGCATCACCGTGGCGTCGGCCAGCTCCAGCGTCGCCAGCGCGTTGCCGTCGAAGCGGATCGACGACACCAGCCCGTCGACCGCCGCGCCATAGGCCGACACCCGCTTCTGCACGGCCATCGCCGGCTCGGTGACGTGCTGTTTCGCTGCCAGCACCTCGGCGAGCAGCTCGCGGAACTCCTGTCCGGCGGCCCGCGCACCCGTCGCGTCGCCGACCCAGAACACCGCGCGCGGCGACGAGCAGGCGGCCTGGTCGAACCAGTACGAGTCGTTGTAGAAGCCTTCGGCGGCGGCCTTGCGCCGCTCCGGCGAGGCCTCCTGCCAGCCGCGCACCGACGCGATCGCGAACGACGAGCGGTCCGGGAAGGTGAGGTCCCGCGCGTGCGGGGCCAGCGGGTACTTCCGCAGCGCGGCCACGGAGGCGTCGCCGCCCCAGATCACCCGCAGGTCGGCGGCCAGTGACAACGCGCCGCTGACCTCGTCGCTGCGGTCGTAGGTGACCATGCGCTGGGTGGCCCGGATGGTGGCCGCGGTTTCCGGCGACACGTCTTCGAGCGCCGCGTTCAACGCTTCCAGTACGGCCTCGGCGGCACCGGCCGAGCGCGAAGAAACGCGCACGACGTTGCTGTTGCCCGCCAGCGCCGACAGCGCCCACGAGTACACGAAAATGGTGTCCACGTTGGCCGGCGGCACGTGGAAAACGAGCCCGCGCGGGAACCGCAGCGAAGTGCCCGTGGTTTCCAAAGTGGACAGTGACTTCGCGAGTTCTCCCTTGCGCAGGAAGAAACCCAGCGAGGCCAGCTCCGGGAAACGACGGGCCAGCGCGGGGGCGAGCAGCTTGCGTGCGAACTTGGTGACGAACTCGACCACCCGCGGGTCGCCGACCGTCAACCGGCCGCCGGGCGGTTCCTCGCGCAGTTCGTCGAGCACCGCGTCGACCGAAACCGGGTCGCCCAGCGGAAAACGCTGTTCCACAGCACTCACGCAGCGGCTCCCGTGAACGTGTCCGAGCACCCGCGGGCCTCGGCCTTCGGCAGCCTGCCCAGCACCGAGAAGTGCTTGCCGGGCCAGTCGCCGTCGTCAATGCCGTTGTACACACCGAGATCCTCGGTGAGCAACACGTGTCCCGGGTAGGAGCGCGGCAGCGTGCTCACCACCTCGATGACACCCGGCTTGCCGACCGGCTGCTCTTCCCAGGTCTCCGGGTCGCGGATCACGATGTCGGCGAAATCGGGGCAGTACAAGGAATTCCCGGACGGACCCTCGAGAAACACGGTGCCGATCTGCTCGATCATCCCGTAGTAGTTGTGGATCCGGGTGAGGCCGGTGTCCGCCGCGAACCGGCGGCGGAACTCGCTGTTGTCCACCGCGCGGTCGATCAGCTTCTTCCACCCGCCGGAGTGAATGAGGATGCCGTTCGACAGGTCGAGCTTGTGCTCGCGGGCGACCTCGTAGAGGTACTGCCACACCATGAACGTGAAGCCGAAGATCAGGAACGGGCGGTCCCCGTACTCGGCGAGGAACTTCTTCACCGCCTCGACGTCCGGCTTGTCGTTCTCGTCGAGCACGTAGGTGTGCTTGCGCCCGAAGTTCGCCATGCCGAGCACGCCCGCGCCGCGCGCCGAGAACGACCGGCGGTTCTTGATGATGCCGATGGTGTCGACCATCAGCATCGGCAGCCGCTCGGCGCCCAGCACCTCCTGCAGGGTGGCGCCGAGCTGCTTCGTCTGCGCGGCCGCCGCTTCCTTGTCGAGGTAGATCCGCGACGCACCGGCTCCGGTGGTCCCCGAGGACGTGAGGGTCTTGAACACCTCGCTGTCCGGAATGGACTTCAGGTCGTGCGTTTTGAACATGCGCACCGGCAGCCACGGCAGGTCGGCGATCGTGTCGAACGACGCGTCCGGCGCGAAACCGAGCGAGGACAGGATGCGTTCGTACCCGGCGGAGTTCGCCCGGTGGTGCGCCGTCAGCTCCACCAGCTCCGGGAGCAGCGCCGCCTCCCGCTCCGCCTGCGAGCGCGTGAACACACTCATACCCGTCCTTCCAGCGACCGGTAGTCGATCTTGCCGCTGGCCAGCAGCGGCACGGTGTCGATCGGACGCACGTCGAACCCGCTGGCGTGCAGGTGCAGCCGCTCCGCCAGCGCCCGCGACGCGTCCTTGCAGATCGCCTTCGCGCCGTCGCCCTCGGGCAGTTCGGCGAACAGCACGACCTTGTCGCCCGCCGCCACCGCGGCCACCACGTCGATGCCCACCGCGGCCGTGCGCACGGCCTGCTCCAGGTCGTCGAGGCTGACCCGGTTGCCGAACACCTTGCCGATCCGCTTGAGCCTGCCGGTGATGTAGAGGTACCCCTCCTCGTCGAGGTACCCGAGATCACCGGTGGCCAGCGTGCCGCCGTATTCGTCGCCCGCGCTCAGTCCCGCTTCGTCCTCCGCGTAACCCATCATCACGTTGGGTCCACGGTAAAGGACCTCACCGACAATTTTGGGATGCGTGGTTTCCTCGCCGTCGTCGCGGCGGATGGCGAACGAGCCGCCGGGCAGCGCCGGACCGGCCGAACCGATCTTGTCCGCGAGCCGCTCCGCGGGCAGCGTGGTCATGCGCGGGGATGCCTCGGTCTGGCCGTACATGACGTACATCCGGCCGCCGACCGCGAGCATCTTCTCGTTGAATTCCGCGACCAGTTCGTCCCGCAGTTTCCCGCCCGCCTGGGTGAGGGTGCGCAGGGTCGGATACTTCGCCGGATCGAACTTGAGCCGGCGCAGCATTTCGTAGTGATAGGGCACGCCGGACAGCGAAGTCACGCCGTATTCCTTGACCGCATCCCAGAATCCGCGACCCAAAACCCCAGACGATTCGATAACCACCGTCGCGCCGCGCACAAGATGCGAATTCAGCACCGAAAGCCCGTAGCTGTAGTGCAGCGGCAAACAGGTCGGCGCGACCTCGTCCGCGTCGATCTTCAGCACCTGCGCGATGGCGTCGGCATTGGCCAGCAGCCCGTCGCGGGACAGCCGGACGAGCTTCGGATTGCCGGTGGATCCGCTGGTCGGCAGCAGTACGGCCAGGTCGGGGTGCGGCTCGACGCCCTCGGCGGAGTCGCGCACCCAGTCGGAGCCGCGGGTGGTGTACCCGGACGGCGCGTCGCCGGACGCCGCGAGCACGGCGGCCGGGCGGAAGCGTTCGACCAGGCCGATCAGCACGTCGGCGTCCAGCGCCGGGTCGATCAGCGCGATCGCCCGGCCGCCCTCGAACGCGCCGAGGTAGGTCAGCACGCTGTCGAGGTCGACGGACATCCGGGCGAACACGACGCCCACCGGCAGCTTGGCCAGCTCGTCGGTCTTCCGGGCCACCTCGGCGGACAGTTCCGCGTCGTCCAGCGTGCGGCCCCCGGCCACGTCGATCAGCCGGGAACCCGCACCCACCAGAGTCACAGCACCAAGCCTCCGTCGATCCCCAGGACCTGCCCGGTCACGAACGACGCCTCGTCGCTCGCCAGGAACCGGATCACCGCCGCGACCTCCTCGGCCTGGCCGAGGCGGCCGAGCGGGGTCTTGGCGACGTTCGAGGCGCGGGCGTCCTCGCTCAGGCTTTCCGTGAGGGCGGTTTCGATCACGCCAGGGGCGACCGCGTTGACCCGGATGCCGGAGCGGCCGAGTTCCTTCGCCGCCGAGCGCGCGATGTTCGCGACCGCCGCCTTCGAGGCCGCGTAGACCGTCTGGCCCGCGCTGCCGTACTCGCCGACCACCGAGGCCAGCACCACGATCGCGCCGGTTTTCTTGCGCATCATGGCTCGCGCGGCCGCCTGCACGGTGTGCAGCGTGCCGGCGACGTTCGTGGACAGCGTCCGGTCGACGTCGTCCGGGCGGATCATGCCGAGCAGGCCGCCCTCCATGATCCCGGCGTTGGCGACCGCGACATCCAGCCGGCCGTGCTCCTTGGCCACGTCCTTCACCACGGCGGCGACGGCCTTCGCGTCGGTGACGTCGAGCGCGCGGCCGCTGACCGAGGGGCCCACCGAAGCGGCGGTCTCCTTGGCGGCGGTCTCGTCGCGGCCGGTGAGGACCACGGTGGCCCCGGCCTCGGCGAGCGCGCGGACAGTGGCCAGGCCGATGCCCCTGGTGCCCCCGGTGACCAGTGCGACCTTCCCCGCGAACGTGCTCACGCCTGCCCCTGCAGCTCCTTGACCATGTCCACGGCCACCTTGAAGCTGCTCATGTCGATCACCTGGTCGGTGTCGAATTCGACGTCGAACTCGTCCTCGATCGCCGCGACCAGCGCCATGTGGCCGACCGAGTCCCACGCCTCGATGTCGCGGTACTTCAGGTTCTCGACGTCGACCCCGTCGTCGAGCTGGAGAGCGTCGATGAAGACTTCCTTCAGCTTGTCCTGCACAGCCATGTCTACCCGGCACTTCCTTCTCGAATGGGGCTGGTGACCCTGTTGACCACTGTCGACGGTACCAACCGTGGGGTTTCAGCCCGCGCGTGCGGGCAGCAGTTCACGGAGCGTCCCGAGGTAGCGGTCCGCGCCCTCGGGACGAAACTTCAGCGCGTCGTTGCGGACGACCACGCTGAGGACACCGGCGGCGTGCGCGGCCTCCACGTCGTGGAAGGTGTCGCCGACGAGCACCGCCTCTTCCGGGGCCGCGCCGAAGTGCCGGAGCACCGCGGTCACGCCCTCGGGATCCGGCTTGAGCCGGCGGACGTCCTCCCGCCCTATGACGTGCAGGCCCCGGGCGAGGTTGCCCAGCGCGTCCTCGACGCACCGGCGCGAATTCCTCGTCACGATCGCGAGCCGGTAGTCCCCGGCCAGCTCGGCGAGCAGTTCGCGGGCGCCGTCGGTGAACTCGCCGCGGGGCACCGAGGCGCGTTCGAACCGCGTCACGACGTCGAGCCGGGCGGTGTCGCCTTCGTCGAGCCAGCGCTGGAACAGCTCGCCGAGCTTGTCCTCGGGCGCCAGCTCCAGCTCGGCGCGCAGGCCGGCGAAGTCGACCGGCAGCCGGAAGAGCGTGCCGTCGAAGTCGAAGGCCAGCACCTTCCGCCCGGTCAGATCCGCTTCGACGCCCATTCGCCTTCCTTGACCAAGCGGTAGCCCATGTCGATCATGCGGACCCAGTACAGGTCGTCGGGCAGCGGGTTGTAGACCGCGGGCCGCTCGGTCAGCTCGTTGCCGAGGCCGAGCTGGACGTACATGTCGGGCATGTTCAGCCCGGCGTGCGCGAAGAAGTTGCTCGTGGTGAAGAAGCGGCCGACGTTGATCTCGGTGACCATCGGCACCCCGGCGGCGTTCTCCTTCATGTCCACGCAGAACACGCCGTGCGGTTTGTCCGACACCGCCCGCACCGCGGACTCGCCGATCTTGTTCACGTCGTCGCGGTTGACCGTCTTGGCCACTGACGGCGACGAGCTCTGCCCGCTGGGCGTCAGGTTGCCGAAGATGTATTCGATGCGGGAGCGCGCCTGCGAGGTGATCAGCTCGCCCTCGTGCCACAGGCTCTGCCACGCGAACTCCTCGCCCGGCAGGTACTCGCTGGCCATGAAGTCGCCGTAGTCGAGGCCGCGGAAGCCGCGCCAGTAGTCGATCCAGGCGTCGCCCTGGTAGAAGGAGTTGATCGGAAGGCTGCCCCGGGAACCGGCGCCGCGGATGGCGCGCAGCCAGACCCGCGGGTTGATCTTGAGCAGCTCTTCGAGCCCGCCCTTGAGGTCGTCCGGCGAATCGATCTTGATGGCCTCCGGCACCGAGACGCCGTTCGCCTTCATGTGCGCGTTGAACGCCATCTTGTCGTGGCACAACGCGATGGCGCGCGCGTCCGGCAGGAACGTCGGCGCGTTGAGCTTGTCGCGGTTTTCGGCGAGGAAGCCGACCTCGACATCCGGCTGCGGGTGCACGAAATCGATGCGCTCGGCTTCGATGACGCGGTTGATCGCGTCGGCGTATCCGGGATCGCTGACCGGCGGCACCAGGTATTTGGCCTCGACGTCGAGAAGCTCGAGATGGAACGGCTTCACGTCGGTGCCGACGACCTGGTAGTCGTTTCCGGCGACCGCGAGCGCGTCCCGGAAGTTGTAGGCGGCAGATCCGCCGGCGCCGGTGATGAGGATGCGTGCGCTGCTCATTCGCGTGTTCTCAGCCTTACCTGTTCAGTTCCCGCCGGAGCCGGGACGGTAGCCGGAAGCCCACTTGTGGTCGGCGAGTATCGTGACGCCCGCGTCTGTGCTGACTGCACCGAACTCGGGGCTCGTGCCATGCCGAGGCAAGACTGTACCGGACGCGCCGAAAGAGCCCGCCGAGAGCGAGAGACTGCAGATGATCCCCATTACCGTGGTCGACGTCCGTGCTGCGGAGGACCTGGTCGTCGAAGTGCTGCGATCCGGCGCTATCGCCCAGGGCCCGATGGTAAAGCGTTTCGAAGACGCGTTCGCGCACGTGTCCGGAACGAAACACGCCATCGCCGTGAACAACGGGACGACCGCGCTGGTCGCGTCCCTGCAGGCGCTCGACCTGCGGCCCGGAGACGAAGTGGTGACCTCGCCGTTCACCTTCGTCGCCACGCTCAACGCGATCCTGGAAGCGGGCGCGACCGTGCGGTTCGCCGACATCCGGCGCGACGATTTCGCGATCGACCCGGACGCCGTCGCGGCCGCCGTCGGCCCGCGCACCAAGGTGCTGATGCCGGTGCACCTGTACGGCCAGACCGCCGACATGGGCAAGCTCGCGCCGCTGGCCGCGGAGCACGGACTGCACGTGGTGGAGGATTCGGCGCAGGCTGTCGGCGCCTCGTTCGAGGGCCGCAAGGCCGGTTCGTACGGCATCGGCTGCTTCTCGCTGTACGCGACCAAGAACGTGACCACCGCCGAGGGCGGCGTGATCACCACGGACGACGACGCGCTGGCCGACAAGCTGCGCGTGATGCGCAACCAGGGCATGAAGGCCCGGTACCAGTACGAGATGGCCGGCCACAACTACCGGATGACCGACCTGCACGCCGCGGTCGGCATCCCGCAGCTGGAGAAGCTCGACCAGCTCACCGCGGCCCGCCAGGCCAACGCGAAGCGGCTGTCCGAGGGCCTCGCCGGCACGCCGGGCCTCGAGGTGCCGCAGGTGCTGCCCGGCCGCGAGCACGTGTGGCACCAGTACACCGTGCTGGTCGGCCCGCACGCGATGCTCTCGCGCGAGGAGTTCGCCGCCGCGCTGACCGAAAAGGGCATCGGCAACGGGATCTACTACCCGAAGATCGTGTTCGACTACGACTGCTACCGCGGGCACCCGCTGATCCCGGACGCTCGCGTCGAGGACTTCCCCGTGGCGTCCGCCGTTGCCGCGCAAGCGCTTTCGCTGCCGGTGCACCCGCATCTGACCGAGTCCGAGCTGGACCGGATCATCGAGACCGTTCGCGAGGTGCTCGGCGCATGACGCACCGCATCGCACTCGTCGGCACCGGCAACATGGGCTCGCTGCACGCCCGCGTCCTGTCGCAGAACGACCGGGTGGACCTGGCCCGCGTGATCGACCCGCGCGAGGAAGCCGGCCGCGCGGTCGCCGAACGCTACGAAACCGAGTGGACGCCGGAAATCGGCTCACTGTCCGATGTGGACGCGGTGGTGCTCGCCTCGGCCACCGAGGTGCATTACGAGCTGGCACAAGAGATTCTCGGCCAGGGCAAGCCGATGCTGGTCGAGAAGCCGGTGTGCAACAGCCTCGAGCTCTCGCAGGAAATCGTTGCCCTGTCGGCGAAAAAGGACGTCCCGCTGATGTGCGGGCTCCTCGAGCGCTACAACCCGGCCGTGATGACCGCGCGGGCGCTGGTGAACGAACCGGTGCACCTGATGGCGCGCCGGCACGGCCCGTACGCGCCGCGGATCAAGACCGGTGTCGCGTGGGACCTGCTGGTGCACGACGTCGACCTGGCGATCCAGTTCTTCGGCGGGGCCACGCCGGGCCGGGTCACCTCCAGCGCGGGGTATTTCCACCCGCAGTCGGTCGCCGGCGCCGAGGACACCATCGAGACGGTGCTGTCCTTCCCCACCGGCCTGGCGACCGTGTCGGCTTCGCGGCTGGCGCAGCGCAAGGTGCGGTCGCTGATGGTGTCCGAACTGGACCGGATGGTGGAGATCGACCTGCTGCGCCGCGACGTGACGATCTACCGGCACGTCTCGCACGATTCGGTCACCCCGGACGGCCTCGGCTACCGGCAGCAGACCGTCATCGAAATCCCGGAGCTGGTCACCGCGCGCGAACCGCTGGCGACGCAGCTGGACCGGTTCGTCGATCTGCTGGAAGGCAAGGTCGACGCGGAGGTCGAGCGGGCGCTGATCCTGCCGTCGCACGAGGTCGTGGCGCAGGTTTTGGCCGAAGCCGCCTGATTACGTGGTGAGGCGTTTGCCGTCCGCGGAGTAGGCGACCAGCGGGGTCGCGCTCTCGGCGGACGGCACGTCGTCCTGGTCGAACCAGAACACGACCACGTCGGGGTCCTCGCTCCAGCGCGCCGTGTGCGCCGGGACCGTGCGACCGTCCACTGTGGTCTCAATGCGGGCGGCCGGGCCGCTGAAGTAGCCGTACACCGGCACCCAGACGTCGGCGACGGTGGTGCCGCCCGAGGTGGCGTGGAAGCCGAAAGACCGGTCCTTGCCGTCGGATTCGTTGGCGAGGTAGAGCGGGCGCAGGTTTCCGTCCGGCTCGGAGAGGCTCGCCATCACTCCGAACTGGACGTTCGGCAGATTCTCCGGGTCATCGATTTCCGTTGCGTAGAAGACAAGTTCGGCGCCTTCGGCGTAGGTGCCGGTGGAAATCACCTCGCCGAGCGGCCGCGATTCAGCCGACGTCGGCGCCGGAAGAGGAGTCGACGAGGCCACGCTCGTCACCATCGGCGACGGTGACGCCGCCGCGTGCACCGGTTCCGGCGCACTGCCCGGCGAACGCAGCCAGGCCGCCCCGAACACGACGGCGACCACGGCCAACGCCGCGCCGGACGACGTCAGAACCCGCCGCCGACGCCGGATCCGCCCGCCCTCTTTGAAGATCCGGTCGAGATCGGGCTCGGCGAAAGGCTCCGCGGGCGCTTCCTGAAGCGCGGCACGCAATCGGTCGAGTTCGTCGGTCACGCGCTCACCTCCCCGACCAGCGCGTCGCCGTCGACACGCAGCTTTGCCAGCGCGCGCGAATTGGTGCTCTTGACCGTGCCGACGGACACGCCCAGTTCCTCGGCGACTTGGTGTTCCGGCAAATCGAAGAAATGCCGGAGAACCACTACGGCGCGTTCCCGGGCGGTGAGCCGGGCCAATGCGTCGGAAAGCCATTCCCGATCGGTGACGGCGTGCGAGATGTCGGGCACCTTCGCCGGTTCCGGCATCTCCTCGGTGGCGTATTCGCGGAGCGGTCGGCGCCAGATGTCGATGACGTGATTGGCCAGCACGCGCCGGGCGTAGGCGTACGGGTTCTTCCGCCGCACCCTGGGCCAGGCGGCATAAGTGCGGGTGAAGGCGGTCTGCGCGGCGTCTTCGGCCTGATGGCGGTCGCCGGTGAGCAGATAGGCCGCGTGAGTGAGCCGAGCGGAACAGGACCGCACGAAGTCGGCGAATTCGTCGTCCCCGCGCACTATCCCACCCCTGTTTCCCGGTTGTCGTGCTGTCCAGGTTACGGGGATGGGAGACGTGCGTCGATGAAATAGCTGGTCAGTCTTGTCTCAATGGCGACGCATCGTTTCCGGGGAAGTGCGTCGAGGAGAAACGCCAACCGCGTGACGCGCCGTGTCCGGATCACTTCCCGCTGAAATCTCCGGACGGGGAGCCCCAGCCGGACGGGTCGTCCGACAAAGCGCGGCGGCGGGCGTTTTCCTCGCGGACCCGCTTCACCTCCGCCTCGATGTACTCCTCGTCGTAGCGCTGGAACACCCGCGCCGGGTTGCCCGCGACCAGCGAACGTTCCGGGACGTCCTTCGCGACCACCGAGTTCGGCTGCACCGTCGCGAAGTCGCCGATCGTGACGCCCGGCATGATCACCACGAGGCCGCCGATGAAACAGCCCTTGCCGATTTTCACCGGCTTGCGTTCGATCAGGTCGCTGCCGGAATGGTTTTCCAGCGCCATGTTCGCCAGCCAGCTCGAATGCGTGAACACCAGCGTGTTCAGTCCGATGCTGGTGTGCTCGCCGATTTCCAGCCCGCCGCTCGCGTCGAGGACCGCGCCCTCGCCGACCCAGCAGTGCTCGCCCATCGTGAGGTTGTCCGGACTGACGATCTTGACCCGTTCGCGCACGCGGCACGATTCCGGCAGGCCGAGAAACTTGGCCCGCTCGGCGTCGTTCATGTACTGCGCGACGAGGTCGTTCAGGATCATCGGGCGCAGCCGGTTGCTGCGCTCGTCATCGAAGAACATCAGTTGTCCGCCACCAGTTTCGTGAGCACCCGCAGGTGTTCCTCGGCCACTACGTCCAGCCCGAAGTTGTCGCGGACCATCGCGGCTTCCCGTTCGGCGATCCGCGCGCGCTCCTTCGGATCGTCCAAAAGGGACAGTACGGTGGTCGCGACCGCCTCGGAATCGTTCGGCCGCACCAGCAGGATGTTCTCGCCGTTGTGCAGTTCGATGCCGGGGTAGTTGTCCTCGGTGACCGACGCGATGGTCGCGGTGCCGGACAGCATCGCCTCCAGCGACGCGGTGCCGCAGCCGCCGTTGAGGTCGTGCGTGACGATGTCCGCGGCCGCGAAGTACGCCGGCACGTCCGCCTTCGGCACCGCGCCGGTGACGATCAGCGCGTCCGAGACGCCGAGTTCCTTGGCGCGCTGCTGGAACGCGTCGTGATACACCCGGCCGACGACCACCACGCGCAGCCCGGGATGCCGCTCCAGGATCGTGGGCAGCGCCTCGATCAGCGGCAGCCGGTCGCGCAGCGGGATCACGTGCCCGAGCGACACGATCAGCGGCGCGTCCCCGATTTCCAGTTCCGCGCGCACGTCCTTGGTCACCGGCTTGGCGAAATGCCCGGTGTCCACCGCGATCGGGAAGTACTCGGAGTTGTCGTCGCTCGTGCCGTAGCGGTCGACGCAGTAGTCGACGCCCTGCTTGTCGAGGATGATGAAGCGCGGGCGCAGGTACTTCAGCACCGGGTTGACCAGCATCGCGTCGAGCGCGCGGAAAACCCGGCCGTACATCTTGTTCTCGCTGATCAGCAGCGTGTGGATGGTCAGCAGAACGGGCAGCTTGTGCCGGCGCGCGTAGATGCCGACCATCCAGGACAGGTCGAAGAACTGCCCGTGCAGGTGCACCGCGTCCGGTTTGAACTCGTTCAGCAGCTTCCACAGCCGCCGCCAGTTGCCCGGCCGCATCGACGCGAACGTCATGTCGAAGTCGATCGACAGGCCGAGCTGCGGCATTTTCACCGCGGGAAGGCGCACGACGCGGTATCCGTCGCGCTCCTCTTCCGCCGGCGCGTCACCGTAGGCAGCGGTGATCGCCAGCACTTCGTTCCCGGCGGCCGCGTACTCGGCGGCCAGCGAGGCCGACATGTGCGCGCTTCCGCCCACCCGCGGCGGGAAGAAGTTGTTCACCACCACGATCCGCATGGGCTTTCCTTCGGCCGGGCCCGCAGTGCTCATTACGCATTCCCCTTGGAAGACGCGCCGACGGAAGTGCTCACTCGGAGTCCCGCACCAAGGCGCGCATGCCCTCTTCGACGGTGATCGTCGGCTCCCAGCCGAGCACCTCGCGGGCGCGGGTGATGTCCGCGGCGCGGCGGGACACGAGCACGTCGCGCTTGTTGAACACCGGCTCGACGTCGACGCCGACGGCCTCGATCAGGATCTTCGCCAGGGTGGCGATCGAGGTGTCGATGCCGGTGCCGATGTTGATCGGCAGGTTCGCCTGCTCCGACTCCAGCGCGGCGACGACGCCCCTGGCGAGGTCGGTCACGTGCACGAAGTCCATCGACTGGTCGCCCGCGCCGTCGATGATCGGCGGCTGGCCGGCGCGCAGGCGCTGGATGAAGTGGTTGATGACCGAGGTGTAGTACGCCTCGATCTTCTGGCCGGGGCCGTACACGTTGAAGAAGCGCAGGGCGTTCCAGGAGAGGCCCTTGGTGCGCTCGTAGAAGCCCAGCAGGTCCTCGCCCGCGCGCTTGGAGATGCAGTACGGGGTGAGCGGGTTCAGCTTGTCGTCCTCGTGCATCGGCAGCTTCTCCGGCTCGCCGTACACCGAGGCGCTGGAGGCGAACACCAGGCGCTCGACGCCCTCGTCGGCGGCGGCCGCGAAGACGTTGTTGTTGCCGACCATGTTGATGTCGATCGACTCGCCCGGGTCCGCGACCGACTTGTTGATCGACACGGTGGCGAAGTGGATCGCGTGCGTGCAGCCGCGGATGGCCTCGCGGACGCCGACGCCGTAGCGCACGTCCTTCTCGACCAGTTCGACCTTGCCGGTGGCGACGAACTCGTTGACCCGGTCGCGGTTGCCGCGGGTCATGTTGTCGAAGATGCGGACCGTGTAGTCCTTCTCCAGCAGCAGCGGGATCACGTGCGAGGCGATGAAACCGCCGGCGCCGGTGAAGAAAACTTTCTTGTCGGACATGGGTTCTCCTCAGGAGGGTCGGCGGGTCAGGAAAGGGCGGATACGGCTTCGCGCACGGTGGTGACCACGCGCTCGACTTCGCTGTCGGTGAGTTCCGCGTGCATCGGGATCGCCAGCTGGCGGCGGAACGCGTCGGCGGAGACGGGCAGCGGCTGCTGCTCGCCGTACACCGGCTGCAGGTGGGAGGCGTAGGTGCCGAAGTTGCACTGCACGCCCTGTTCGCGGATCCGCAGAGCCAGCGCGTCGCGGCTGATCTCCGGGGCCACGGTCATCAAGTATGCCTGCCACGGGTGCTCGCGGTCGGGTGCCTCGACCGGAACGGTCAGCGCGTCGAGGTCCGCGAACGCCTCGTGGTAGCGCTTGGCCACCGAGCGGCGGGCGGCGAGCAGGTCGGGCAGCCGGTCGAGCTGCACGCCCATGATCGCGGCCTGGATGTCCGACAGCCGGAAGTTCCAGCCGAGCTCGTGGAACGTCGGGATCGGCAGTTCCTGCGAGCCCTCGCGGGTGAACGCGGGTTCGATGCCGTAGGTGTGGATCTTGCGCGCGTGCGCGATCAGGTCCTCGCGGTTCGAGACCAGCGCGCCGCCCTCGCCCGCGGTGATGCCCTTGCGGCCGTGGAAGGAGAACGCGGCCAGGTCGGCGAGGCTGCCCGCCGGGCGGTTGCGGTAGGTCGCGCCCGCGGAGCAGGCGGCGTCCTCGAACAGCCACAGGCCGTGCTTGTCGGCGATGGCGCGGTACTCGTCGAAGTCGCCGGGCTGGCCCGCGACGTCGACGGCGAGGATGCCGACCGTGCGCGGCGTGATCAGCGCTTCGATCGCGGCCGGGTCGGCGCTGAAGATGTCCGGGCGGATGTCGGCGAAGACCGGCTTCGCGCCGGCCTGCAGCACGGCGTGGCCGGTCGCCGGGAAGGTGTAGTCGCCGACGATCACCTCGTCGCCGGGCTGGACGCCCAGCACCTTCAGGCCCAGGAACAGGGCGGAGCCGCAGTTGCTGGTGGTCAGAGCGTGCGCGGTGCCGGTCGTCTGCGCGAACCGTTCCTCGAAGCGACGGCACGCCGGGCCCGCGCCGGCCAGCCAGCCGGAACGGAACACTTCGGCGACGGCTGCGAGCTCTTCGTCGCCGACGGTCGGCTTCCCGAGCAGGACGGGTTCGCCCACGGTAGATCTCCTGTGCATCGGGGTGTCCCGCATTGCGCGGGGTCGCGCCGAAGTGTATAGAAGTCGCGCTTCCTGCCTGTTTCGGGGACAGAACCCACGGGTAGCCACCCGTCCGGGGCATAGGCTCACGGAATGCGGATCGGGGTTCTGGGGGCCGTCGTCGCATGGGACGGCGCGGGCGGGACGGTCGCCGTAGGCGGCCCGCGAGGCCGGGCGCTGCTGGCGTTGCTCGCGGCGGATGCCGGACGCTTCGTGTCCGCCGAACGGCTCATCGACGGGCTGTACGGCGAGGAACCGCCGGACGGCGCGGCCAACGCGCTGCAATCGCAGGTCTCGCGGCTGCGCGGCGCGCTGAAACTGCCGATCGAACTCACCTCGGCGGGGTACCGCCTCCGGATCGAACCGGACGAAGTGGACGCGCACCGCTTCGCACGACTGGCCGGCGAGGGCCGTCGCGAACTGGCCGAGGGCGACCCGACGCGGGCCAGCGATCTGCTCGGCGAGGCGCTCGCGTTGTGGCGCGGACCGGCGTTCGCCGACGTGCCAGCCGCAGAGGTCCAGGCCACCCGGCTGACCGAGCTGCGGGCCGAGGCGGCCGCCGACCGGGTCGACGCGGAGATCTCGCTCGGCCGCGCCGCCGACGTTCTCGACGAACTGCGCACCGCCGTCGCCGAGCATCCGCTGCGCGAACGGCCGCGGGCCCAGCTGGTGCGCGCCCTGCACGCGGCGGGCCGGACCGCCGAGGCGCTGGCCGCGTTCGAGGACGCCCGTCGCACGCTCGCCGAGGAACTGGGCGCGGATCCTGGTCCAGACCTGTCTGAGGCGCATCTGGCCGCCTTGCGCGGCGAGTCGGCGAACGCCGCGACGCCCTTGCCCGCACAGCTCACCAGCTTCGTCGGCCGCGAAGACGAACTGCGCCAGGTCGCGGATCTCCTGCGGCAGGCCCGGCTCGTCACGCTGCTCGGCCCCGGCGGGACCGGGAAGACCCGGCTGGCCGTCGAAGCCGCGGCGGACGCGGGGCCGTGTGCCTTCGTGGAACTGGCCCCGCACGTCGCCGACGACGTGCCACAGGCCGTCCTCACCGCGCTCGGTTTGCGCGAAGGGCCACGCGGTCGGCAAGACCCGGTCGACCGGCTCGTGTCGGCTTTGCGCGACCAGGCGACGTTGCTCGTGCTGGACAACTGCGAACACGTCATCGCCGCGGCAGCGCGGGTGGTCGCGCAGCTGCTGCCCGCTTGCCCCGGGCTGCGCGTCCTCGCGACGAGCCGGGAACCGCTCGGCATCACCGGTGAACAGCTCGCGCCGATCCCCCGCCTGGCCGTGCCGCCACCAGGCACCGAGACAGTCGAGGCCTACCCCGCGGTCCGGCTGTTCCTCGACCGCGCCCGGGCGAGCGACCCGGCATTTCGGCTGACCGACGAGACTGCGGCCGACGTCGTGCGGATCTGCGCCGCGCTCGACGGCCTTCCGCTCGCCCTGGAACTGGCCGCCGCCCGCGTGCGCACGCTGCCGGTCGCCGACATCGCCGCACGGCTCGACGACCGCTTCCAGCTCCTCGCCCGCGGCAGCCGCACCGCCGACGAACGGCACCGGTCGCTCCGCGGCGTCGTGGAATGGAGCTGGGATCTCCTCGATGAAGACGAACGCCGCCTCGCCCGCCGGCTGACCGTCTTCACCGGCGGCGCGACACTCGCGTACGCCGAGCAGGTATGCGACGCCCCCGTCGATCTGCTTCCCGAACTCGCCGACAAGTCGCTTGTCGAGCCTTCGAGCGGGCGCTACCGAATGCTGGAGACGATCCGCGCGTTCTGCGCGGAAAAGCTCGACGCTGCAGGCGAGACCGAGCGTTTCCGGCGCGCCCACGCGCAGGCGTTCCTGCGGCTCGTCGAGGAAGCCGACCCGAAGCTGCGCACCGCGGAACAGCTGGACTGGCTGCGGAAAATCGACGCTGAGTACGACAACATCGTGGCCGCGCTCCGGTGGTCGGCCGCGGCGGATCCGTCGCTTGCCTTGCGGATCGCCACCGCACTGTCGATGTATTGGTGGCTGCGCGGACGACGTTACGAAGGCGCGACGCTGTCGATGGAAATCGTGCGCCACTGCCAAGCGGAACCGCCGGAAGGGCACCGCGAGCAATTCCTCATGTGCCTGCTGACCGCGATGGCCGGCGCGCCCGAAGCCGCCGAAACGGCGAACTATCGGTCCTATGTGGAGCAATACCTGATGGACACTGCCTGGACGCCGGAGCATCCGATGATGCTCATGCTGTCCGGCGTCGTGCTCGGACCGCCGGAAGACAACGACGCGCGGCTCCAGTTGTCCGGTCTCGAAAAGCAACCCGACCCGTGGCTGAACGCACTCGTGCCGATGGGCGACGGTCTGCGTTCGATTCTCGCCGGGGAACTCGACGAAGCCGAACGCGGTCTGCGAGAAGGCGAAGCGCGCTACCGGGCGCTCGGCGAACGCTGGGGTCTGTCGATGGCGCTCGACCACCTTTCGCAACTGCTGGTTTTGCGCGGCCGTCACGAAGAAGCGCTCACCGCGATGACCGAGTCCCTGTCGCTCATGCAGACGCTCGGCGCGACCGACGACTACGCGGATCTGCTGTGCCGTCGCGGCGACAGCCGAGCGTTGCGCGGCGATCTCGACGGCGCGAAGGCGGACTACGAGCGGACCGTCGAACTGGCCCACCGCACCGGAATGCCCGAGACCCGGGCCAGCGGTCAGGTCGGACTGTCCGGGCTCGCCCGCCGCTCCGGCGATCTGGCCACCGCACGGGCTCTCGCCGAGCAGGCGCTCGCCGAATGCGCCGCGGACTCGTTCTCGGCCGCCATCGCGCGGGCAGCCGCGTCGATCGCGCTCGGCTGGATCGACGTGGCCGAGCATCGCCCGGAGGACGCCCGCCGCCGGATGCGACTCGGGGTCGAAACCGCGCACCGCTGGCATGACCACGGGTCACTGGCCACCGCGTTCGAGGGCGTCGCCGGGGTCTTCGCCGAGGAGGGCCGGTTCGCCGACGCCGCCGCTCTGCTCGGCGCGGCGGCCGCGGTGCGCGGGACCGCCGTGCCCGGCCAGCACGATGTCGCGCAGGTCACCGCGGCCGCGGAGCAGGCGCTCGGGCCGGACGGGTTCGCCGCCGCGTACACCGCCGGTAAGCAGCTAGAACCATACGAACGCCTCGAGTTGGCCGGATTGTCCCCGGTCCAGTGAACCGGTACCACGCCGTCGGGGGGTACGCAGCGCCGCACGAGAGCGCGTAGCCTTCCCTGCCGTGCGGAACGTAGTTGTGATCGGTGGGGGAATCGTCGGGCTGTCGGTCGCGTGGGAGCTGTCCCAGCGCGGTCAGGACGTGACGGTGCTCGAAAAGGAAGCTCGCTGGGCGGCGCACCAGACCGGGCACAACTCCAACGTCGTGCACGCCGGGCTCTATTACAAACCGGGCTCGTTCAAGGCGCGGATGTCGGTCGGCGGCAACCGGTCCATTGTGGATTTCGCCAGGCAGTACGGGGTGCCGGTCGAGGTCTGCGGCAAGCTGGTGGTGGCCACGCGCGAGGCGGAGATCCCCGCGCTGGACACGCTCGCCGAGCGGGCCGAGGCCAACGGCGTGCCGGCCAAGCGGATCACCCCCGCGGAGGCCCGCGAGTACGAGCCGGAGGTGTCCTGCGTCGGCGCGCTGCGCGTCGAGTCGACCGGGATCATCGACTTCCCCGCGGTGTGCGCGGCCCTCGTACGGCTGCTCGACGAGGCGGACGCGGACCTGCGGCTGAACACCCCCGCGCTGGGCATCCGCCCGGCTCGCGGCGGCGGCGTCGAGGTGGCCACCGGTTCCGAGGTGCTGCGCGCGGACGCGCTGGTCAACTGTGCCGGCCTGCACGCTGACCGCGTCGCCGAACTGGCCGGTCTCACCCCGAGCGCGCGCATCGTGCCGTTCCGTGGCGAGTACTACGAACTGAAGCCGGAGCGCCGCCACCTCGTGCGCGGCCTGATCTACCCGGTGCCGGACCCGACGCTCCCGTTCCTGGGCGTGCACCTGACCCGCATGCTGGACGGCAGTGTCCACGCGGGCCCGAACGCCGTGCTCGCGCTGCGCCGCGAGGGCTACCGCTGGGCCGACGTGTCGGTGAAGGATCTCGCCGACGTCGCCCGCTTCCCCGGTTCCTGGAAGCTCGCGCGCAAGTACGCCTACCCGACCGGCCTCGAAGAGGTGCTGCGGTCGTTCTCGAAGAAGCGGTTCGCCGCCAGCCTCGCGCAGCTCGTGCCCGCGGTCACCGAGGACGACATCGTGCGCCACGGCTCCGGTGTGCGCGCGCAGGCATTGCGCCCGGACGGTTCACTGGTGGACGACTTCCTCATTGAGTCCACAAAGGACCAGGTGCACGTGCTCAACGCGCCGAGCCCGGCGGCGACGAGCGCACTGGAGATCGCCAAGTACATCGCCGACCAGGTGACCGACTGAACCGTCTAATGTAGACAGTTCAGGAAGGCAGATTCCCCGACACCATCGGGATTCCGGCCTTGACCGCGTCGCACGCCTTGGTCTTGTCGGACAGCTGCCCGCTGACGATCTGGATCGAGGCGGTGTCCGAAACCGAGAGCCCGGCCGCCGCGCAGATCACGCCGCCGGAATCGTTGAAGTTCGGGAACAGCGACCATTTCCGGCCGTTCACGTCGATCTGCTCGGTCGGCGCGACTTCCATGCCCGGCCAGCGTTTCAACGGCACGTCCGGCCCGACCCAGACCTCGAACGGTTTCTGCCCGCCGTCTCCGTCGGTGTCCTTCCACAGGCAGTAGGTCACGTTCGGCGAGATGACCTTGGAACTGTCCAGTTGCCCCTGCGGTGCCATTTTCAGCTGCTGCGCCTGCTCCGGCTTCAGCAGCTGACACGGGTTCACCGACGCGAGCGGCCCGCTCGGCGCGGTGCCCCCCGGCGGAGTGCTCGGCGTGATCGGCGGCGCGGGCTGCCCGCCCGGCAGATGCGCGGCGACCTGCGGGATGACCTTCTTCGTGCGCTCGCAGGCCTGCGCGTCGTCCGGATAGGACACGCTCACGAAGGCGAACGACTTCGGCCCGAGCGTCGTGTACAGGTCGCAGCTGCCGCCCATGAACCCGGCGTACCGCGTCCACGCGAACCCGCCGAGCTCCACCGGGTCGGCCTTCTTGAGAGCCCCCTGGAGGTAGTCGTCGAGGCTCAGGTCCACCGACCAGCCGACGGACATGACCACCGTGTGCTCGGTGTCCGTCGCGGTCCACAGGCACATCGCGGGCGCGCGCTGTTCCTTGCTGGCCTTCACCGGCCTGCCCTGCGGTTTGTAGCCAAGCCCGGCGAGCTGCTTCGCGTCGAGCAACGCGCACGGGTCGACGACCTGTGTGACCGGCCCTTGCCCCGGCACCGGCGAAGCCACACCGCTCACCTGCTGCGTGCACCCGGCGAGCAGCATCGCGACCGCCGCCAGGGCGACCGCCGCTCCGTTGAACCTCATCGGCTGTCTCCTCCTCCGCCCCGCACCCTACTGACCAGCGGGGTCCACGACAGCGAGCCCGGGCTCAGCGCTTGACCGGCTCCAGCACCTCGAGCCCGCCCAGGAACGGGCGCAGCGCCGCCGGCACCCGGACCGAACCGTCCGGCTGCTGGTGGTTCTCCACGATCGCGACGATCCAGCGCGTGGTCGCCAGCGTGCCGTTCAGCGTGGCGGCCGTCTGCGGTTTGCCGTTGTCGTCCCGGTAGCGGACGGACAGCCGGCGGGCCTGGAACGTGGTGCAGTTGGACGTCGACGTCAGCTCGCGGTACGTCTCCTGCGTCGGGACCCACGCCTCGCAGTCGTACTTGCGGTAGGCGGACGTGCCGAGGTCGCCGGTCGCGGTGTCGATGACCCGGTACGGGACCTCGATCGCGGCGAGCATCTCCTCTTCCCAGCCCAGCAGCCGCTCGTGTTCGGTCTCGGCGTCCTCCGGCTTGGCGAAGACGAACATCTCGACCTTGTCGAACTGGTGCACCCGGATGATGCCGCGGGTGTCCTTGCCGTACGACCCGGCCTCGCGGCGGTAGCACGACGACCAGCCCGCGTAGCGGCGCGGACCGGCGGCGAGGTCGAGGATCTCGTCCGAGTGGAAGCCCGCGAGCGGGACCTCCGACGTGCCGACGAGGTACAGGTCGTCGTCGCGCAGCCGGTACACCTCCGACGAGTGCGCGCCGAGGAAGCCGGTGCCGGCCATGATCTCCGGGCGGACCAGCGACGGCGTGATCATCGGCGTGAAGCCGTTCGCCGTCGCGCGCGCCACGGCCATGTTCAGCAGCGCGAGCTGCAGTTGCGCGCCGACGCCGGACAGGAAGTAGAACCGCGAGCCCGACACCTTCGCGCCGCGCTCCATGTCGAGCGCGCCGAGGCCCTCCATCAGGTCGAGGTGGTCGCGCGGGGTGAAGTCGAACGACGGCACCTCGCCGACGGTCTTCAGCACCGCGAAGTCGTCTTCGCCGCCGACCGGCGCGTCCGGGTGCACCAGGTTCGGCAGGACGCGGAACAGCTTGTCGAACTCCTCCGACGCCTCGTTCTGCTCGACCTCAGCGGCCTTGACCTGCGCCGACAGGTCCTTGGCGCGGGCCAGCAGGGCGGGCTTCTCCTCGGCGGAGGCCTTCGGCACCTGCTTGGACACGGACTTCTGCTCGGCCCGCAGCTTGTCGGCGGTCGCGATCGCAGAGCGGCGGCGCGTATCGAGGTCGAGCAGCTTGTCGACCACTCCCTCGTCCTCGCCACGGGCACGCTGCGACGCGCGCACGGCTTCCGGGTCTTCGCGCAGAGTCCTGGGGTCAATCACGGACAGAAGGGTAGTCGCAGGCCAGCCGCGCCTTCGACGCGGTTTCCCGTACACACTGTGCGGCGCCCTCGAGACAACCCGACAGTCTGATCGTTGTCGCCCGTTTCCCGCGCTCCCCATACTCGCTAGAACCCGGAGCGGAGGGAATTCACATGACCGACGACCTGCTCGCGCGCCACCGCGCGGTGCTCCCGTCCTGGATGTCCCTGCTGTACGACGAGCCGATCGAAATCGTGCACGCGCAGGATCGCCGTCTCACCGATTCCACCGGCCGCACCTACCTCGACTTCTTCGCCGGCGTGCTCACGAACGCCATGGGCTACGACGTCCCCGCGATCAGCGACGCGGTCCGCAAGCAGCTGGACACCGGCGTCCTGCACACCTCGACGCTGTACCTGATCCGCTCGCAGGTCGAGCTGGCCGAACGCATCGCGGAACGCTCCGGCATCCCGGACGCCAAGGTGTTCTTCACCAACTCCGGCAGCGAAGCCAACGACACCGCGCTGATGCTCGCCACCCAATACCGCCGCAGCAACCAGGTGCTGGCGATGCGGAACTCCTACCACGGCCGGTCGTTCGGCACGGTCGCGATCACCGGCAACCGGGGCTGGTCGGCGTCCTCGCTGAGCCCGGTCAAGGTCAACTACGTCCACGGCGGCTACCGCTACCGCAGCCCCTTCCGCGACCTGCCCGACACCGCCTACATCGACGCCTGCGTCGCCGACCTGGTGGAGCTCCTCGAAACCGCCACCGCGGGCGACGTCGCCTGCCTGATCGCGGAGCCGATCCAGGGCGTAGGCGGCTTCAGCTCCCCGCCGGACGGCCTGTTCAAGGCGATGAAGGAAGTCCTGGACGACCACGGCATCCTGTTCGTCTCCGACGAGGTCCAGACCGGCTGGGGCCGCACCGGCGACCACTACTGGGGCATCCAGGCGCACGACGTCGTCCCGGACATGATGACCTTCGCCAAGGGCCTCGGAAACGGCCTGGCAGTAGGCGGCGTGGTCGCTCGCGGCGACATCATGGACTGCTTCCGGGCGGAATCGTTCTCCACCTTCGGCGGCAACCCGGTGTCCATGCAGGGCGCGCTGGCCGTTCTGGACTACATCGACGACCACGATCTGCAGGCGAACTGCAAAGCCCGCGGCGACCAGCTGATGCGAGGCCTTCGCGCGGCGAACAGCCCCTTCGTCGGGGAGGTGCGCGGCAAGGGCCTGATGATCGGCGTCGAACTGATCGAACCCGGCACCACAACGCCGAATACCGCCGCCGCCAAGCAAATGCTGGAAGAAACCAAGGACCGCGGTTTGCTCATCGGAAAGGGCGGCCTGCACAAAAACGTCCTGCGCATCGGCCCGCCGATGACCCTCACCGAAGCCGAGGCCGCCGAAGGTCTGCAAATCCTCCTCGACTCGCTGGCCGCGCTGTCCTGACCGCTCGCCCCGGCGATTTTGTCGTACCCCGGTGCGAAGATCCGTTCTCGTGAACACCGAACAGTTCTGGGCCTTAATCGACGAGGCACGCGGCCAGGCCTCCGCGCCGGAAGACAGCTACGACGTAGCCGAACAAGCCTGCGCTTTGCTCTCCGCGCGGCCGCGGGAGGAGATCGTCGCCGCCCAGCAGATCGTCTGGGAGCTGCTGGCCGACTCCTACCGCGCGCCGCTGTGGGCAGCCGCCTACCTGGTCAACGGCGGCTGCTCCGACGACGGCTTCGACTACTTCCGCGGCTGGCTGGTCATGCAAGGCCGGGAAGTCTTCGAGCGGATCGTGGCCGCCCCGGACGAACTGGCCGAGTTGCCCGCGGCGCGCGAGGCCGCGGCGGACGGCGAAGAACTGGAGTGCGAAGCCGCCCTGGGCGTCGCCTCGAGCGCGCACATCGACGCGACCGGCGAGGAACTTCCCTCGGACTCGTTCACCATCCGGTACCCGCAGCTGGACCCTGACTGGGAGTTCGACTACGAGGACGCCGACGAGATGCGGCGCAGGCTGCCTCGGCTGGCCGCGGCCTGTCTGTCCTGATCCCGCGGCACCAGCGCTGCGGTGCGGGAACCCGTCCCGCACCGCAGTGAGTCACTTCCGCACAAACCTCGCCACGTGCTCGGCGAGCGTCTCCCCCGCATCCTCCTGCAAAAAGTGCCCGGCCCCCGCGACCGTCGGGTGGTCCAAACCACCCGCGCCGCGCATCGAACGCCGCAGAATCGGCGCCATCCCCCCGGTAATCGGGTCCCCGTCCGAGAACGCGCACAAGAACGGCACATCCAGTTCCGTCAACGTCGCCCAGGCCGCCCGATTGGCCTCCGACGCCGGGTCGTCCGGCCGCGTCGGCACCAGCCCCGGCATCGCCCGCGGTCCGGCCTTGTACATCTCGTTCGGGAACGGCGCGTCGTAAGCCGCCCGGACCTCCTCCGACAACGGCGTCTGGCACCCGGCCTGCACACACCGCCCGACGTCCAGGATCTGCGCGCCCTCCACCGCCTCGCGGAACTTGTGCCACACCGGCGGCATGTCCACGTCCCCGGTCGGCAATCCGGTGTTGGCCGCGACCACCCCGGCGAACCGTCCCGGGTTCTCGGCCACCAGCCGCAGCCCGATCAGCCCGCCCCAGTCCTGCCCGACCAGCGTGACGTCGTTCAGCCCCAGCACGTCGAAGGAGAACCGGCGCATCCACTCCACGTGCCGCGCGTAGCTGTGGTCGGCGATCTCCGCGGGCTTGTCCGACCGCCCGAACCCGACCAGGTCCGGCGCGATCGCCCGCAATCCGGCGTCGGCCAGCACCGGCAGCATCTTCCGGTAGAGGAACGACCAGCTCGGCTCCCCGTGGAGCAGCAGAACGGGCGGCCCGTCGGCGGGCCCGGCCTCGACGTAGCCGACTCTGATCAGCCCGCCGTCCGGGTCGGACAGATCGGTGTACTGAGGTTCGAAGGCGAAATCGGGCAGGTCCGCGAACCGGTCTTCCGGCGTCCTGAGGAGTCGCACGGGTCCCACGTTAGTGGGAACGGGACCGCGCGGCAGTGCGCGAACGCTACGAAATCGCTACCGCGACCACCAGCCCCAGCCCGAGGTGCGCCGCCGCGACGACCACACTCGCCGGGGCGAACTTCTCGCTCTCGATCGTGGACCCGACGTCGATCCGGGTCGCCCACTCCAGCAGCCGCACCGCCAGCACCTGCACGATGATCCCGAGCAGGCCGTAGACCAGCGACGTGATCAGCCCGGCGGTGAGGTCGCTCGCGGAGCTGTAGATCGCCACGACCACGATGAACGCCATCGAGAGCAGCCCGGACGCGGTCACGATCACCGCGTTCGGCAGCCCGCGGGTGACCAGCTTCGACAGCTTGCCCGGCGTGGTGAAGTCGATCGCGTAGAACCCGGCGAACATCAGCAGCAGGCCGACGATGCCGTACAGCAGGATCGCGCCGATGCCGCGCACGAGGTCGGAACCGAACGTTGCGGGCAGCGCGAGCGTCGAGGTCACGGGGTCTCCCTGGATGGCCAATTCAGCCGGTGGAATCGGACATCCAGGGTTGTATCATGACTCCGGGATACGATGCGGCACAAACGCCGCACCGTCGTCGGTGACGAGTCCGCTGGTCTCGCGGATGCCGAGGCCCGCCGAGGAATCCCCGACGATCCACGCGCCGAGCGCGGGCCGGTACCCGTCGAACTCGGGCAGCGGGTCGAAGGCCTGGTAGACGTAGCCTTCCGCGCCGTAGACGCCGTCGGTCTGCGTTTCGTACCCGGTGGCCACGATCTGCACGTTCGCGCCCTCGCGGCCGAGCTTCGGCTTGCGCACGTACTCGGTGAGCAGGCCGGGATCGTCAGCGAACGCGGGCAGCAGGTTCGGATGCCCGGGGTAGTTCTCCCACAGCACGGCGAGCAGGGTCTTGTTCGACAGCAGCATCTTCCACAGCGGTTCGACCCACAGCGTGCGCGGCATGGTCTCCACCGCGAACTTGCCGAACTCCTCGTCGACGACCCATTCCCACGGGTACAGCTTCACCACCGTGGACATCTGCGCCTCGGCGAGGTCGACGAACCGCTTGAGCACCGGGTCCCAGCCGATCTCCTCGATCGCGAGCCCGACCGTGTCGAGCCCGGCCTCGGCCGCGGTCTCCTGCAGGTACGCCGTGGTCACGTGGTCCTCGCCGCTCGGATCGGCGGCGGACCAGGTGAAGTGCAGCTCGTTCGACGGCAGCTTGCCGCCGAGCTCCTTCCAGCGCTCCACCAGCTTCTCGTGGATGGAGTTCCACTGGTCGTCTTCCGGGAAGACGTCGGTTTTCCAGTACCACTGCAGCAGCGACGCCTCCAGCAGCGTGGTCGGCGTGTCCGCGTTGTACTCCAGCAGCTTGGCCGGCGATTTGCCGTCGTAGCGCAGGTCGAAGCGGCCGTAGACGTGCGGGTCCTGGCGCTTCCAGGACTCCGCGATGTGCGGCCACACCCACTCCGGGATGCCGAAGCGGTGGTACTGCTCGGTGGTCACGACGTTGTCGACGGCCTCCAGGCACATCGAATGCAGCAATTCGACGTCCGCCTCGAGCGACAGCACCTCGTCCATGTCGAAGACATAGTGCACCGACTCGTCCCAGTACGGCCGGGGTTTGCCGGTGCCGTCGCGCGCCGGGGTGCCGTAGACCAGGCCCTGCTCTTCGACGATCCGCTGCCAGTCGCGGCGCGGTTCCCGCCGGTCCCGATACACCTACGAGCCTCCGCTCTTGCCGGTCCCGCCGGTGCCTCCGGAGGTGCCGCTCTTGCCGCTGATGCCGAACCCGCCGCGCTGGATGCTGCTGCCCGACTTGGTCGAAACGTTGGTGTTGCCCGACGGCGCGGTGAAGCTGCCGCCGGAGACGTGCTGGCCGATGTTGCCGGATCCGCCGTAGTTGTAGCGGTACTGGCTGTACCCGCCGCCCGGAAGGGGGATGAACCAGAACCCGCCGCTGTAGTGGCCGCCGTGGCTGGTCGCGTAGCTCTCGTCGCAGTACTGGTCGTTTTGGATGACCCCGTTGGAGTCGGTGCAGACCGCGGTGACCTCGGCGGGCTTGGCGATCGTGTAGAACGTCGCGACCAATCCGACAAGACCGACGGTGACGCCGCCGCCGATCAGGATCTTGCGTTTGGTGGCCGCCTTCGCGTCGGCCGCCTCCTGCGCCGCGAGGGCTTCCTGACGTTCGCGTTCCTGGTCGGCGATGGCCTGCCGGCGGGCCCGCTGTTCGGCCACCGAGGGCTGCCGGGGCTGCGTGTTCGCGTCCTGGAAACGCATCGAGCCCGGCTTCTTCGGCTCCTCGGGCGGCTGCACGCCGCCGGTGTCGTCTTGCGTCATGTGCGCTCCGTAATCCCCCACCACTGCAAACCCCGCGTTCCACCCTAATCGACCCGGCACACGCGCGGTTCATGCGGCGCGGGCATCATGGGTATCGATGTCTCAACGCTCGGAGCGGTTCCCTTCGCGTATGCAGACCCTGACCACCCGCGTGGTGATGGCCGGGGTGTTCTTCGGCGCGGTCATCGCGCTGGCCTTGAGCGTCGCCTTCTCCTGGACCGACACGCTCGCCGGCGGCGCGGGCGGCGGGGAGGGCAAGCTCACCGAGGCCGCCCAGCAGGCGTTCCACTCGCCGCCGGGCACCTGCCTGACCTGGACCGCCAAGGACGCCTCCGACGCGCACGCGGTGCCGTGCGAGCAGGCGCACCTGTTCGAGGTCACCACCGTGGTCGACATCGGCGCGAAGTACCCGCAGCAGGCTCCGTTCCCGAGCCTCGAGCAGTGGCAGGACATCGCGCAGCAGCAGTGCAACTCCGACGTGCGGCCGTACCTCGGTCACCCGCTCGACCCGTACGGCAAGCTCACCACCAACCTGCTGCGGCCCACCTCGGCGCAGTGGTCGCAGGGCGACCGCCAGCTGCGCTGCGGCCTGCAGTTCGCCGGTCCGGGCGGCACCCTGCAGCCCACGACCGGTGCGGCGAAGACCCAGGACCAGTCGATGGTGTGGGCCCCGGGCACCTGCCTCGCGCTGGTGGGCAAGGGCGTCGGCGACCCGGTCGACTGCAGCAAGCCGCACTCCTACGAGATCATCGCGACCCTCGACCTGGCCTCGCACTTCAAGGACGGCTACCCCAAGCTGGACGACCAGAAGTCCTGGCTGGACACCGAGTGCAACAAGGCCGTGAAGGACTACACCGGCAGCACCGACCTCTCCTCGAAGAAGCTCACCCTCGGCTGGGACTCGCGCGAGCAGGAGAGCTGGGACGCCGGGTCCACGAAGGTCAACTGCAAGGTCGCGGCCACGCTGCCGGACGGCAGCGGGTTCCAGGCGGTCACCGGCAGCGTGAAGGGCGGGTCGTCCGGATCGTCGGGCCAGCAGCAGAGCTCGCCGCCCAGTTCCGGCGGGGGCAACTGAGCGGTGCCCGTCGAGATGAGCCAGGCGCGGTTCGAGGAACTCGTGTCCGACGCGCTCGACCAGGTGCCCGCGGAGTTCGCCGCGGCGATGGACAACGTCGTGGTGCTGGTCGAGGACTTCAACGAGGAAGCACCGGACATCCTCGGGCTCTATCACGGCATCGCGCTCACCGAGCGCACCAGCCACTACAGCGGGACGCTGCCGGACCGGATCTCGATTTACCGGGAACCGATCCTCGACCTCTGCGACACCGAGGACGACGTCGTCGAGGAAGTGCTGATCACCGTGATGCACGAGCTCGGCCACCATTTCGGCATCGACGACGAGCGGCTGCACGAACTCGGCTGGGGCTGATTCCGGCGGCGCCCCGCCGGCCCGTTGCTCTTCTCTGAGCACCATCGCGACGCGACCGCGGATACCACCGATCGTCACCAAAGCGTCACAGAACGCCGTCGATCTCCCTAGACTGGCCTCACCAGGCAGTTTCCTTCCTCGTGAGGTGGTTCGTGTCGCATCGTCAGACGGACAGCCGGCTGCGCTGGCTGCTCGCGTCGAGCGGCACGTCGAACCTCGCCGACGGCATCGCCAAGGTCGCCTTCCCGCTGCTGGCGACCACGCTGACCCGCGATCCGGTGGAGATCGCCGCCCTGTCGGCGGTGCAGTTCCTGCCGTGGCTGCTGTTCGCCATCCCGGCGGGCACGCTCGTCGACCGGATCGACCGCAAGAGGGCGATGATCGCCGCGAACGCGATGCGCGCGCTCGTGGTCGCCGCGGTCACCGCGCTGCTCGCGTTCGGTTCGGTGGAGATCTGGACGATCTACGTCGCGTCGCTGCTCGTGGGCATCGCGGAGACGGTCGCGGAGAGCGCGGCGAACGTGCTGCCGCCCGCGCTGGTCGAGGAGGACCGGCTGCAGAGCGCCAACAGCAAGCTGCAGGCATGCGAGATCGTCGGCCAGACGTTCCTCGGCGGCCCGGTCGGCAGCGCCACCTTCGCGATGTTCGCGGCTTTCCCGTTCCTGCTCTCGTCGGCCGGGTTCGCGGTCGGGGCCGCGGTGCTGCTCGGCATGGCGGGCAACTACCGGCCGCGGCAGGAAACCAAGTCACACATTCGGGCGGATTTCGCGGACGGCTTCCGCTGGCTGCGGCGGCATTCCCTGCTCCTGCGGCTGCTCGCGATCGCGGGCCTGCTCAGCCTGATCAGCGAGCTGGCCCAGGCACAGCTGGTGCTGTACGCGCTGGAAGACCTGCATTTGTCCGACGCCGCCTTCGGCGCTTTCGCGTTCGTCGGCGGGGCTGGCGGCCTGGTCGGGGCCGGATTGACCCCGCGGCTGGCCCGGCGCATCGGACGGCGGACGGTCCTGATCGGCGGGGTGTTGTTCTGCGCGCTCGGCTTTGGCGGCATGGGCCTGGTGCGCCAGCCGGTCGTGTCCGCGGTCCTGTTCGGCGTGTTCGCGGCGGCGGTAGTGGCGGTGAACGTCGTGCTCGCGACCGCGCGCCACACGCTCGTGCCAGGCGAGCTGCTCGGCCGCGTGCTCGGCGTCTGGCGCACCGTCGTCTGGGGCGCGATCCCGCTCGGCGCGCTCCTCGGCGGGTTGCTCACGAAGTTGCTCGGCTCGGCGGGCGACACCTTCACCGCTTCAGGCGTTCTGCTGCTGTTCGTGACCGGCTACGCACTTTTCGCGCTGCGTGGGCACCCGCTCGATGACAAAACGGCCTCGACCGGCGACGGAGTCCGTTCGCAGCAGTGATCCGGCGCGGATTTGGTGCTGAAATAACAGCTCACCCCGGCCGCCCGGAGGTACGTGATGACTGCGCTCGACACTCCGCCGCTGCCGGACGACGACCGCGACACCGATCCGGATCTTGAACCGCCGCCGCCCGCCTCGCGTCGGCCGCTGGTGATCGCCGCCATTGCCGGATTCGTGCTCGGCGGATGCGTGCTCGGGCTGTTGTGGGGGCTGTCCGGCCAACGTGCCGGAGCGAATGTCGACGCCGCGGCCGCGTGCGCCGCGTTCTCTCGTGCCGGGCACATCCCGGACACCACCGGCGGCGTCGACGCGGCGCAGTTCACCCGAATGTCCGACGACGCGGTGCACCGCGTCACCGGCGCGACGGAACTTGCCAAGGCGGCGGCGACCTTCGACGGCAACTATCAGCCGCTGGCCAAAAGCCTCGACGCGGTGAACAAGATGGTGCTCAGCAGCCGCTTCGACAACCGCGACGGGCAGGCTGCCGTCGTCCAGGTCGAACAACTCTGCGCGCGGGGCTGACCCCACGCGCAGAGCGGTTTGAGCTGGTCAGGCCTTGTGCACGGTCTTCACGCCGAGCTGCTTGCCCGGGATGTTCGTGCCCGCGCAGCCGAGGCCGTCGAGCGGCACGAACTTCGACGCGGTCTCCTGCGGCAAGTACACGCGAAGCCCCTTGACCGGCGTCGGCTTGCACACCGCCGGGTCGAAGTTGCGCACCTGCGCGAACTGCAGGTCCGCCGCGGCGGTCTGGCCGGGAGCCAGGTTCACCGGCGCGCCCTTGTCGCCGTCGCGCTGGGCGGGCTGGCCGATCTGGGCCCCGTTTTCGCCGCCGACGTAGGACACCCCGGGGAAGCCCTGGATGGTGCACGGTTTGCCGCTGGTGTTCTTGATCAGCAGCGACCGGTACTGCGAACCGGCACCAGCGTCGCCGCCGCCCAGCGACAGGGACACGTCGCCTGCCTTGCACAGGCCGTTGTCAGCGGGCGGTTTCTCGGCCGGCGCCGTGCCGCCGCTCGGGGCGGACGACGCGGAAGACGGAGCGGACGACGCGGCGGACGAAGCCGACGACATCGGGCTGCTCGACGGGGTTTCCGAACTCGCCGGACCGCTCGCGGCGGGTGCGCCCTGGCCGCACGCGGAAAGCAGGAGCGCCCCCGACGCGCCCACTGCGGACAGGAAGACCAGGGAAATCCACGGTTTCTTCGTGTTTGCCATCTCACTCGCCTCGCTGTGCTGGTGAACGCCTGCCTGGGTGAAACCTTCATCCGGAGGACGTGCCAGGTCCGGACGGGGTTGCTCCGCACCCGGTGAGTTCCCCACCGGGCCCGGGTTCACGCAGCGTTTCCCCGCCCGAGTGACCGGCTGCTCACGAAAGGCGGGTATCGATCCAGCGCAGGCACTCCCAGCCGTCGGGGCGGGCTTCCAGCTCGACGAACTTCGTATTCGGGATCAGGGCCTCGTTCGCCAGCTCGGCGGGCACGTTCGAAGCGAGCCACTCTCCGGCGAGCCGGATCGCGCCGCCGTGGCTGACCAGCACGACCACCCCGTCCGGCGACGTTTCCTCGTGCTTGGCCCGCAGTTCGTCGGCCGCGCCGACCATCCGGTCGCGCACCTGCGTGCCGGTCTCGCCGCCGGGAATCGCGACGTCCAGGTCGCCTTCCGTCCACGCCTTCACCACGCGCAGGTAGACGCCGATCGAGTCCAGGTCGGTCTTGCCCTCGAGATCGCCGGCGTCGACCTCCTTGACGCCCTCGATCACCTGCACGTCGAACCCGAGCGCCTCGGCCAGCGGTGCCGCGGTCTGCTGCGCACGCACCGCTTCCGACGCGTACACCGCCACGATCGGCTCGGATTTCAGCTCTTCGGCGAGCGCCGCGGCCTGCTCCCGGCCGAGTTCGGTGAGCGGCGGACCGGGCAACGCGGTGTCGAGCGCACGGCGGACGTTGCCTTCCGTCTGTCCGTGCCGGACCAGCAGCAGCCTCACGCGCCCTCTCCCTTCAAAACCGCGTCGACCCATGCCTGCGCGTCGAGGAAATCCTGGTTCCCCGCGCCTTCCTCGATCGTCGCCGCGACCCCGTCCGCCCTCGGATGCGAACCGAGAAAGCGCAGGTGACAGCGGCGGCGCAGGGCGGTCATCGCGTCGATGATCCGGGGTTCGGCGACGTGGCCCTCGAAGTCGATGAAGAACCGGTACTCGCCGAAGTTGTTGCGCGTCGGCCGGGCGTCGATCCGGGTCAGGTTGATCCCGCGACCGGCCAGTTCCACCAGCAGGTCGGACAGCGTCCCGGTGCGGTTGACCGCGGCCGCGACGATCGACGTGCGGTCGGCGCCGGTGGGCGCGGGCAGTTCGCCGGGGCGGCGCACCATCAGGAACCGGGTTTGCGCGTCGCGGACGTCGGCGACGCCGGTCGCCAGTTCCTCCAGCGGGTAGTGCTCGATCGCGACCGGTGCGGACACCGCGGCGTCGAAATCGCCCTCCACCACGCCGACCGCCGCCGCCGCGGTGGACGACGAGGCGACCGGGGTGGCGTCCGGCAGGTTCGTCTCCAGCCATTCGCGCACCTGGGCGAGCGCGTGCGGATGGCTCGCGACGGTGCGGATTTCGCCGCTCCCGGGCCGTTTGAGCACGCTGAAGTGGATGGGCAGGATCGTCTCGGCGGTGGCCACGAGCGGATCCCCGTCGCTGAGCCCGTCGAGCGTCGCGGGGACCACTCCTTCGACGGAGTTCTCGATGGGCACGCACGCGGCGTCCGCCGCACCGTCGCGGACGGCCTGCAGCGCCAGCCGGACGGTCTCGTAGGGGGTCAGGTCCTCGCCCGGCGCGAGCGCGCGGGCGGCCTGCTCGGTGAACGTGCCCTCAGGGCCGAAATACGCGATCCGCAACACGAGCGTCAGGCTAGCGACCGTGCGCGTGGCGCTTTTCACTCGGACAGCCGGTGGCTAAACCGGTTACGCCGGGTGGCGTTTTTTGCCATGCTGGAACGGTGACCGCCGACTCAGGCACACACGCCGGGCACGGGGAAGCCGTTTCGCCGGGTTCTCCCCGAACGCCGGAATTGGTGCTGTGCGCCGTCGATGAACCGCTGGCCGCGGCGTGGACCTCCGCCGTGGCGGATTTCGGCGGCTCCGCCCGGGTGCACCGCGGTTCGGTGCTCGACATCGCCGCACAGGCGGTGGTCAGCCCCGCCAACTCCTACGGCTGGATGCGCGGCGGGATCGACGCGGTCTACGCGCGGGCGTTCCCCGGCATCGAGCAAAGCGTGCGCAGCGCGGTGCTGGCCTCTTACGGCGGTGAGCTGCCGATCGGCGAGTCGGTGATCGTCCCGACCGGCGAAGCGGAACCGGCCTGGCTGATCAGCGCGCCGACCATGCGCGAGCCCGGCGAACGACTGCCCGCCGACACCGTCCACCCGTATCTCGCGGCGCGCGCGGTGTTCCTGCAGTGGCAGCGCGGCCAGCTCGATTCCGGCCCGGTCGCGTCGGCCGTGCGGACGATCGCGATGCCCGGCCTCGGCACCGGCGTCGGCGGTGTGGTTCCGGCCGCGTGCGCCCGTCAGGTCGCCGCCGCGTGGCAGGAAGTTTTCGGAACCAACGGTCACCATCGGTGATCGAATCCGGCCCGGTCAGGGGTGCGTGCATCACATCACAGCGCGTTCACGCGCGGTAAGCCCTACCGTTGATACGGCGTTACGGAAGTAGCGCAGACGGAGCCAGCGCAGGCGACGGCCGAGGAGTGTGCGATGCCCACACGGGTCCGTGAACTCAGCCCTTACGTAGAGCTGCATCGGGAACAGTGGCGGGAGCTTCGCAGCTCCACTCCGCTGCCGCTGACGGCGGACGAGCTGGTCCGGCTCCGCGGGCTCGGGGAACAAATCGATCTCGCCGAGGTCGCCGACGTGTACCTGCCGCTGTCGCGGCTGATCAACCTCCAGGTGAAGGCCCGGCAACAGCTGTACGAGGCCACCACGACGTTCCTCGGCGAGGACTGCCGCAACACCAAGGCTCCGTTCGTGATCGGCATCGCGGGCAGCGTCGCGGTCGGCAAATCGACCACCGCCCGCATCCTGCGCACTCTTCTCGCCCGCTGGCCCGACCACCCGCGCGTCGACCTCGTGACGACCGACGGGTTCCTCTACTCGCGCGCGGAGCTGACCCGGCGCGGGATCATGCACCGCAAGGGTTTCCCGGAAAGCTACGACCGGCGCGCGCTGCTGCGGTTCGTCACCGAGGTGAAGTCCGGGGCCGAGCGGGTGTCCGCGCCGGTGTACTCGCACCTGGCCTACGACATCCTCCCGGACCAGGAGCAGGTCGTGGAGCGGCCGGACATCCTGATCATCGAGGGGCTGAACGTCCTGCAGCCCGGGCCGAGCCTGACCGTCTCGGATCTGTTCGACTTTTCGATTTACGTCGACGCGCACATCGACGACATCGAGCACTGGTACGTCGAGCGCTTCCTGAAACTGCGGCACACCGCGTTCGCCGACCCCGCCTCGCACTTCCACCACTTCGCCGGGCTGCCCGACGACGAGGCCCGCGAAGAGGCGCGGCACCTGTGGCGCACCATCAACGAGCCGAACCTGATGGAGAACATCAAGCCCACCCGGCCGCGGGCGACGCTGGTTCTCCGCAAGGACGCCGACCACGCGATCAACCGGGTCCGGCTGCGGAAACTCTGACGGCCACCCACATGCGCCTCGCCGGTCTCGTCCGGCACAGGAGCCGGAGTAATTGACCGATCGGCCGGAGTCTTCGTAACCACTTGGCCGATACCCGCGGCCCCGGTCCGCACGCGACCCTGAACGCAGCAGGATCTCGCACCTGACCTGCGGAGGAGGCCACGATGTTTTCTATCGTCCTGACCTGGGTCGGCGCGGTATTGGGATTGACGCTGCTGGTCGCGATGGCCGTGGGGGCGTTCGTCGTCGACTTCGACGAGGCGCTGCGCGAGCGGCGCGTGAAGGCCCGCGGCACGGCGGAGCCGACCAGCTGAGGACCGAGCTTCGGCTCCGGGCAAGATGGTCGGCATGAGTCCGGTGAGCCGCGCGCGCAAGAAGAGTTCCCTACCCGCCGCCCCCAGCGTCAACGGTCTGTTCAAGGACGTGCTGCGGGACTTCTCCGCGGTCGCGGCCGAGCCCGGTCCGTTCGACATCGACCTGCTCGCTTCCGAGGTCGTCGGGCAGTGGCGGGACGTCGTCGTGGAGGACGAACCGGAAAACCAGCTCGGCCTTGAGCTGATCGCCTTCGCGCAGCGCAAGATCACGCCCGGCGCGGCGGCGCTGCTGGCCGCGCTGAAGGTGCTGGCCGAATCCGAAGAGGAGCGTTCGGCGGCGGCCGAGGCGCTCGGCGTCGTGCTCGGCCGGGGCATTCCGGAGCCGGAGTGGGCCGCCGAGGTCGGACAGGTCAGCGTCGGCGAATGCTGGCGCACCGGGGACGTCTACGGCGACGAGTCGTCGCTGCTCTGCGTCTTTTCCCGCGGCGACCACTCGCTCGGCCTGCTCGCGCTGCTGGACTTCACCGAGGGCGGCCGGGTGCGCGACCTGGTGGTCATCGAGGAGCCGCACGAGGTGCTCGCCGAAATGCGCTCGCAGGTCGAGGAGGACGGCGAGCTGGTCGTGCTGGAAAAGATCGAGCCCGCCGACGCGCACCGGCTGCTGGTGTCCGGGATCGAGGCCACGGACGCGCTGGACGAGCCGGACGTCGGCGAGGACTACCCGCGGTTCCATGCCATCGCGCTGACCTGGGCGCGTTCGCTGCCGGAGCCTTCCGCCGCCGCCCCGGTGGCGGAATGGACCGCCGCGCAGCGCGAGGAAGCCGTCACGCGATTCCTCGCCGACACGAACCTGCCGGACGCCGACGCGGCCCGCGAAATCGCCGCCCTGCTGGTCGACCACGGCTGCCGGGTCGAACCGGCGAACCCGCTGCGCGTCGGTCCGGAGAAGCTGGCGCGGTTCCTCGAATCCTTGCTGGACGGCGAGTACGAACTGGAAGACGAGGACGCCGTCGCGCCGGTCGTGCTGTCCTGGGCCAGCTGGACCGCCGCTCGCGCCGGACTGTCCGAGGTCGCCACGGCCGCGCTGCTGGAAGAGGTCACCGAATACCTCGGCGAGTACCTCTCGGACGACGACGAGGACGAGGACTTCAGCGACTACCTCGACGGCACCGAATCCGCCGACGAGGCACTGGAAGTGGTGGCCCGCCGCCGTTTCGCGGTGCCCGAACTGTCCACAGTGATCGGTGACGAAGAACTGACCGACCTGGACCCTGGCGACCCGGAACAGCGCCGGCTGCTGGTGATCGGCGCGCACCCGGAGTACCACGAATCGTTGGCCGCCGAGGAATTCGACGGCGCGGACGGCCTCCGCCTCGCCCTCGAGACGTCCATTGTGGACCAACTGTGGGACGACGAACCCGCCGAGGTGTGGACCGCCGCGCAGAACCTGTTGCGGCAGGACCTTTCCCGCGATGACGTCCTCGACCGGCTCGTAACCGTCCTCGAAGGCCAGTTGACCGAGACCGAGGAAGAAGACCAGCTGGACTACGACCTGGACGCCTACCGCGCCGCCCTGGCCGAGATCTAGCCCTTCGGAAGCGCGATCCGGGCCGACCGGATCTCCGCGAGCAACCGGGTCTTGCGGCGGTGGACGTTCACCAGCTCGGCGACGTAGCCGGTGAACTCCTCCGCCGTGCCCGCTTGTTTGTGCAGGGTGCGCAGTTTTTTGAGGCACTGCGCCGCTTCCCGGTACGCGCTGGCTTCTTTTTGGGCGATCAACCGCTCGATCCGCTCGCGGTACTCCGGAATGGACTCTTCTTCTTTCGGCGGTGCCTCTTTCCGCTGTGGCTTCTCCGCCCTTGGTTTCGCTGCCCTTGGTTTCTCTGCCCGCTGGGGAGTCAGCACCCGCGCCGCGTACGCGATCGCCTCGCTGTGCCGTCCCGCCGCCCGCAGCACCCGGACGATCTTGAGACTGACGTCCACCCGCGGCGGCTTGGCCGCGAGAATGGCGACCAGCCCGTCCACGTCTCCGCTGGCCTCCGCGATCTCCTCCTGCAGCCGCTCCGCGATCGCGAGCTTCTCCTCGACCGGCTTTCCGCGCAGCACTTCGTCCACAATGGACTTCATCCGCGCGAGCCCGGCGTCCCCGAGCGCCGCCGCGAAATCGGCCACCGCGACCGCCCGCCCGCTGAACGCCGCCTCCAGCACCCAGTCCGCGAGCTGCTCCGGATCCGGCGGCCGAGCCGCACAAGCCCGCGCGTACAACGTGACCGCCTGGTCAAGCCGCACCTCGAGGTCCGCGGCGAGGTCGCCGTGCTGCTCGAGCATGCCCACGATGTCGTCCACCACGCGCCGGGCAAGCGGCGCGAGGTCAGCGCGGCTTCCGGCGTCGAGCAGCCGCCGCACAGTATCGAGAACCGCACCGATTTTGGCGGTGTACTCGACCGGGTCGGGGACGCTCACGCGAACAGTCTGCCGTATGGCCCGTGACCGGCGTGTGGGCCAACGGCGTACTCTTTTCGGCCCAACCCGGACACCCCAGGTGAGCACTGCGCGTGATAATCAGGTCCAGTGACCCTAGACGACCTCACCCAGCGCCTCCGCGACTTCGCCGCCGCCCGGGACTGGGAACCGTTTCACACCCCGAAAAACCTGACCATGGCCCTGTCCGGCGAAGTGGGCGAGCTGATCTCCCTGTTCCAGTGGCTGACCCCGGAGGAAGCCGCGAACTGGCGCGCCGACCCGGCCCGGGAGTTCAACGTCCACGACGAAATCGCCGACGTGATGCTGTACCTGGTCCGGCTGGCGGACGTACTGGGAATCGACCTGCTGGAAGCGGCGAACGCGAAGGTGGACCGGAACGAGAAGAGGTTCCCTCCGCTAGCCCGCTGAACCAGCCGCGAGCCGCTTCGTCTCGTCGAGATACCAGCCGCCGACCAGCGCACCGACCGCGAAAACGGCCAGCACGATCCCCGGCCCGACTCCGGCGCCGCCGAACATCGCGGCGACCGTGAGGACCATCAGGACCAACCCGAGACCGATCAGCACCCGCCCGACCAGCCGGCCGCCGCCCGATGGTGCTTTCTGGTGCTTCGGCTGCGGGACCGGCGCGCGCTCGAAGCCGAGCACTACCGGAGCCTCGTCCAGCCGCGCGACGTGCGCACCGAGCTCGAGCGCCCGGGAAAGCCGCGGTTCGGACTCGCGCACCCCCGAGTCGTACACCAGGTGCGTGACCGAACCCGTCAGGTTCTTCGCGAGCTGAAACCCCGCCGAAAGCACCCGCGCCCGCAGTTGGTCCGCGCCCGCCGTCTTGCCGAGCACCAGGACCCGCGTCGGCTTGTTTCCGTTGGCGGTGACCTTGAGGTCCACCGCCACCTCCAGCGCCCCGAGCGCGTCCGCGACCTGACGCAGCTCGCGGTATTCGACGGAAGTCACCACCCCGTCGTCCTCGACGACCCGGCGCAGCTCAGCGACGAAGCCCGTGTGCATCCGCTGCACCTCCGCCGCCGCCATGCCAGCTTCGGCAGCGAGGTCGGCGAGCGCCCAAACCTCCTCGTCGGTCAGGAAGTGGTCGCCGACCGCTTCGGCGAGCAGATCGAGGTAAGCCTGCGCGACCGGCCCGCCGTCTCCCGCGGAAACCCGGTCGACCGCCTCGGCCATCCAGCCCTTCTCCGCACCGGCCACCGTCCGGCGCACGGCTGCCGCGCCGGAGGCATACCGCGGCAGTTCGGGAAACCGCACGGGCTGTGCCAGCCGCAACCCGTGCGTACCGACGAGAGCGATCATCGCCCGCGCGCACGCCCGCGCGGCCGGTTCGGCGAGATAACCGGGGAAGTCCTCGATGCCGAAAGCACGCGCGATGGTGGAGAGCCGGTAGTTGGGCAGCGGAAACGCCGCCTGCACGGTGTCCTTGAGCGAGATCCCCGGCAAGCGGGGCAGCCGGACGCCTAACTGGCTGACCTCAGCGACAAGCCCTTCCACCAACGACAGATCGTGCGCGACGACAACCGCTCCCCGGCACAGCTCGAACAACCGTCCGAGGATTTCTCCCAAGGCCGGTGCGCCAGCCAGTTCCGCCGCGGTGATGCGGTGCGGGTTGCCGCGGTTCGCGTCAGCGGCGACGACCGTCGCGAACTCGCCGAGGAACGTCCCGTCCCCGCGAAACCGGATCGCGGCGACCTCCAGCACGCGGCCGCTGTGCAGTCCGGTCGTCTTCACGTCGAGCGCGGTGAATTCCGTGCCGCTCGCGGGCACCTGCCCAGTCGAGGACAGGGACAGTCGTTCGATCAGCTCGGCCATCGTGGATGCGCTTTCTCCTGGACAGTTCCCCTGACCATCGCGAGAAGCCGGCGAATCGTCACAGGCGGGACGGAAAACGCTGTCTTTGTGACGCATCCGTGACTTGTTCTTCGCTCGCGGCAATCTGGATGCCCTGGCGCGTAACACTGAACGCCGCTTTTGCGAACACCATTCGGCACCCGCCTCAGGAAGAGGAATTCCGAATGCACTCCACGCCCGCGCCGCCGTCGCGCCCCAAGCTGAAATTCCCGACCTGGCTGACGGTCGTCCTGAGCGTCTTCGCGGTTCTCTTCATTCTGGGCGCGGTGTTCGGAAAACCGGCACCGACGCCGGAGCCGGTCGCCGCACCGGTCGCTCCGCCTTCGAGTCCGGTGACCACATCAGCCACTCCCGCGCCGGTGACCTACACCGTGGACAAAATCACCGATGCCGCCAACGTCGAGCTGACCGGTTCCGACGGCAGTCATCGCACGGTGCGCATCCTCGGTCTCGAAGTACCGACCGGAAACAACTGCTACGCGAGTGAAACCGCGATTTGGGCTAACAACAAGCTTGCTGGCGCGGCCGTGAAGATCACGACGGACACCACGGACGGCGTCGCACTCGCACTGAGCGACGGCACCGATTACGCGACCGCGACGCTCTCCGCCGGGTATGCCCGCCTCGCCTCCAACGTCATCTCCGACTCGCTGCGCAACGCGGCAAACGCGGCCCAGCAGGCCGCGACGGGTCTGTGGGCGGAACCCTGCAAAGGCATGATCACGGCACCGGCACCGGTGCCTACTCCGACTCCTACTCCGGTACAGGAGACTTCCGCTCCGCCGCCAGCACCGCGCACCTCTGAACAAGCCGCCCCGCCGCCGGTCGAGGACACGCCGGAACCTGAACAGCCGAGCGCTGTGTATTACAAGAACTGTGCGGCCGCGAAAGCCGCCGGGGTGACGCCGCTCCACCGCGGCGACCCGGGTTACCGCCCAGCGTTGGACCGCGACGGCGACGGGGTGGCCTGCGAGCGGTAGCTCCTGGTGTCGTGCGGCACCACCGGCAGACGAACCGCCGCACGCCCCGTAACCTGGAGATATGCCGATTCAGGTGCTGCTTGTAGACGACCACGAACTCGTCCGGCGGGGCCTGCGCGACCTGCTCAGCGACGAGGCCGACCTGGAGGTGGTCGCCGAGGCCGGGAGCGTCGAAGAGGCTCTCGCGGTGGCCATGCATGTCGAGCCGGACGTCGCGGTCGTGGATGTGCGGCTCGGTGACGGTGACGGGATCACGCTCTGCCGCGAGCTGCGGTCCAAGCCGAATCCGCCGGCCTGCCTCATGCTCACCGCGTTCGACGACGAGGAAGCGATGGTCGGCGCGATCATGGCGGGCGCTTCGGGTTACCTGCTCAAGCAGGTTCGCGGCCAGGACGTGGTGAACGCGGTCCGCGAGGTCGCCGCCGGTCGGTCGCTGCTCGACCCGGTCAGCACCGCGCGGGTGCTCGACAAGCTGCGCCACCCGCCGACCGACGAGCTGGCCACCCTGACCGATCGGGAACGTGACGTCCTGGAGCTGATCGGACAGGGGCTGTCGAACCGCGAGATCGCCGAACGTCTTTTCCTCGCCGAGAAGACGGTGAAGAACTACGTGACGTCCGTGCTCGCGAAGCTCGGCATGCAGCGCCGCACCCAGGCCGCGGCGTGGATTGCCCGGCGCGGCAAGTGAATCAGCTGCCCGCGACGGCGCGACCGTAGCGTTCGGACAGCAACCGCAGCCTAGGGATCAGCTCCGGCGGCGATTCGACGGTGAAGTCCATCATCAACATTCCAATGTAGACGGCCACGGTGTCCAAACTGTCCGCGCCGGTAACGAGCACGCAGTGGTTCTCGTCAATGGGTTCGACGACGCCGACGGTCGGATTGATCCGTGCCAGCACCTTCTCCGCCGGGGCGTCGATGCGCAGGCGCGCGTGCACCAGCCAGCCGCTCGCCGCGATCGTGCGCATCGCGAAGGCGGTGTAATCCCCGCCGGGCAAGGGATTCGGCTCGAACCGGCGACGGCTCGGCATCCGCGGCCGCATCAGGTCGACGCGGTAGGTCGCCCAAGTGCCGTCCTGCGGGTCGCGGGCGACCAGGTACCACCGCCGTTGCCAGCTGAGCAATCGGTACGGCTCAACCAGCCGCAGTTCGTCCGCGTAGTCGAACCGGAGCCATTCGACGTGCCGGATGGCCCGCGCGACCTCCTGCAGCACGGCCCCGTCGACCTCCGGATCGGGCGCGTCGGTGCCGGTGTTCTCCGGGCCGCGGTCGATCGTCGACCGCAGGGCGTCGACCGTCGGACGCAGCCTGGACGGCAGGACCTGCTCGAGTTTCGCGAGCGCCCGTGTGCCTGCTTCCTCGATCCCGGAAATGCCCGCGGCGGCCCGCAGCCCGACCGTGACGGCCACCGCCTCCTCGTCGTCCAGCAGGAGCGGCGGCAGCTTTCCGCCCGAGCCGAGCCGGTAGCCGCCGACGTTCCCGCGCGTCGCCTCGACGGGATAGCCCAGGTCACGCAGCCGTTCGACGTCGTTCCGGATCGTCCGGTCCGAGACGCCCAGTCGCTCCGACAGCTCCCTGCCGCTCCGCCCGGCGGCGGACTGGAGGAGGGCGAGAAGTGCCAGCAACCGCGCCGTTGGATCGGCCATCGAAACTCCTTGTTCTATTAGGAACTGATCCTACCTAATAGCCTCCTAGTGTTCTTCTCATGACGAACGCTTCCCTCGCCCTCCGCCCTTTCACTGTCCAGATCACCGACGCCGAACTCGCGGACCTGCACGACCGCCTCGCCCGCACCCGCCTGCCGCAGCCTTCGCCGACCGACGACTGGGACGCCGGCACCCCGAACGCCTACCTGCGGACGGCGCTCGAAGCGTGGCGGACCTTCGACTGGCGCGCCGCCGAAGCGCGGATCAACTCCGTCCCGCACTTCACCACCGAGATCGACGGCCAGACGTTCCACTTCGTCCACGTCCGCTCCGCTCATCCCGGCGCGACGCCGCTGCTGCTCGCGCACACCTACCCCGGCTCGTCGGTCGATTACCTGGACCTGATCGACCGCCTCGTCGACCCGGTCGCTCACGGCGGCCGCGCCGAGGACGCCTTCGACGTCGTCATCCCCGACGCGCCCGGCTACGGCTTCTCCCAGCCCGTCGCCGAAGCGGGCTGGACAGTCGCCCGCGTCGCCGCCGCGTACGACCGGCTGATGCGCGGTCTCGGGTACGAGAGCTACGGAATCCACGGCTCGGACAACGGCGCGATGGTCGCCAGGGAACTCGGCCTGCTGAACCCGGACGGTTTCCTCGGCCTGCACGTCCTGCAGCTGTTCTCGTTCCCCTCCGGCGACCCGGCCGAATTCGAGCGTCTCGAACCGGCCGACCACGCCGGCCTCGCGCACATGCAATGGTTTCAGTCAGTCGGCGGCTACAACACGATGAACGCCTCGCGCCCGCAGACGGTTTCCGTCGGCCTCAGTGACTCCCCGATCGGATTACTCGCCTACAGCGAGCTGTTCAACTCCTTCGGCAACGGGACTTCCCTGGTGCCGCTGGAAACGATCCTGCTGGAGGTGAGCGTGAACTGGTTCGCCAACACCGCTTCCGGGATGAACCGCAGCTACCTGGAGAACGCCCGCGCACAGGCCGAGCCGCGGGTGAGCGACGCGCGCACCGGCGTGGCGGTGTTCAAGGACGACTTCCAGACCATCAAGACCTTCGCCGAACGCGACAACACGAACATCGTGCACTGGAGCCGTTTCGAGGAAGGCGGTCACTTCGCGGCGATGGAACGCCCCGACCTCCTCGCCGGCGACATTCGCGCTTTCTTCGCTAACCGCGACTGACCCCTGCTGATTCCGTGCTCAAACCCCGTCCGCGTTGCTGCGGACGGGGTTCTCGCCGTCCAAGACGAAGCTGAGGGTAGCCGACTGCCGTGCATTGATTGACCCCATTGAGTGCCGAATAGATGTTCGATTTGTCGATACCATGGGAACGGTTCGGCGGCAGGGCGGGAGAATTCGAGGAAGGAGCGTGTTCGATGACTCGTGAAGGCTGAATCCCTTGGTGCGCGGCGTGTTCACAGCGGTGGGTTCACAGCGGCGCGAGGTTGATACAGCGTGTTTGCTGTGAGCGATTCAGGATTCAGGACAACGCAGAGGCCTTCACTGCGATCCGAGGCGGCGGATTCGATACGACCGGTTGCTGATTCGAGGCGGCGTGCCCCGAAATGGCACTAGACCGACGTGGCGATGCGCCCGGCGCTAGGTTGCCGCAACGCGGGGTCGACAACCCGGTGCAGGGCTACGCAGTGAAGGGCTACGCGCGCGGCTGACGTGGCGAATCCGGTGCGATAGCAGCTCGATGCGATGTGGTCACCGCGACGTACGCGCGCGGCGCGGTGACTGCCACTTCGGACTCGGAACCGACTGCGCTATTGCGTTGCGGGCCATGGCAATGCGGCTAATGCGGGCTGCGCGAGACGACGCGACTTGTGGTGGTGTGGTTGCGTCGCAGTGTGGTTGCGTCGCGGTGTGATCACGTCGCAGCGCGATGGCGTCGCAGCGCGATCGTCGCAACATCGCGGTGCGACGGCATCGCAGCGACACAACGCGACGGCATCGCAGCGTCACAACGCGATGGTGTCACGGTGCCGCAATGCGATGGTGTAGCGGCGCGACGGCATGGCTGATCGCGTCATGGCAGCGTCGCAGCGTGACGTCGTGGCGCGGTGGAGTCGTAGCGTAGTGGTGCCGCGGTGCATCCCCTGCGCGACAGCTCCGCAGCGCGATGGCGCGGCTGCGTCGCAGCGCAACGGCGGCACGGCACGATGGCATCGCATCCTCGCAGCGCAATGACGTCGCGTCGCGATTGCGCGGTGGCGTCGCGTCGCAGCCGTGCCACGGCGCGGCGCATCCCCAGCGCGACGGCGTCACGGCACGACGGGATGGCTGCGTCGCAGCGCAATGACGTCGCGTCGCGATTGCGTGGTGGCGTCGCAGCGCGGCCGTGCCATGGCGCGGTGCATCCCCAGCCTGATGGCGTCGCGGCGCGACGGTGTGGCTGCCTTGCAGCGCGACAACGCCACGGCACGATGGCATGGCTGCGTCGGAGCGCGACGGCGTCACAGCACGGTGACGCGGTGGCGTCGCAGCGCGGAGTTGCCGTGGTGCCATAGCGCGATTGCATCGCAGCGCAGTTGTGCCGAGACCGACTTACCGTTGCACCCGCAGCGAGAGCCGTCGCGCTAACGCATCGACTTTGCCGCATGACTGGGTCCACCGTGGATCGCTGCGATGCGGTTGGCCGCGTTTCCAACCGTCTCAACGCGACGCCACGAACTCCCGCCCCAGGCGGCACAACGCGGCGACCGAAACCCGCTGCGCCGCAACGCCACCAACCGAAAGACTCACTCAAGCGGCAGGTCAAACGCGACCAACGTTCCCAAACTCGGCGAAGAATTGAGGAAAAACCGGCCACCAGCAGCGTCAGCACGTTCGGCGAGATGCCGCAGCCCTCGGGTCGCGACCCCTTGCGGCACGCCGGATCCGTTGTCCCGCACGCGAAGCTTCACACCCTCGGCGTCCCGGGTCAGTGTCACGCGGGTTTCGCTCGCCCCGGAGTGTCGGACCACATTGGACAGTGCCTCGCGCAGTGCGGCGCGGATGTGGTCGGCTCGCTCGGCCGGAATATCAGCGAACTCGCCTGACAGTTCCAAGGTCGGCGGATAGCCGAGCAGTTCGCCGGCGATGCGTACTTCGCCGCGCGCGGACTCGGCGAGGTCGGTCGGGCTGCTGGGGTCGTGGCGCGGCTCCGGGGAGCGCAGCGCGCGCACGGTGCCGCGGATTTCCTCGATGGTCTGGTCCAGCTGGTCGATCGCGTCGGACAGCCGGGCCCCGTCGGCTTGCGCGAAGCGTTTCCGCATGTTGCGGCGGACCCGGTCCAGCTGCATCCCGGTGCCGTAAAGCCGTTGCACGATCACGTCGTGCAACTCGCGAGCGATGCGTTCGCGCTCCTGGTAAAGGGTCACGCGATGCCGCGCGTTCGCGCCCTCCGCCAGCGCGAGCACCACCCCGGCCTGCGCCGCGAACGCCGCGAGCATCTCGACCGTGCCCGCGGAGAACGGATCGCGCCCCTGCCGTCGGTACACCGTGAGCGCGCCCAGCACCCGCCCGCCGGACCCGAACGGCGCGGCCGCGAACGGTCCGTACCCGCGCAGCTCATCCGGCACATACGGCGCCGTGCGCGGATCGACGATGAAGTCCTCCGCCGCGATCGGTTCGCTGCCGCGCGCGACCTGGCCCGCCGCGGAATCCGTCTCGAGCGTCAGCCCGCGCAACTCCCCGACCGGCGCTCCTTCACCTTCGCCCGTCGGCACCTCCGCGAGAGAACCGTCGACGCCGTACGCGGCCTCGACCACGACCCGTCCGTCGTCGGCGCTGACCATCGCCAGGCCGAGATCGGCGTCCGCGAGTTCGACGGCCCTGGCCACGACTGTTTCCAGCACCCCCTCCGGGTCGTCCCCGGACAGCGCGGTGCTGGTGATCTCCGTGGCCGCGGAAAGAGCGCGCGCGGCAAGTGTCGGGTCCATGAGCAACTCCGACCTTAGCGCGGACCCCAGCCCCAGACCCGAAATCGTGACCGTCACCAACAACCCTCCGTCACGCCGCCACCCGCGGCAACGCCCGTCGCACGACGCGCCCGTCCCGGACCTCGAAGACAATGTCCGCTTGCAGCTCTTCGTCCGCATTGTGCGTTACGTGCACGACCGTCCGTCCGGAAAGCTCCGTGCGCAATGTCGCCCGCAAAGCCCGCGCCGTCGGCTCGTCGAGATGCGCCGTCGGCTCGTCGAGCAACACCAACTCCGCCGACCGAGCCGCCAGCAACGCCCGCGCCACCGCCACCCGCTGCGCCTGCCCACCGGACAACCCGGCCCCGGCGCTGTCGAGCACGGTCGCCAAATCCAGCTCCGGCAACTGCGCCTGATCCAGCACCCGACGCAAATCGGCCGGCTCCGCCAGCGGATCCGCGAGCCGCAAATTCTCCGCCACAGTGGTCGACACGAGCATCGGCTCCTGCGGGGCCCAAGCCACCTTCTCGGGGACGACGACCTCGCCGCGGCGCGGCTGCAGGAACCCCAGCAAAGCCGCCACCAATGTCGACTTCCCAGCCCCGCTCGGCCCGACGACCGCGACGTAAGCCCCGGTCGGCACGCTCAAGTCGACGTCCTTCAGCACCGGCTCGCCACCGGGCCATCCCAGCTCAGCGCCCCGCAACCGAACCGCGGCAGGGCCGTCCAGATCCGGTGCCCCACGCTCAAGCCCGCCAGACCCAGCCGCACCCTGCGAACGTCCGACCTCCGCTTCGCCGATTACCGCGCCAAGCCGAACCCGAGCCTCCCGCAGCGTGTCCCAATGCACTGCCGCCTGCGGTAACAACGCCAGCACCTCGGCCAGCGCCAACGGCACCAACGCCAGCAGCGGAGCCATCACCCCGGCGAGCTCCCCACGGCCGACCGCCCCCGCGGCGAGCATCGTGCTGACCACCGCGGCCGCCCCGGTCGCCAAGGTGATCAGTGCGTCCGCCGCGCCCGCGCCGAATGCCTGCCGCCGGGTGTCGGCTGCCAGTTGGGTGTCCGTCGAAGCAAGCTCGCGCCGGCGCGAAGCTGCTCGGCCGTACGCGAGCAGTTCTGCGGCCGACGAGAACAGCACCAGGACCCGCGCCGCGACGTCGCGCCGTCCAGCCGCGAGCGCCGCAGTCGCCCGTCGCTCCAAGCGCAACGCGACCGCCGGGGCCGCCAAGCCCACCAGCACAGTCAAGGCCAGCACCAAACCGGCCGACGGCAACACCCATGTCTGCACCGCAATGGCCCCGGCTGCGACCAGCCCGACCACGATCGGCGGCGAGACGACTCGCGGCAAGAGATCCCGCACCGTGTCGACGTCCGTCACCAACCGCCGCTGACTCTCGCCGGCTTCGAGACTGCGCGCAGGGCCCAAGCGCACCAAGGCGTTCCACAGCCGAACACGCAACCGTCCGGCGATCCGGAACGCGGCGTCGTGCGTCACGAGGCGTTCGACGTATCGCAGTCCGGCCCGGCCAAGCCCGAACGCGCGCACCCCGACGACCGCGACCGTCAAGGTCAGAATCGGCGGCTGCAACGACGCTTTGGCGATCAACCAGCCAGAAGTCGCGGTGAGAGCGATCCCGGCCAAAAGCGCCAAGGCACCCAGGAAGGCACCGGAGAACAGCCGTCGGTCGAGCAGCATCCGCCACGGAAGCGGCCGCGCGTCGGCACTGTCCGAAGTGGACTCGACTGCGGCCGCGGGAGACGAGTCCGAAATGGCTACCGCAGCGGAACGTTCGTGCGCGGCGATTACCGCCGCCGCACCGTTTTCCACGGCTCGTTCGACGGCGTCCATAACCCGCCGCGCATTGACGTCGTCCAGATGCGCGGTCGGTTCGTCCAGCAGCAGCAACCACGCGCCCGACTGAACTCGCAACAACGCCCGGGCCACGGCGACGCGCTGACGTTGTCCCTGGGAGAGCCGGTCGACCGGACGGTCGGCGAGGCCGTGCAGGCCCAGTTGGCCGAGCACTGCGTCGACGTCCGAGCCAGCGACCGCGAGTTCTTCCCGGACGGTGCCGCCGCTGAAAACCGGCGACTGCGGGACCCACGCGATGCCCGCGCGCCACCGTTCGAGGTCGGCTTCGGCGAGCGGTACGTCGCCGGCCAGCACCGATCCGTCGTAAGACGACACGAAGCCCAGCAACGTCGCCAGCGTTGTCGACTTACCGCCACCGCTCGGCGCGCGCAGCCACACGATCTCGCCGCGCCGGACCGAGAAACTCTCGCCGTCTGGCGCGAATCCGCCGCGTCGGGCGACCTTGAGGTCGGACACAACCAACGATCCACCGGGCGCGGTCCGCGTTCCTTCGGCCGGGACCGGCTCCGCGAGCACCGCGGTTACCCGGCGGACTGCTTCCACCCCGTCCTCACTGGCATGGAAGGCCGCGCCAACCGCGCGAATAGGCTGGTAGCACTCGGGAGCGAGGATCAGCACGCCGAGTCCGATCGCCAGCGGGAGCGACCCGGACACCAGCCGGACACCGATGACGACAGCCACGAGCGCGACCGACAGTGTCGCCGCGAGTTCGAGAACGAACGCCGAGGAGAACGCGACTCGCAACGTCTTGAGGGTCGCGCGACGATGCCGTTCCGACAGTTTCCGCACGGTTTCGGCCTGTGCGTCCGCCCGCCGGAACGCGGTGAGCACCGGCAACGCCCGCACCAGTTCGAGCAGCAGGCCGGACATCCGGTGCACCGCGTCCGTCGCGCCGGAAACGCGGTCGGCGGTGAATTTTCCTACCAGGACAGCGAACATCGGCAGCAACGGAACCGTCGCGGCGATGATCACCGCCGACGGCCAATCTGTCCACAGGATCGCCGCACCCGCCGCGATCGGGACGACCGCGGCGGTGACGAGCGCGGGCAGGTACTCGCGGAAGTAGGAATCGAGTGCGTCGAGGCCCCGCGTCACGAGCGTGGTGAGTTCGCCGTGGCCGCGCCGGGCAAGCCATTCCGGTCCGAGGCGCAACGCGTGGTCGACGACGCGGGCGCGCAGGTCGCGTTGCGCGGTCGCGGCGGCGCGGGCGGAGACGACCCGCACCGCCCAGCTGGTGCCTGCCCGGCCCACGACGAGGGCGAACAGGACGGCCAGCTGGACGGTGTGGCCCCCGATCCCCCGGGAGACCACGCCAGCGAGGATGTCCGCTAGCAGGAAAGCTTGTCCGACAAGGAACACCGCGTTCGCGAACGACAGCACCGCGACCAGGGTCAATGCTCGGCACGCCGACGGCCCCAAGGCCGAAAGCGCGCCGAGCGGACCCTTGCCCGGCCGCACTGGGTCCATGGGGGACCTCGTGGCGGAAAGGGGTGCGCGGCCGGGAAGTTCGGTCATGGTGCGTGCACCGCGGGGATGTGCTGGACGCCGATGCGCTTGCGGAACACCCAATAGGTCCAGCCTTGGTAAATCAGCACAGCGGGCGCTCCGAACGCGCCGACCCAGGTCATCACGGTCAGCGTGTAGTGGCTGACCGCGCTGTTCACGATGGTCAGCGAGTGCGCCGGGTCGAGGGTGGACGGCAGGACGTTCGGGTAGAGCGCGCCGAAGAAGGTCACCGCGGCAGCCGTGATGACGACCGCGAGCGCGGCGAACGCCTGGCCATCGCGGTCGACGTAGAGCCGCAGCCACGCCACCGCCGCGGCGAGGACGACGATCACCAGCGAGACGAGCGTCCACAGCTTGCCTTCGCGGGCCTGGACGACCACCAGGAACGCGACCAACGGCAGCAGGCCGACCGGGAGGATTCGCAGTGCGATGGTGCGCGCACGTTCCCGCAGGTCTCCGGTGGTTTTCAGGGCAAGGAAGGCCGCGCCGTGCACGAGCGAGAATCCGACGATGGCCACCGCTCCGAGCAGCGTGTCCCACCGGACCGACTCGAACGGCGACCCGACGCGGTTGCCCTGCGCGTCGAGCGGCAGGCCGAGCACGGTGGTCGCGAGCAGCAGCCCCACGCCCAGCGGCGGGATCCAGGACCCGATGATGATCACGCGGTCCCAGACGCGCCGCCAGCGTTCGGAGTCGACCTTGCCGCGGTACTCGAACGCGACGCCGCGCCCGATGAGTGCGAGAAGGACGAGCAGCAGCGGGAGGTAAGCGCCGGAGAAGAGCGACGCGTACCAGCCGGGGAACGCCGCGAAGGTCGCACCGGCCGCGACGATCAGCCAGACCTCGTTGCCGTCCCAGACCGGCCCGATCGTGTTGACGAGCACGCGTCGCTCGGTGTTCGTCTTCCCGAGCACCGGCAGCAGCATCCCGACCCCGAAGTCGAATCCTTCGAGGAAGAGATACCCCAGCCAGAACAACGCGACGATCGCGAACCACAGCGTTTCGAGTGTCATCGCCGCTCACCTCGTCCGGCACCCGCCGGTGTCATCCGGTCAGCCACCGGGTTGTCCCCACGATGGCCCTGAGTTATCCACAACCCGCCGAGTTGTCCACAGATTTGCTGTGGGTAACCCGCGAGAGCTACCACGCGATTACGCCGGGTACGGGGCGTCCCCCCGGTGAGGGCGGGGGCTGCGTACGCGCGGGAGGGGGTTATGGGAAGAGTTCGCGCTGGTCGGTGCGGCGGGGCAGGGCGGACCGGGCCGCTCGGTGCCGCGGGCGAGGACATCGGGGGGCGCGGCGTTGCGGCGGCGGACCGGCCGGCGGCTAGCCCACCCAGCACAACGAGCTGACCCGTCACCGGGGCCGAATCGAGGCTGCCCAGCGTCACGTTCATCTCCATGTTCGTCGCAGCGGCCTGTCCAGGAGCGGTCCAGGCCAGTGGAGCGGGCCGCGCCCAGGCCCGGCCCTCCGGGTCTTCTGGCGGCACCCCGGCCCGCTCCACCGGGTCAGTAGGCGAACGAAAGCGCCTGGTCATCGGAGTCCTCGGAATCATCAGAACCGCCCGGACGATCGGAATCAGAAGCAGCAGGAGGCATCACCGCGTCCACCCCGCCGCGCACGTACTTGCGCATCAGGTACAGCTCCACCACACCCAGCACCGCGTACAGCACCGTCAAAGAGATCAGTGACGTCAGCACCTCGCCGGCGGTCAGCCTCGACACCGCCTGCGCGGTGAACATCCACATGCCCTCGACACCCGTGGGATTGGGCGCGACCACGAACGGCTGCCGCCCCATCTCGGTGAAGATCCAGCCCGCGCTGTTGCCGATGAACGGCGTCGCGATGCCGCCCAGCACCATCAGCGGGAACCAGCGTCCGCCCGGAATCCGGCCGCGGCGGGTGAGCCACAGGGCCAGCAGCCCGATGCCCGCGGAGATCGCGCCGAAGCCGATCATGATCCGGAAGCCCCAGTAGGTCACCGGCAGGCTGGGCACGTAGTCGATCGGTTTGCCCGCGAGCGAACCCAGCGCCGGGTCGTTCGGGTAGTTCGTGCCGTATTTCGCCTGGTACTCGGTCACCAGGTTCTCCACGCCCTTGACCTCCGTCGAGAAGTCGTTGTGCGCCAGGAAAGAGAGCAGCGCGGGCACGTTGAACGTCTTGACGTCCTCGCAGTTGGCGTTCGCCACGTCGCCGATCGCGATGATCGAGAAGCTGGCCGGTTTTTCCGTGTGGCACAACGCTTCGGCCGACGCCATCTTCATCGGCTGCTGCTCGAACATCAGCTTGCCCTGCATGTCGCCGGTGATCGCCAGCACCGCGAACGCCACCACGCCGACCCAGCCGCCGAGCCGCAGCGACGAGCGCCAGACTTCGCGGTGTTCGTCCGAAGCCGAACGCCGCCGCCACAGGTGCCATCCGGCCACGCCGACCAGGAACGCCGCCGCCACCGAGAACGCGCCGGCGAGCGTGTGCGGGATCGCGGCGAGCGCCGTGTTGTTCGTGAGCACCGCGCCGATCGAGTTCATCGTCGGCTTGCCGTTCACGAACTCGACGCCCACCGGATGCTGCATCCACGAGTTCGCGGCGAGAATGAAGTAGGCCGAGGCCATCGTGGCCAGCGAGAACGCCCAGGCACACGCCAGGTGGATTCGCTTGGGCAGCCGGTCCCAGCCGAAGATCCACAGGCCGAGGAAGACCGACTCGACGAAGAACGCCAGCAGGCCTTCCATCGCGAGCGGCGCGCCGAACACGTCGCCGACGAACCGGGAGTAGGCGCTCCAGCTCATCCCGAACTGGAACTCCTGCACGATCCCGGTGACCACGCCCATGGCGAAGTTGACGAGCAGCAGCTTGCCCCAGAACTTCGTCATCTTGAGGTGCCGCGGATTGCCGGTGCGCACCCATGCCGTCTGCATGGCCGCGACCAGCACCGAAAGTCCGATGGTCAGCGGGACCATCAGGAAGTGGTAGACGGTGGTGATGCCGAACTGCCACCGCGCGAGCTCTAGGACATCCACGTGTCCGATCCTCCGCGCGCGCCCCCGCCCCAGCCAGTTCAACACGTCCTGAACTAGCCGGGACCAACGTCCCGCCGACCTGCTGGAATCCAGCCCCGGACCCGGGCGGAGCTACCCCCGATCAGGTGGCTAGCGGGTCTCGTCCACGAGCCATGACAGATACCGCGGGCTGCCGCCGACGATCGGTGTGACGACGACCTCGGGCAGGTCGTACGGATGCCGCACGTTCAGGAACTCCTCGAGCGCACCGGAGCGGTCCGCGGCCGTCTTGCATTCGACCCGCCATTCGGCCGCCGTCTGCACCTCGTCCTCCCACCGGAAGACGCTGGTGATCGGCCCCACGATCTGGGCGCACGCGGCGAGCCGGGCCTCGATGGCGCTCGCGGCGATGGTGCGCGCGGCGGCCTCGGAGTCGACGGTGGTGGTGACGACGACGTGGTCAACAGACATGACCCGCACCGTACCGCAGCCGGAAAACAGAATTCGGTGCACCGAAAAAAATTATCCGGCAAACCGGCGGCGAGCATTCTGCCGTCCTGATCAGGCAATTCGCGAAACCCATCAGCTTGCGGTTTTCTGAATCGCCCCTTTATCGTTGCAGTGAAAGGGGTGAGCACGAACCCATGTCTCCCGCATTGATCGCTCTGTTCAGCGCGTTCGGCCTGGTACTGGCCGTTGAGCTGCCGGACAAGACGCTCGTCGCGACCCTGGTGCTCACCACCCGTTTCCGCGCCTGGCCGGTATTCGCCGGAGTATGCGTGGCGTTCGCCGTGCAATGCGTGATCGCGGTCGCTTTCGGAAGCCTGCTCACGCTCCTGCCGGAAACCCTTGTTTCGCTGCTGGTCGCCGGGATGTTCGGCGTCGGCGCGTTCCTGCTCCTGCGCGAGGGCTTCAGCGAGGGCAGCGAGGCGGGCGAGGACGCGTCGCGGATCGGGCCCGGGCCGGTTTCGTTCCTGCGCTCCGCACTCACCTCGTTCGGCGTGCTCTTCGCCGCGGAGTGGGGCGACGCCTCGCAGCTGGCGACCGCCGGGCTCGTCGCGCGCCTCGGCAATCCGTTCGCGGTCGGGGTCGGCGCGTTCGTCGCGCTGGTGTCGGTCGCCGGGCTGGCGGTGTTCATCGGCGCGAAGATCCGCGACCGCATCCGGCCGAAGCTGATCCAGCGGGTCGCCGGGTTCGTGTTCGCCGGATTCGCCGCGTTCGCGCTGGCCCAGCTGCTCTGGTAACCGCCGCTTCACAGGAACGCCAGGTAACCTCTGCGGAACCCCCGAACGAGGACCAGGTGAACCCCCGGTGACGCCATGGCCTCTGCCGTGACCGCCGAGGAGCGCCCGTGCCGACCACCTCCCGCGCCGCCGTGTCGCCGGTGCACGGCCAGCTCGCGCTGGTCGGCATCGGGGCGGCCGTGGTCATCGCCACGGATCTGCACCTGCGGCTCTCCGCGCAGATCAGCCCGATCTGGCAGACGCTGTCGGAGTACGTCTACGGCAGGCTCGGCGACCATTCCGCCGCGCGGCTGTTCACCGTCATGTGCCTGGCCCTCGCGCTGGGCTCGCTGGCGTTGCTGGCCGGGCTCGTCAAGGCCCGCCGCTCGCCCGCGGTCGTCATCCTGCTCGGCGTGTGGTGCGCCGGCCTCACGATCTGCGCGACGGTCCCGGTCGACCCCAACGGCGAAGCCCGGTCCTTCGACGGCCAGCTGCACAACGCCGCCGCCCTCACCGCGTTCCTCGCACTCCCCACGGCCGCCTGGCTGCTGACCCGCCGCGGCGGCCGATCGTGTCCGTGGGAGCCGCGCCGCACGACGATCCGCCGGCTGGCCGTCGCGAGTTTCGCCAGCGTGGCGGTGGTGCTGGGCGGGTTCGTGTTCACGCTGATCACCGGGCCCGCGCACCAGGAAGTGACGCTCGGGCTGTTCGAGCGGCTGCTGTTCACGGTGGACCTGGCGCTGTTGCTGACCATGGTCCGGCCCCTGGTCGCCGCGTCCCGCCGCTAGGACCGCAACACCTCACCGAGCTTCGCGGCGGCCTCGACGGTCAGCGGCCCGACCTCGTCCGAAGCCAGCGGCTCCAGCGAAATCACCCCGACGCTCGCCCGTAACCCAGGCACCCCGCGCACGGGCGCGGCCACACCCGAAGCGCCAGCCTCGATCTCGCCGGTCGAGACGCTCCACCGGTCAGGGGCGCCCGGCCGCAACGCCATCGCCCGCCCAGCCGCACCCGCGGCGAGCGCGTGCATACTGCCGACCCGGTACGCCACGTGATAGTTCGTCCACGACGGCTCCACGACCGCGACCGCCTGCGCGTGATCGCCCTGCGCCACCGTCAGATGCGCCGTAGCACCGACCTTCTCGGCGAGCTCGCGCAACACCGGCCGCGCGGCCTCACGCAGCTGCGGGAGCACCTGACCGGCCAGCCGCAGCACCCCGACGCCGAGCCGCACCTTCGTGCCGTCCCGCCAGATCAGGCCGCGTTCGGACAACGGCACCAGCAGCCGGTACACCGCCGCGCGGCTCGCGCCGATGGCCACCGCGAGTTCGGAGATGGTCGCCGCCTGCTCGCCCGAATCGGCCACCGCCTGCAGCAGCGCCAAACCGCGGTCGAGGGTCAGCGACCCCTCCCTGCTCACAAGAGCTCGAGTTCATCCAGGTCGGCCACCGGCTCGGCGAACGATGCCGCCGCGTACGACCCGAAAAGCTCCCGCACCGCCTTCGCGGCGGGCTCCGGCAACGCGCGGGCTTCGTCCGCGAGCGCCTTGCCGTCGGTCGATTCCAGCGCTGCCCGGACGTCGCCGCCGGAAAGGCAGCGCGCCGAAGCGACGAGCAGGTTCAGGAAGCCGTGGTGCGTGAAGCCGGTCTCCGGGTCGACGTGCCGGACCGCGCGGTGCAGGCTGTTCGTCGCCTTGAACGACGCCCCCGGCGAGCCGCTGACCACGGACAGGAAGTCGGCGACCTCGTCCACGCTGGGGAAGTTCTCGCCCGCCTTGCCGCCGCAGCGGATCTTCGGCCAGCTGCCGTGCTCGATCACGTTGCGGACGCCGTCGAGCCAGCCGACGCCGCGGCGCGGTTCGACCACCCGGATCACGTCCTCGGGCACGAACTCCGAGACGCGTTCGAGCCACACCTCGTCGACGTCGGACGGGGCGGGCATCTCCACCATCCGCAACGACAGCAGCTCGCTGCGCGATTCGACGATCGAGATCGCCTTCGGAACGCCGCCGAGCCCCGTGTCGATGATCAGCGACAGCGGCAGCGGCTCCTTGGGCTTGATCTTGATCAGCTCGGTGATCAGCTCCGGCAGCCGCGAGGCCTGGCACAGGAAAACCCCGAGCACCCCGGCGTGTTCCCCGCTGCGCGACTCGAAGTGCGCACGCAGCGCCTCCGGCATCGCGACGTCCGCGGGCGGGAAGAGCGCCGAGTCGTCGACGAGCCGCGCGAACAGGGGAGGAATTCCACGGGGGCCGGGGGGCGTGAGTTCCACAGCGCTTGACACGACTGACACGCTAGTAGCGTACGGCAAGGGGACAAAATCGTTCGCTCTGCGGACGCTTTTCGAGAGACTTTCCCTGAGGCCGCAACTGGCCCGCTCGGCCGAATCCGCCTGGTCCGGTGCTGCCGCGGGGCTTTTGACCAGCACTTTCCCGCTCCCTGGGTGATCTTCCCGCGCACTCTTCCCTTCGCGTGGCAATTCAGGTTAGGCTCACCTAAGTAGGAGGTGGAGCCGTGACCGAGGCACCCGTATCCGTGCGCCGCCCGCCCGCGCCGAATCCCGCCGAACGCGCCAAGACGATCGCGACGCGCGGCGGCCCGGCGACGATCATGCCGACCGTCGAGAACGCCGGCTGCGAGGCCGAACGCGTCGAGCCGGTCCTGCATCACGTGCACCACAGCGGAAGCGTCAGCATTCTTCTGCCGGACGAGCACCCGATGGTGTGCGCGTCCCGGCAGGCTCAGCGCGGCGAGCTCGCCGTCATGGTCGAGCTCGCCGACCACGCCCCGGTGGCGCTGCGGGAACCGGTCCGCGGCCTGCTGTGGATCACCGGATGGCTCCGGCCGCTGACCGAGGTGTCGGCCCGCGCGCGTGCGGTGTCGATCGCGGAGCAGCGGCCGGACCATCGGCTTCTCGACGTAGGCCACGGCCTCACGCTGCTCCGGCTGACCCCGGCCTCACTGGTCCTCGCCGACGCGGAGGGCACGCATTCTCTTCGGCCGCACATGTTCAGCGCGGCCCCGCCGGACCCGTTCCACGATTACGAGGCGGAATGGCTGCGGCATCTGGAAAGCGACCATCCGGACGTCGTGGAGCAGCTGGCCCGGCATCTGCCCGCGGACCTGCGCGGCGGCCGGATCCGCCCGCTCGGCCTGGACCGGTACGGCCTGCGCCTGCGCGTCGAATCGACGGCGGGCGACCACGACGTCCGCCTCGCCTTCTCCCGCACGGTCGACAGCCCGCCGCAGCTGGCCGCGGAACTGCGGCGTCTCCTCGGCTGCCCCTTCCTCCGCGGCGAAGCCTGACTGGCCGTGAAGGACTCCTTGAGGGAATCTGATTCCCTCAAGGAGTCCTTCACGGACCTCACTCGTCGGCCAGCTCCGGAGGGAAGCCGCCGGTCGCGATCGGCCCCCAGCGGTCGATCGTGATCCGGATCAGGCTCTTGCCCTGTTTGCGCATCGCCTCGCGGTACTCGTCCCAGTCCGGGTGCTCGCCGGAGATGCTGCGGAAGTAGTCGACCAGCGGCTCGACCGAATCCGGCAGGTCGATCACCTCCGCGGTCCCGTCGACCTGCACCCACGGGCCGTTCCACTCGTCCGACAGCACGCACACCGACACCTTCGGGTCGCGCCGGAGGTTGACCGCTTTCGCGCGCTTCGGATAGGTCGCGATGACGATGCGGCCCTCGTCGTCGACGCCGCAGGTGTTCGGGGACAGCTGGGGCCGCCCGTCGGCGCGGGTGGTCACCAGGATCGCGCGGTGACGCGGCTTCAGGAACGCGACCAGCTCGGCGCGCTCGACCTTCGTGTTGGTGGCGATAGTCCTCGGCATACCCCGACGGTAGCGTGCGTTCATGCGCACCACAGAACGCTCCGGAGGGCTGTCCGGCCTGCGATCCTGGCTCAACCCGGCACTTCCGGCGTTCCCGGCTCCGCTCACCGATCCCGGTGAGCGGCGTGCGGTCAAGATCGAGCTGACCCTCGTTTTCGGCATCACCCTCGGGCTGTCCGGCGCGCGCAGTCTGCTGTCCCTTGTGGACTCTCTGTTGCGCCCGACCCCGTTGGCGCAGCAGCAAGTGCAGCTCAACGTCCCGCGCGCCGCGGCGAGCCTGCTGGACCTGCTCCAGCAGCTGCTGAGCGCCGCGCAACTGATCGGCTGGGGCGGGCTCGGGCTGTACCTGCTGTGGCGGGCCGGGCTGAAACTGCGCGAAATCGGCCTGAGCCGCCGCATCCGCTCCGACGCGCTCGTCACCGTCGGGCTCGCCGCGCTGATCGGCATTCCCGGGCTCGCGCTGTACTTCCTCTCCTACCACCTCGGGTTCAGCCTCGCGGTGCAACCGTCCACTTTGGGCGATACGTGGTGGCGGCCGATCGCGCTGACGCTTTCCGCGTTCGGCAACGCTTTCGCCGAGGAGGTGCTCGTGATCGGGTACCTGCTCACGCGGCTGCGGCAACTCGGGGTGCGCGAGAACGCGTCGCTGTTCGGCGCCGCCGTGCTGCGCGGTTCCTACCACCTGTACCAAGGGTTCGGCGGGTTCGTCGGCAACCTGGTGATGGGGCTGGTGTTCGGCCGCGTATGGCAGCGGACCAACCGGCTGTGGCCGCTCATCGCGGCGCACACTTTGTTCGATGTGGTGTCCTTCGTCGGCTATTCGTTGCTGAAAGGCCGCCTTTCCTGGCTCCCGTGATGCCCGCTCATTAGGCTCCGTTTCGTGAGCGAGACGAGCGAGATGACCGCACCTCCCCGGGTGGACAGCGAAGTCGGGCCTCTCCGGGCAGTCCTGCTGCACCGGCCGGGCAACGAGCTGAAACGGCTCACGCCCCGCAACAACGACAAGCTGCTCTTCGACTCCATCCCGTGGGTGAGCCGCGCCCAGCAGGAACACGACGCGTTCGCCGACGTCCTGCGCGGCCGCGGCGTCGAGGTGCTGCTGCTGGCCGACGTTCTCCGCACCGCGCTGGAAGACCAGCGCGCGCACGCCGCCGGCGTCCACGCCGCGGTGGACGACCGGCGGCTCGGCAACGACCTCGCGGACTCGCTGAGGTCGCACCTCACGAGCGTCGACGCGCCCACGCTCGCCGAAGTCCTGATGGCGGGCATGACGTTCGAGGAGTTGCCATCCGCCGAGGGCGCGTCGCTGGTGCGGATGATGCACCATCCGCGCGACTTCGCCGTCGATCCGTTGCCCAATCTGCTCTTCACCCGCGATTCGTCGGCGTGGATCGGCGACCGTGTCGCGATTTCGTCGCTGACCATGCCCGCGCGGCGGCGGGAAACGGCGCTGCTCGACCTCATTTACGCCTACCATCCCCGATTCCGCCACGCCGCCCGCGCTTACGGCGCGCATTCCGCCCCGATCGAAGGCGGAGACGTGATGCTGCTGGCCCCCGGCGTCGTCGCGATCGGCGTCGGCGAACGGACGACTCCGGCCGGCGCCGAATCGCTCGCTCGTTCCGTATTCGCCGACGGACTCGCGCATACCGTCCTCGCGGTGCCGATCGAACAATCGCGCGCGACAATGCATCTCGACACCGTGTGCACGATGGTCGATGTCGACGCCGTCGTGATGTATCCGCTCGCCCGCGATTCCCTCACCGCGTTCACCCTGAAACCGACCGGCGACGGCGGGGTCAAAGTGGCCGGCCCGACGCCATTCCTGGAAGCCGCCGCGGAAGCGATGGAGATCGACCGGCTGCGGGTGATCGACACCGGCCTCGACCCGGTCACCGCGGAGCGCGAGCAGTGGGACGACGGCAACAACACGCTGGCCTTGGCCCCGGGTGTGGTCGTGGGGTACGAACGGAACGCGGAGACCAACGAGCGGCTCACCGCGGCGGGAATCGAGGTGCTGCCGATCGCCGGGTCCGAACTGGGGTCCGGCCGGGGCGGCCCGCGCTGCATGTCGTGCCCGGTGCGCCGCGATCCCCCGCCGAAGCGGCGCTGACGTCTTGAGGCGAAGTTAGCCTTTCCTTAATAAGGGTAAATACATTAAGGGAAGGCTAACCAAAATAAGTGTTTCCTTCTTGAGGAATGGTAACCCTAATAGGGTGGAGATCACCAGCCAAAAGTGGAAAACAATCGAACATTGACGTACCGTGATGGACATGGCCCTCACGAAGAAAGAACCGCGCTCCAAGTTCTACGAACTGCTGCAGGCGCAGATCCACAACGAGTTCAACGCCTCCCAGCAGTACATCGCGCTCGCGGTCTGGTTCGACAACGAGGACCTGCCGCAGCTGGCGAAGCACTTCTACAAGCAGTCGGTGGAAGAGCGCAATCACGCGATGGCGCTCGTCCAGTACATGCTCGACCGGGACCACCACGTCGAGATTCCCGGCACCGGCGAGGTCCGCAACGAGTTCTCCGCCCCGCTCGAGCTGATCGAGCTCGCGCTGGAGCAGGAGAAGGAGGTCGCCGCCGACATCTCCGCGCTCGCGAAGGCCGCCCGGGCCGAGGAGGACTACATCAGCGAGCAGTTCGTCCAGTGGTTCCTCAAGGAGCAGGTCGAGGAGATCTCCCAGATGTCGACGCTGGTCACGGTCGCGCGCCGCGCGGGTGACAACGTCTACGAGATCGAGAAGTTCCTGCACCGCGAGGCCGTCGGCGCCACCGGCGCGGACTCGGGGATGCCCCCGGTCGCGGGTGGCGCGCTGTAACGCTCACACGATCCCGGAAGCCCGGTTGTCCCCACTGTGGACAACCGGGCTTCCCCCTGTGGATAACTTCATCGCCGCTCGTAATGCGCGATGAGCACGCCAGTGGTGGTCGCGACGCTTCCGGCGAGGGAGAACTCGGTCAACGGCGCGGGCCCCTCGAACAACCGCGCGCCGCGGCCGAGCGTCAGCGGGTGGATCAGCAGCGTGTAGCGGTCGACCAGTCCGGCGGCGTGCAGCGCACGCACGAGCGAAACGCTGCCGATGATCGAAAGATCCTTACCCGGCAAGGCTTTCAGCTCCGCCACGGTCTCCACCGCGGAGCCGCGCAGCAGCACCGAATTCTGCCAGGCGTCGGCATTGTCGAGGGTAGTGGAGACGACGTACTTTTTCGCGGCGTTCATGTGTGCGGTGAACGGATTCCCGTCGGTCCGAGGCCCCCACGCCATGCGGAAATCCTCCCAGGTGCGCCGGCCGAACAGCATGTCCCCAGGCCGGCTCATGCCCTTGGCCATCTCGCGCGCCATGACGTCGTCGCTGTAGCCGTTGCCCCAGCCGCCTAGGTCGAACCCACCGCGAGTGTCCTCGTCGCTGCGGCCGAGGCCTTGGACGACGCCGTCGAGGGTGATGCTCAGGGTGACGCTGATCGAACGCATCGGGGTTGTCCTTCCGCTTCCGCGGGCCGCCGGTCGGCCCGTCACCCGCTACACGAGCGGCGCGGAGCCGGATCGACATCGGCCCGAGGAAATTTTTCAGCCGGCGCAGTCCTGCGTCTTAGCTCGGACCTCGATGCTCTGGACCGCACCGTCCGAGTTCAGCGTGAAGTGATACGCCCCCTGGTCACCGGTCGGCGACACGAGCGCGCTCCCCGACTCCGACGTGCCCGGATAGGTCGCGGTGACCTGGTCCTTCGGCGACCCGTCGCCGACGCCTTCCGGGGTGTGCGCGGTGCCATCAGGCTTCACCGCGACCACGCCGTTGTCCTGCGACACGACGGCCGTCGCTGCGGGCACCCCGGCACCGCTGACGTCGTAGTAGGTGCAGCCAGCCGACTCTTTCACCGCCGTGAGCTTCATGCCCTGGTCCGCGAGCTGCTGCTCGGTCATGCCGAGCTTCACCGCGCCCAGGCCGTCCGCGGTCACCAACGCTCCGGACACGGCCTTCGTCGTCGGCGTCGTCTGCGGCGGCGCCGGCTTCGTGTGGTGCGGACGCGCGGGCGGTGCCGGAAGCTCGGCCGTACCGGGTGCCGATGATTCGACCGGCGCTGGCACCTGCGTCGATTCGGCGCTCGACGGCGGCTCAGGCACCGAAGAAGAAGGCATCGCGGGCTGGGCCGAAGCGACCTGGCGGGCGGCGACATCGGTCGCCGCGGGCTGGGTGCGCAACTGGAGCACCACCAGTCCGGCCGACGCCACCGCGAGGACGCACGCCGCCCCGGCCGCGGACGTCAGGATCCGCTGCCTGCGCCGCCGCCTGCGCGCGCCCGCCACGATGGCCGACGCGGCGTCCTCGGGTGGCTCCACGGCCAGCCGGTCGTCGGAGAAGAGGGCGCGGAGCCGCTGTTCCAGATCGTCGGGCTGGCTCACCCGGCGTCGCCTCCTTCCTGGTTCCGCAGTTTCGCCCGCAGGGACGCGATCGCCTTGCTCGCTTGGCTTTTCACCGTCCCCTGGCTGATGTCCAGCGCCTTCGCGATTTCCACTTCGGACAGTCCTTCGTAGTACCGCAGCACCATCACCGTGCGCTGCCGCGGCGGGAGGTCCCGCAGCGCCTGCCACAGCGGCTCGTGCTCGAAGGGATCCTTCGGCGCGCACGGGCTGGTCTCGGGCAGGTCCGCGACCAGGTTCTCCTTCCTCGTCCGGCGCCAGCGGCTGACGTGCGCGTTCGCCATCGAACGCCGCACATACGCCAGCGGGTCGCCGGTCTTCTGCTGCACGTACGACCAGCGCGCGCCGATCTTTTCGAGCACGGTCTGGACGAGGTCGGCGGCATCGTGCGGATTCCCGGTGAGAACGTGGCCGTAGCGGAGCAGCCCGGGCAGGGCCTCGCGCACGAACTCGCCGAAGTCCGTGACGGTGTTGACCGCTTCCTCCGCGGAACCTGCCCAGGGTGGATCTCCGCTCGCGAGGGGCAATGCGGCTGCCGTCACCGTATCGCCCCCTCCCCGGATGACCACGTGCAGCGACGGTTCCTCGTCGTCCCCACCACGCATGAGCGCCCCCGAGGGTTGTCCCGTCTCCGTCGCTACTTTCCGTAGCTGTGGACAACTGAGGTCAGCGCACGGAAAGCGACTCGGGCAGCTTCAAGGCGCCGCCGGAGTCAGTGGGGAAATCGTGGACCGCGACCACAGCGTTTCGCGGGAGCGGCCCGTAGATGTGCGGGAACAGGATTCCGCGCGGGTCCGGCGGCACGCCGTCCTCCCAGCGGACCGGCGCGTCGACCAGCTTGGGGTCGATTTCCAGCAGCACCAGCCCGGTGCGGCCGCGGTAAAGCGCGTTGGCGGGCAGGGCGACCGTGCCCGGATCCGAGCAGTGGATGAATCCGACGTCGTCGAGCGAGGGCGCGCGGTATTCGCCGTCGGCGGGCACCGCGGCCCACTCGTCGCGGGTGCAGATGTGGAGGATCACGAAGCGATCGTCCCACCTGTGGACAACTCGGCCTGAGTTGTCCACAGGTGGATACGTCAGCGAATGGTGAGCTGCCGCCCGATCAGACCGTCGCGGGCACGCCGCTCGGCGGCGTTGAGCGGCTCCGAGTCGAGCGACTTGAGGGCCTCGTCCAGCCGGGCGCCGAGCTGGTCCTTGGGCTCGGCCCATTCCCGGGCGTGCGCCTCGGGGTCGAGGTCCCACACCGGGACGAGCAGGCCGTGCGCGCGGAACGACCCGGCGTACCGGGTGCCCTCGCCGAGCCCGAGCGTGCCCGCCGCGGACAGTCGCGCAAGCGCTTGCAGCAGCAGGTTCTCCGGTTCCGGGCGGACCCAGCGCAGGTGCGCCTTCTCGCCGGCGAGCACCCAGTACGCGCCGGAGCCGAGCCGGTCGGTGGGCATGATCGCGGCGTTCGCACGCTCAAGGGACACCGCGACGTCGCCGGTCGCGTCCGCGTCCTCGGGCAGCCACCACGCGAAGTCGGTGTGGAGGTCGACCTCCAGCTCCGCGCTCGGCACGAGCAGGTCCTGGAGCCGGTTGCGCTCGTCCGGATCGGTGGGCGACGTCGTGTCCGGCACCGACAGCACATCGCCCGGTTCGGCGTCGAGCAGCCAGCGCAGCGCGCGGCCGAGGTCGCGGCTGATGTCCGAGGATCGCGTCTGCACCTGCAGCCCCAGGAAGCGCTCGCCGTCCGACCGGACGAACGCCGCGGCGGCCATGGGCAGCACCGTGCCGAGCGTGACGTCGCCACCGTCGGCGAGCGTGAGCTTCGCCGTGGCCGACGGGACGAACTCGCGCAGCGCGATCAGCTCCGGGCCCGCCGCCAGACCCTCGAACGGCTGGCCGACGAAGACGTCGCGCACCTTCGGCTTGCGGTCCGGCTTGGGACCCTTCTTACGCGCGCCTTTACCCATTTCAGCCTCCTTGGAACTCGGTGTCAGACGCTATCGAAGGGACCGGCCGCCCAGGCTCGCGGGTTAGAGTCAGCTCGTGTTCGACCCTCGCGATCCCGCTTTCCTCGCCGACCCGTATCCCGCGTTCGCCGCGCTGCGCGCCGAAGGCGAGGTGCACCAGCACGACGGCCTCGGCATCGCGATCACGGTTTCGCACGCCGCGTCCGCCGCCGTGCTCCGGCACCGCGGACTCGGCCGCATCTGGACCGACGCGCAACCGCTCGAACGGTTCGCGTCGTTCAACCTGTTGCACCGCAACTCGTTGCTGGAGAACGAACCGCCCGCGCACACCCGCCTGCGCCGCGTCATCGCGGGCGAGTTCGGCCGGGGCCACGTGCAACGGCTGCGTCCGATGGTCGCGGAACTCGCGGAGTCCATGGTGGACACTCTGGCCGCGAAAATCGCCGCCGACGGAAGCGCGGACCTGCTCGAACACCTCGCGCAGCCGCTGCCGGTCGCGGTCATCGCCGAACTGCTCGGCGTCCCTACGTCGGACGGCTCGCAGCTGGTGACGTGGAGCAACGCCATCGTGAAGATGTACGAATACGGCCTGTCGGAGGAAGGCCGCGACGCCGCCGAGCAAGCCGCGGCCGATTTCGTGGCGTACCTTCGCGACGTCGTCGCTGGCTCCCCGCGCGGGATCGTCCGCGACCTGACCGCGAGCGAACTGACCCCCGACGAGGTCGTCGCCACCGCGGTACTGCTCCTGATGGCCGGACACGAGGCGACGGTGAACGTGATCGGCAACGGGGTGACCGCGCTGCTCACCCACCGCACGGAATGGGAGCGGCTGAGGTCCGACCCCACGTTGCTGGACTCGGCTGTGGAAGAACTGATCCGCTTCGACTCGCCGTTGCAGTTGTTCGAGCGCACGGCGACCGAGGACGTGGAAATCGCCGGTTATCGGGTGGCGAAGGGCTCGAAGATCGGTGCGCTGCTGGGTGCCGCGGCGCGCGACCCGAAGGTGTTCGACGCCCCGGACACCCTGGACGTGGGCCGGTCGCCGAACGCACATCTCGGGTTCGGGATGGGGATCCATTACTGCGTCGGGGCACCGCTGGCCCGGGTGGAGATCGCGGCCGCGTTGACGGCATTGACGAAGCGGCTGCCGGACCTGCGGCTGGCCGCGGAGCCGGAGCGGAGGCCGGAATTCGTGATCCGGGGACTGCGGACTTTGCCGGTGACTGCCTGACCTGCGCGGTTCGGGTGGCAAGTGCTGCATAATCGCGCCGCTGCGGGCCGGAATCGGCGCTGACCGGTTCTTGGAGCCGGGGTACAGGAAGGCCCCATGCCACTCGGAAGCAGGCCGCGTACCCGCCCGGTCTGCGGACGGCAGGACCACATACCGAGGACACCCCCGCAAACCAGCAAACGGCCCAGCAACCCGCCCCGCTCTCACCGCAAGCCCGCGAACAAGTCGTCCTCCACTCCGGGGCCGATCTCGACGGGGCCGTTCGTGCGGGCCAGGTGGTAGTCCTCCCACGGCCAGGCCTTCCGCTCGATCTCGCGTGAGTGCGCGAAAAACGGATGCCCCGGGTCCATCTGCGTGGCGTGCGCGCGCAACGCGGCATCCCGGGTCGCGAAGTATTCCTCGCAGCGGATGCGGGTGGTCACGGTCAGGACGTCAGTCGGCGGCAGTTCTTCCAGAACCGGACCCATCAACGACTCTTCACCCGCGGCGAGGGTCGCTTCGTGCATGGCTTCGAACCAGGATCGGCTGAGCGTGGCCAGGTAGTAGAGCTTGCGTGGGGTGCCGTCGTCGGACTCCTCGAACGCCGCGGTCGTGACCTCGTGCGTGCGGATGTGGTCCGGGTGTGGATAACCGCCGGTCTCGTCATAGGTGACGACCACCTGTGGACGGAATTCCCACATCAGTTCCAGCAGTGGTTTTGTCGCTTCTGCCAAAGGAATCCGCGCGAAGCTTCCGGCCGGGGACGGCTCGTCCATACCCGAGTCCGCATGGCCGAGGAATGTTTGGCGGATGCCGAGAATCCTTGCCGCATCAGCCATTTCCCGGCGACGGATGGCGGGCAGATCCCGTCGGATGTCTTCTCGGTCCAAAGTGGGGTTGAGTACATCGCCGCGTTCGCCGCCGGTGCAGGTGGCTACGAGGACGTCCACGCCCTCGGCTGCGTAGCGGGCCAGGGTCGCGGCGCCTTTGCTTGATTCGTCATCGGGATGGGCGTGCACGGCCAAGAGGCGAAGCGTCATGCGCGAGTTCCTTTCGGGAAGAAGAGGGCGGGGATAAAGCTCAGCAGGGAAAGGCCGAGTGCCCAGGTGAAGGTCGTGCCGAACGCGGCGGCACCCCGCGGCTGCGCGTGCAGGACAGCGACGAGAAGCGCCGTGCCGAGCGAGCCGCCGATGCGGTTGACGACGTTGATCGCGCTCGCCGCACGCGGGATCCGACTGCGTTCCAGTGAGGTGTAGAGCATCGTCATGCCGGGAGTGGTCGTCGCGCCTAGGCCGAACCCACGGATCAGCAACGAAACTGTCAACAGGGCCGGGCTTGGGGAATCGCCGAGTTGCGTGAAGGCGATCGTGCCTACGAGCGACAACGCGATGCCGGTGAGCATGACTGCTCGCGAGCCAAAGCGGTCCAACAGTCTTCCGCCTGCGATGAGGACAACGGCGGAGCCGAGGGCTTGTGGCGCGAGCAGAAGTCCGGCGGCGAGCACGGACGTGTGCTGGATTTGCTGGTAGTAAAGCGGAAGCAGCAGCATCGAACTGTACAGGGACGCGCCAAGCAGGAAGGTGCTCGCGCTCGCGACGGTAAAAGCCTTGTGCGCGAACAACTTCAGGTCAAGCAGCGGCGCATGCGCACGACGAGCGTGCCAGGCGTAAGCGAGCAGCAACATCGCGCCGGCGAGGGCGAAGGCGGGGGAACCTTCGCCTAGGCCGTAACCGAGCGCGCCGAGACCAGGCGGGAGCAGCAGGAGCCCGCGGAGGTCCAGCGGATCACGCGTGCCAGCGGGGTTTTCGCGCGGCAGCACCCGGACGGCGAGCAGCAGAGTGACGACGCCGAACGGCACGATCCCGAAGAACAGCCAGCGCCAGCCCAGGTCCTGGACGAGCGCGCCGCCGAGCATCGGGCCGAGCACCGGCGCGACGGTCGCGGGCAGCGTGACCATGCCGATCATCCGGCCCAGCCGAGGACCGGCCGCCTGCGCGAAAATCGCCTGGCCGACCGGTTGCATGAGACCGCCGCCGAGCCCGTGCAGCACGCGGAACGCGATCAGCGCCGGAGCCGACCAGGCGAATCCGCACAGCACCGTCCCCAGCGTGAACAGCCCGACGGCCGCGATCCACACCTGACGGCCGCCGAACCGGTCGGAAAGCCACCCGGACAGCGGGATGGTGAACGAGGCGGCCAGCAGGTACGCGCTGGCCACCCACTGCACGGTCGGCAGCGAACTGTCCAGGTCACGCGCCATCACGCCGATGCCGACCGACACGATCGTCGCGTCGAGGATCGACAGCACCGCGCCCAGGATCAGGACCCCGCCGAGCCGGCGAAGCCCGGAATCGGAGACCGGAGCCACCGGAAGCCGCGTGGTCATCGCAGCACCCCCTTCACTAGGTCGGACCTGAGATTAGGTCGAACCCAGTTAATGGGTCAAGCACAAATTTAGGTCCGACCTAGTACACTGGCCGACGTGAGCCTCAGGGAGCAGAAGAAGCTGGAGACGCGGCAGACGATCTCGGCGGTCGCGACCCGGCTGTTCATCCAGCGCGGGTTCGACCAGGTGACGATCGCCGAGGTCGCGGAGGCGGCGCGGGTCGCCAAGATGACCGTGACCAATCACTTCAGCCGGAAGGAAGACCTGGTCTTCGACATCCGGACGGACTTCGTGGACTGGCCGGCGAACCTGGTCCGAGCCAATCCGGAAACGCCGGCGCTGGTCGCCGTCCGGGACGGATGCTTCGCGGAGCTGGACAAGGCGGGCCCGATGCTCGGGTTCGCGGACGTGTCCTTCGTGCGGATGGTGCGGCAAAGCGAACGGCTCACGTCCGCGCTCCGGGACATGCACGTCGACCGGGAAACCCAGCTCGTCGCCGCGCTGCTGGACCGGCATCCGGACCGCGAAATGCTGTCGCGGACGGCCGGGGCGCATCTCACGTCAGTGCTGCGGCTTCTTCTCGACGACGTCTGGCAGCTGACCTGGCAGGACGTCAAACTGGACGACCTGGTGGAGCAGATCCGGGATTCCGCGGCGGTCGCGTTCGGCCAGCTGGAACCGGCGCTCGGCGACCTCTAACGCGCGGCGCCGACCGGACGCGCGGTCCGCAGCTCCGGCTCCGGCGCGCCCTCGATCTTGAGCACGCGGAGGTCGCGCAGCCGTTCCGGGGCGATCGGCATCAGCAGATGCGAGAACCGCCGGATCACGAGCGCGGTGACGATCGCGAGCGCGGCCGCGGTCAGGTCGGTGAGCGCGACCAGCAGGACGCTGTCCGCCATCGCCTGCACGCCCGGCCGCATCCGCCAGATGATCGTGACGATCAGCAGGACCCAGTTCGCCAGCCACGCGCCCCACCAGCCCAGCACCAGCCGTGAGGGCTTCGGCCGCTGGTCACGCGGACGGCGGAGGACGGCGTGCTCCAGCTCGCTGACCACGGACAACGCGAGCGGCAGATTCACGATCGGCACCAGCACGCTCACGAGCACCTGCCAGACCGGCCGCGGCGGCGCTTCCCCCGCCTCGTCGGCAGCGGCTTGCCGGGCGACCAGCAGCCACCAGACCGAGAGCCCCGCGGGAAGCAGCGAAAAGATCGTGGTGAGCAGCCCAGCGAGCATCACAAAGGCGTCGGAGAACTCGACCACGCTGGAGTTCAGCGCGGAATCGCGGCTCTCCACGAGAAGTGCGTACCGCCAGATTTCCGCCGCCGCCGCGGTCACGGCGAGGACGGCGAACGTCCAGAGGATTGTCGTAAGGCTCCGTGCGAGCACCGGAATGCGGTCGAGCGGCCGGATCTCGCCGGACGCGGTGCCGGGCACGGTCGTCGGACGGCGCCAGGTCAGGTTCGGGAAGCCCCAGCGCGGCGGCACCGGATAGGACGGCGGACCGGAGTAGGGCGTCGCGGGCACGGCGCGGCGACGGCGGACGGCACTTGGCGGCGGGGACGCGACCCAGCGCAGTTTGGCCGCTCGTTTCGGCGGGCTCGGCTGCTGCTGTTGCTGCGCGGGCCGGTGGATCGCGCCTTGCGGAGCAGCGGTGAACGGACGCGGGTACGCCGGATGCTGCGGATAGGCCTGCGCTGGGTACTGCTGCGGGTACGGATTGGCGAACTGCTGGCCAGGATGCGCCTGCGGCGGTGCCCAATAACCAGGCGGCGGCGTACCCGGCCGGGCCGCCATACCACCGGGTTGCGGAGGAAAGCCCGGCTGAGCCGGATTGCCTGGCCGAGCATCCGCGCCGCCAGGCTGAGCGGGAGGCGGCTGCCCGCCCGGCGGTGGAGCCGAAGCCCAGCCAGGTCCGTTCACCGGCGCGGCACCCGCAGGTCCTTCGTGGCCCGGAGCGGACTCGCGCCCGCCATTAGCTGGCCCAGCGTTCCCTTTCTCCCGGCCAAAGCCAGGCACGAACGACGCCGGATCCGAGGATTCCGGCGGCTCGGGAACAGACTGGGCAGGCATCCGTCAGAGAACCTCGGGTTCAGCGTCGGGGTTATCGCTCACCATGCGGCGGCCTTCGCGGGCCCAGGCGCCCATTCCGCCCGCGACGTTGACCGCGTCCCAGCCGCTCGCGTTCAGCCAGGCCGTGGCTCGTGCCGAACGGCCGCCGGAGCGGCAGATCACGTAGACCGGATTGTCCTCGGGGAATTCAGCGAGTTCGCCGACCCGCGCGGGCAGTTCGCCGAGCGGGATGTGCACCGCGGCGGGGGCGTGCCCGGCGGCCCACTCGTCGTCCTCGCGGACGTCGAGCAGTGCCACGTCCGCGGGCAGGTCGCGGACTTCAGCGGTCGGAATTTCAGCAGGGCTCACCACAGGTTCCATGCTCCCATGTCAGGACGTTGTACGCGCGTGAGGAACGCTAACCGCTAAGCCTTGCGGTGGCGTCCCCGGCCGGTCCGGGCCTTGTCGTCGGCCTGGCCGAACCGGGCGACCGCGCGGTCGCGCATCAGGCCGAGCGGGTCGGGGGCGTGCAGGCGCAGCATGATGTCGTTCACCAGTTCCGGGCGGCCGGACCGGGTCAGCCGGCTCACCACATAGGTCGCCAGGAACGCCGAGGGCACCGAGATCAGCGCCGGCTGCACGGTGTACCACGGCGTCTTGTCTCCGGTGTACTCGCAGACGATGTTGTACGCCAGCGCGCCGAGCACCATTCCGCCGCCGATGACCATCCCGGCCAGCGCGCCCGGCCAGCTGAGCTTGCGCCACCAGATGCCGAGCAGCAGCAGCGGGCTGAACGTGGACGCGGCGAGCGCGAACGTCATCCCGATCGAGAGCGAGATGTCCTCGGTGCGGAAGATCAGCGTGAGCGCCATCGGGCAAATCGCGACCAGGAGCGTCGCGACCCGGAAGTCCCGGACCCGGCCCGGCAGCAGGTCCGTCGACACGACCCCGGCCACGCTCACCAGCAGCCCCGAGCAGCTCGAGAGGAACGCCGCGAACGCGCCCGCGGCCGTCACCGCGGCGAGGATCTGCCCTGGCCAGCCGGGCAGCACCGCGGTCGGCAACAACAGCACGGCCGCGTCGGTATTGCCGGTGAGCAGCAGCTGCGGCACGTACATCCGCGAGAGCGCGCCCAGCATCGTCGGGAATAGATAGAACAGCCCGAGCAGCAGCAGCACGTGCACGGTGGTGCGGCGTGCGGCCTTGCCGTCGGGGTTGGTGTAGAAGCGGACCAGCACGTGCGGCAGGCCCATGGTGCCGAGGAACAGCGCGAAAATCAGCGAGTACGTCTGCAGCAGGTCGCTGAGGCCGCTTGACGCCGGGTGCAGCCACGCGTCGTTCGTCGTCGGCGCGTCGCTCACGACCGGCACCGGCGTGCCCGCGGCGAATTCCAGCGTCGTGCCCGCGGACACCTTGTGCGGCACGAGCGGCGACCAGCGCGCCATGCCGCCCGCGGGACCGTCGTCGATGTGGCCGTGTGCGTAGAAGAACGTCTCGGTGGTGACCTTCACGGTCACGTCGGTCTGCACCGTCACCTTGGTGTCCGACGGGAACACCGGCGGCGCGGGCGCACCGAGCGCGCGCACGCCGCCCGGGCCGCCGCCGGCGAAGAAAACCATGCACAGCACGAAAGTCGGCACGGCGATCGCGAACAGCTTGAGCCAGTACTGGAACGCCTGGACCACGGTGATCGCGCGCATCCCGCCGGCCATCACGTTGACCGCGACCAGGACGATGACGAGAAGCGCACCCGCCCACGCCGGCACCGGAACGATCTGCGCCAGCGTCAAACCGGCGGCCTGCAGCTGCGGGACCATGTAGAGAATCCCGATGAACACCGCGCCCGCGGTCGCGAACCGGCGCAGGCCGATCGAACCGAGCCGGGCTTCCACGAAGTCCGGCAGCGTGTAGGCACCGGATCGGCGCAGCGGCGCGGCGACGAACAGCATCAGCGCGAGGTACCCGGCGGTGAAGCCGATCGGGTACCAGGTCGCGTCGGCGCCCTGCTTGAGCACCATGCCCGCGACACCGAGGAACGACGCCGCGGACAGGTACTCGCCGGAGATCGCGGCGGCGTTGCGGCTGGAGCGCACGGTTCGGCGGGCGACGAGGAAGTCGTGCGTGCTGGTGGCCCGGCGCGACGAACGGAAGCCAAGGTAGTAGGTCGCGAAGGCGACCAGCGCGAGGCCGGTCAACGTCCACGGGGTCAGCTGCACGGCGTGAATCCTCGCACGACCGCACGCTTCCGGGACGCGCCGCCACCAGGGAGCGCGTCCCCCGCGCGGGTCAGTTCTCGATCATGTCGACGAAGTCGCGTTCGTGCCGCTCGGCGAGCCGGTTGTACCAGAGGCCGACGGCGAAGAGGAACGGGAACGGAAGCAGGCCGAGCACGAGCCACGGGACCGGGATGCCGATCACGGTAAACCGCGCGACCGCCGGGAGGAAGTAGAACAGCGCGGGCAGCACCCCGAGCACCGCCAGCACGAGCACCGCCAGCAGCACCGACGTGCGCAACTGGACCTTCACCAGGTCGCGGACCAGCAGTTTTCCCCAGCTGGTCTGTTCCTCCAGTTCGATCCGCCCGCGCATCCGCCCCGACGACTGCCGAGAATCGGCGAGCACCACGCGTTCCCGTTTCGGCCGCACGTGCGCGGGTTCGCTGGACCGCGGGACCGGTTCGGGGGCGGGAGGCACCGGTTCGACCACCGCGCGGTCCTCCGGCCGCACGCCCAGCGTCGGGTCCGGTTTGCGGACTCCGTTCTCGAGCCGGTGGTAAGGGTCTTCGGGCGAGGCCATCGACGGTTAGCCGCCCCGGCCGGAGCCGACGATGCGGTCCTTCAGCGCCCGGGTGTGCCGCCGGCTGACCGGCAGCACTTTCTCCTCGTTGCCGATCACGACCTGGTAGCCGCCCTGGCCCATCCGCATTTCGGTGATCAGCGGCAGCGCGACCAGGAACGACCGGTGGATCCGCACGAATCCGGCCTTCTCCCAGCGTTCTTCGAGCTGGGCGAGCGGGATCCGGACGAGGTGGCTGCCCTCGGTGGTGAACAGACGCGCGTAGTCGCCCTGTGCTTCCACCCAGCGCACCGACGAGCGCGGGATCAGCTTCGTGGTGCCGGCCAGTTCGACCGGGATGACCTCGTCGTCGTTCTTCACCGGCTCGGAGCCGCCCTGGCCCGCGGGCGGCCCCGCGACCGTGGCGAGCTTCTCGCGCACGCGCGCCACCGACCGGTCGAGCCGGTCCTGCTGGAACGGCTTCAGGACGTAGTCGACCGCGCCGAGGTCGAACGCGTTCACCGCTTCCTCGGCGTGCCCGGTGACGAACACCAGTACCGGCGACGGGTTCATCGCGGCGATCACGCGCGACATTTCCATGCCGGACAGGCCGGGCATGTCGATGTCGGCGAACACGGCGTCGACCGTCGGCAGGCCGTTTGCCCGCCGGGCAGCCAGTTCCGGGTCGTCGTGCGAGAACAGCCGCAGCGCGTCGGAGGCGTCCGAGGCCTGGAAAACGCGGTGGATGTGCGGGTTGTTCTGGAGTCCGTGGCTGAGTTCGTCCAGCCCGGCCAGCTCGTCGTCCACGGCAAGGACGATGAGTTTCCGGGTGTCGTCGTGAGCACTCACAGTGAGACGCATCCTGCCGATTGCGAGGTGCATTGTCCAGACCCCAGCGCAGAGTACCGCTTGTGAGTGGCGTACCGGAGTCGCCGCTCACCCGCGGCTCAGAGCCCGAACCGCGACCAGGCCGCCTTGGTGGTCACCGCGTCCAGCAGCGCGCTCGCCGCCGCGGGCGCTCCGATGCCGAGCCGGGCGAGCAGCGGTTTCTTCGGCTCCGCCACGGAAATCTCGGCTTCCGGATACCGCTCGCGGACGATCTCGCGCAGCGAGCCGAGCCCGTCGACCAGTCCGAGGTCGACCGCCTTCTGCCCGAGCCAGACGTCGCCGGTGAACAGATCGGTGGAATCGGTCAGCCGGTCGCCGCGGCGTTCCTTGACCCAATCGACGAACAGTTCGTGCAGCTGGCTGTGCATGTTCTTCAGCCACTCGACGTCCTCGGGCTTCTCCGGGCTGAACGGGTCGAGCCGCGATTTGTTCTCTCCCGCGGTGTGCAGCCTGCGCTCGATGCCGAAGCGTTCGAGCAGCCCGGTGAACCCGAACCCGCCGCTGATCACGCCGATCGAGCCGACCACGGACGTGCGGTGCGCGTAGATCTCGTCGGCCGCACAGGCGAGCCAGTACCCGCCGGACGCGGCGACGTCCTCGGCGAACGCCAGGACCGGCACGCCTTTCTCGTCGGCCAGCTGCCGGATCCGCTCCGCGACCAGGCCGGACTGCGTCGGCGCGCCGCCGGGCGAGTTGATCTGCAGCGCGACCGCCTTGAGCCGGTCGTGCGCGAACGCCCTGGTGAGCGCGGATTCGACGGCACCGAGGTTGATCGCGCCACGGGCCAGCGGCGACGGCGTCGGCGTGATCACGCCGTGCAGCTTCACGACGGCGACCACGTCCTTGCGGTCGCCCCGGTCGCCGAGCACGGGAAGGCGGGAAGTCAGCTTGTCGGTCACGCTCATCTGCCCAGGCTAACCAGTTCAGTGCGCGGGCAGCATTCCCGAACGCGAGCCGCGCACCCCGTCGGGTTCCGGTTCCGGCTCGATCGCCGGCTGCGGCTGCGGCGGGACGTCGGCGGAGTAGTCCGGCATGTTCGGCCGCACGCCGAGCTTGAACTTCGGCACCCGCAACGCGACCTTCATGCCCGCACCCGGCGCGGTTTCGACGGTGAGCGCGTAATCCTCGCCGAAGACCTGCCGCATGCGCTGGTTGATGTTGCCGAGCCCGACGTGCGCGCCGGTGCGGTGCGCGTTGCGCAGATCGGTGAGCTGACGCGGGTCCATGCCGATGCCGTCGTCCTCGACCGTGATCAGCGCTTCGTGGCCGTCGTCCTGCGCGATCACCGTGACGCAGCCGCCGCTCGGCTTGCTGGCGAGCCCGTGTTTGACGGCGTTTTCCACGAGCGGCTGGATGATCAGGAACGGCACCACGACGCTCAGCACCTCGGGCGCGATCTTCATCCGCACCTCGAGCCTGCCGCCGAAACGCGCGTTCTCGATGGTCAGGTAACGGTCGATGTTGCGCAGTTCCTCGGCGAGCGTGGTGTACATGCCGGAAGTGCGGAACGAGTAACGAGTGAAGTCCGCGAAGTCCTGCAGCAGTTCCCGCGCTTCCTCCGGATCGGTGCGGATGAGCGCGGAGATCGTGTTGAGCGCGTTGTAGACGAAGTGCGGCGAGATCTGCGCGCGCAGCGCTTTGATTTCCGCCTGCTGCAACTGATTGCGCGATTCTTCGAGCCGCGCGAGCTCGAACTGCGTGCACACGAACTGGCCCACGGCCTCGGCCATCTGCACCAGCTTGCCGCGCGTCCGCCCGACCACGATGAGCGTCGCCTCGGCCTCGCCCTCAACGAGAATCGGCACGATCGCGGCGGTCTTCATCTTGCAGGTGCCCCGGTGGTTGCAGGGCATCTTGTTGTGATCGGCGACGGCGCGGCGGTGTTTGCGCAACGCGGTCCCGATGTCGTCGACGACGTCCAGGTAGTGATCGGTGGCCTCGCCCGCCCAGGACAGCAGCGTGCCTTCACTGTCCGTGATGCCGACGGCCAAGCAGTCGAGCACCTCGAGCAGCTCCGCCGTCATCCGGTTGGCGGCCTCCTCGTCAAGCCCCGCCCGCAAGTTGGGCGTGGCCTTGGACATCCGGTGGACGGCCTGGAGAACGGCGTCCTGGATGACCCCCTTGGGCCGGCGCGCCCGGAAGGCGAGGACCAGCACCACGATCACCAGGATGCCGACCAGGGCCCACGGGACGACCAGCGCGTAGGGGAAGTCGGACACGACGTCCATGCTCTGCGCTCGACCGACCGGGTGCAAGGTCTGCTTCCCACTTTCTGTCCATTGGCGACGACCGAGGGTGGGCAAACCCTACCGTCACTCCCGGTGAGCGTGAGGATCTTGCGCCATTCGAGTGGCGATGGTGGCTGTGGGTCGCCGAGGAGTGGGGTGAAGGGACCATTCATCGCTACGCAAGGTTAGGGGTGAAGGGTCCCTTCATTGCTTGGCTAGTGCGGATGAGGGTTCTTGAGCTCGTCGCGGGTCGCGGGTCGCGGGAGTGCGGGGTCGCGGAAGTGCGGGGTCGCGGGGTTGCGGGACTGGGGTCGCGGGACTGCGGTGTTGCGGTTGAGTGGCAGGCGCAAAGCTCTGGCACCGGTAGGCGCACCGCTCTGGCTTGACCGCGCAAACCTCAGCACGCTCGATCTCAAGCGCACAAACTCCCACCCGCCCCGTCTCCCCAACCCCTACCCACCCAACCGCCGCCAACGCACCCAACAGATCCAGGCACCCAGCCCCTCCCCCGCACCCCGATACGAAGCCTCCCTGCGGGCTGGGGGTGCTTGTCAAGGCATCTTTCCCGCCTTGACAAGCACCCCCAGCCCGTCAGCACACTCAAGCTTCGGGGTGCCCCACCGCACCACCCAGACGCAATGTCGCCGCCAGGCGACGAGCCGACCAAACCCCCAAGCCCCACGAACTACTTCAACAACCGCGACATCCGCCGATCAGCCAACGGCTTCCCCCCAGTCTGGCAAGTCGCGCAGTACTGAAAAGACTTATCCGCAAAGGAAATTTCCCGGATAGTGTCCCCGCACACCGGACAAGGCAGCCCGGTCCGCGCATGCACCCGCAGCCCAGACCGCTTCTCCCCCTTCAACCGCGCAGCCTTCTGCCCCACCGACCGCTCGACCGCGTCCGTCTCCACCTCGCGGATCGCCTCGGCCAAAACCTCCAACGCACCCTCGTCCAGCTTCCCCACCGTCGCATAAGGCGACAGCTTCGCCCGGTGCATGATCTCGTCCGAATAGGCGTTCCCGATCCCCGCGATCACCGACTGATCGGTCAACGCCCACTTCAGCCGAGTCCCCTTGCCCTGGAACAACTCCCGCAACCGCGAAGCGTCAATCGCCAGCGCGTCCGGTCCCAGCCGGGCCACGCTCGCCACCTCGGAGGGATCCGCGACGATCCACACCGCCAGCCCCTTTTTCGTCCCCGCCTCGGTCAGGTCGAAGCCAGGTCCGGAAGCCGACTCCAGATGCACCCGCAGCGAGATCGGTCCCTTGCCCGGCTTGAGCGGAGCCGGGGACAGCGCGTCCGACCAGCGCAGCCACCCCGCGCGCGCCAGATGGACGACCAGGTGCAGGTCGCCGAGAACGATGTCCAGATGCTTGCCGTGCCGGGTCGCGTCGGTGATCTCGCGACCGTGCAGCTCGGTATACGGCGGCACCGCGGTCTTCAGCACGCTGAGCGACGCGACGTCGAGCCGGAAAACGGTGCTCCCCACGGCGTGTTCGCGCAGGTGATGGGCCAGTGCTTCGACCTCGGGCAACTCGGGCATGGCACCAGTCTCGCGCGCCGGCCCGGTTCCGGCCAGGGCTATTCGACCGGGTGCAGCGGACCGTCGAAGTCTGGCAGCGAATGCTTCTGGATCGTCTTCGAGATCCGCTTCACCTCGCCGGACACGGTGAACATGCCGCGGATCGTGCCGACCCAGCGCTCCGACGGCCGGTCGCCCGCGACGTCGCCCTCGGTCTCGGCGACCACTGTCCACGGGCGGCGCAGGATCCACCGCAGCGGGAAGAACAGCACCACCAGCAGCAACGCCAACATCACCCACGCCGGCACCTTCACGACATCCGGCGTCCAGACCACCAGCGCGATCACCAGGATCCCCATCACCACGATCATCGCGATGCCAGGTCCGTAACTGCCTGCGACGTCGTGTTCGAAATCGTCAGCGGTGGCGGGAGCCCGCCACTCCATCTGTGCGCGGACCACCCAATGGCGGCCGTCTTCGCCGCGCACCAGCCGGTTCATCCTGTTGCCTCCCGGGCGACGTCGAGCTCGGTCAACGTTACCGTGACCGTGCCGTCGAGCGCGAGGTGCTCACTGAGAGTTACTGGTGGTTTGCCGGGTTTTGGCTGTTCGGGAGGTTGCGTCCGCCGAGGAATCGGCCGAACCGGTGACACCTTTCCCGGACGTGGAGGCCGTCTTAGCCGATTTCGCGGGCTCGGCGGACTTGGCGGGCTTCGAAGACTTGGCCGGCTCAGCGGACCGGGAAGACTTCGAGGACTTCGGGCAGCCGGACGAGTCAGTGGAGCTGGACGACAGCGGAGCGGCCGGGGCGGGGTGCCGCGACCCGGTCGGCGTCGTCGTGACCGACGGCGGCAGGTACGAATCCGGCGACGGCACATACGACGAGGGCGGCGGAGCGTACGACGAAGGAGTCGAGTCGTCCGCCGTCGTGCTCAGCAGGCCCGGGCTGGACGAGTTTGTCGACGTGTCGATATCCGACCGCGATTCGGTGCTCGACGACCGGCTCGTCATCGGGGAACCCGAATGGCTGCCGTCCTGGCCGGGAAGATCGTCGCGCGGGGTGGAATCAGTCGAACCAGCCGAGCCCACCGCACCAGCCGAATCCGACGTCGACGACGAGGACTGCTCCCCGGGAACCGGCTGATGCACCGGCGGCAAATGCGGCACCTCGGCCGCCCCCAGATGCGGCGAGACATCCGCCGGACGGGCCGCCACGTGCGACGGCCGCGCGCTGCCGTTCAGCTTCCCGGAGATCACCCGCGGACCCTGCTGGACCGGCGGCGGAGGCGGCACCGGCGGCTGCAACGCCAGCTCCGGCGCACCACCGCCCAATCCGACGTCCTGCACCGGATGCGACCCGAACACCAGCGGACCAGCGGTCAGGCTCACCGCACCCGCCGCCGCGGTCGACGCCAGCGCGAGCCCGACCTTCACCTTCGAGCCGAACAACACGCTCTTCACCGACGCGACCGCGCCAGCGGCCTTCCCCGCCCCGGCCAACGCCGGAACCGCGAGCACCAGCACCCCGGCATGCGCCCGCAACGACGAACACACATCACGCAGCTCGTCCTGCGTCGCCCGGCACGACGGGCACCCCAGCAGATGCGCCTTGATCCGCTCCGCCTCCGCGCCCGTGACACTGCCCGCGGTGAACCCGCCGAGTTTCTCCACCACCGCGCGGCACGTCTCCGGACCCCGGTTCACCGACAAATGCGCCTGCAGATACGCCGCCCGCAACCCCTGCCGCGCCCGCCGCGCCAACGCCGCCGTCGCATTCGCCGACAAGCCGAAATGCGGAGCCACCATCGCCGGCTGCTCGCCCTCGACCTCGGTCTGCCACAGCACCGTCCGCCACCGCTCCGGCAAACTCGTGAACGCCGTCGTGATCAACGTGTGCTCAGCCGTCCGCGCCGGCGTGTCCACCCCAGCGCCCGCACGGAACGTCAACTCGTCATCAGTCACCGGAACATCGCGCCGCGCCCCGTGCCACTCCCACGACACCCGGCGCGCGACCGTCAGCAGATAAGCCCGGATGTAATCCCGCGGACCCGCACCGCGGCGCAACGCCTGCAGCACGCGGAAGAAGGTCTCCGCGGTGATGTCCTCGGCTTCAGAGCGATCCGCGGCAAGACTCTGCGCCAATCTGCGCACGGCCGCGGCATGCAGCTCGAACAACTCCCCGAACGCGGCATCCTCGCCGTCGCGCAGCCGCTTCAAAAGTGCCTGCTCGTCGGATTCCGAGGCCGCTGGTGGCGGCGCCGTGCCCAGCTCGGTCATCCGGCAAGGCACCTCCTCCCCCGAAGGACTCACCACTGAAGTCGATTGGGGACACCATACGGAGCAGAGCGCCCGTCGTCACCCCTTGTGCGCTCGACGTGACGCGCAAGCACCACATCTCAGCAGGTCCACGCCAATAACGGGGCCCCCGAAAGTGTCACCGAGACGAAGGTATAGAGTGTCTTCAACACCGAGCACCAAGCGGTTAACGCGGATGTAGCGCAGCTGGTAGCGCATCACCTTGCCAAGGTGAGGGTCGCGGGTTCGAATCCCGTCATCCGCTCGCGACTGAGAGACCCGTATCCACGAAAAGCGTGGATACGGGTCTCTCGCTATATCGCCCGGGGGCCGAGCCCCCGGAGCCCCCGCGGTGCCATCGGCTGCGGTTGGGGGGTGAGCGGCTTTGTAGCTTGCGTAGCAAGCGGAAAGCTGTTCGGAGCTGGGGCTTGTGGCGGTGCGCTCTGACCCGTGGAATGCGCCTGGTGGTTATAGCTCGTAGGTGTCTAGGACTGTGGGCGCTACTGGGGACAGGTGTGCGTCTTTTTGCTCGGTTATTTGCCCTCTTGCCATTCGGTACACCTGGAACGCGTTGTCGTGTTCTGGGTCTTGGTCGTCCCAGATGTGCAGGAGACCGTAGGAGCCCGGGGCCAGTTCTCCTACTCGCGCGAAGGTTTCCAGGAGCTGCGGCGTGATGGTGCCGCCGTGTTTGTCTAGACCACCCAGATGGAGCATGGGCAGGCCCGCGCTCCAGCGGAGGTCCACCAAGTCCAGCATGGTCGTGTTCTTCAGGGAGCGGTGGACCCGCTCCACCAAGCGCGCCAGCAGAGCTGCGTCGTCGTCGCCGGTCGCGGTGGCGGCGATGGTCACCCAGCCGTGGTATTCGAACACGTGCGAGACGGTAGCAGCGGCTGTGCTCAGCGAGTCAGCGCAGAGGGCTGGCCGTCCCGGCGCAACTGGTTCGTGAGGATCCCGTCAGCATGCTTTTCGACCGCCGGGAGCAGTTTCTCGCCGAAGACGCACAGGGTGCGCTCCCACGGGTGGCCGAGCGTGCCGTAGCTGAAGTCCTCGGCCAGGAACAGGTGGTAGTCGCCGCGCGGGAAGACCGAGACCGGCCAAGGCGCGTTCTGCTGCATGCGATGCGGCCAGAACTTGAACGACTGGTGCTGCCAGTGCAGCACCCACAGCCACTCGTCCTCGGCGGTCGTCTCCTGCAAAGCGGCCAGCACGGCGCGGGCCACGTCGTGCTCTTCCACCGCGTACGGGCCGAGGCGGAACTCGGCCGAGGCGCGGTCGTACTCGCCGGTGGAGAGATCCCAGGTAGCCGACGGGCGCGGCTCATGGAACCCGGGCCAATCGTGCGCGAAGGTGCTCGGCCAGAACCTGAGCTTGTCGTGCACCCAGTACCAAGCGGGTTCGTCAGCCACTCGAGAGAGCGGCTCCCAGGCTGCAGCAGCGTTCACTTGTCGACCTCGAAGTCATCGACCGGGCTCGAAACTGCCGAAAGCTTCGTGTCCGGGACCGGGATTGTCCAGTCCACCGGAGCCGAGCGCCAAGCTGTCACTCGACTGGGTGGCCCGCGGACCGGGAAACACCGCCCGGTCCGCGGGTTCCTTACCCGAGACCCCCGCCGTTCATGCACGCAGCCGTTATGCGGCGCGCCACAGCGTGACGAACGCCGACGCCTCGCTGGCGGCCCACGGCCGCAGCCTCTCCCGGTCCCGCGCCGACAAGGTGAACTCCTTCGCCCGGCGCACGTCCACGACCAGCGCCTCCCCGCCCGGCAGCAGATCCGGCATGCCCTCGTCGAGCAGCCACAACGCGAGCTGCGCCGCGTCCCGGGCCAGCGGTTCCTCCTTGAAGTACAGCCAGGTGGCGTATTGGCGGCCGTTCGCCTTCCGCAGCCCCAGCTGCGGGCTGATGCCGATCTCCAGCTCGCCGAGCGAGAACTTCGCCCGGCCGACCTCGACCAGCTTCGGATCGCGCCTGCCGAGGTAACGCAGCCAGCCCTCGGCGATGGCCGCGTAATGCGGACGGGTGCGCTCGTCGGCGTTGTTGACCAGCGCGCGCATGGCCACCTCGTCCTGCCGCGCCGCCCGGCCTGCCCGGACCGCGTTCGCCGCGCGCCGGTAGTAGTTGAACGCCGCCCGGGCCGGGTCCTCGTACAAGCGGCGCTGCCTGCGGACGAACGACGAACGCGACGGGCCTTTGCTCGCGCTGTATCCGACGAACGTGGGCAGCGTGACGTAAGCCGGCGTGGGAGAGGTCATCGGGCGGCCGCCTTCCGGTGGATGGTTTCCCCAGTACACGGCCAATTTTAGAACATATGTACGACAGTTTTTGCCGCTTAACGGGTGACTGGCGGCCAGGGACCGGCCAGTACCGAGCGGGCCTGCTGCAGAACCTGTTGCTCGCAGTAGCTGACCGGCGTGACGTCGGTCGGGATCCAGGTCGCGAGCATCGCCAGCCACTGGCGAAGCTCGGAGAGAGCCTCGGGATGGCCGAGCCGTCCGTCGAGGGCTTTGACGCTCTTCGCCGCTTCGGCGAGCCGGACGTCGCCGCGCACCATCTCGCCGAGGTGTTCGCCCATCAGCTGCCATTGGGCGGCGGTGGCGTCGGGCGGGAGTTCGATGCCCAGTTCGTCGACCACATTCGAGAAGGCGGCGGAAACCGCCTGGTGGTTCCGATGGTCGAGGGAGGCCAGTTCGGGAAGGGAGGGCGCGTCGAGGCCCTCGCCGACAGCACGGGCCCCGGCCTCGACGAGTTCGGCGGAGGTGATGTCGAGACCGGCGAGCCGATCCACGGCAAGGGCGGCGAGCGCACCGCGCGCGGAGGACATGCCTCGATCGTACGGACGCGGCGATTTCCCCGGCTGCCTCGCGCGGGTGCCTGATCCGGGCTGATCTTGCGCACCTGAGCCCCGCGGAGCGAGGGCGCGTGGAACACTGTCGCCCGAACCGGTGACAGGGGGTTGTGATGAGCTGGCAGGAAGAGCTCCGGCGCTTGGACGCGGAGTTGGCCGCCGGCCGCCTCGGGCACGCCGAACACCGCCGCCAGCGCGACGAACTGCTCGCCGAGGCGTCGGGCGGCGGGGCGGCTTCGCCAGTGGCGTCGCCGTTGCGCCAGGACGCGCCGTCGCCCAGCGGATCACCCACCTGGAGCAGCCCGGTGCCCCAGGCGACCTCCGGCAGCACGGACAGCACCACCGGACCGGACAGCCAGGCGACACCGGCACCGAGCAGCTCCGCCGAGAGCAGCACGCCGCGAGCCGAACCGAACGCGTCGCAGACCGTCGCGACGAGCACTGGGCAGGGCCCGACGACCACGCGCCGGTCGGGGCCGGACAGCACGACCTCGCCGAGCGCTCCATCCGGCACCACTTCGCCCAGCACACCCTCCGGCACCACCTCGCCGAGCACCTCGCCCGGTACCGCCTCGCCCAGCGCCCCCTCCGGCGGCACCTCGCCCGGCACCACCTCACCCAGCGCCCCGACCGGCACGGCACCCAGCACTCCGTCCGGCACCGTCCCGCCCAGCACTCCGTCGGACGGCACCGCATCGACGCCGCCCGCCTCCAGCCCGGCACCTTCGAGCGGCCCGGCGACCCCCGCCGCGACCACCCCCGCCGCGTCCTTCTTCTCTCCGCCGCAGAGCCCGGCCGCACCGCCGCAAACCCCCGCCACGCCGCCGCCGAGTCCGGCAGGCCAAGTCAGCCCGCCCCCTCCGCACCAGCCTCAGCCGCCGCTGCCCGCCCAGCCGGGAACCTGGCCGGGCGTCGCTCCGGTGCAGTGGCACACCCCTGGCCAGCAGCACCAGTCGAACCAGCCGGTGGTCGGATGGGCGAGCACCAACCCGGCGATGCCCGCGCCGGAACCGCCAGCGGTCGAATCGTTCCTGAATTCCGCGGCGGCGTCCTCGTCGGCCGAGAAGACCCAGCCCGCCTTCTCGCACACGCCGGGCACCCCGTTCTCCACCGACCGGCCGACCACCGCGCCGAGCCCCGCCGACGACCGGCCCACCGCGGTCTTCGGGGCGATCCCCGCGAACGGCAACCAGCCGGAGCCGCGCCGGCTCTGGGAGGACGACGCCAAACCGCGCCGCGGGAAGCCGACCTGGCTGTTCCTGTCGCTGGCCGTGCTCGTCGTACTGGCGCTCGTCGTCGGCGGCATCTGGTTCCTCGGCACCAAGAAAGATTCGAACGATTCGGCTACGCCGCCGCCCGCCGCGTCGTCCGCGCCGAACACCCAGCCCGCTTCGCTCGAGGACAAGCTGCCGACGCTGCCGGGCACCCCGAATCCGGAAAACTCGACCATGGCGCTGGACAAGGCGGTCCAGGCCAAGGCCGTCTCCGACGCCGACGCGAACCTCATGCGCGCGGCTGGCGCGGACCAGCTCGTCTACCACGCCTACGCCGGTACCGACGGCGGCACGACGCTCATCGCCGTGCCGACGCCGTCCAAGGCGCAGGCCGGTCAGCTCGTCCAGGGACTGCGGCAGAACCTCGTCACCGGCGGGTTCGACAGCAGCCCGCTCGGCCCGGCGGCCACCGATCTGCTCTACACCGGAAGCAGCCCGGCCGGACGCGTGCTGGCCTTCTGGTACACCTCCGGCGGAGTGTCGGTCGGCATCGGCGTGTCGGGCCCGGTCGACCAGGATCCGGCGGCGCTGCGGTCGCGGATGGAAGAGATCCGCGCGAAGGTCGCGGCCGCGCTGCCCGCCAGCTGAACACACCCCGGCGCACTAGCCGACCCGCCAGGTCACGTGGGGTCGCACCCGTGCACAATGTCCACGTCGTCACACACAATCGGGTAGCGACGACGCATTGACCGTCGCCATGCCGACAGATAAGGGGGGCCCTGGTGTCCTGGCAGGAGGAGCTGCGCCGGCTGGACGAGGAGCTCGCGTCAGGGCGACTGTCCGCGGACGACTATCGCATCCGGCGTGATCAGGTGCTGTCGTCAGCTGTCGGCCAGCAGGACCAGCCCGCTCCGCCGCCGCCGAGCCAGAGCGCGGACTCGACGCAGGTGATCGCCCCGGTCAGCCCGCCCGGCGGAGTGCCGCAGCAGCAGCCGCAGGCCCCGCAGCAGCCGCCCGCCGACGGCGGTGCCGAGCGCACCCAGGTCGTGCAGTCGTGGCAGACCCAGCAGCCGCCCGCGGACGCCGGTCCCGAGCGCACCCAGGTCGTGCAGCCGCAGCAGCATCAGCCGCAGGCGCACTACTCCCCGCCCGGCGGGTTCCCGCAGGGCACGCCGTCCTCGCCGCCCGGCGGCTTCCCGCAGCAGCAGCCGTGGAACGCCGCCGACAGCGACCAGACCCCGCCGTGGGGCGGCGGCGATCTTCCGCCGCTCGGTCCGTCCGGGGGCGACTCCGAATGGGTCCGCCAGGGTCCGGAGTACTTCAGCGACAAGCCGAAGAAGAGCAACGGCAAGAAGATCGGCGCGATCGTCGGCGCGGTGATCGTGCTGGCCGGCATCGCGTTCGGCGCGTACTGGCTGTGGGGCCGCGACAGCGGAGGCGGCGGCACCGACCAGACCACCGCGCAGCACCAGCCGGGTCCGTCGTCGGCCCCGAAGCCGCCGGACCCGCTCGGCGTCGCGAGCATGCCGGGCAAGGCCGAGACGCACGACGACATCACGTCGTTCTCGCAGGTCGACACCCTGAAGTACCTCAACCCGCAGGAACTGAGCGCCTACCAGGCGTCCGGCGCGTCGAAGGTCAAGTTCGTCGTGTACCACCTCGACGACGGCAACGTGATCACGCTCTTCCTCGCCCAGGCCAGCAGCCCGACCGCGGCGAAGACCGCGGCCGAGAAGCTGATGGAGGTCCAGGTCACGAACGGGGCCAAGCGCGACACCACCGCGCCGAACGGCGTGTTCGCCACCTCGATCGACCCGAAGGAAGGCCAGTCGGCCCAGTCGCGCGGGCACTACGCGCACGGGAACGTGGTCGTCCGCGTCGAGGTGTCCGGCAAGGCCGCCGAGCAGACGAAGACCGACTTCACCACCGCGCTGAACCAGCAGCTCACGGTGCTGACCGCCGATGCCTGAGCCCGGGACCACCGCCTGCACGATCGTCGCCCGCAACTACGTGCCGGCCGCGCGCGTGCTGGCCCGCTCCTATCTCGAGCACCATCCGGGCGGCCGCTTCGTCATCGCGGTCATCGACGCCCCGCGCGACCAGTCGGACCGGGCCGGCGACGGACTCACCGTCGTCGGCCCGGCCGCGTTCGGCATCGACGAGGACGACTACCTGCGGATGGCGACCGCGTACTCGGTCACCGAACTCGCCACCTCGGTCAAGCCGTATCTGCTGCGCGAGCTGCTGAAAGAGTCCGAGGCCGCGATCTACCTCGACCCGGACATCGAGCTGTTCGCGCCGATCCCCGAGGTCGCCGAACTGGCCCGCGAACACGACATCGTGCTGGCGCCGCACTTCCTGACCCCGTTGCCGCAGGACGGCATGGAGCCGGACGACGCGGTGATCATGGGCACCGGCATGTTCAACCTCGGCTTCATCGGCGTCGGCCGCGGTGCCGGGCCGTTCCTCGACTTCTGGGCGGGCAGGCTGCGCCACGACGCGATCGTCGCGCCCGAGCAGCAGCTGTTCACCGACCAGCGCTGGGTCGACCAGGTGCCGTCGCTGTTCCGGCACCACGTCGTCACCGACCCCGGCTTCGACGTCGCGTACTGGAATCTCCACGAGCGGCCGATCGGCCGCGACGAGGACGGCACCCTGACCGCGGGCGGCGCGAAGCTGCGGTTCTTCCACTTCAGCGGTTACCGGCCGGAGAAGCCGTGGCTGCTCAGCTTCCACTGCGCGCGCAAGCCTCGCGTGCTGCTGTCGCACAACGACGACCTTCGCGCCATCTGCGATTCGTACGGCACGAAGCTGCGCGAAGCCGGGTACGCCGAGTCGCTCGACTCGATTCCGTACGGCTTCAAGGACTTCCAGGACGGCACGCCGGTGCCGAAGCTCGCGCGGCGCGTTTTCCGCGAGGGTTGGATCAAGGCCGAGCGCAAGAAGAAGCCCGCGCCGCCGCATGCGTACGGCGAGGACGGCGGGCAAGCCCTGCGCGAATGGCTCGCCACCCCGGAGGACCAGGGCCAGGCCGCGGCTGGGCTGAACCGGCTGACGCACGCGATCTGGGCGTCGCGGATCGACCTGCAGATGGCGTTCCCGCATCCGTACGGCGACGACGCCGACGGCTTCCGGCACTGGTGCGCCGGATCCGGCGTCTCCGAGGCCGGGCTGCCGGAATGGGCGCTGCCGTCCGAACCGGTCACGACCCGTCCGCCGCACGACGACTTCGGCGTGAACCTGCTCGGCTACCTGACCGCTGAGCTGGGGCTCGGCGAGATGGGCCGGATCGTGCTCGAGGCGATCGAGACCGGCGGCGTGCCGGTGGCCACGGTGCTGGAGGAGAAGGCGGTCTCGAACCGCACCGGCATCGAACGGCCGGCGACGGTCGGCGATCCGCGGTTCCCGGTGAGCGTGTTCGCGGTGAACGCGGACCAGACCCGCACCATCCTGACCAACCACCCCGAGGTCGGCGCCGGGCGCTACCGGATCGGGCTGTGGGCTTGGGAGCTCGAAGACTTCCCGCAGTGGCAGCACGAGGCGTTCGGAATGCTCGACGAGATCTGGACGGTCAGCGACTTCTGCCGCCGGGCGTTCGCCGCGCATTCGCCGATCCCGGTCAAGACGATCCCGGTGCCGGTGCGCGATCCGGGCGAGCCGTCACCGCCTGCCCGCGAAAAGGGCGAACCGGTGCGGTTCCTGTTCGCCTTCGACTTCAACAGCGTCGCGGAGCGCAAAAACCCTTGGGGTGCGGTCGTTGCGTTCCAGCGGGCGTTCCCGGGACGCGAGGACGTCCGGCTCACCGTCAAGGCGATCAACGCGAAGCTGCACCCGCAGGCCGCCGAACGGCTGCGCGCGGTCGTCCGCGGCGACGACCGGATCGAACTGGTCGAGCGCTACCTCACTGTCGCCGAATTGCACGAGCTGTACGAGACCAGCACCGCTTACGTTTCGCTGCACCGCAGCGAGGGCTTCGGGCTCACCGTCGCCGAGGCGATGGCGCGCGCGATGCCGGTGATCTCGACGGATTACTCCAGCACCACGGAATTCCTCGACGCGTCCACCGGCTGGCCGATCCCGTACCGGCTGGTGCCGGTCGGCGAGGGCAACTACCCGTACCACGCCGACGCGGTCTGGGCGGAGCCCGACCTGGACGCCGCGGCGACCGCGATGGTGCAGATTGCCGACGACCCGGCCGAGGCGGCCGCTCGCGGCAAGCGTGCGCGGGAGGTCATCCTGCGCGAGCGGTCGATGGCGACCGCGGCCGAGTGGATGCGGCGCGAGCTGCGGCAGGCGTACGAAACGTGGCAGGAGCGGCAGCGCACCGCGGCGCCGCCGCCGGAGCACCCGCTCAGCCCGCTGCAGCAGGCGACCGAGGCGTTGCGCTGGCGTCCGGAAGCGGACACGCCGTCGCGGCTGCCGCTCGCGCCCGCGCTGCGCAAGGCCGTGCTGCGCGCGATCGACCACTACGACGTGCACCAGCGCAACGTGATGGGCGCGCTGCTCGCGGCCACCGAGGAAAGCAACCGTCGGTTGCTGGACCGGATCGAAGACCTGGAACGCACGATCGACGAATCGCGCCGGGCCGCGCAGTCCACGCGCACGCTCGGCGAACGGCTCGAAGCGTTGCGAGGCACGGTCAACGAGCTGCGTCGCCAAGCCCCGGAGACGGACCTGGCGCTGCGCAATCTCGAAGCGGACGTCGCGAAGCTGGCCGAGGGTTACGACGGCGTCGGCGCGGAGGTCGAAGCCGCGGCGGGGACCGTGCACAAGATGTTCGCGCGCCGCGACGAGCGCCTCGACGCCGACGAGAAGGCCATCCAGCGGGTGACCCTCGACGTCAGCGCGATGCGGGACGCGGCCCGGCTCCGGCACGCTCCGGTGCCGCGCGGGGCGGACGTCGTCCAGTGCGATGTCGGCGCGCTGCTGATGCCGGTCGACGAGGTCATGCTGCCGTGGATCCTGTTCCACCGGTCCTGGGAGGACAGCGAAGCCGAGCTGATGGCGTCGCTGGCGAACGGCGCGTTCCTCGACGTCGGCGCGCACGTCGGCTACCACACGCTGCGGCTGCTGCGGGCCACGCCGGAAGTGACCAGGGTGATCGCGGTGGAGGCCGACCCGGTCAACGCCGCGTACCTGCGCCGCAACGTCGAGGTCAACCTGCCGCCGGCGGCGGGCGAGCTGGTCACCGTGGTCGAGTCGGCCGCGTGGGACGAGCCCGGCACCGTGCACCTGACGCAGGCGACCCCGGGCAACAGCGGCGACAACCGCGTCAGCACGGGCGGCTCCGGCGTCGAGGTCCCGGCGGTGCGGCTGGACGCCGTGCCCGAGGTGACCGAACAGCGGATCGGCCTGGTGAAGGTCGACCTGCAGGGCCGCGACCACCGTGCGCTGGCGGGGCTGACCGAGGTGCTGCGCCGCGACCGGCCGCACGTCGTGTGCGAGTTCGACCCGGGCGCGATCTCCGAGCTGGGCGACGACCCGGCCGCCGTGCTCGCCGGATACCGCTCGCTCGGCTACACGCCGAAGGTGGTCACCGACGACGGCCCGGCAGAACAGGTGCTCGACGACCCGGCGATCATCGCCGCGGCCAAGGCGGACGAGAAGGAATTCGTCACGCTGTGGCTGGCACCCTGAGCTGATCGCGCACGTGGTGCCTCAGGGCGCCACGTGCGCGATGGTCAGCAGGAACGCGCCGTACCAGGCACTTCCGATGGTGATCACCGGCAGCAGCACCGCCAGTACCCGGTTCGGCAGCTTCGCCAGCATGAGCGCGACCGGCACGGTCAGCACGAACGCCGGCAGCAGGAAACGCGCGCGGGACTGGAAGAAGTTCGAGGAGCACAGCGCGATCACCACGGTGAGCGTGCCGTAGATCTGCCACGGCAACGGCAGCCGCGTCGCCCACGTCCAGAACTGCAGGACCACCGCGGCGAGCACGACGAGCGCGGTCACGGTGATCCAGCTGGCGTGGTCCGAGGTGAGGCCTTCGCGGACCTGGGTCCAGGTGAAGACGCCGAAGTCGAAATGCATCTGCCAGGCGTTCTGCAGCCAGAACCAACCGTCCGGACGCCCAGTCTGGATCCAGACGTACCCGAAGTAACCCAGCAGACCGAGCGGCGCGATCAACCCGCCGATCCACGGCCGCCAGCCGTCGCGACGCTGGAAAACCGCGATCAGCGCGGCAATGCCGACCGCCGCGATCAACGCGCCGGAACTCGCCCGGGTCAGTCCGGCCAGCACCGCGAGCCCGCCCGCGGCGAGCCATTCGCGCCGCGCGAGCAGCACGAACGTCCAGGCCACCAGCGCCATCAGCAGCGATTCCGAATACACCAGATGCAGTGCCGTCGACCCCGGCCCGATCGACCACAGCACGGCGACCAGCAGGCCCACGCGCGGTCCGGCCAGGTCGCGGCCCAGCACGAACAGGCCCCACGCGGCCGCGCATCCGGCCAGCAGCGAGATCGTCATCCCGGCCACGAGCGGCGGGATCCCGACCAGCGTCAGCAACGCCACCGTCGCCGGGTACAGCGGGAAGAACACCAGGCTGTTCTCGACCGGCAGCCCGTTGGCGCCGAGCGTGACCGGCTGGTCGTAGCCGTGCTGCGCGACCGAGAGGAACCAGTTCGCGTCGAAGTTGGCGATGAACCGGCCCGGCGACACGTCGGCCTTCCAGCTCATCATCCACAGCACGCCGAACGCGACGAGCTGGAACGCCAGGTAGAGGCTGATCGCCGGGGCGGCTTGGCGGAACGCGGCGCGCAGGGTCGGCGAACGCTCGACGGCCCCGTCGAGACTGGACTGCTGCACGCTCCCCGAACTCCTGAACTGTTCGTGCGAAACCGGACGAATTCCTGCCTGATCGTACCTGCCGACCGCATAATCCGAGGCCAGAACGGGTCTTGTGACTTATCCCCCCGGTTGCCGCCAATTGCGGGGAGTACGTCCGGGCCGGGTCGGCGAGGCGGTAGCCTTCACGAGGTTGTCGGTAGCGGAAGACGGGGGTGAGCACGCTGGCCGAGCCGAATTCCGCTGCCCTGGCCGACCCTTCGCCCGCGCCGCCGAAGAAGACCCGGATCGTCTTCATCGACATCGGCCGAGGCCTCGGCGCGCTGCTGGTCTTCTACAGCCACATCGCCCATCCGTGGGTCATCGCGAAGAACGACAAAGCCCCGTACGTCGACTTCATCGAGGCGCTCACGAGCGATCCGATGCACATGTCGAAACAGGGCATCGGGCAGATCGCGGTGCCGTTTTTCTTCCTGGTCAGCGGTTTCGTCGTGACGCCGATCGCGCTGCGCCAGGGTACCGGGCGATTCGCGCTCAACCGGTTCATCCGGGTCTACGCGCCGATGCTGTTCGTGGTGGTGCTGACCGCGTTCCTGCTGCTGGTGAACCTGCACCCGCCGTCGACCGGCCAGCCGCAAACGCTGAACCCGCTCACCGTCCTCACCAACACGACGCTGGCCAACTACCTGATCTACCCGCAGATCGTGCTGGTGCCGGTGGCCTGGACGATGATCGTCGAGGTCATCTTCTACCTGCTGCTGATGGCGGTGCTGCCGCTGCTGCGCCGGTGGGTGTGGCTCGCGATCGCGGTGGAGCTGACGTTCATCTTCGTGGTGATGATGAGCCGGTCCCAGCTCGGACCGTCGTGGTCGTTGTTCGCGGTGAACGTCTCGTACCTGCCCGCGATGCTGATCGGCCAGGTCATCTGGGCGACGACCAAGAAACAGATCCCGCTCTGGACCGGCGCGCTGTACGGCGGCTGCGCGTGGTCGCTGTACGTGCTGGCGGACGTCATCAATGTCGGCCGCGTGGACAGCTCGTACAATCTCGCGCTGGCCTTCGCCGTCACCTGCTTCCTGATGGGCATGTTCGCCGAGGACCGGCTGAAGCAGCGCAAGATCTGGACCATGCTGTCCGAGCGCAGCTACTCGATCTACCTGCTGCACATGCTGGTCACGTTCGTGCTGCTGCAGTTGCTGCGCCCGGCGGTGCCGCTGCCGATCGCGCTGCTGATCGTGATCCCGGCGGTGTTCGGGGTGGTCGAGTTCAGCTACCGGTTCGTGGAACGGCCGAGCCACTCGCTGGCGCGGCGGCTGTCGCACCGGCCGAAGCCGCCTCCGCCCGCGCCGGAAACGCCCGAACCGCCGGTGGAGCCGCCGGTCGAGACCCCGGGGGAAACCACTCAGCTCGTGGACGCCGCCGAGGTGACCACCGAGATCCCGAGGATTGCGGCCGAACCGCTGCCGCCGCGTCGTCCGGCGCCCCGGCCGCGTCCCGGGCAGAACGGTCGGCCGCCGAGGATCGGCACTCCGCCGCCCAGCGACGCTCCGCGCGTTGACCAGCCGCGCCCGATGGCACCTCGCGCGAATGGCGGCGCGCACCGGGCACGTCCCGTCACGGAATCGGGCGTCGACCGCATGGCCGAGCCGCCAGTGCGCCGCGCGGTGCCGCCGCGCCGGCCTCCGTCAGCTCCGCCGGAGCTGCGCTACCAGCCGGACCAGGAAAACCAGGCCCAGCGCGGCGACCACGACGATCTCCCACGCCACCGGGACTCCTTCCGCCACACCCCTCGCTGAGATGTGATGCTCTTCCCGTAAGGCGTGCGACGGTGGGAGGACGTTCACCGACACGGCCTAACTCACACTCTGGGCTTAGCTCACTAGTGCGAGCCGCGGCGCGGGGTGACGAGGCCGGATTCGTAGGCGAGCACCACCAGCTGCGCCCGGTCGCGAGCGCCGATCTTGGTCATGATGCGGCTGACGTGCGTCCGCGCGGTCGCCGTGGAGATGACGAGGTGAGCGGCGATTTCGTCGTTCGACAACCCGCCCGCGACCAGTGCCAGCACCTCGCGTTCGCGTTCGGTCACCTCCTGCACGGCCGAGGTGTCGATCCGCCGGTGCTCCGGCCGTCCGACGATCTCGGCGATCAACCGGCGCGTGACGGTCGGCGCGAGCAACGCCTCCCCCGCCGCGACGACGCGCAGCGCGTGCAGGAGTTCGACCGGTTCGGTGTCCTTCAGCAGGAACCCGCTGGCCCCCGCGCGGAGCGCCTCGTAGACGTACTCATCGACGTCGAACGTGGTCAGGACCAGCACTTTCACCCCGGTGAGGTCGGGATGCGAGGTGATCCGGCGGGTCGCTTCGAGACCGTCGGTGCCGGGCATCCGGATGTCCATCACGACGATGTCGGGCCGGTGCTCGACCGCTTGCGCGACGGCCTGCTCGCCGTCGCTCGCCTCGCCGGCGACCTCGAAGCCGTCCTCGGTGTCCAGCAGCAGCCGGAATCCGGCGCGGACCAGGGCCTGGTCGTCGGCCAGTACGACGCGGATGGTCATTTCTCCCCCTCCACGGGCAGTTCCGCCCGCACCTGGAAACCCTGCCCGGTGACGCTCGCCTCGACGCTGCCGCCGAGCGCCGTCGCGCGTTCCCGCATGCCGCGCAGACCGTGGCCGGGCGTCGGCTGGACGGTGCCGCGGCCGTCGTCGCGCACGATCAGGACCAGCGTGCCCGGCTTCCGCTCGAAGCGGACCTCGACGCGCTGCGCCCCCTCGGCATGCCGGACGACATTGGTGAGCGACTCCTGCAGGATCCGGTACGCAGCGCCGTCCACGGGCGCGGGCAGCTCGCCGGTTTCGCCATGGAGCTCGACTTCCAACCCGGCGGTACGCGCGTGGTCCAGCAGCTCTTCGACCTGGGCAAGGCTCGGCGCGGGCGCGCGGTTCTCGCCGGAACGCAGCACGGCGAGCGTCGCGCGGAGGTCGTTGAGTGCGGACGCGCTGGCCGCCTTGATGTTGAGCAGCGCCTCTTTCGCCTGCTCCGGCCGCCGATCCGCGACGTGTGCGGCAACCCCGGCCTGGACGTTGATCATGGCGAGGCTGTGCGCGACCACGTCGTGCACCTCGCGGGCGATGCGGAGCCGCTCCTGCTCGGCCATCCGGTGCCGGTGCTCGTCGGCCTGCTCGCGCCGCGCGGCGACGGCGGCGAACTGGAACCGGACCGCGGTCGCGATACCGATCACGGCGGACATCCAGACCACGGCGAACAACGCCCACGCACTGACCGCAAACGTTTGCGCAACGACGATGTGGACCACGTACGCCGCCACGAGGACGGTCGCGCCAGTGCTCCCGGCGACCACCGGACCCTTCCGCCGGGTAAGCACGAACAACGCGATGGTGGGGACGATGATCACCGGTCCGCCGGGCTCCGCCGACAGGTAGTACGCGTACGCCGAGGCCGCGGTGAGCACGAAAAGCGGCAGTGGGTACCGGTGCACGAGCAGCAGGGTGAGGACGGTCGCGGCCAGCCACGCGGCCCCGAGCGGACTCAGCGGGTGCGGGGCGTGCTGCCAGCGGCCGGACGCGCTGGAGCCGCCGAGCACGAAGGCGAGCACCACGAGGGTCCGGAACACCCGCCCGAACCACGGGTTCCGCGCCCGCCACCAGTAGTGCATGGTGCGAAAGCTACCGGGGAAGTCCGTCGGGCGCGTCCGTCAAGGAGCGCGGGATCCGGCTACGCGCGGCGAGGTATGTCGAGAACGCTCGCGCGGCTCCGTTCACTGGTCAAACGGAGAAACGGAGACGGCGATGGGCGAGGTAGTGGCCGGGGCGAGCATGTCGCTGGTCGGTTTCGTGGCGGGGCCGGGCGAATCGGGGTTCGATCTGTTCTTCGGCTGGACGGGCAGCGGTGCTGAGGAGGTGCCGACCGCGCAGCCGGGACGTTCGCTGCGCATGTCCCCGGCCAGCGCGAAGGTCGTACGCGCGCAACTGGAGTCGACCGGGGCGCTGGTGGTCGGACGGCGGCTGTTCGACCTGACCTCGGGCTGGGGCGGGACGCATCCGTTCGGCGTGCCGGTGCTGCTCGGCGGCGGGGTGTCGTTCTTCGGCGAGTTCGGGCTCGGACCGGTGCGCCTCGGCCCTCCCGACGTCACGCCCGGCAAGGGCGTGACCCATCTGCGCTATCGCGTGGTCGGGACGAATTCCCGCAGCTTCTCCCGGGTCTCGTCGTTCGCCGGGGTGTAGACCGACATCCGGATCTCCGAGCGGCGGCCGGCGTAGAGGTAGGTGAAGTCGAACGTCAGCAGGCCCGCCTCCGGGTGCAGGTACCGCTTGCTCTTGGCCTGCTCGGTGTTCACGTCGTGCTGGCTCCACAGCTCCGCGAAGCACGGCGACTCCGCCTTGAGCCGTTTGACCAGCGACTTCCAGCCGGGTTCGCCCATGTGCTCGGCCATCGCGGCGCGGAAGGACGAGACCATCCGCGGCACGTTCTGCTCCCAGTCGACCATCCGCTCTTTCCACTCGGGATTGAGCAGGCACTGGACGAGCGTGTTGCGTTCCTCGTACGGGATCTTGTCGACGCCGCCCATCAGCCAGTCGTAGCCGGCGTTGTGGCCGAGCACGTCGAAGCGCGCGTTGCGGACCGCGACCGGGAACGGCTCCAGCTGGACCATCATGTCCTGCATCGACGGGGTGATCGCGGAGCAGTTCTTCTTCTCGGTGACCGGCTCCGGCGCGCCGGCGAGGGTGAACAGGTGCACGTGCTCGTGCGGATCGAGCCGCAACGTGCGGGAGATCGCGCTGAGCACCTGCTCGGACGCGTTGATGTCGCGGCCCTGTTCGAGCCACGTGTACCAGGTGACGCCCACCCCGGCGAGCTGCGCGACCTCCTCGCGGCGCAGCCCCGGCGTGCGCCTGCGGCCGCCGATCGGCAGGCCGACCTGCTCGGGCGTGATGCGGCCGCGCCGGTTGCGGAGGAACTCTCCCAGCTCGGTCCGGCGCAGGCGGTCTTCGATGCCAGTGGTCACGAATACCAGGGAAGCACACCGCCGACCCTGTTACCAGGTAGTCGCAGTACCAGGATAAAAGCACACCTGGTACCAGGGTTTGCCTCAGCGGAACGTAGTACTCATGACGACTACCACCACCGCCCCGGCAACGGCCACCGCCGCCGTCGGGACGCCGGCGAGGACCGGACTCACGTCCGCCGGCTTGATCACCGTGCTGCTGGGGGCGGCACTGCCGATCATCGACTTCTTCATCGTCAACGTCGCCCTGCCCACCATCGATGCCGACCTCCACGCATCCACCGCGACGCTCGAACTCGTCGTCGCGGGCTACGGCATCGCGTACGCGGTGCTGCTCGTGCTCGGCGGACGGCTCGGCGACACCTTCGGCAGGCGCAAGCTCTTCCTGCTCGGCCTCATCCTGTTCACGCTCACCTCGCTGGCCTGCGGCGTCGCCCCGGACGCCGCCACGCTGGTCATCGCGCGCGTCGCACAGGGCGCGGCTTCGGCGATGCTGCTGCCGCAGGTGCTGTCGATCATCCAGGCCGGCACGTCCGGCGAACGCCGCTCCCGCGCGATCGGCCTCTTCGGCGCGACCGGCGGCATCGCCACCGTGATCGGGCAGCTGCTCGGCGGCGCGCTGGTGGCCGCCAACCTGTGGGACCTGAGCTGGCGGCCGATCTTCCTGGTCAACGTGCCGATCGGGCTCATCGGGCTGCTGCTCGCGCGCCGCACGGTGCCGGACAGCCGGGCAAGCAACCCGCTCGGCGTCGACCGCTGGGGCACCGCGCTGCTGGCCGTTTCGCTGCTGTCGCTGCTGATCCCGATCATGGAAGGCCGCGCACTCGGCTGGCCGTGGTGGAGCATCGCGCTGCTGGTGCTCTTCCCGTTCGCGGCGTACGGCTTCGCCCGCGTCGAGCGGAAGCTCGAAGCCGCCGGCGGCACCCCGCTGCTGCCGCCGGCCCTGCTGCGCACCGCGAGCGTGCGACACGGCCTGACTGTCGCGGTGCCGTTCTTCTGCACCTTCGGTTCGTTCATGTTCGTCTACGCGGTGACCCTGCAGAACGGCCTGCACCTGGGCCCGCTCGGCGCGGGACTGGCCTTGACCCCGATGGCGGTTGCGTACTTCACGACGTCGCTGGTCAGCAGCCACCTCGTGACCCGGTTCGGCCGCAAGATCGTGCCGATCGGCGGGCTGATCCTCGCTGTCGGACTGCTCGCGCTCGCCGGAACCGCGTTGCTGGAGTGGCCCGACCTGTCGATCTGGCAGCTGGCCCCGGCGATGGTGCTGATCGGCGTCGGCAACGGGCTCGCGATGAGCACCCTGTTCCGGGTCGTGCTGTCCCGGGTGCCCGCCGACCTCGCCGGTGTCGGCGGCGGCGTGCTGACCACGACCCAGCAGACGTCGCTGGCGCTGGGCGTCGCGGTGCTGGGCAGCCTGTTCGCCAGCCTGAGCGTGCCCGGCGTGCTGGGCTATCAGGGTGCGTTTGTGCTGGTCATCGGGATCCTGGCGGCGCTGGCACTGCTGGTGAGCGGGCTGGCGCGGAAACTGCCCGACCCCCGCTGAGAAAGTCGTCCGACGGAAAACTCCGCTCCCGGACGACGATGGAGATGTGACGGAACCTCGGGTGCAGCCAGACCCGGCCTTCGCGCTGCTCGGCCTCTACGAGACGGCCTTGCCGGAGGTCTACGGCTACCTGCTCGCGAGGTGCGGCGACCGCGTGCTGGCGGAGGAACTGACGTCGGAGACGTTCCTGGGCGCGGTCGCCGCTTGCCGCAAGGAGCACGCGCCGCCGGTGAGCACGCCCTGGCTGATCGGGGTGGCCCGGCACAAACTGGCCGACCACTGGCGGCGCGCCGAACGGGAACAGCGCGGGCTGCGGCTCGTGCACGACGCCGAAGACGACGTCGAGGATCCCTGGGACGAGCAACTCGACGCCCTGCGTGCACGGCAGGTGCTCGATTCGCTGTCGGTCTCGCATCGGGCGGTGCTCACCTTGCGCTACGTCGACGGCCTTCCGGTGCGCGACGTCGCCGCGCATCTCGGCCGGACCATCCATGCGACAGAGGCGTTGCTGACGCGGGCCAAAACCGCGTTTCGCCGCGGCTACCAGGAGAAGGAGGGACGCGATGCCTGAACCTTTCGACGCGCTCGCACTGCCCTCGACTCCGGCCGACCCCGATCCGGCCTTCGCCGAGCAGCTGCGGGACGACCTCCGCCGCCTGATCCTGAACGGAGCGGACATGACCACCACCGAAATCGAGGCCCAGCCGGGCGCGCTCACGCCCTACCTGGTCGTGACGGACGCCCGGGCCGCGCTCGACTTCTACGTCGAGGTGTTCGGCGCCCAGCGCCGGGCCGAGCCGATCGTGATGGACGACGGCCGGGTCGGGCACGCCGAACTGGCCATCGGCGGCAGCGTGCTGATGCTCGCCGAGGAATTCCCCGAACTGGGCAATGTCGTCGCTCCCGAGGGCGGCGCGCTGGTGCGCGTCGAGGTGCCGGACCCGCGGGAAGCGGTGCGGCGGGCGGTGGAACTGGGCGCGGAACAGCTGCGGCCGGTCGAAGACCGCGGCTACGGACTGAACGGCGTCATCCGCGACCCGTACGGCCAGCGCTGGCTGGTCGGGAAGGCCGCACCGCGGGCGAGCACTCCCGGGGGCCGCACGTATCGGCACGGCGAGGCCGGATACTTCACCTTCCAGGTGCCTGACGACGTCCGAGCCAAGGCGTTCTACGGCGCGGTGCTCGGCTGGCAGTTCAGCCAGGGCAGCCTGCCGACCGCGTGGCGCATCGAGGGCGACGGCCTGCCCGGCGGGCTGTGGGGCGGGACGGAACTTCAGACCGGCTGGAAGCTGATGTTCGCCGTCGACGACCTCGAAGCCGCGCTCGGCCGGGTGCGCGAGCAGGGCGGCCGGGCAGGCGAGGTGGAGCACCAGCCGTACGGCCGAACAGCGGATTGTGCCGACGACCAGGGGATCGAGTTCTGGCTGTGGGAACAACCACGCACGTGACCTCGGCCAAAACCCGGGCGGCAAACCGGCCGCCCGGGCGCACACTCGGAAGATGGCCGCGCACTGGACGCCCCGAAACGAAGCCGAACTGACTGCCGGCTGGCAGCTGTGGCTCGCGCTGCGCTCGTCCGCCTGGCCGGGACCGGACTGGGACGGGACACCCGCCGAAGCAGTCCGCGGACTGGAACGGTGCTTCGCCGCCTGCGACGAAATCCTCGCCGCGTACGACCAGCCGGACTCCGCGGTCGCCGGGCTGGTGCGCTCGATGCTCCTGGCCGCCAACTGGACCCTCGGACTGTGGCGCGACGACACGGACCCGCTCGATTCCGAGCGCGCCGCCATGCTGCACGCCGACCTGGCCGCGTTCTCCGACCACGCGGAGAGCGTCCGGACCTTGCTGGCCGCGGGCGGCGGGTGGGCCTCGCTTCCGCGGTGACCCGCCCGCCGTCCGTCTACACAGGACTTACCAGCGCGCGGGCCGCTTCCGCTCCGGCTCGTACGGCTGTGTGATGACCTCGATCCCGTTTCCGCCCGGGTCAAGGAAATACACGCCGCGGCCGCCGTGGTTGTGGTTGATCTCGCCCGGCCCCTGCCCGCCGGGTCCGGCGTGGTAGGCGATGCCGGTTTCCTTCAGCCGCGCGAAAAACGCGTCGAAGTCGTCCTCGGGGATGAGGAAACAGTAGTGCTGCAGTCTGCGATCGGCGTCCGGGACCGTGGCGAAGTCGAGCCGCACGTCGTTGCTGGTTTCGACGGGGACGAACGGGCCCCATTCCTCGCCGATCTCGAAACCCAGCAGGTTCGCGAAGAATTCGGCGGATTCCCGGTTGTCCCGGGACGGGACCATGAGGTGATTCAGTTCAAGAGAAGCGGACACGAAGCAATGCCTCCAGAAGGCATCCCAGCACCTCCATGCCTCACCCAGCCGGTGACCGGCACGCGATGCCGCCGAAGAGCATAGCGCAAGACGGGCGGATCTCCGATCAGGAAACCGGAACCCGCCGCCGGGCCGCACGCGGGCGTCCGACGCCCTGCCACGACAGCCCCGCGTCGAGAATCATCCCCGGGTCAAGGAGATTGCGGGTGTCGACGACGTCGTCGCCCTCCATCGCGTCCGCGATCGCCACCCAGTCGAGATTGCGGAACTCGGCCCATTCGGTAAGCACCACAACGACATCCGCGTCCTTGGCGACCTGGTACGGATCGTCCACGACGGTCATCCCGGCGATCCCGCCGGACACCGCGGGGTCGTACGCGGTGATCTCCGCGCCGAGCGCACCCAGCACCGAAGACACTGCGAGCGCGGGAGAATCGCGCAGATCGTTGGTACCCGCCTTGAACGCCAGGCCCAGCACGCCGATCCGCGCGCCGGCCAGCGTTCCGCCGCAGGCGCCGGCGATCTTCGCCACGATGCGGTCGCGCTGGGCGATGTTCTCGTCGATCGCCGAGGTCAGCATGCGGAAGTCGTAGTCCACCGACTCCGCGACCTTGACCAGCGCGCTGGTGTCCTTGGGCAGGCACGAACCGCCCCAACCCGGGCCGGGCTTGAGGAACGTGCGGCCGATCCGCCGGTCGTAGCCCATGCCCTCGGTGACCAGGTCGATGTCCGCGCCGAGCCGTTCGCACAGCTCGGCGATCGAGTTCACATAGGACAGTTTGAGCGCGAGGAAGCAGTTCGCCGCGTACTTGACCAGTTCCGCGCTCGCCGCGTCGGCGACCACGACCGGGGCGGCGAGATCGCCGTACAACTGCCCGACCCACGCGGCCGCCGCGTGCGAATCCGAACCGACCACAATCCGGTCCGGGTTCAGGAAGTCTTGCACCGCAGTGCCTTCGCGCAGGAACTCCGGGTTGGACACGACCGGCACGTCGTCGCGGCCGACCATCGCCTGGATCCGTTTCGCGGTGCCGACCGGCACTGTCGACTTCGTGATCAGCGCGCAGCCCGGCGGCAGCACGTCGCCGATCTCGGCGGTCACCGCCTCCACCGCGCGCAAATCCGCGGAGCCGCCCGCGCCCATCGGCGTCGGCACGCAGAGGAACACGCCCTCCGCGCTGCGCACGGCTTCCCGCGCGCCGACGACGAACGACAGCCGTCCGTTCGCCAGTCCGCGGGAGACCAATTCGGCCAGTCCTGGTTCGAGGATGTCCACGCGGCCGGCCGACAGCCGGTTCACTTTCGCGACGTCCACGTCCGCACACGTGACGCGGTGCCCGAGGCTCGCGAGACAAGCCCCCGTGGTCAATCCGACGTATCCCGTCCCTACCACCACGATCCGAGCTGAGCTCATGACGCTGAAGGTGACAGCCGGAGTTGACCTCAGTGCTAACGGAAGCGGTCGGGGCCGAATACTCCTCGCGACGACAGCGGGTGAGGCGGCACACTCCGGCAGGGGTGCGAACGAGCGTTAACCTGGGCGCGGAGGTGCACCGCGGCACCCGAGAGCAGGAGGAAGGCTGAAGATGCAGATCACCGACACCGCAGCGCTCGTGACGGGTGGCGCGTCCGGACTCGGCGGCGCGACCGCCAAGGCGCTGGCCGCGAAAGGCGCGCGCGTGTTCGCCCTCGACCTCGCGCCCTCGATCGAGAAGGCCGAGCGGGTCGACGGCGTCACCTACGTGGAAGCCGACGTGACGGACCCGGACCAGGTGCAGGCCGCCGTCGACACCGCGGCCGGCTCGGGCGTACCGCTGCGCACGGTGGTCAACTGCGCCGGCATCGGGCCGTCCGCGCGCATCCTGTCCAAGAAGGGCAGGCACGACCTCGGGCTGTACGCGAAGGTCATCCAGATCAACCTGATCGGCACCTTCAACGTGGTCACCATCGCCTCCGAGGCGATCGCGAAGACCGAACCGCTGGCCGACGACGCACGCGGCGTCATCATCAACACCGCGTCCGTCGCCGCGTTCGACGGCCAGATCGGGCAGGTGGCGTACGCCTCGTCCAAGGGCGGCGTGGTCGGGATGACGCTGCCGGCCGCGCGCGACCTCGCCTCGCACGGCATCCGCGTGCTGACGATCGCCCCCGGCATCGTCGACACCCCGATGCTCGCCACGGTCAGCGACGAATTCCGCGCCGGGCTCGCCGCCGGGGTGCCGTTCCCGAAGCGGCTGGCGCGGCCGGACGAGTACGCCCAGCTCGCCCTGTCGCTGATCGACCACGACTACCTCAACGGCGAGGTCATCCGCATGGACGGCTCGCTGCGGATGGCCCCGCGCTGACCCGCCGGCGAGTGGCTGTGCCGCCCCCTCGACGGCACAGCCACTCGCCAGAGTCACTCCTTGCGCATCCGCACCTCGAGGCCGATCCCGTCCGGGGTCACCTCGCAGGTGCGGAACTTGCTCTCCGCGACGGTCGCCTTGAACTGCTCGGGCGTGTACGCCCGCCGCCGCAGTCCGCGGAGGGTGCGGACGGTGGTGAACGCGGCCACCGGCCCGAGGTTCATCCGCGCGACCTCGGCGTCCAGCTCCGCGTCCGTGGTGCTCTTGCTCAAGTCCTGCACCAGCGCGACGCCGCCCGGCCGCAGCACCCGGTGCATTTCGTCGAGCGCGTCCACCGGGTCGGCGAAGTTCTTGAACGCCGCCTGGCAGATCAGGAAGTCGAACGATCCGTCGGCGAACGGCATCGCCGCCACGTCGCCGCGGCGGAAGTCCACCGGGACGCCCTGTTCCTGTGCGTACTCCCTGGCTAGCTGGACAAACGTCCGGCTGACGTCCAGCCCGGTCACCGTGCAGCGACCCGTACGGGCCAGTTCCACCGAGAAGAAACCCGGACCGGGCGCGACCTCGAGCACGTCAGCGCCCTCGGCCAGGTCCGCGGCCAGCATTTCGGCCGATTCGCGGTACTGCACGAGCTGCGGTTCGGTGCCCCGCCCGCGTGCGTAGGCCCGGGCGATCGGGCCCTCCATCTCCGGCAGCAGTTTCGTGCGATGGCGTTTGACCTGGGTGTTCCCCATGTTCTTCTCCCTGTTCGGCGGATACCGAACCGGAGCCGCGAGCGGGGTGCCCCGTATCCTTGTCAGCGCAGCCTGAGGACAGGTTTCCGCACTCGCGGTTCCAGTTCGACGGTTCCCGGTCCCGGCGGCGGTGTGCCAGCACCTCCTCCGGGACCTCTTTATTCGCCTTCGTTCGCGACGAAGGCGGCCATGTCGGGCAGCTCCCCGGTTTCCCGGTAGCGCCGCCATTCCTCGACCCCCGGCATCCCGCCGGTGGCCAGTTCCTCGCGCAGCCCGCGGACCCATTCGGCCTCCGCGCGCCACATCGCCAGTTGGTACTCCGCCTCGACGAGGACCAGCCGCGGCAGCTCAGCCCGCATCTCCGCCAGCGACTCGACGCGTTCCTCGATCATCCGTTCCAGCTCGCCGACCCGGTGCCGCAGCTGCTCGTCGACGACATCCGGCCCGAGCGCGAGCATCACCGACAGGCCGGTGTGAAACCGCGTCGGCTCCAGGTCCGGCACCGCGAGCAGTTCGGCGATCCAATCCTCCAGCTCGGCCTGGCCCGCCTCGGTGATCCGGTACACCGTCCGCTCCGGCCGGGCCCCGTCCCGCACGTTCTCGACAGCCTCGAGGAATCCGTGCTTCTCGAGGTTGCCGACGACCGTGTAGAGCGAGCCCCACTTGATCTTCAGGTCGCCTTCTTTGCCGCGTTCCCGCAGGAGCGTGGCGACTTCGTACGGATGCATCGGCCGCTCGAACACCGTGGCCAGCACGGCGAGGCCCAGCAAGTTGGACACCTTCCGCCGCTTCAAGCCCGACCTCCTCGTAACCGAGTACTCGCTGACGAGTATATGCGGAAGCGCACTGAACGGCAACGAGCAGACCGGCACCGGAAAATCAGATGTCCAGCATGTACGGGACCTCGTCCTGGGCCCGCCCGCTCATCCACTCCCGCAGAGCCTTGGTCGCCAGCACGTCGTCCTCGTTGTACCGCAGCAACCGCTCGCGCTGGTCGTCGTCGGGGACCTCGCCGCCCATGCCGACCGCGTCCCGGTACCACCGCATCGACGCCTCGCCGCCGGCCTCCGGATCCCGCCAGGCGAACCCGGCCACCGGCGCGATCACCTTCAGCCCCTTGCCCCGCGAGCACAGGAACTGATCCGTCACGCTGCGGAAAAGGTCCACCCACTCGTCGGAGTCCACAAAGGACTGAATGGTGCGCTTCTCCGGGACCCCGGGGTACTCCCCGAACCTCTCGGCGGACCCGAACAGCCACCGGTTCTCCGCGAGCGCGTTGTAGCAATACGCCCGGAAAGTCAGCCCGGCGGCCAGAGTCCGCTCCCGCACGTCGGTGAACCAAGCCCAGAACTCGGCGAACGAACGCGCCTCGTCCACCGTCGGCAACGGCTCCCAGGTCGCGAACGCCCGATAGCCCCTCGGCACGCCGATGTCCACTCCGGACAGCAGCGTCCCCCACAGATAAGCCCCGGAATCGCCGAAACTCTCCATGTCCACGTCGACCTCGACGTCCGCGCGCGGCACCTCGACCGTCGGCGTGCGGCGCACCACCGTCAGATCCGCCAGCCACGCCCTGGCCAGCATGATCGCGTCCGAGAACGTGCCGCCGGTCCAGTTCATCGGCGGCGGCTCGGCGGCCGGGTCCAGCGCGGCCAGCTTGTCCACAGTGGACACTCCGACGCGGCGCAGCTCGCCCGCGTCCTCACCGCGCACCACCAGGCTCACGTCGCGGGTTTCGGTGAGCACGACCTCGCAGGTGGCCCAGAACGGACACCTCCGGCACTCCAGCACTCGCGAAGGCGCGGCCAGCGCTTCGGCACCGGTCGCGGCCGCCGTCGCCACGGCGAGCCGGTCCTCGAACCGCGCGTCGTATTCGTCCAGCGCGCTGCGGCCGCCCGGCCAGGTGCCCGCGGTGAGGTCGTGCCATACGACGACGTCAGCGTCGAGACCGATCACGCCGCCGAGCGCGCGCCCCGCCGCCGCTTTGCCGTACGTCTCCAGCATTCGCCGCAGATGCGCGAGCCGCAGCTGGTCCCGCGGCTGCGAACGCACCTTGCGCAGTTCGTCCGGCGAACGGCGCGCCGGGTCCAGCTCCGTCATCGCGGTGGTGGGAGCGCCCTGGCCGCGGTCGGTGATCCGGTGCCGGACCACCAGCACCGGCACGTATCCGTCGCCGACGCGCACCAGCAGGTCGATGCCGCCGCGCCGGTGCCCGACCGGGTCGGCGGGCAGCAGGGCACCCCAGATGTACTGCGTGCCCTCGCCGAACGCCTGCTCGGTGAGCCGCACCCGCTCGCCCGCGGGCAGGGTGCGCGGCACCCGCGCCCAGGTCGCGTCCGGCCCTGACGCCGCGACCAGCTGTTCGAGGATTTCCTCGCGGTGCGCGGTCGCGTCGTCGATGCGCTGCTGCGCGGTCGGATCCGGCGGCGGCAGCGGCACGTCGCGCATCGCCGGGTCGTGTTCCAGGTGCACCCGGCGGCGGCAACGGCTCACCGCTCCCGCGTCGAGCAACACCTCGTCTCCCATAGCGATCACAATAGATCGTGGGTACGACATTCCCCGCGCGAGCCGACATGCCCGTCACGTCGGGGACCAGTAAGTTCATGCGGAGAAGGCGTGGGAGGTAACGGCCATGGCGCGCAAGGCCAAGCAGGACAAGGCCAAGCAGGACGAGGGTGAAGCCCGGATCACCCCGAAGAAGGCGAAGAACGCGGTCGCGGTGGCCAAGGTGCTCGGACCGGCGGTGCTGCCGGTGCTAGCGCCGTACGCGGTCCGCGCGGCGGGCGCGGCGCGGGAGGCGTACGACCGCTACCAGGCCCGCAAGCTGGGCGTCGCCGTCGACCAGCTCGGCGAGTACACCGGCCGCGGCGCGGGGCTGCACGCCCGGATCGCGGGTCTCGTGCAGGGACTGGGCGAGCTGAAGAAGTCGGCGAAGGCGACCGACGCGGACCAGAAGTTCGCCGCCGAAACGCAGTCGACGCTGGAGCAGCTGTCGGCCACGGTGCGCGCCGCCGAGCGCATGCCCGCGGCTCGGCGCAAGGCCGCGCACCGCGCGGTGACCGGCGAACTCGAGCGGCTCGAAGACCAGCTGCTGCACCGTTTGGGCATCTGAAAAGCCGAGAAGGGCCTCTTGAGCGAACTCAAGGGGCCCTTCTCCGCTGCCTGCCCGCGCTACTTGATGAAGCCCTTCTGGAGCATCCAGTCGTGCGCGACGGTGCCGGCGTCCTTGCCGTCCACGTCGACCTTCTTGCACAGCTCGACCATCTGCTTGTTGTCGAGCGCCGCCGCCACCTTCTCCAGCGGACCGCGGATGTCCGGGTGCTGGTTCAGGAACTCCGTGCGCAGTGTCGCCGCCGCGTTGTACTGCGGGAACGCCTTCTTGTCGTCGTCGAGCACGCGCAGGTTGAGCCCGGAGATCCGGCCGTCGGTGGTGAACACCTCGCCGACCGGACAGGTGCCGTTGGCCACCGCCGAGTAGATGGTGCCGATCCCGAAGTTCTCGATCTTCGGGTTCTTGAACCCGTACGCCTTGACCGCCGCCGGGAACCCGTCCTGGCGGCTGGTGAACTCCGTCTCCAGGCAGAACCGGTTCTGGTCCGGATGCGAGGCGAGGAATTTCGCCAGGTCCGAGTTGGACTTGAGGTTGTTCTTCGCCGCGTACGCCTCGGTGGTGGCGAACGCGTACTGGTCGTTGAGCGGCGAGTAGTTCAGCCAGGTGACGCCGTACTTCTCCGCGTCCGCCTTCTTCGTGGCCTCGTACTGCGCCTTCTCCCCGCCCGGCACCGGCAGTTCGTTGCCCTGGTAGTTGATCCAGCCGGTGCCGGTGTACTCCCAGGTCACGTCGGTCTGGCCGTTGAGCAGCGCCTGCCGCGACGAGTTCGACCCCTTGATGTCGGTGAGGTCGATGACGTCCGCGCCCGCCGCGCTCAGCGCCATTTCGGCCATGTAGCCGAGGATGATGTTCTCGGTGAAGTCCTTCGACCCGACGACCACCCGCACGCCCTGCAGCGACGGGATCGGCCGGATCGAACCCGGTTCGATCTTGAACGGGATCGAGGTGTTGACGTCGAGGCCGCACGCCGAGAGCGTCCCGGCGAGCAGGGCCGCGCCGACCAGCGCGCCCGCTTTTTTCAGGACCTTCATCAGCGCAGTCCCTTCGGTCCGAAGTACTGCTCGGCGACCGCGCCCAGCCAGTCCACCAGCAGCGCCAGCGCGACGGCCAGCACCGAACCGGTGATCAGCACCTTCGTGAGGTTGAGCTTGTAGCCGGTGTCGATCAGGAGCCCGAACCCTCCGGCGTTGACGAACATGCCGAACGTCGCGGTGCCGACCGCCAGCACGAGCGACGTGCGCAGGCCGGCCAGGATCAGCGGGACGGCGAGCGGGAATTCCACCCGCCACAGCACCTTCGACGCCGACATCCCGATGCCGCGGCCGGCGTCGATCAGCGACGGGTCCACCTGCTGGATGCCGACCATCGTGTTGCGCAGCACCGGGAGCAGCGAATAGAACGCCAGCGGCAGCGCGGCGACCCAGAGCCCGCCGACCGCGCCGGTGAAGATGAACCACAGCACCAGCACGCCCAGCGCGGGCGCGGCCTGACCGATGTTCGCGATCGCCAGGAAGACCGGCGCGAGCCATTTCGCCCACGGCCGGGTCACGACGATGCCGAGCGGCACCGCCACCAGCACCACGATCGCGGTGACCACGAGGGTCATCGCCACGTGGTCGCGCAGCGCGGTGAGCAGCGATTCGGCGTTGAGGGTTTCCTTTTCGGTCGCGGTGAGCCCGCTGGCGAACACCCAGGCGAGCGTGGCCGCGACGATCAGCACGACCGCGGCGGGCTGGGCGAACAGCCGGACGCGTTCCGCGCGGCGAGAGCCTGACTCGGTACTGAAACCGGTATCGACGGCAGCGGTCATGCCGTGGCCCCGTCCTCGTCGGCGTGCTCCTCGAGGTGATCGTCGGCGTGCTCGTCGCGCAGCTGCTGGATGGTCGAGATGACCGTGTCCAGCTTGATCGTGCCCGCGTATTCGCCGCGCGGACCGGTGACCGGCACCGAACCGCCTTCGGCGAGCATCGCCTCGAGCGCGTCCTGCAGCGTCGACTGGAGGCTCACGATGTCGCGCAGCGGCTTGCCGACCGAACCCAGCGAGGTGGCGTTGGTCAGCTCGCGCACGTGCACCCAGCGGATCGGCCGCCGCCGGTGGTCGAGCACCAGCGCGAACGGCTTGCGCGTTTTGCTCAGCTTCTCCCGCACGTCGGCGGGCGATTCGTCGATCGTCGTGGTGAGCGCGTCCTGCTGCAGTTCGACGTCGCGCACGCGCAGCAGCGTCAGCTGCTTGAGCGAAGCGCCGGCACCGACGAAACCGGCGACGGTGTCGTCCGCCGGGTTCGCCAGGATCGACTCCGGGGTGTCGTACTGCAGGATCTTCGACTGGTTGCCGAGCACCGCGATCCGGTCGCCTAGCTTGACCGCTTCGTCGAAGTCGTGCGTGACGAAGACGATCGTCTTCTTCAGGTCCGTCTGCAGCCGCAGCAGTTCGTCCTGCAGGTTGCCGCGGGTGATCGGGTCGACCGCGCCGAACGGCTCGTCCATCAGCAGCACCGGCGGGTCGGCGGCGAGCGCGCGGGCCACGCCGACGCGCTGCTGCTGCCCGCCGGACAGCTGGCGCGGGTAGCGGTCGCGGAAATCGGCCGGGTCGAGCCCGACCAGGTCCATCATCTCCTCGACCCGCGCGGTCACCTTCTTCTTGTCCCAGCCGAGCAGGCCGGGCACGACGGCGATGTTCTGCGCGACGGTGAAGTGCGGGAACAGCCCGGCCTGCTGGATCGCGTAGCCGATCTGGCGGCGCAGGGTGTCCACGTCGAGCTTCAGCGCGTCCTGCCCGCCGATGGTGATGCGGCCGGATGTCGGTTCGATCAGGCGGTTGATCATCCGCATCGTGGTGGTCTTGCCGCAGCCGGACGGGCCGACGAACACCACGATCTTGCCCGCGGGCACGACCATCGAGAAGTCGTCGACGGCGGGGGCGCGGGTGCCGGAGTAGCGCTTGGTGACGTGGTCCAGTTCGATCTCGACGCCGGAGACGTTTTCTTCTTCGGTCGCAGTGTGCTCAGCCACGGACACCCCTAGAAATGGTGAATCGCTTGATCAGGACGTAGATGCCGTCGAGCACCAGCGCGAGGATGACGACGCCGACGGTGCCGGTGAGGGCCTGGTTGAGGGAGTTCGTGCTCCCGGCGTTGGTGAGGCCGGAGAAGACCTCCGCGCCGAGGCCGGGTCCCTTGGCGTAGGCCGCGATCACCGCGATGCCCATCAGCATCTGGGTGGCGACCCGCATGCCGGTGAGGATCGCCGGCCAGGCCAGCCGCAGTTCGACCCGGGTGAGCACGGACAGCCTGCTCATCCCGATGCCGCGGGCGGCGTCGGTGATCGCCGGGTCGACCGCGTCGAGGCCGACGATCGTGTTGCGGACGATGGGCAGCAGGCCGTACAGCACGAGCGCGATCACCGCGGTGGTGGAGCCGAGGCCCGACAGCGGGATCAGCAGACCCAGCAGGGCGAACGACGGGACGGTGAGGATCGTGCTGGCCAGTGCCGTGGCGACGGCGGAGCCGATGGGGCTGCGATAGACGGCGATGCCGATCAGCACGCCCAGGATCGCGGCGAGGATCGTGCACTGCACGACCATGCTGGTGTGCAGCCACGCCTGGAGCAGCAGCCTTCCCCACCGGTCCGAGATGTACTCGAAGAGGTTCATCCGTATTCGTTCTCCCGCCAGCTCGCGAGCCCCGGACGTCACCCGTTCGGAGTAGCCCATCAGTCGGCAGGGTGACTACCCAGAACGGATACGGTCGAAACCCCCACTTCTCGGTTGTGACTACCCACCGTTTCGCATCAGCCAGGGGTCGGCAACCGAAGCACCCGGCTCCACCGAACGGTTTTTACCGGATCGAGACCCGCCCACCTGTGCGTTTTCCGCAGGTGCTCACCATTCGGGACGCTTCAGTCACCCAGCGGAGTGCCGTTAAGCTGCCCGAATGAGCACTCCGGCCCGGCACCGCGGCGCACTCGCCGCTGTCCGCGGCGGACTGCTCGCTTTGAGCTCCGCGTCACTCGCCGTCACCGCACACGCGGCCGCCGACGGCGGGCTGCCGGATCCCGCGCTCACCCTCCTGCTGACCGGCCTCCTCGGCTGGATCGCCACCGCGCTCGCCGGCCGGGCACGCGGACCGCTCGGCACCGTCGTCGTGCTCGGCGGCGGTCAGCTGGTCATGCACCTGGTGCTGACGACGCTCGCCGGGCACGAGCCGAGCGGTGCGGCGGCCGCGCCGGACGGCTGGGCGATGACCGCGGCGCACGCCGTCGCGACCCTGCTCACCGCGCTGGTGCTGGCGCGGGCGGACGCGATGCTGCTCGCGGTGCTGCACGTACTGCGGGTGATCCTCCCGCTGCTGGTCCGGCCGTTGCCGGTGCCGGTGGCGGCAGCTGGGGTCGCGCGACCGCGGGCAGCCGGGACGGTGCCGTTGCTGACGGTTGACCTGCGGCGCGTGCGCGGGCGGCGCGGGCCGCCTGGGTGTTCCTGAACTTCTCGTGAGCGTCGATCCCCGTGATCGCCGCTGACCACTCCCTTTCCTCTTTCCGGCGCAGGCCCTTGCCTCCGTCGGCTCATCCCTGTTCAGGAGCACTTGTGTCCCACCATGTCTTCCGTCGCGCCGGCGTGCTCGCCGCGACCGTCGCCGCCACCGGCCTGCTCGGCGCCGGCATCGCGTCCGCGCACGTGACCGCCAACGTCTACGGCGACCAGCCGGCCAAGGGCGGCTACGGCACGATCTTCTTCCGCGTCCCGAACGAGGACGCGAAGCTCGGGACCGTCAAGGTCGAGATCGACGTCAAACCGGACTACGGCATCGGCAACATCCGCACCAAGCCGATCCCCGGCTGGACCGCCGAGGTCACCAAGTCGAAGCTGCCGCAGCCGGTGACCACCGCGTCCGGCACGAAGATCACCGAGGCGGTCACGAAGGTCGTCTGGACCGCGCAGCCGGGCACGAAGATCGGCTCCACCGAGTTCCAGGAGTTCGAGATCAGCGGCGGCCCGCTGCCGGCGAATGTCGACCAGCTCGAATTCCCGGCCGTCCAGACCTACGAGGGTGGCAAAGTGGTGGACTGGAACCAGCCCACCCCGCCCAGCGGCGAGGAGCCGGAGCACCCGACCCCGACGATCAAGCTCGCCGCCGCCGAATCCTCGGAGCACGGCGGCCACGCGCAGACCACCGCCGCCGGGGAGAACGCCGAAGCCGCGTCGGCGTCGGACGACACGGCGCGCTGGCTCGGCGGGGCCGGACTCGTCGTCGGCGCGCTCGGACTCGGCGTCGGCGCGGGCGCGGTGCTGCGTTCCCGCCGCCCGGCCACCGGAAAGACCGAAGGAACCAAGTAATGCGTACTGTGCCGATCTTTACTCATCCGGCCACAGCCACGGCCGAATGGCTTCACAGCACGAGTTACGTGCCGCGCGGGGGTCGGCCTACTTTTGGCCGGATGAGTAAAGTGCTTCTCGCGCTGGCGATTTCCGGGGTGGCCCTGCTCGGCACGGCCACCCCGGCGCTGGCACACAACGTGCTGATCAACTCCGATCCGGCCAGCGGCGCGTCCGTCGCCAAGGGACCGGCGAAGGTCACGCTCACGTTCGACCAGTACGTGCAGAACGCCGACGTCAACCAGATCGCGGTGACCGGTCCGGACGGCAGCCAGTGGGCCGAGGGCCCGGTGACGGTGGAGAACAACGTGCTCAGCGCGCCGCTGCGGCCGCTCGGCCCGGCGGGCAAGTACACCGTCGGCTATCGGGTCCTCTCCGCCGACGGGCACCCGGTGTCCGGAGAGATCCCGTTCACCCTCACCACCGCGGGCAACGGCACGCCGGCCAAGGGCGCCGCGGCCAAGGCGGCCGGGGCTCCCGCCCAGTCGGCCCCGGCGGACTCCTCGTCGTCGAGCGGCGTGCCGATCTGGGTGTGGATCGCCGGTGCGGTGGTGCTGCTCGCGATCGGCCTCACCGTCGCGCTGCGCACCGGCCGCGATCCCGGATCGGACAAGGCGGACCAGTGACGCGAGCCGAGACCACCTCCGCGGTCCGCTGGGCCACGCTCGCCTGCGTGGTCGTCGCGGGACTGCTGGGCGCGCTGATCGGCATCGCGCTCACCGCGTCCTCGCCCATTCCGGGCGTGGTGGAACCCAGCGAGGTGGTCTCGGCGGCCATCCCGATCGTGCGGGTGCTGCTGGATCTGGCGGCGGTCGCGACGATCGGGCTGGCCCTGCTGTCCGTTCTGGTCGGCTACGACCGGCCGAAGCTCACCGAACCGGTGATGCGCCGGGCTCGGCCCGCCGCCGTCGCCGCCGCGCTGATCTGGGCGGCGACCGCGGTGGTCGCGCTGATCCTGCAGACCGCGGAGTACAAACCGGGCAAGCGGATGCTGACCGCGGGCGACCTCGGCAGCTACATCGCCGAGGTCGGCGCGGGCAAGGCGCTGGTCATCGTCGCGGTGCTCGCGTTGCTGCACGCCGCGCTCGGGTTCGTCGCGTTGCGCAAGGGCGAGAAGGTGCCCGCCGAGGTGCGGGTGGGCCTGGGGATGTTCGCGCTGCTGCCGTTGCCGGTCACCGGCCACGCGTCGAACTGGGCCTATCACGACTACACGATGATCTCGATGGAGCTGCACGTGATGAGCGCGGTCGCCTGGTGCGGCGGCCTCGGCGCGATGATCGTGCTGCTCGCCGCCAACCGGACGCTGCTCGCGCACGCCCTGCCGCGGTTTTCGAAACTGGCGACGCTGTGCTTGGTGCTCTCCGCGGTGACCGGTCTGTTCAACGGCATCGTGGAAATCCTGGCCAATCCGACAATTGGCTTCTGGGCCGGCGTCTTCACCACTCCGTACGGCCAGCTGATGCTGCTGAAGGTGCTGTGCACCGGCGCGATCGCGCTGCTGGCCGCCAACTTGCGGTGGCGGCTGATGCCGCGCATCGTGCGACACCAGCGGACGGCGCTCGCTTCGTGGGCCACGCTCGAACTGACCGTGATGGGCCTCGCCTTCGGGTTCGCCGTGGTGCTGACCCGGGCCCCGGTCGCGGTGTCCTGACCGTCCAAGGTGACGGCGGGTAGCCGCAACTTGCACAATGGGACTAGCAGTACGCTAACTGGGGCGATCTGCCGGACCGAATTATCGCTGCGCAGCGATACCTCGTCAGCCATCGACGGAAAGCGGCGAACGGTCATCTGCAGTCGGCGAATGCACGTGCAGAATCCTGCTCAACGGTATCTCGTCCACGCGGTGGCCGTCCGGCCCGCGCGAAGGTCGGCCAGCCGACGGCGGAGTTCAGCCCGCACCGGCGGATGACTGCGCAGGATCGGCAGCACGCTCGTCGTCAGCTTCAGCTCGCGCACCGCCCGGAGCACCGAAAACCCTGGCCAGGCCGTCACGTCGAAGCCGTAGGCCGCGGCGAACTCCGCGTACCGGGCGGGCGGGTCACCGAACCGTTCGCGGCCGACGGCGAGCGGCGTCAGGTCCCATTCCGGCGGACCGACGCACGAGGAATCGAAATCGCACAGCACCGGGCCGTCCGGGCCGGGCAGCACGTTCCCCGGATGCGCGTCGCCGTGCACGAATCCCCTGGCCAGCGGGAAATCCAGGGTGTCGAGCCGGTCCCGCACCTCGGCGCACCGCTCCAGCAGGAACCGCTGGTCGGCGGCGGTGAGTTCCTCGGCGTCGGCGACCCTGGCCTCGATCGACCGCAGCGGGTCCCATTCGGGCAGACCGTCCGGCGGAGGCAGCGCGTGCACCCGCCGCAGCAGTCCGGCCAGGTCGGCAGGCGTCGGCGGCGGTCCGGCGAACGGCACCAGCTCCCACACCGTGACCGGGTGTCCGTGCACGTCAAGCGGCTGCTCGACCCCGGCCAGCAACCGGACCGCGGGCACGCCGTGCCGGGCGAAATGCTCGGCCACGCGCACGACCGTGCCGACGCGGTGGCGCAGTCTCATGGAGCCGACGATCCGGACGACGACCGGTGCCCCGTTCAACGCGAAAACCGCGTTGTTGGTGAACCGCAGCAGCCGCGCACCGGCCGGGTCGAGACCGAGCCGAGCGCACGTGGCCGCCAGGACGCGACGCAGTTTCGCAGGGGTGAACCTGCCTTCGGGCAAGAGAAATCCGGTCGGTTCAGGCCGCGTAGAAGATCTTGAGCCGGTCGGCGAGATCGCGGGCGTCGGGGTTGTTGCGCCGCCGTTCGGCCTCCGCCAGCAGCGGCCGCATCCGGTCCTTGACCCGCGCGGATTTGATGCTCTCCGCGCATTCGATGGCCTTGCCGCCGATCTTCACGCCGTGGTCGATATCGCCCTCGAGCAGGTGATTCGTGGCGAGCGCGCTGAGCATGAACGCCTTGCTGCGCGCCATGTCGTCGGTGTAGGTGTCGACCGCCCGGCTCAGCGCCGGGATCGCGTACTTCGTGTGCTCCGGGTTCTTCATCGCCAGCACGGTGTGCACGGTGCCGGTCATCGCGTAGACGTCGGTCTCGTTGAAGAACTTGACCCACGATTCGGCGGTGGCCAGGTCGGCGCGCGCGAATTCGTCCTTGCACCGGCCGAGCAGCTTCACCGACTGCTCCTCGTTGCCCATCATCGCGTAGGCCCAAGCCTCGTTGGCGCAGAGCACGGCGACGGCCAGCTCAGACCCGGATTCCTGCGCGGCGATCTGGCCCAGCTGGAACAGCTTGAGCGCGTCGTTCGCGGCGTCCTGGTGCAGGTAAACGCGGCCCATCCGGTACAGCACGTTCGCCACCAGATGGTGGTCGCCGCCCTGTTTGGCCAGGTCGAGCGCCTGCGCGAAATGACCGCGGGCGGAGTCCATCAGACCGGTGTCGAACGACGTCCAACCGGCGAGGCTGTGCAGGTCGGCGATCGCGGTGAACAGCCGCTGCTTCACCTGCTCGGCGGCGCTGGAGTCGAGCATCTGCTGTCCCCAGGACAGCTGGGCGACGACCGCGTCGCGGCAGAATCCGCCTCCGTACTGGTAATCGAGCGCGCGCAACGCTCTGGTCGCCGCCTCGACCTGGCGCACGTCGGTCGTCCCGATGCGCCCGGGTGCGGGAGTGCGCGCGGGCGCCTCCGACCACGTTCCGGATTCCGGACCGAACACCGCCGCACCCATCGTGACCTGGGCGGCGTGCGCGAGGAACCTCCGTCGCTTCACGGACTCGTCCTCCTCAGCCTGCCGGCCGTCGGACGCGCCGACGACCCGTATCGCCGTGGTCTCGTCATAGGCGAGACCCATGTATCCACGGGGGACACCCAGGCCGTCGGCGATTCTCGTGAGCACGTCGTAGGCCATGACCTGGCGACCCTTGAGGATCTCCGACACCTCGGACTGCGACTGGCCGGTCATCGCGGCGATCTGGCGCTGCGACACTCCGTGTTTGCGCAACAGCCGGTACACGGCGCTGACCTCGCGGGCGGCGAGCGCCTCCCGCATCTCGGGCTGTTCCCAGGCATCGGCCGGAACCGGATTGCCTGACCGGGTGTCTGCGGTAGAGACTCCGGAACCACTGCCAGCACTGGCGTCCATTGCCATTGCGCCCCCTCACCGTCTCCTGGGCGTCTGATCAGCACCCTAAGCACACGCGAGAACCTTGTGAAACGCGCGGACGCACGCGTTGATCGGCAGGGCCGAACTCCGCTGACCGCTTACCGTGGAACGCTGTCCGGTCACCGCTATGACGCGGTTTCGACCTTCTCTCGCACCCGGTTTCACTTCACTGTAGTTGCCAGATCTCCGTCACCGCCCGGACACCCGCAGCGATCACGGAGAGCGATGGACCCGACGACACAGATCTGCCGGAGCGGATGCATCCCGCAAGGTGCACCGGCCGGGACGAGAAAGCGTGGAGGGACAGTGGAGTTCGTGGATTCGCTCGGTGGAGGACAAGCCGGGACCGCGGTGCGGTCCGTCCGGCCGGCACCGGGACTCGCCACGGCACGTCCGGTGCCGCCTACTGTCGCTTCCGCTGTCGCCGCTTCGGTGTCCGCCGACCCGCGTACCGCGGGCGTGCGGCACTTCGAGGGCGGCCAGGTCGTGTGGCGCGTGCAGTGCGGAGATCTCATCAGCCGCGAGCGCGCCGTCACGGTGTTCGTCGAGGACGACGAGGTCGTCGTGGTGTCCCCGCCTGGGGAGACCGCCCGCCTCACGTCCGGCCAGCTCGGCCAGCTCCGGGCCGCGCTCAACGAAGCCGCCACTATGGCGGAAAGGTGACGGTGAGTTTCCCCATGGATCAGGTTCTCGGTCAGGTCCTCCGCAACGCCGTATGGGAGCGCCTCGACATGCTGTCCGACCTGGCGGAACGTGCCGACGCCCCGTCGCTGGTCTCGGTCGCCCGCTCCGAACTGCCCCGGCTCGCCGCGGGCTGGCGCGCGATGCTGCAGGCGCACGAGCCCGACGAGCGCGGCGACTGCCCCACCTGCTCGACGCGCTGGCACCGCTGCAAGGCCCCGTGCTCGGTGTGGCAGGTAGCGCACGAGCACCTGGTCGCCGGGGGCCTGGCCCCGCAGGCGCTGTCCGCTGCCGGGCAACGTCCGCCGCGCCGCCGCGCCGCGGTTCCGGCTGTTCCCGGCCAGAACCGGCGGGCCGAAGCTCCCGCGGAGACCACCGGCCGGCACGCACTGGTGAAGCCCCGCCCGGTCAGCGCCTGACCTATCGGGTGGGGTGTTTCCGGGCGGATCACCCCACCCGCCCCGACTGGCGAGCGCGCGACCTGCCGGCAACCCCAACCGGTCAGGTCGCCGGCATCCTCGCCCGGCCGAGGGTGGTCCGTCCGTCCCCCCGAGCGAGACGGGCCGCCCTCGGCCACCCCGACGCTTAACGCGATTAATCCAAAAATGTCCGGCAGAACACCTAGCGGACGCAGTAATCGGACGCTAGGTTGAAGATCATCGCACCGGCTCCTCCCGCGCCGGTCGCGATCACGAACTCCGCGGGCCGGTGCCGTTGCACTCCCCTCCCCCGACCGGCACCGGCCCGCGGTTCCACTTCCCCGACCCGCCGCGGCTTCCGAGATTCGGAGCCGAAGGCGGGTTGTGGTGTGTTTGCCGCGGTACCGCCGGTGCCCGCGGGCACTGCCGAGGTAATTCCGCGCAACACCACGACACCCGCTCGGCAACTGTCGGTAGCCTGCCGCAGGGGGCCGTGCGTTCGAATTCGGCTGCGCGCCCAAAAGAATGTGGTGAGCGTGGAGAAGGGCCGGCATGTCGAATCCATTGGTGGCCGAAAAGCAGGACTCGACCTCGGCGATCTCCGGCATCTCGATCCTCGAGGCCGGCAAGGGCCTGAAGGACGGCATCGAGTCCGGCGACTGGGCGGCGACCGTGATGGGCGCGGTCGGGGTCGGCATGGAAGCGCTCGCCGCGGTGATGGACCCGTTCGGCGCGATCCTCGCCGCGGGCGTCGGCTGGCTGATCGAACACGTCGGCCCGCTCAAGGAAGCGCTGGACAAACTCGCCGGTGACCCGGATCAGGTCCACGCGTACTCCGAGACCTGGAAGAACATCTCCAAAGAGGTCAGCTCCGTCGCGCAGGACCTGGCCGCGCAGGTCAAAAAGGACATCGAATCCTGGGAGGGCGGCAGCGCCGACGCCTACCGCAAGCAGGCCGAGGAGGTCGCCAAGACCCTCGAGGGCGCCGCTCAGGCCTGCGACGGCGCGGGCAGCGGGGTGAAGACCGCGGGCGACGTCGTCGGCGCGGTCCGGATGCTCGTGCGCGACATCATCTCCCAGGTGGTGGCGCACCTGATCTCGTGGGCGCTGCAGGTGCTGTTCACCCTCGGCATCGGGATGGCCTGGGTGGTGCCGCAGGTGGTCAACCTGGTGGCCAAGACCGCCAAGCAGATCGCCGAGCTGGTCAAGAACCTCACCAAGGCGCTCAAGGAACTCGGCAAGCTGCTCACCAAGGCGCGCGGCCTGTTCGACGACGTCGCCAAGTCGATGAAGGGCATCAAGGCCGGCGGCAAGGACGCCACGCACACGCCGAAGGAGATCAAGGCGCCCGGCGGCGGCTCCACCAAGCCCTCCGGAGCGAAAGACGCCCCGAACGACAAGGGCGGCGGGAGCGAGAAACCGCCTCCCGGCAAGGTCGAGTCCACGAACACTTCCGGCACGCACGACGGCCCGGGGGAAAACAAGGGCGGCGGGAACCACGAGCCGCCCCCGCGCGAACCCGCGAAGGACGAGACGCCGGGCAACGGGGGCGCCGAGGGCGGAACGGGCAAGAACGAGCGCGGGAGCGAATCGGGCGATCCGGCGAAGGACAAGACCGAGGCGTCCAACGCGAAGAACGAGGGCGATGCCGATCCGCCCTGCCTGACCGATCCGGTCGTCATCTCCAGCGGCGAGGTGCTCGTCGAGGACTTCGACCTCGAACTGCCGGAGCTGCTGGTGCGGCGGACGCATCGGTCGTCCTACCGGTCCGGGCGCTGGTTCGGCTCGACCTGGGCGTCCACTGTGGACCAGCGACTGGAGTTCGGCGACGAATACGTCCGGTACTACGGGCCGGAAGGCGTCATCCTCTACTACCCGATGCCCGCCGGGGACGAGCCGGTGCTGCCGATCGAGGGCGCGCGCTGGCCGCTGACCAGGCACGCCGACGGCAGCTGCACCATCGAGCAGGTGCGGCCGGACCGGACCATGCGGTTTTCCGGCGAGGGCAAGGCATTGCCGCTGCGCTCGATCGAGGACGCCGACGGCTCGCGGACCGAACTGTCCTATGCGGACTCCGGTGCGCCCGCGCTGCTCACGCATTCCAGCGGGCTGCAGGTCGGCTTCCGCACCGACGGGCACCGCATCACCGAACTGCGGATGATCGGCGCCGGTCCGGCTCCGGACGTCGTCGTGCGCGGCTATCGCTACAACTACCAGGGGCACCTGTCCGAGGTCGTCAACTCGTCGGGAACGGCGAAGCGCTACACCTACGATCCCGACGGCAGGGTCACGAGCTGGGAAGACCGCAACGGCGTCGTCTACCGCTACGTCTACGACGCCGAAGGACGCTGCGTGCGCACCGAAGGCGCGCAAGGGATCTACAGCAGCGCGTTCGAGTACCACCCCGCGGCCCGGATCACCCGGTTCACCGACTCGCTCGGCCACGTCTCGGAGTACGAGTACAACCTGGAAGGCCGTCCGGTCCGGGAGACCGACCCGCTGGGCAACGTGACTCTGTCCGAATGGGACCGCTACGGCAATCTGCTCCGCCGGGTCGACCCGCTCGGCCGGGTCACCGAGTACACCTACGCCGACGACGGCACGCCGCTCACCATCGCCCGTCCCGACGGCAGCCTCGCCGAACTGGAGCACGACGGCACCGAACTGGTCTCGATCACGGTGCGCGGCAACGGAAAGGCCTGGCAGCGCCGGTACGACCAGCCCGGCGGACCCGAGGTGCCCGGCTTCCCGGCCGAATTCGAGGCCGAGGCGTCCGACGAGGAGCTGGACCAGTTCGGCAGGCCGCGTTCCGCGCCCGAGATCGGCGGCGGACGGACGCAGCTGGGCTGGACGGTCGACGGCAAACCCGCCTCGCGCGTCGGGGTGCGCCGCGAGCGCGCCGCGTGGCGGTACGACCGCGAGGGCAACGAGATCGAGCACGTCGACGAACTCGGCCGGGTGACCCGGCGCGAGTACGGCCCGTTCGACGTGGTCACCGCGGTCGTGGACCCCTCCGGCGCGCGCACCAGCTACACCTACGACACCGAGCTGCGGCTCACGTCGGTGACCGATCCGCTGAACCGCACCTGGACCTACACCTACGACCCGCTCGGCAGGCTGGTCGCGCAGACCGATTTCGACGGACGGACCCGGACCTACGCCTACGACGCGGCCGGGCAGCCGATCCGGGTGACCGAGCCGGACGGTTCGGTCACCGAGAACGAGTACGACCTGCTCGGCAACCGGATCGAGATCCGCGGCCCGCACCGCACCGTGCGCTACGCCTACGACCCGGTCGGCAACGTCGTGCGCGTGGAGTCCGCGGATTCGGTGGTGGAGTTCGACCGCGACCTGTACGGCCGGATCGTCCGCGAGTCGATCGACGGCGTCGAGGTGCGCTTCTCCTACGACGAACAGAGCCAGACCATCCGCCGCCGCACGCCGTCCGGTGCGGAGAGCGTGTGGACCTTCGACGAGCAAGACCGGCCGGTTTCGCTGACCACGGCGGGACACACCGTGCGCTACCGGCTGGACGACGAGGGCCGCGTGCTTGCCCGCGACACCGACGGGATCAGCACCCTGCAGCAGGCGTTCGGCCCTCGCGGGCTGGTCACCGTGCAGCAGGTTTCCCGTGGAACATCGCCGGTGCAGCGGCGCGGTCTCGAGTACTACGCGGACGGCAGCCTCGCCGCGGTGCAGGACAGCCTTTCCGGGAAGAGCGTGTTCACCCGGGATCCGGCCGGACGCGTGGTCGCGGTGTCCTCCCCGGCAGGCACGGAAGAGCTGCGCTACAACCCGGCCGGCGAACTGACCGCCTGGTCGGGCAGCCCCGGCCTGTCCGCCGACTACGACTCCCTCGGCCGCCGGATCCGGCATCGCGAGGTGCGTCCGGACGGCGTGCGGGTGTGGGAGTACGCCTGGACCGGCGATCTGCTCACCGGGCTGCGCACGCCGGACGGCGTCCAGTGGCGTTACCGGTACGACCCGCTCGGCCGCCGGATCGCCAAGGAACGGCTGCTGTCCGACGGCTCCGTCGCGGAATCGACCCGGTTCGTCTGGGACGGCTTCGTGCTCATCGAACAGGAGCACACCGACCCGGCCGGAGCGCGCCGGACGACCACCTGGGAGCGCAGGCCGGGCAGCGACGAGCCGGTCACCCAGCTCGAACGCGGCCCCGGCGGCGACCGGTTCGCGTCCGTGGTCACCGACGCCATCGGCACGCCGACCGAACTGATCGACGAGCACGGCGGACTCGCCTGGAGCGCCCGCCGTTCGCTGTGGGGCCGGGTTCAGCCCGGCGGCATCCCGCTGCAGTTCCCCGGCCAGTACGCCGACGCCGAATCCGGCCTGCACTACAACGTGTTCCGCTACTACGACCCGGCCGCCGCGCGCTACCTCAGCCAGGACCCGCTCGGACTGGAGGGCGGGCCGAACCCGGTCAGTTACGTTCCCGACCCGTTCGCCGCCTACGACCCGCTCGGCCTCGAAGGCTGCGGCAAGGGCAAGGGCAAAGGCAAGGACGCGGATCCGCCGCCCGCGGACTCCACGGCCAAGCACAACTCCGGCAACGGCGGCGGGAGCACCAAATCCGCCTCGACCGGCAAGGGCGGCAACAAGCGCAAGCGCGACGACAACGACGACGGTTCCGCCGACAAGGGGGACGCGAAGAAAAATAAGGACGACGTCTGGGACCGGATGGCGTGGAACTCAGACGCCAAAAACGCGCGCAAGAACCAGACCGGCGACAAGAACGATCCGTTCCACAAGGCCGGAAGCGATGTGGCGCAACGGCACATCATCTCGTTCCAGAAAATGCGGGACGGGCTGAAGAACTGGGTGCACGAACAGCCGGTCGACAAGCAGAGCGCGCTGACCAAGAAATACGGCGAGGACGAGCTGCCGAAGCTGCACAACCAGCCTAAGAACCTGCCGCTCGGCCCGCAGCACACCAATGCCGGGATCGGCGGCGTGGCGACCCGGATCGGCAAGATCGAGGACGGGATCGCGGGCAAGCTCAAAGTCGGCAAGAACGACAACATCAAGACCGAGAACCCGAAGTGGCCGAGCGACTCGATCGACAAGAGCGGCGGCTACAAGCACAAGGACCATCCGGGCCTCGACAAGAACTGGCGCCCGATCGGCCAGCAGGCGGACCGCATCACCGATCCCCAGGAGATGAACCGGGCCACCCGCGACATCGGCGACAGCGCGGACTTCGACTGGCCCGGCGGCAAGAAGGAAGAATTCGAGAAGTGGCACAAGTCTTTCCTCGAATTCACCGACCTCAAGGAAAATCCCAAGAACTACACTGAAAAAGACGTGGACGACATCATCAAGCGGTTCCACGAGCTGCCCTCGCCGTCCGGGCGGCATCCCACGATCGACGAGTACAACAAGGCCCCGGACGGGCACCCGTACCGGTTCGACGACAAGGGCAAGCCGGTCGACGTCAACAAGGACAGCCACCCGGACTGGAAACGTCCGGACAAGCCGCTCGACGGAAACCCGATGCGCACCGAATGGGCCAATCGGAACGAGCAGGGCATCGGGCCGACCAAGAAGGACTGGGACGACCTCGAAAACGGGAAGCACGACCCGAAGGAGTGGAGCGACGACCCCGACCGGAAGAAATTCCTGGACGGGGTGGGCGAACCCAGCAAGGAAGACATCAAGAAGGCCGCCGACGAGCACGCCGCGAGGGCCAAGCAGATGCAGGAAGACGCGAAGAAGAACCGGGACTGGTGACCGCTGGAAGCCCGGTGCGGTTCGCACCGGGCTCGGACGTCAGGCGGTTTCCTCCGCGTCGCGCGCGGCGAACACCTCTCGCGCGGCGAAGGTGGCGTTCAGCGCCCGCGGGAAGCCCGCGTAGACCGCCGAGTGCAGGAGCGCCTCGGTGATCTCCTCGCGGCTGAGCCCGACGTTCAGCGCCGCGCCGAGGTGGACCTTGAGCTGCGGTTCGCAGCCGCCGAGCGCGGTCAGCACGCCGAGGGTGACCAGCTGGCGGCTGCGCGCGTCGAGGCCGGGCCGGTCGTACATGTCGCCGAAGGCGAACGCGGCCACGTGGTGCCCGAAGGCGGGGTTGATGTCGGCGAGGGAGTCGATGACGGCCTCGCCCTGGTGGCCGTCGATGCGGGACAGCACCTCGAGCCCGTGCTTGCGGCGGGCGACGTTCTCCGGGCTGTCGATGTCGTGCTGGGTCATGGCAGAGGGCCTTCCTGGTAAGTGGCGATCTTGTATTCGGTGGCGGCGAGGGAAAGCTGCAGCTGGGCGATCTGCGCGCGCAGGGTGTCGCGATGCTCCAGGAGCATTTCGCGCCGTTCGGGCACGGTGTCCTCGCCGGAATCGACCAGGTCGATGTAGCGGCGCAGGTCGCTGATCGACATGCCGGACACGCGCATCCGCGTCAGGAAGACCAGCCGGCGCACCGACGCCGCGTCGTAAACGCGATGCCCGGCGCTGTCCCGGTCGACCTGAACCAGCCCGATCCGCTCGTAGTACCGCAGCGTGTGCGGGTTCAGCCCGAGGTGCTCCGCGGTGGTGGCGATGTCCCACTCGTTCGCGTCGTCGTCCCGGGCCAGTTCCCGCAGCGCGTCGACCGACACCGTGCCCGGCGGGTCGATCGCCAGCCGCAGCGCCTCGCTCAGCGCGTCTTCCTTCTCCATGCCGAAGACGCTAAGCCTGTGAGCGCGCTCAAACGCAAGCGCTAACCCACCGACCGGACCCGCGTCACCAAAACCCCGGCCAGCAAGGTCGCCACCGCGGACGCCGCGAACAGCCCCGGATACCCGCCGAGCCACTCCAGGATCAACGTCGTGAGCAGCGGCGCGACCACCTGCGGCAAGGAGTTCGCGATGTTGACCACGCCGAGGTCCTTGGCCCGGTTCTGCGCCGCGGGCAGCACCTGGGTCAGCATCGCCAGCGCCACCGCCATGTACGTCCCGAATCCGACGCCCAGCAGCGGCGACGCCACCAGGGCCACCGGCCAGCTCTGCCAGATCACCAGCAGCAGCGCGGCCAGTGCCATGATCGCTGCCGAGCCGAGGACGTACGGCTTGCGCTTGCCGGACTTGTCCGAGAAGTGCCCGGCCAGCACCGCGCCGATCACCAGTGCCACGCCGTACAGCCCCATCATGATCAGCAGCCCGCTGTCCGGATCCGGGTAATGCACCGCGTCCTTGAGGAAGAACAGCAGGTAGAGCGTGCCGAACGCGTTGCCGAGGTTGATCATGAAATGGCAGCCCCACGCCCACGCGAAGTCCGGGTGCCGCCGCGGCGAGACCCACAGGTCGGCGAGGATTTCGCGGATCCGGCCGCTCGGCCGGAACTCGACCGGCAGCCGGGCGTCCGGCGTGCGCAGGACGAACGCCGCCGCGCCGGCGAGCACGATCGCGGCGCAGGCCGCGTAGCCGAGCGGCAGTCCGGCGAGGTCGAGCATCACCACGACCACCACCGCGCCGAGCACGGTGCCGAGCATCTGCGCGATGCCGACCAGCCCGCCGACCTGCGCGCGCTGCCCGACCGGAACCCGGTCGGCGATGCCGGACATCAGCGTCGCGAGCATGCCGTTGAGCCCGGCCTGCACGAGACACCAGCCGATCGTCATCACGACGACGTTCGGGGCCTCGGCCAGCACCAGCAGCCCGGCCGCGCCGATCGCGCCGCCCGCGATCGTCCACGGATGCCGCCTGCCGAACCGCGAGCAGGTGCGGTCCGAGAGCAGGCCGATCGCCGGGTTCGCGACGAGTGCGACGGCCGCGCCGATGCCGGTCACGATGCCGAAGACGGTTTCCTTGTGCGCGGCGTCGAGCAGTTCGGCCTGCTGCGGCAGCAGAACCTGGATCGGCGCGTAAACGCCCAGCCAGAGCGCGATGTTCGCGAGGAACAGCAGCATCATCCACCCGGCGCGGACGCGCTTGACCGGCTCGGCGAAGACTTCCGGGACAGCAGCGGCGGTGTCACTCATGGCGGACCAGCTTCCGGTACCAGGCGAAGGAATCCTTGGGCGTACGGCGTTGCGTTTCGTAGTCCACGTGCACGAGCCCGAACCGCGGCGCGTACCCCTTGGACCATTCGAAGTTGTCCAGCAGCGACCAGACGAAGTATCCGCGCACGTCCACGCCGGCATCCATCGCTTCGCGCAGCGCCCGCAGGTGGCTGGCGAGGAAGTCGATGCGCTCGGGGTCGGGCACGCTGCCGTCCGCGGCCGGTTCGTCGGCGAAACTGCAGCCGTTCTCGGTGATCTGGATCGGCGGCAGGTGTTCGCGGTAGCGCTCGTGGAAGGACACCAGCAGTTCGCGCAGCGCGTGCGGGACGATCGGCGAATCGTTGGTGGTCATCGGATATCCCTCGATCGGGCGCAATTCGAAGGGCAGCGGGTTGCCCTCTCCGGGAGCCGTCACGCCTTGGGGCTCGTAGTAGTTGACGCCGTAGAAATCGAGCGGCTGCGCGATCGTGGCCAGGTCGTCGGCGAAGTTGTCCGGCAGATGCGGGTGCACCTGTTCGGGGTAGCTGCCGAGCAGCATCGGGTCGGCGAAGGTGCGGTTGATCAGCGCGTCGAGCCAGTCGGCGGCGGCGCGGTCGGCAGGCGTGTCGTGGTCCGGCCAGATCGGCGAGTGGTTGTTCGCGGTGCCGATGCCGGTGGCGCCCGCCGCACGCAGCGCCTGCACCGCCAGGCCGTGTGCGAGGTTCTGGTGATGCGCGGTGGGGAGCGCGTCGAGCAGGAGGAACTGGCCGGGCGCATACTCGCCGATTCCGTAGCCGTAGATCGACATGACCATCGGTTCGTTGAGCGGGATCCAGAGTTTCGCCCGATCGGCGAAATGCTCGCCCACGATCGTGGCGTATTCGGCGAAGCGGAAGGCGGTGTCGCGGGAAAGCCAGCCGCCCGCGTCCTCGATCGCCTGCGGCGTGTCCCAGTGGTACAGCGTGATCGCCGGGGCGATTCCGGCCGCGCAGACCTCGTCGATCAGCTTGTCGTAGAAGGCGAGTCCCTCCGCGTTGGGCTTGCCGGTGCCGTCCGGCTGGATCCTCGGCCACGCGATCGACATCCGGTAGGCGCCGACGCCGAGTTCCGCCATCAGTGCGATGTCGTCGGAGTAGCGGTGATAGTGGTCGGCCGCTACCTTGGCGTCCTCGCCCCGGGCGATCTTGCCTTCGGCGGCGGTGAACGTGTCCCAGATGGACGGTCCGCGACCGCCTTCGGCCGTCGCCCCCTCGATCTGGAACGCCGAGGTCGAGACACCCCACAGGAAGCCGGGCGGGAAGGTCGGATGGTCCACGCTGAGCACCCCTTGCCTTCGGACACCCTCGCGGGTGAACGTGAAAAGTTCTCATATGTTAGGTCGTCACTCGTCTCGGGGGAAGCCCCGCGGGACGCTAAAGTCCCAGATCAGATGAGTGAATCGCGAGAGACTCCGAGGAACGACGTGGCCGAGACCCAGGCTGAACCCACACCGTTGCGGCGAAAGCCGGTTCAGCAACGCAGTGCCCGGCGGGTGGAACAGATGCTGGACGCGAGCGCCGTGCTCATCGACGAGCTGGGCTACGACGCGCTCACCACCACGCTGATCGCGAAACGCGCCGGCGTCGCGGTCGGTTCGCTCTACCAGTTCTTCCCGGACAAACGCGCGGTCGTGCAGGCACTGACGCAGCGGAACCTGGAACGGTTCGTGGCCGCGGTGAACGAGCGGCTGCAGGAGCTGAGCCCCGAGCACTGGTGGAACATCGTCGACTCGGTGCTGGACATCTACCTGCGGATGCACCGCGAGGTGCCGGGGTTCTCGAAGGTCCACTTCGGAGACGTCATCGACGTCCGGCTGCTGGCTGACGACCGCGACAACAACTCGGTCATCGCGGATTCGCTGGTCGAAATCCTGCGCGGGCACGTCGACCGTCCCGCTGACGAACTGCGGTTCGCCATCGCGATCGCCAACGAGGTGGCGGACGCGCTGCTGAAACTCGCCTTCCGCCGCGACCCGAACGGCGACGAGCGGATCGTCGCTGAGGCCAAGGACGTGGTGAAGGGTTATCTGGCCGGCAAATTCGGCGACTAGGGCTCGAGGGCCAGCGCTCAGCCGAAGTTCTGGCCCTCGCCGCGGTAGGTCGGAACGGTGCGCTCGACCTGGCTGCCGCGGACGAGGTGGTAGGCCAGGAACCGTTCGGCCAGTTCGCCGGCTTTCGCGTGCCGCAGCCAGACCCGGTCGCCGAGCCGCAGCGTGCGCGCGGCCTCGCCGGTCACCGGAGTCTGGACCTCGCCGGCGCCTTCGAAACCCAGCAGGCGCAAGCCTTCCGGCAGGTACGGCGACGGTTCGCGCGACGGGCCGGTCGGGCCGGAGGCGATGTAGCCGCCGGAGTACAGCGTCGCGACGTTCTTGGCCGGGCGGCGCACCACCGGGAGCGCGAACAACGCGGCCGGACGCGGCTGGAAGTGCGAATAACCGTCGAACAGCGTCGGCGCGAGGAATCCGGAACCGGCGGCGATCTCGGTGACGACGTCCTCCGCGCGGGTGGTCTCGATGCTTCCGGTGCCGCCTCCGTTGACGAACTCCAGGTCAGCGACCTCGCGCACGGCGCGTACCGCGGCAGCCCGGCGGCGAGCGAGTTCAGCCGCCGAACGGCGTTGCATCCAGCCGATCACCCGGTTCCGCAGGCCTTTGCCCGCCGCGTCGCCGAGTCCGGCGATCTGGCCTTCGTACGCCATCATCCCGGCCAGCCGGAAGCCCGGCCGCGTCACGATCCGGCGGGCGACCGCGGCTGCCTGCCCCGGGGTGAACACCGGCGAACGCCGGGTGCCGACGTGCACGCCGGGCAGCGGACGCCAGGACGCGTCGAGTTCGAGGCACACGCGGATGTCCGGGTGGCCGTGGCCGAGAGCGGCGTCGACGAGGTCGAGGTGCTCGGTCGAATCGACCATGATCGTGATCGCCGCGCGGGCGCGTTCGCTCGCGGCCAGCCGGCGGAGCGCTTCGTGGTCGGCGGTCGGGTACGCGACCACGATGTCGGCGGAAGTGCCCAGCTCAGCGTGCCAAACGGCCTCGGCGAGCGAGTAGCACATCAGTCCTTCGAAGCCGTCCCGGGCGAGCGCTCGCTCCAGCAGCGCACGGCAGCGCACGGACTTGCTGACCACCCGGATCGGCTTGCCCGCGGCCCGGCGCAGCAGGTCGTCGGCGTTGGCGTCGAAGGCGTCCAGATCGACGATCGCGAGCGGCGGATCCAGGTCCTTCGTCGCGAGGTCGTACCCGTGCGCTGAGGTGGTCACGCCACTTACGGTACGACAACAACGCTTGAAACGCGAATACTATTCACTTACGGTTCCGGTATCTATCGTGGGAACCTCCCAGCGAAGAACAGGTGCCGCAATGACGTGGAGCAACTGGGCCGGAACGGCCAAGGCCACCCCGCAACGGGTGCACCGGCCGCGCAGCACGGCCGAGATCGCCGAGGTCGTGCACGGGATCTCCCAGGCGGGACATCGCGTCCGAGCCTGGGGCAGCGGCCATTCTTTCACCGCGATCGCCGCCGCCGATTCCGACGCGCTCGACCTCACCGCGTGGACCGGCATCGCCCGCGCCGACCTCGAAACGCAGCAGGTCACCGTCCGTTCCGGCACCACGCTCCGCACCCTCAACGCCGCTCTCGACGCGCTCGGGCTCGCCATGACGAACCTCGGCGACATCGACGCGCAGACCATCGCGGGCGCGATTTCCACCGGCACGCACGGCACCGGTGCGCGCTTCGGCGGGATCGCGACGCAGATCGTCGCGCTGGAGCTCGTGCTGGCGGACGGTTCGGTGGTCCGCTGCTCGGCCGACGAACGCCCGGAGTTGTTCCACGCCGCCCGCGTCGGCCTTGGCGCACTGGGCGTCATCAGCACGGTGACCCTCCAATGTGAACCGTCCTTTGTGCTCTCTGCGCAGGAACGCCCGGAGCCGCTGGAACAGGTCCTCGAAGGCTTCGACGACAACGCGGCGAACAACGACCACTTCGAGTTCTACTGGTTTCCCTACGGCAGCAAGGCGTTGGTGAAGCGCAACAACCGCCTGCCGCTGGACGCCGAGCGGAAACCGTTGTCCCGCTTGCGGCAGTTCGTGGACTACGAGCTCACCGAGAACGTCGCGTTCGGCGGGCTCTGCCGGCTCGGCCGCGCGGTGCCGAAGCTGGTGCGTCCGCTCGGCGCGTTCGCGTCGCAGGTGTCGTCACCGCGGGAGTACAGCGATCTCTCGCACCGCGTGTTCGTCACCCACCGCGGCGTGCGGTTCGTGGAATCGGAGTACGCGGTGCCGCGCGACGCAGTGCTCGACGTGCTGGCCGAACTGCGCGCAGTGGTGCCACGGCTGAAAGACCCGGTGGCGTTCCCGGTCGAGGTGCGGGTGGCCGCGGCGGACGACATCTGGCTGTCCACCGCGAACGGCCGCGACTCCGCGTACATCGCGATCCACCAGTTCCTCGGCATGCCCTACCGCGAGTACTTCGCCGCGTTCGAGGCCGTCGCAGGCCAGGTCGGCGGGCGGCCGCACTGGGGCAAAATGCACGATCTCGACGCGTCCGTGCTGCGCACCCGCTACCCGCACTTCGACGACTTCCTGCGGGTGCGGAAGGAGTGCGACCCGACCGGGACGTTCGCGAACACCTACCTCGACCGGGTCCTCGGCACGGTGTGATCAGCTCGGCGTCAGTTCGGTTCGAACAGCGAGCTGACTGACTCTCCATTGTGGATTCGCCGCATCGCCTCGGCCAGCGCCGGGGCGATGGACAGGATCCGCAGTTTCTCCGTGCGTTCCTCGGCGGGCACCGGCACGGTGTTCGTGCAGACGATCTCCAGGACGTCCTCCTGGCCGCCGATCCGCTTGAGCGCGCCGTCGGCGAACAGCCCGTGCGTGCAGGCGACCCGGATCGACCGCGCGCCCATCTCCCGCAGCCGGTCCAGCAGTTCCAGCACCGTGCTGCCGCGCGCGATCTCGTCGTCCAGCACGATGATGTCGCGTCCGGCGATCTCGCCGATCACCGACGTGATCTCGACGCGGTCGTCGGCGAACCGCTGTTTCGCACCGGCCGCGACCTTCGTCCCGAGCAGCCGGGCGAAATGCGCGGCTTCCTTGGCGTTGCCCAAATCCGGCGACACGACCGTGGTTTCCGACAGGTCGTACTGGCGGAAGTACCGGGCCAGCTCGTGCAGCGCGTGCAGATGGTCGACCGGCACGCTGAAGAACCCGTGCACCTGCGGCGAGTGCAGCGTCATGGTGAGCACGCGGTTCGCGCCCGCGGTGACCATCAGGTCCGCGACCAGCCTGCCGCCGATGGAGATCCGCGGCGCGTCCTTTTTGTCCGAGCGCGCGTACGAATAGTGCGGCATCACGACGGTCGTGCGCGCGGCCGAGGCGCCGCGGGCCGCGTCGAGCATCAGCAGCAGCTCGACCAGGTGTTCCTGCACCGGTTTGACCAGCGGCTGGATCAGAAAGACGTCCCGCTCGCGGCAGTTGGCCTGGAGCTGGACCTGGAGGCAGTCGTTGGCGAAGCGGTCGATCTGCACGGGAAGCAGCGGAACGCCCAGGTTGGCGCAGATTTCCTCGGCGAGCTCGGGGTGCGCGCTGCCGCTGAAAACCGCGATGTCGCGCATCAGATCCGGGACAGCGCGTCGGCGATGGAATCGTCGCCGGAGATCAGCTCCAGCGTCCGCCGAGCGGTCGCCGGGGTGTCGAGCAGCGCCAGCAGCACCGCGGCGACGTCCTCGCGCGGGACCTCCGCGCGTCCGGTCTTCTCGGCGATTTTCACCCGGCCGGTGCCGGAATCGTTGGTCAGGCGGCCGGGACGCAGGATCGTCCAGTCGAGGTCGCGGCCCTTGAGGTCGTCCTCCGCCGCGCGCTTGGCCCGCAGGTAGGCGGCGAAAACCGGGTCGAGGCCGGGGACGTCCGGGTTGTCCGCGCCCATCGAACCGACCTGGATGAACCGGCGGACGCCCGCTCGCTGCGCGGCGTCGGCGAACAGCACGGCCGCGCCGCGGTCGACGGTGTCTTTGCGCGCCTCGCCGCTGCCCGGTCCGGCACCGGCGGAGAACACCGCCGCGTCCGCGCCTTCGAGCACCTGGGCGACAGCGTCCACATCGGACTTTTCGAGGTCGAGCACGACAGTCTCGGCGCCGACGGCCGTGAGGTCCGCCTCGTGGCCGGGGTTGCGCACGATGCCGACCGGCGCGTCGTGCCGCTGCGCGAGCAGCTTTTCCAGGTGCAGGGCGATCTGGCCGTGTCCGCCAGCAATAACGACTCGCATGAGCCCGACTCTATCGCCGCGCGAGGCCCGACGCCGGTGCTTCAGTCCGCCTCGGCGGGGACTGGGGCGTCGGAGTCCTCGCGCAGCAGCAGGTCGTAGGCCATCTCGTTGACCCAGCGCGAAACCGGGTCCTCCTGCAGCAGCACCCGGTCGTGATGGGTGTCGAGGTCGAGGTCGGCGGTGGCGTACGGGTCGGCGGTGACGACCGCGAGACCGTACGCACGGGCGCGCGGCAGGCAGTTCGTCACGTAGTCGTCGGTCAGCACGGCAGGCGATGGAAGAACCATCGCGGCCTCGCCGTAGCGCGAAAAGGGCACCGCGGAGGCCATCGCGGTCCGCCAGTGCCGGGCGACCGCGAGGACGCCGATGATCTCGGCGGCCGGCGCGGGTGCGGTCGCGGCCAGCTCTGGCCAGGTCCAGGTGTCGACGAGGGCGCGATCGGCGACGGGACCGACACCCATCGCGATGCGCTCCGCGTGCACGTCGGTCCGCAGCTTCGCGACGATGCTGACCTTGCGGCCGAGCAGGGTCGTCGCGGGCAGCACTACGCCGTTCCAGCCCAGCAGGGCCGCGGCCTTGCGCGCCAGCTCGTCGACGCTCGCGGGGAGCTCGATCGGCGGCAGCACCCGGCTCGCCGTCGTCCGGCTGCGCTTCGCACCGCCGGCGACCGTCGAGCGCTCGGTGTTCTGTGGGGTAGCCGCCACGAGTCCGCCTCCTTCAAGCACCTGATCCCGTGCACCGGCGAAAACCGGTACATGAACTGAGTACCAGTGCACAGACGCGAGGTCTCCGGGTTGCCGGGCCGCGTGCGATCGGCGGCGCTCTGCGGTCGGTGACCGGTCGGTAGGCGGTCGTTCGACTTCAGCCCGACCGTGCGGCCAACCGAGTGAGACGGGGGTGAGTGGCGGGCACGGAGCGCGTTCCCTGGGTGTCGCGCCGCCCGGCGCGGGGCGGGGCAGGCAGCGCAACGCCCTACTCCGATCGGCCTAATCGGCGCGGCTCCACTGTGGACTTCCGCTGGTCACGGGCGTCACCCGGATGGCGGGTGAGCTTCGCCGCAGCGAGGGTTCCCTTCTCCGGTTTAGGGTTACCCGTCGGTCAAGGACCCGCCGGGAGGACCAGGATGCGCTCGCCGAAGGACTTCTTCGCCCCGCTCGCCGTCGGAGCGCCGCAGCCGCCGAGGCAGATCCCGGTGCGGCCTTCCCGCATGATCCACTTTTTCGATCCGGGCAACGAAAAGATGGCCGCGAAGGTCCCTGACCTCGCGAAGAAGACCGACGTGCTGCTCGGCAACCTCGAGGACGCGGTCCGCGCGGACCGCAAGGAAGCCGCGCGCGCCGGACTGGTGTCGATCGCGAAGGCGACTGATTTCGGCCGCACGCAGCTGTGGACGCGGGTGAACAGCCTCGACTCGCCGTGGGTGCTGGACGACCTGATCACGCTGGTCACCGAGATCGGCGACAAGCTCGACGTGATCATGGTTCCGAAGGTCGAGGGCGCGCAGGACATTCACTACGTCGACCGGTTGCTGGCGCAGCTGGAAGCGCGGGCCGGGCTGACGAAACCGCTGCTGGTGCACGCGATCCTGGAAACGGCGAGCGGCGTGGCGAACGTCGAGGAGATCGCCGGCGCGTCGCCGCGCATGCAGGGCATCTCGCTGGGCCCGGCCGACCTGGCCGCGAGCCGCCGGATGAAGACGACGCGGGTCGGCGGCGGTCACCCGGGTTATCTGGTGCGCACCGACCCGGTCGGCGAGGACCTCACCGAAGGCCGGACGACGTATCAGCAGGATCTGTGGCACTACACGGTCGCGCGGATGGTCGACGCGTGTGCGATGAACGGGATCCTTCCGTACTACGGACCGTTCGGCGACATCCGCGACGTGGTGGCCTGCGAGGACCAGTTCCGCAACGCGTTCCTGCTCGGCTGCGTCGGCGCGTGGAGCCTGCACCCGGTGCAGATCGACATCGCGAAGAAGGTTTTCTCGCCGTCCCCCGCCGACGTCGCCTGGGCCCGGCGCGTGATCGCCGAAATGGGCGACGGAACCGGCGCGGTGATGATCGACGGGAAAATGCAGGACGACGCCTCGGTCAAGCAGTGCCGGGTGGTCGTGGAACTGGCTGACGAACTGGCCGCCACCGACCCGGAACTGGCCGCCGCGTACGACGCCGCGACGAAGGAGATCCAGTCATGACCGAGCTTCGACCGCGGCGGTCCGTGCTGTACATGCCCGGCGCGAACGAACGCGCGCTGGAGAAGGCGAAAACCCTTCCGGCGGATGCGTTGATCCTGGATCTGGAAGACGCCGTCGCTCCGGACGCGAAGGAAGCCGCGCGGGAGCGGGTGTGCGCTGCTGTTTCTTCGTACGGTTCGAAGGAAGTGACGATCAGGGTCAACGGCCTGGACACCGAATGGCACGACGCCGACCTGCGCGCCGCGGCCGCCGCCGGTCCCGCTGCCGTGGTGGTGCCGAAGGTGAACTCGGCGGCCGAGGTGCACAACATCGAGCGCGCGCTGGAACTCGGCGGAGCACCGGAGCACACGAAGATCTGGGCGATGGTCGAGACGCCGATCGCGATGCTGCACGCCGAGGAGATCGCGGCGGCCTCGGAACGGTTGACCGTGCTGGTGATGGGCACGAACGACCTGGCGAAGGAACTGCACGCGGAGTTCGTGCCCGGCCGGGGCCCGTTGCTGGGCGAGCTTTCGCTGTGCCTGCTGGCCGCGCGCGCGACCGGAAAGGTGATCCTGGACGGGGTCTACAACGACGTCAAGGACGCGGCCGGCTTCGAGGCGGAATGCTTGCAGGGGCGGCAGTACGGGTTCGACGGGAAGACGTTGATCCATCCTTCGCAGGTGGAGCCGTGCAACCGGATCTTCGCGCCGTCGGAGGAGGAAATCGACCGGTCGAAGCGGATCATCGCGGCGTTCGAGGAAGCTTCGGCTGAGGGCCGCGGTGTGGTGACGGTGGACGGGCGGATGATCGAGAACCTGCACGTGGAGAACGCCCGCCGGGTGCTGGCGTTGGCGGAGGCGATCGGGTCGAAGTAACGCGGGCGGCGGTTCCGCTCAGGGCGAGGCGAGCCGCTCAGTTGACCGGCCACGGGCGCTGTTCCCCGCGCAGCTTTTCGAACTCCGCCGCCACCCTCAGCACGTCCAGATCCGCGAACCGACGCCCCGCGATCTGCAGGCCGATCGGCAAGCCTCCCGGCGTATAGCCGCAGTTCACGGACACCGCGGGTTGCCCGGACATGTTGTACGGCACGGTGAAAGCGATGTGCTCGAACGGCCGCGTCGGGTCGTTCGTCGGGGATGGCCAGTCCGCGGGCGGCGGCAGGACGGGGCAGGTCGGCGAGAGGACCACGTCGTACGGTCCGGTCGCGCGCAGGGCTGCCACGCTGATCGCATCGATGGCCGCGAAACCGCGGTAAGTGTCCACACCGGACGCATCCGCTCCTCCGGCGGCCCATTCCGCGATGTACGGCAGGACTTGTGCGCGCTGCTCTTCCGAGAGCGCGGCCATGTCCGACCAGGCGCGGACTCGCCAGAAGGTGTCCAGGCCGTTCAGGTGTTCTCGGGTCAGGAACGGGGCGACGGATTCTACGACTGCGCCAGCGTTTGAGAACCGCTCGGCGGCGGCAGTGACCGCGTCGGCGACGGCGGGGGTGACGGGGAGGCCGACACCGGGGTCCAGGTGCAGGCCGACGCGCAAGCCGGACAGGGAGCCGGTCAGGGAAAGCCAGTCGATGGAAGCTGGCGGCAAGCTGAGGTGATCCCGCGAATCGGGCTGGGCAAGGACGCTCATCAGCAGCGCGGTATCGACGACGGTCCTGGTCAGCGGCCCGGCGACGCGGCCGAGGAAGGGCGGGTCGACTGGTACGCGGCCGAAGCTGGGTTTCAGGCCGACTAGTCCGCACCAACCGGCGGGGAGGCGGATTGAGCCGCCGATGTCGGTGCCCACGTGCAGCGGACCGTAGCCCGCGGCGGCTGCGGAGGCGGCACCGGCGCTGGAGCCGCCAGGCGTGCGCGTGAGGTCCCATGGGTTGCGCGAAGCAGCGTGGAAGCTCGAGAGGCCGGAGGTGAGCATGCCGTAGTCGGGCATGGTCGTCTTCGCCAGCAGTACTGCGCCTGACTCGCGTACACGGGCTGCGGCGGGGGCGTCGGCGGCTGCGGGCGTTAGAGCGGTAGCGGCGGTGCCTAGCGGTGTGGGGACGCCGTAGGAGGCGATGTTTTCCTTCAGCGTCAGAGGGACGCCATCGATGGGGCCGGAGGGTTCACCGGCGTGCCAGCGTGCTTCGGAGGCCTTCGCTGCTTCGCGCGCGGAAGCAGCGTCGTACGCGTACAGGGCGCGAAGTTCGGGTTCGCGAGCGTCGATGCGCGCGAGGACGGCTTCGGTGACTTCGACGGGCGAGAACGTCCGCGCACGGTACCCGGCTACCAACTCGTTAGCGGTCAGGTCGGCCAATTCGGTCATCGCGGAACCTCCGATTCACGAAGCGGGTGGGTCAAAGCGGCCGTCGACCGCGGTCCAGCCGCCGTCAACGGCCAGGACAGAGCCGGTGACGAAGGTTGAAGCGTCCGAAGCGAGGTACACGACGGCACCGGCCAGTTCGTCCGCGCGCGCCCAGCGGCCGAGGGCGCCCTTCTGGGCGTAGGCGTCGTACCAATCGGGACGCGCTTTGATCTGTGCGGTCAGGGGCGTCTCTACGACGCCAGGGGCGATGGCGTTGACGCGTACGCCGGACGGTCCGAATTCCGCGGCGGCAGTGCGGAAGAGCTGCACTAAGCCGCCCTTCGTCGCTGCGTACGGGCCTTGTCCGGGTTCGACGGTGGTGCCGCGGATCGAGGAGAAGCCGATGATGCTTCCCCGGCCCTGCGCGACCATCGGTGCGCCGAACGCGCGAAGCACCTCGAAGGCGACGCCCAGGTTCAGCTCCACCACGCGGTCGAACTCTTCGCGCGTGTAGTCCAGCAGGCGTTTCCGGACGTTGGTGGCTGCGGTCAGCACGACAGCGTCCAGCGGACCCAGTTCGGTGGCGGCAGCCGCGATCGCACCGGGGGCGAGCAGGTCGATCTCGTACGCCTCGCCGACACCGGTCTCCCGCGCGGCGGCGACGTCACGGTCCGCGCAGATCACCGACGCACCGTGCGCGTCCAGCGCTCGGGCGGCCTCGCGGCCGATTCCGCTGCCCGCGCCGAGCACGACGGCCCGGCGACCGTCCATTCGGAACAGTCCGGCGTAGTTCACGGGCGCAGCACCGCCATCCTGGTCACAGTCAGTTCTTCCACGGCGAATCGCGGCCCCTCGCGGCCGATCCCGGAGTCCTTGACCCCGCCGTACGGCATCGTGTCGGACCGGAAACCCGGCACCTCGTTCACCACTACCCCGCCGACCTCCAACTCGTCCAGCGCGCGGAAGGCGGTCTTCAGCGAGCGGCTGTACACGCTCGCGTGCAAGCCGTACCGCGACGCGTTGACCCCGGCGAATGCTTCGTCCACATCGGACACTGTGCGCAGGCAGACGACCGGGCCGAAGATTTCCTCGTCCCAGCATTCGACGCCGTCCGGGACGTCCGCGAGCACCGTCGGCTCGAGCACGCCGTCGCGCACCGAACCCCCGGCCAAGAGCCGCGCGCCCGCCGCGACCGCTTTGTCGACCCACTCGGCGACCCGCGCGGTCGAGCGTTCATCGATCAGCGCCGACACCCGGGTTTCCGGCGAGCGCGGATCACCAACGGTCACTTCGCCGAGCCGCGCGAGCACCTTGTCGGTGAACTCCGCCGCCACGGACGACACCGCCAGCACCCGTTGTACGGAAATACAAGCCTGTCCGGACGCGTAGAACCCGCCGCGCAGCACGGCGTCGGCGGCTGCGTCGAGGTCGGCGTCCTCGGCGACCACCAGTGCCGCGTTCGAGCCCAGTTCCAGCAGGGTTTTCGTCGGCGCGGCGTCGCGGGCGATCTGGTGGCCGACGGCGGCCGATCCGGTGAAGGACACCGCGCCGATCCGTCGGTCCGTGACCAGCGCCGATCCCACGGCAGCGTCTCCGGTGACCAACTGGACCATCGCGGGCAGATCGGTCAACGAGCGGACCAGGTGCACCAGCCACAACGTCGCCAACGGGGTTTGCGGCGCGGGCTTCACCACCACCGGGCAGCCGGCCGCGATCGCCGGGGCGATTTTGTGCGACGCCAGCAGCAGCGGGTAGTTGAACCCGGCGATCCCGACGACCACACCGATCGGCTTGCGCTTCCAGAACCCGACCAGTCCGTCGCCGGACGGCAGCAGGTCGAGCGGCACGGTTTCGCCGTGCAGCCGCGACACTTCCTCGGCCGCGGCTTCCCAAGTGACGATCGTCCGCGCGACCTCCACCTGGCAGTCGACCAGCGGTTTTCCGGTCTCCAGGACGAGCAGCTGCGCAAACTCCGCCCGACGCTCACGGATCGCCGAAGCCATGTCGTTCAGCAACGTGCGCCGAGTCCGCGAAGGCAGCGAAGCGACCTCGCGAGCTACTGCCACCGCCTCGTCAACAGCACGCGAAGCCAGCGCCGCAGTGCCGACCGGCGCGGTGCCGATCACGCTGCCGTCATAGGGAAACACCACGTCCGCGGCATCCACTGTGGACACCCAGTCGGGACCAATCGGCAGGCCGTCCGGGTAGTCAGGCATCCGTTTCTCCCTTCAACCGAGCCAGCTCGGTCCGCAGATTCGGCGCGGCGGCCAGCAGTTCCCGGGTGTACTCGTGCTCCGGCTCGGCGTAAACCTGGTCGACCGGACCGATCTCCACGATCTCCCCGCGCCGCATCACCGCGACGCGGTCGCACACGTGCCGTACCACGCCGAGGTCGTGCGAGACGAAAATCAGCGTCAACGAGAACTCGTCGACCAGCCGGGCCAGCAGATCCAGGATCTGCGCGCGCACCGAAACGTCCAGCGCGCTCACCGGTTCGTCCGCGATCAGCACGCTCGGGTTCGGCGCGAGCGCGCGGGCGATCGAGATCCGTTGCCGCTGCCCGCCGGAGAACTGGTGCGGGTACCGCATCGCCGCGTCCTCGGGCAGCCCGACCGCGGTCAGTAATTCGGCAACACGCTCCGGCGACCGGCGACCGAGCGGTTCGGACACGATGTCCCGCACGCGCATCCGCGGGTCGAGCGAGCCCATCGGGTCCTGGAACACGATCTGCATTTCGCGGCGCAGGAACCGCAGCTTCCGTTCGGGCAACGAGTCGATCCGCTGTCCTTGGAACGACACCGTGCCCGCGGTCGGCCGATCCAACGCGGCGAGCAGGCGCACCAACGTGGACTTCCCGGAGCCGGATTCGCCGACGATCCCGAACCGATCACCAGCGGAAACGTCGAAACTCACGCCGCGCAAGGCATGCACGTCCCGCCGCTTGTAGCGCCGCTCCAGGCCCCGTACGGAGATCATCGCGCGCCCTCCAGATCGGAAGCCGCGAGCAACCGCTGCGTATAAGAATGCTTCGGCGCGGTCAAGACTTCTCGCGTCGAGCCATGCTCCACAATGGACCCGTCGAGCATCACCAGCACCCGGTCGCACATCTGCGCCACCACCGCCAGGTCGTGCGTGATGAACAGCAGCGAACTCTCCGCCGACAACCGCTCCTTGATCAGCGACAGGATCTGCGCCTGCACGGTGACGTCCAGCGCGGTCGTCGGTTCGTCGCAGATCAGCAGCGCCGGGTTGTTGGCCAGCGCGATCGCCAGCACTACTCGTTGCCGCTGCCCGCCGGACAGCTGGTGCGGATACGCCCGCGCGACGCCCGGCAAGCCGACCGCGGTCAGCAGTTCCTCCGCCGGACGCCCGCGCCGGCCGTGTACCCGGAACGGCTCGGTGACCTGCCGCCCGACCCGCATCGCCGGGTTGAGCGCCGTCATCGGCTCCTGGAACACCATCGCCATCTCGTTGCCGCGCAACCGAGAGAGCTCCTTTTCGGACGCTCCGAGCAGCTCCCGACCGTCCAGCCGCACCGAACCGGTAGCCGACAGTTCTTCCGGCAGCAGGCCCAGTACGGACAGCGCGGTGAGCGATTTCCCGGACCCGGATTCGCCGATCAACCCGACCCGCTCGCCCGCGCCCAGCTCGAACGAGACCCCGCGCACCAGGTCCGCGACCTGCAGGTTTTCCACCGTCAGCGTCATACCCGCGCCGCCAATCGGGGGTCGAGACGGTCGCGCAGACCGTCGCCGAGAAGGTTGAATCCAAGCACCGCCAACGCGATCGCGACGCCGGGCACGAGCGCGAGCCGCGGATGCGCGGTGAGCAGTTCCTGCGATTCCTGCAGCATCCGGCCCCACGACGGCGTCGGCGGCCGTGTGCCGAAGCCAAGGAACGACAGCGCCGCCTCGGCCAGCACCGCGATCGCGAACGACACCGACGCCTGCACGATCAGCAGCCCGCCGATGTTCGGCAGCACGTGCGCCCAGGCGATCCGCGACCGCGACCGTCCCCCGGCCCGCGCGGCCAGCACGTATTCGCTGCTCATCACCTGCAGCGATCCGGACCGGGCGATCCGGGCGAACGACGGGATGGTCGCGATGCCGATGGCGACCATCGCGGTGAGCGTGTCCGCGCCGAACACCGCACCGAACATGATCGCCAGCAGCAGCGCGGGAAACGCGAGCACCAGGTCGTTCACCCGCATCACGAACTCGCCGAGCCAGCGCGGGGCCATCGCCGCCAGCACGCCCAGCGGCGTGCCGATCACCGCCGCGATGCCGACCGCGACCACGCCGACGTACAGCGTGGTCCGCGCGCCGACGAGGATCTGGCTGAAGACGTCACGGCCGAATTTGTCGGTTCCGAACAGGTGCTGCGCGGAGAAGCCGAGCAGGCGGTCCGGCGCGTTGACCTGCACCGGGTTGTACGGCGTCCAGACGAACGACACCAGCGCGGCCACCACGACCAGCGCGACCAGAATCCCGCCGAGCAGGAGATTTCCGTTGCGGCGCATCAGGACCCCCGCAGTCTCGGGTCGAGCACCGCATAGAGCACGTCGACCACGAAGTTCACCAGCAGCACTCCGGCCACCAGCACCAGCACGATCCCTTGCACGGTCAGCAGATCGCGCCGCGCGACCGCGTCCAGCAACATGCTGCCGAGCCCGGGCAGGACGAAAACGCGCTCCACCACGACTGCGCCGATCAGCAGCGTCGTCAGCTGCAGGCCGAGCACCGTGACCACCGGGACGGACGCGTTGCGCAACCCGTGTCGGAACAACGCCTGACCAGGCAAAAGACCCTTGGACCTGGCGGTGCGGAGGTAGTCCTGGCCGAGCGTGTCGAGCACCGCGGAGCGGACATAGCGCGTGAGCACCGCCCCCTGCACCAGCCCGAGCGACAACGCCGGGAGGATCAGCCCGCGCAAGAACTCGCCCGCGTTCTGGTCCGGTGGGGTCCATCCGCCGCTCGGCAGCCAGCGCAGTTGCACGGCGAAAATCTGCACCAGGATGATGCCCGCGAGGAACGCCGGGATCGCCACACCGACCTGCGACAGCCCGGAAACCGCGACGCCGCTGGCTTTCCGGTGCCGCACCGCGGCGAACGCGCCGACGGGCACAGCGATCACCAGCGCGACCAGCATTCCCGCGCCGACCAGCCACAACGTGACGCCGAGCCGGTCCAGCAGCTGCGGGCTGATCGCCTCCCGCGTGACGTACGACCGGCCGAAATCGCCGTGCAGAACCCCGCCCATCCAGCTCAGGTACTGCTCGACCAGCGGCCGGTCGATGCCGAATTCGGCGCGGGTCTTCGCGAGCAGCTCCGGAGTCGCGTTGACGCCGAGCGCGACCTGCGCGGGATCGCCCGGCAGCACGGCCATGAACAGGAACACCACAATGGACGCCACGAACAGGCTCACCGCGAACACGGCCACCCGCCGCAGCACGCGCGCGGTCATGCCGGCCTCACCCCGGTCAGGTCGAAGGATTCGCTGACCTGGTTCCGCGCGAGTCCGGTCACCTTCTTCTTGGCGACCACGACGTTCGGGAACAGGAACAGCCAGTCCGCGGCCGCGTCGGTGTTGATCTGCCGCGCGACCTCCTTCATGTCCGCCACCTGCTCCTGCGGCGTACCGCTGTCCGCCGCGGCGAGCAGTTGCTGCACGCGCTTGCTGTCGTATCCCCAGTAGTACTTGGGTTTTCCGAACGTCGAGATGTCGCGGGCTTCGACGTGCTGGATGATCGAGAGGTCGTAGTCGTGGTCGGTGAAGACCTGCTTGAGCCACACCGCCGGGAAATCGAGCGGCTCGATCGTCGCGGTGACCCCGACGTCCGCCAGCTGCGATTGCACCACCTGCGCCGCCGACACCGCGTACGGCAGGTTCGGGATCCGCAGCCGCAGTTTGAGATCGTGCACCCCGGCCTCGGCGAGCAGCTGCTTCGCCTTCGCCGGGTCGTAGGAATAGACCTTCGACAGATCCTCGTACCACGGGTCGGTGGGCGGGACCATGCTGCCGATAAGCGTGCCGCGACCGTTGAAAACCAGGTCCAGCACGGCTTTCCGGTCGATGGCGTAGGTGAGCGCGCGACGGACGCGCACGTCGTTCAGCGGCGCGCGGCGGCCGTTGAACGCCAGCGTGACCTCGCTGTTCGTGGTGCCCTGCTGCACGGTGAACCGGTCGTCGCCCTGGAACTGCGGGATCGAATCGGCCGACGTGAGATTGGAGATCACGTCGATCCCGTTGGACAGCAAGGCGTTGTTGAGCGCGGTCGGGTCGGCGAAGTACTTGAGCACGACCGTGCGATACGCCGGCTTGCGGCCCCAGTACTGCGGATTCTCCCGCAGCACAATGGAATCCCCGCGTCGGCGCGAGGCTACCTCGTACGGTCCGGTGCCGACCGGATGGTTCGCCAGGTCCGCGACCCCGGTCGGGCTGAACATCGCGCCGAGCCTGCTGGTGAGACTGAACAGCCAGCCGTTGCTGGGTTTCGACAGCACTACCCGAGCGTGATCCGGCGCGACGACCTCGACGTGATCCACGACGTCCATCGCCGATTTGAGCGAGATCGTCCAGTCGGTCTTCACCCGCATCAGCGAAAACTGCACGTCGGACGCGGTGAACGGCGCTCCGTTGCTGAACTTGACGCCCTGCTGCAACTGGAAGTCGTACGTCTTGCGATCCGGGCTGATCGTCCAGGACTTCGCGAGCAGCGGCACGATCCGGCCCTGCGGATCGAGCTTCACCAGGCCCTCGTAGACGTTGTAGAGCAGCGCCTGCGGGATGGCCACGCCGTCGGACCGGGTGAAGTCGAAGTTCGCCGGCTCCGCCGTGTATCCGACGGAAAGCGTGTCCGGACCTGGGGAAACACTCGCGCTGGAACCTGCCGAGCAACCGGACGTCACGAGCAGCAGCGCCAGTGCCGCCGCGGTGCTCCGGGCTTTCATTCCGCCTCCTGCTCAGTACACTGGTCTGACCAGTAACCTCCAGCAGACTCGCATCCGGCAGACACCGAGGTCAAGATGAAGTTCGAACCGGTGGCTCCGGTCCGCGCCTACGAGCGGATCGTGGAGCAGATCGAGGAGGCCGTGGTGAGCGGCCAACTCAAACCCGGCGAACGGCTGCCCGGGGAACGGGAGCTGATGACGCAGTTCGGCGTCGGCCGCTCGACCGTGCGCGAGGCGCTGCGGGTGCTGCAGGCCGCCGAGCTGATCCGGTCACGACCCGGCGATCCGCGCGGGCCCGAGGTGCTGGCCGCTTCGCCGGGCGCGCTGCAGCGGTCGATGCACCGGCTGGCGCGGGCGGAACACGTCGGACTGGCGGAACTGCTGCAATTCCGGATGGTGCTGGACGGTTCGTCGCACCTGCTGGCCGCGGAACTGCGCACCGCCGAGGATTTGACCGCGCTCGACGTCGCGCTGGAAGGAATGGCGGCGGCGGACGGATACGCCGAATTCAGCCGCGCGGACGTCGCGTTCCACGACGTCATTGCCCGAGTGTCACGAAATCCGCTACTGGTGGTGAGCGGCGAAGTCGTCCGCGGCGTCGTGCTGGAATTGATCGAGGACAAACTCAGCCACGCCAACGACCGCGGCACGCTGATGTGCTCGTGGCTGCGGCACCACGAAGAGGTGCTCAACGCGATCCGCGCCGCCGACGGGGAGTCGGCGGCGCGGTTGGCGCGGCAAGCGCTGTACGACAATTACGCGGAATACGTGCCGAGGGAGCAGCGAACGCTGCTCACCCCGTTGCTGACCTGAGTCAGGAAACCAGGTTCGCGTACACCACGATGTTGTCCTTGTAGCTGTGCTCGGCGTGGTCGAACACGCCGCCGCAGGTGATGAGGCGCAGCTGCGGCTTGTCCGTGTTGCCGAAGACGGCCTGCGTCGGGAACGTGTCCTTGGGGACCTGTTCCTTGTGGTCCACCACGAACTTCAGCTTCTTGCCGTCGCTGCGTTCGACGTCGACCTCGTCGCCCGGGTTCACGTCCTTGAGCTTGTAGAAGATGCCCGGTTGGTGGTTGCCGTCGACGTGCCCGAGCACGATCGCCGGGCCCACGTCGCCCGGCACCGGCGAAAGCCGGTACCACGCGGCCTGCATCGGGTTCTTCACCGAAGGCACCGAAATCTGGCCGTCCTTGTTCGGCATCACGGTGATCAGCGACGATTTCGCGCCGATCTTCGGGATCTCGACCGACGTCGGCCGCAGCCCGGTGAACGGCTTGGTCACCGGGACCGCCGCACTGGCCGGCGCCTGCGCGGCGGGCGCCGCCGGGGCGTCCGAACCGCACGCGCTCAGCGAGAGGGAGAGGAGCAGAGCGCCCGCGAGAGCGACGCCCTGCCCGTACTTCCTGGTCATCAGGCGGCCATGCCCCCGAAGCCGGTCTCGATGCCGTGCTTCGGCGCGTACTTCACCTGCGAGTCACCGTGTCCGCCGGTGGTGCCAGCGGAGCCCGCGCCCGCGCCGCCGGCCGGGGGAACGTGCCCGCCGTCGGTCGGCTTGGTGCCGCAGGTCCAGGACGCGTAGACGATGCCGTTGTCGAACGAGACGCCCTCATGGCGCTTGACCGTCCAGCCCCAGTAGCGGCCGTCGTCCTCGAACTGGTACGGGCCCTCGACGAGGTCGAAGTCCTTGGAGTGCACGTTCGTCGGCTCGCCGGCGGCGCACGCGATCACGAAGACGCCGTCGTTGCCGTCGAGGTCCACGCCGTAAGCGATGTCGTCCACGTACGGCGGCTCCTCCGGAGGAGTCTCCGAGGAGGTCGTGGTCGGCGTGGTGGGCTTGCTGGTGTCAGTCGGCTGGCCGGTCTCGGTCGGCTTGCCCGTCTCGGTCGGGTTACCGGTCTCGGTCGGCGCGCTGGTCTCCGTCGGCGTGCCGGTCTCCGTCGCCGGAGCAGAGGTCGCCGGGGAGGAAACAGGCGGCGTGGTCTCGCTGGCCGGAGACTCGGAGGGAGGAGTCGACTCGCCCGCGTCGGCCGGAGCCGAGGAGGAAGTATCCGTCACGGGATCCGCGTTCGCGGCGGGCACGACGGCAAGGCTGATCAGGGCGCTCGCGAGCACAGCGCCCGCGAGTCTGCCCAGGGTCTTCTTCAAGGTGATTACCCCTCTGAGGAAAGGCGCGATGACCCCCACCGCGCCCGCTGATCCTGCCGGGGTTTCAGCCGATATGGGTAACCCTTTAGCTGGTGATTAATAACACCGCGGAAAGCGGTAACGAACTGCTTTCCGGTAGCGATGATTCCGCCCGATTGCCGAGTTTCCGGCCCGCCGTGCCCATACCGTAACACTTGCCAGGCAACCCGGACAGGGTTCGTGAGGAAATGGCGTAAATCAACCGAGCGCGGTCAGCAAATCCCGCCACAGGTCTTCCGGGTCTTCCAATCCGACGGAAAACCGGATCAATCCCGGCGGCACGCGTTCCTCGCCGGGCAGCCAGGCACGCCGTTCCATCAGGCTTTCCACCCCGCCGAGACTCGTCGCCGGCCGGATCAACCGGACGCTCGCGCATACCTTGTCGGCAGCGTCGGCGTCGGCGACTTCGAACGCCACCATCATTCCGAAACCCGGGTAGCGGACCTTTGTTACCGCCGGGTGTTCCGCCAACCGGGACACCAGCAACTCCGCGGTACGAGTTTGCTCGGCGAGGCGCACCGGAAGCGTCCGCAAACCGCGCAACGCGAGCCACGTTTCGAGCGCACCCGGTGTCGCACCGACCCGAGTCCGCGCCGCGCGCAGTTCGTCCACAAGGGTCTGCTCGGCTGCGACCGCGACGCCGAGCAGAAGGTCGCTGTGTCCGCCAATGAGCTTTGTCGCGCTGTGCACCACGATGTCCGCGCCAAGCGACAGTGGTTGCTGATGCAGTGAAGTCGCGAAGGTGTTGTCGACGACTACGCGTCCCCTCGTACCGCGCGCGATCGTCTCGATGTCCATCACGTCGAGCGTCGGGTTGGTCGGCGATTCGAGCCACAGCAGATCGGCGTCGCAGTCGAGCCACGCCTGCGTGTCCGTCGGCTCCAATTCGGTGACCGTGAGCCGACCGACCTGCTGTGCGTGCTTCAACGCTCCGCGCGTGACGGCGTAACTGAACGACGGAACAGCAACCGTCGACCCGACCGGCAGCGAATCCAGCACCGCAGACAACGTGGCGACGCCGGACGCGAAGGCGACCGCAGTGCCGCCCTCGAGCGACCCGACAACCTCCTCGAAGGCAGCCCAGGTAGCCGTCCCGTCGGAGCGCGCGTACACCGCGTCGCCGCCGGCCTCAAAGGTGCTCGTGGCAACGATCGGCGTGGTCAGCGGCTCGCCAGGGCCGTGCGGCCGGCCCGCCGCGATCGCGCGGGTCCGCGGAGTCCAGTCGTCCATGCGGACACGGTAACTTCGCGACCGTCTCAACGGCAGGGCGACGAATATCACCAGGTGGTCAGCCGTTCCACAAAGTGGACGACATCCAGCCGGGTCGGGCTGGCGACCATGAGGGACCGCCCCGGCCGATCCTGCTGGCCGGGGCGGTTCTCATCGTCGCTTCGGTAGCGACCGAGGTCAGTGCGCGTAAATCTCGAACTCGTACAGCGAATACCCGTACTTAGTCCCGCGCGTGACTCCCTGCATCCGAACGAACCGCGCGTCCGCAGGTGCGAACGAAACGTTGTCGATACCCCCGTTCCCGTCCGTCACCACCGCGGCGTCGTGCCAGTCGGTGCCGTCCGTGGACAGCTGGATCTTGTACCCCTTGCCGTAGGCCTTCTCCCACGACAGCACCGCTCGCGAAACCTGCTGCACCGAGCCGAGATCCACGGTGATCGACTGGTTGTCGCTCCAATCGCTCGCCCAGCGGGTGCTCGGATTGCCGTCGACCGCGTTCGAAGCCGGGGAGTTGTAGAACCCGGTTTCCGCGCTGGAAGCGTTCACCGGCTTGCCCGCCGCGAGGTTCGAGACGTTGTCGCCGCGGTGCGCGGGGTACTCCACGACCTGCTGGAACGTCGGCCGGTTCTGCGTGCTGATCTTGCCGTGCGTGATGCCGCCCAGCGGACGCTGGATGATCGAGTCGGCGCACCACTGGTCGCCCGCCGAGCAGTCGCCGTCGCCCGGGTACACCGTGTTCGCGGCCTGACCGGCGGCAGTGGTCAGGGAGTCGACGAGCGTCTGCCGGCACGCGGTCAGGTCGCCGCCGCCGCAGAACTTCGCGCCCAGCGGGCCTGCCACCGGCTGTCCGAGCGCGGTGCGGAGGTCCTTGCTGACGTAACCCCACCAACCGTGCTGATACGCCGAACCCTGGTGCGGCTGCCCGACGTGCTTGCCCGGCGTCTCGTTCTGGAAGCCGGACGGGCTTTCGTTGATCTGCAGCACGTTCGTCATCGCACTGAACGCGTCGTCGCCCATCGCCGGCTTGAACTCGCCGGTGACCAGCAGCGGCCACCACGCGTCCATGATCCGGATCGCGTCGGCGTCGTTGTAGGTCTTGCTGCCCGCACTGGACTCGACGCGCTGGTGTCCGTGCTGCATCCACGTCTTCAGCTTCGCCTCGGCATCGGCCGCGGCACCGGTGAGCGGAGCCTTGTCGAGCACCTGCAGCAGCAGCGGCAGCACCTTCTCCGCCCGCAGGTCAGCCAGCGCCGCGTCCTCCATCGCCTGGGTCAGATTCACCCGGGTCACCTTGGTGCCGCTGGAAAGCAGCGCCTTGACCCGCGCGTCGAGCAAATCGCCGCGGTGCACGGCGGACTTGTCCGCGCCGCCCGACGCATAGCCGTTGGATTGTGCGTTGTTCCAGCTGATGTAGTAGTCCTGGTTCACCGACTGCGGGTGCTCCGACGCGGGCGTGTAGTCAGCCTTGTTGCCCGCCGGGTTCCAGCCCTTCCAGTCGAACCCGCGGTCGCCCCACACCGGCATCATCGGGTCCACAGTGGAATTGCGTACCGGGTTCGCGCCGGAGTTGAAGTACGCGATGTCCTTCGAATCGGCGTAGAACCAGTTGAAGGTGAAGTTGACGTCGTTGGCGGCGCGCTGGAAGTCCGCGGCCGATTTGACGAAGCCCGGGTCGTTGAACTCCTGGAACCCGATCAGCGAATCCACCTCGTGGAAGTACGAGGACCGCAGCGACGAGTACGCCACCGGCTTCCCGTCCACCGTCGCGCGCGAGGTCACTGGGCCGTACTTCGTGCGGTAGCTGCGCAGCGTGTAGGACCCGGCCGCGGTGCCGTCCGCGACCGTCGGCGACCAGGCGTTCTTGCGCTCCACTGTGTCCATCGGAAGACACTTGCCCTGGTAGAGGTAGTAGTTCGAGTCCTTCGTGGCCGGTTTGCCGCTCGGATCGCACAACGGCAGCGCGTACGTGTCGATGATGTCCTGCGCCGCGGTCGTCGCGCTCCACGAGTAGTCCTGGCCGCGGCCGAGCAGCACGTACATGCTGAGCCCGGCGAACGACGCGCCCCGCGCACTGATGCCCGGGCCCTGGATTTCCTGCAGCAGCAACAACTGCGGCGCGAAATATCCGGTCTGTGGGCCGAACACGGCGACTGGATGACCGCTGGCGGTCTTCGCGCCGGACACGAGCAGCGCGTTGGACATGCCGTGCTTTTCCTTGAGCATGTTGCCCGGCAGCACGCCGTTGTCGAACATGCCGCGCGCGGATTCCTGGTCCTTCGGCGCGGGAACCTTGACCTTCGGTTGCGCGGAGGCCGCCGAGCCGGTCGGGTCGAACACGAGCTGCTGGTTCGTCACCGAGCCCTTGTCCGGCAACGCCGCGCCCTGCGGATTCGCCAGTGTGTTGCCGTACGGGAAATTCTGCCCGTCGTGCAGGGTCTTCACGGCCTCCGGATCGTCCGCGGCACGCAGGCTCTGCCACACCTTTTCGCCCTGCTCGACCCCGTACTTCTCCTGCAGCGCCAGCTTCGCGATCGCGTTCTGCACCTCGCCGCCACCGCCGGCGCCGAACTGCGCGCCGACCACCGAGGCGAGCACGACGAGGTCAGTGAGCTTGAACGGTTCGATGGTGCCCGCGTTGGTGATCGCGTCGACGTGCCCGGTCAGCACGTACTCGCCCGGGAAATACCGGCCGTTGTGCGAATCGGTGATGTATTTGTTGATGCCTTCGACGTACGCCTGCGCGTCGGCGAGACCCTGCTTGCCTCGCGGGCCGCTCGCCGCCACCGCGTCGATCTGCTGCTGCAGCTCGTCCTCGGTATACGGCGCGGAGGCGAAGAAAGACTGCTCCAGCTCGCGGTTCGCTTCCGCGCCGCCCGCGTACGACGTCAGCTGGCCGCGGCCGACCCGGCGCATGATGTCCATGAGCCACAAGCGATCCTGCGCCGCGGCGTACCCCGCGCCGTATTCGGTGCCGGACCGCGTCGTGCCCTGGATGTGCGGGACGCCGGTGGCCTTGTCGCGGGTGATCGTCACGTCGTCCCGCGGTTTCAGGGTGCTCGCGACCTGGTCGGCGGGCACTCCGAAGGACGAGTCGTTGAAGAATTTGCCGATGGTGTCGGTCGTCAGCGTCTTGTACCCGCCCGCCAGGTCGGCGTATTTGCCAAGCTGGTCGTCGGCGTGCCCGGGCTGGGTGCCGAACGCCTTGTTGGCGAGGATTTCGGCGAGCGTCGCGCTCCCGTTCTCGCCGGGCGGGAGGATGTCGTTGCATTGGCCCGCGCAATAGTCGTTGCCGGGCAACGCGGCGGAAGCCGGTGCCGCGGTCCCGATTTGCACTAGCCCGGCCGTGAGCACGGCTACCGCGCCCGCGGCCAGGATGGGAATGCGTCGTCGCATGCCACAGCTCCGTCCACGAAGGATGCCCCAGGGTGACCCAGCGCACGCTACCGACGGGTAGCACACATGTGAAGAGTTTTCGCGTTTATCCCCTCGTTGGGAGTAGTCCATCCGGCGGTACTCCATCCGGCGCAGCGTTTCGCCGATAGGTACGGTGAGCCCCATGAGCGTGGAAAAGCCCCAAGTCGAGCGCCCGGACGGACCGCCGCCCGCCGAGCTGCAGATCAAAGACATCACGGTCGGCGACGGCCCCGAAGCCAAGTCGGGCAACGCTGTCAGCGTGCATTACGTCGGGGTCTCGCACTCCACCGGCGCGCAATTCGACGCCTCTTACGACCGCGGCGCGCCGCTCGATTTCCAGCTCGGCGCGGGCCAGGTCATCCCGGGCTGGGACCAGGGCGTGACCGGCATGAAGGTCGGCGGCCGCCGCCAGCTGGTGATCCCGCCGCACCTGGCTTACGGCGAGCGCGGCGCGGGCGGCGTGATCGCGCCGAACGAAACGCTGATTTTCGTCGTCGATCTGGTCGGCGTGCGCTGACCTCCGAGAAAACGCGGGCAGCCGGGCAAGCCCGATCGGGCAGCCCCGGCTGATCCCCCTTTCAGGGGAACCGGAAGGCGCCTAACGTTCGCATTGAGTAGTCGTCTTCCGGAGGATATTTCATGCGTTTGCGTGCTGCCCTTTCCGCTGCCTTCCTCGCCGCCGGTGCCGCGCTCGCTGTCGCGGCACCCGCGTCCGCGGTCGCGAACGGCAACGATGTGGCGCCCGGTGAGTATCCGTTCGCGGCCAAGCTGTCCATGCCCGTCATCCCGCGCGCGGACGGCACCACTTATTCGAGCGGATGCTCGGGTTCCCTGATCGCGCCGCAGTGGATCATCACCGCCGGACACTGTTTCCACGACGTCAACCGCAAGCCCGTTTCCGGGCCGGTGCCGTACGGGACTTCGGTGCTGCTCGGCGCGACCACCGACGAGCCGGGCAAGGGCGAACGGCGTCAGGTCACCGAGGTGCAGCAGGCGGGTACTAACGACGTCGCGCTCGCCAAGCTCGACCAGCCGGTCACCGACATCACGCCGCTGACCGTCTCGCCTGCCGCGCCGGCCACCGGCCAGCAGGTGACGCTCGCCGGTTGGGGCAGCCTGACCGAGGTTTCCCCGAAGCCGTCGAACAAACTGCAGCAGGGCGCGATGCAGGTCGTCGGTTCCGACGCCACCACCGTGAGCGTCGTCGGCATCGCGCCGAAGAAGGACACCAGCGCGTGCAGCTACGACTCGGGCGCACCGTACTTCGTCGCCGAAGGCAACACCGGCCGCCTCGTCTCGGTCGAGTCGACCGGCCCCAACTGCCCCCACTCGACGCCCGAGACCACCGCTCGCGTCGACATCCTCGCGAACTGGATCGCCACCCACACCGCGTGAGGGCAAGTCCCGCGATCGGTCAGTTTTCGTCGCCCATCAAGGGAATTCCGCGACGCGGACGGTGTCGTTAGCGTGGAAGGCCGAGTTCATCGGCGTCCGCCGGTGACCCGGACGAAGGGACAGAATGCGCGTCCGCGCCGCGATCTCCGCAGCAGTTCTCCTGCCCATCCTCACCGCGAGCCCGGCTTTGGCCGTCGCCAACGGTTCTGACGTCCCAGCAGGCCAATTCGGCTTCGCCGCGAAGCTGAGCATGACCGGAATCCCGCTGCCGAACGGAAGCACGTACTCGAGCTTCTGTTCGGCAGCGCTCGTCGCACCGCAGTGGATCGTCACGACCGGCCACTGTTTCCACGACGCCAACAAGAACCGGGTGTCCGGCCCGGTGCCGTATCCGACGACGGTGTCGCTGGGTCTCGTCGACGAGACCAAGGAAAAAGGCGTCCAGCGCAAGGTCACACAGGTCCTGCAAGCCGGCCCGAACGACGTCGCGCTGGCGAAGCTCGACAGCCCGGTCTCCGAGGTCAAGCCGCTCACCGTGAACCACCTGGTGCCCGGCGTCGGACAACAGGTCACCCTGGCCGGCTGGGGCAGCCGGACGGCACAGAATCCAGTGCCGTCCAAGCAGTTGCAGCAGGGCACGATGAAGATCTCGTCGGTCGGCAGCACGACAGTCGCCATCCACGGTGTATCGCCCTCGGCGTCCACCAGCGCGTGCACTTACGACACGGGCGCGCCGTATTTCACCGACGGCAAGCTGATCTCGATCGAGAACAACGGCCCGGACTGCCCGCACACCGGCGCGGAAACGACGTCGCGCATCGATGTGATCGCCGAGTGGATCGACGAGCACGCGAAGTGAGTACGGTGGAAGGGCCGCCGACCTGAGGAGAGTCGCATGCCCGAGCCGATCCTGACCGCTGTCGCCACCGCGCTGGCCACGAAGGCCGCGACCGGGCTGTACGACCTGGTCAAGCGCAAGTTCTCCGGCAACAGCAAGGCAACCGCGGAACTGGAGGCGGCCACCCCCGACGACCCGGCCACCGTGACCGCGCTGGCCGAACGCCTCGACGAGGTCAGCCGCCAGGACCCGGAGTTCGGCGCGGCGCTGCGCACCGAGTTCGAGGTGCACCAGGAGGCACGCAGCGGCGGGGTGACGAATCACGTGGGCACCGTGGCCGAGGGGGCCAAGGTCGTTCAGCTGCGTGACGTACAAGGCAATATCAGTCTCTGAGCCTTTCTTCGACGACCGGCACGGAGAGCGATCGGTAGGATCGCTCTCCGTGCCTTCGTCGTCGTTCCCCGTGCCGCGCCGATGGCGCACCGTGCCCACGGAACGCACGCTGCTGGCGGTCGTGCACAACGTCACCGCGGCGACTCGGCTGCTGGACGTGCTGCCGTTGTTCGCTGGGGATCCCCGGATACAGGTGGTGTTCACGTGCCCGGCTTCGAGCGCGTTCACCCGGGGGACGGAGGAGTACCTCGCCGCGCGCGGGATCCCGCTGGAACCGTGGGAAGACGTCGTGGCGGAGGACTTCGACTGGGCTTTGGCCGCCAGTTACGGCGGGGATTTGCACGAATTGCGCGCTCCGTTGACGGTTTTGCCGCACGGAATGGGGTATAATAAATTCTTGGAAACCGGAAACCGGAAACCGGAAACCGGAAACCGGAAACCGGAAACCGGAAACCGGAAACCGGAAACCGGTTTTCGGGTTGTCCGAGGAATGGCTGATGCATCACGGCGAGGTGATCGCCGAACATCACGTCCTGTCCCACCCCGAGCAGCTCACCCGGCTGCGGCAGTACTGTCCGGAAGCCGCTGACCACGCCGTCATCGCCGGAGACTCCTGCCTGGACCGCCTGCGGGACGCCCGAGAACTGCGCGAATCCTACCGCCAAGCACTAGGCGTAACCGGCGAGCAAACGCTGGTTCTGGTCTCGTCAACATGGGGCGCGGATTCCCTGTACGGGACCCGCCCAGAGTTGCCCGCCCGCATTGCCAGCCAGTTGCCGCTCGACGAATTCACCGTCGTGCTCGCCCTGCACCCCAACATCGGACAAGGCCATTACCCGTGGCAACTGGAAATGTGGCTGCGAAAATGGCAGCGGACGGGCGTCATCGTCCTGCCGGAAGAAGACCTGTGGCAGCCAGCCGCAGTAGCCGCCGACGTCACCATCGGCGACCACGGCTCCGTCACCTACTACTCCGCCTGCCTCGGCACCCCAGTCCTGCTGGCCGCCGCACCACACGATGCCGTCGATCCCGATTCGCCGGTGGCCGCCCTCCTGCGCGCCGCCCCGTCCTTGACCGACGAAAGCCTGGCTGACCAACTGCGCACCGCGACCCAGCCCGCGGACCTGGTCGTCGCGACCGAACTCGCCACGAGCGTCCCCGGACAGTCCGCAGCCCTCCTGACCGACCTCGGCTATCGCACGCTTCGACTGTCGCCACCAGCTGAACCAGCCGGATTCACCGCGTTCCCACTGCCGCGCGTCCAACGCCAAGAACCCGGCGCGCAATGGGTCCAGGTCCGCGGCGACGAGGTCACCCGATTCGCCGCAGCCTCCGCCGACGCTCACCTAGTCGTCCACGTCGACGGCCCCGACCCCCGCCTCCTGCGCCGCGCCGACATCGTGCTGGGCGACCGTTTCCCTGACCCGGGCCGCTGGATCGCCATCACCCTCGCCGAATTCCCCGGCTGCGAATGGGCCGCTTGCCCGTACGGATCCGGCTGGCTGGCCGGCAGCCGCGACGGTCTGGTCGTGTCCTTCACCGGCACCGACCTGCCACAGGCCGTGCCGTCGCTGCTGTACACGCGCGACCTGCTAGGCCTCGACTTCCCCGAACAGCTTCCCTTCACCGCGGGCGGCCGCAAGCACGAGGCACGCCTTACCGTCCACTATGGATAGTCAGAGCTGTTCGATCCAGATCAGCAGATCAGCCGCCTCGGCCGTGAAACCGTGCATCCGCGCGATGTTCAGCGCATCTTTCGCGTGCGCCTTCGCCTGATCACGGAAACCACGGGCAAGCGCCGCCTCCGAGCGGGACCACAACGCGGCAATGCGTTCCCGCTGCAGGTTGGCCTGTTCCGCCGCCGAGTCGACTTCGGCCAGCACCACCGCGCCTGCCTCGAAGGAACCGGCTTCGATCAGCTTCCGCCCCTGCCACAACCGAACCTTCACCAGATTGCCCGGCTCGTTCTTCAGTCCCTGCTCCGCTTGCGCGAGCAGAGTGGCCGCCTCCTCCGGCGGGACAACCTTGGCCAGATGCATCCGAATCAACGCAAGACGACGGTCGCGACCGATCTCCTCAGCCAGCGCGAGGCTCTCCCGAAAACAGACTTCCGCCCGGCCCAGCAACGAAACCGCGTCCTCCGGCCGCCCCTGCTGCCGAGCGATCCATCCAGGTTCGAAAAACGCGAGCCCGCGCGCTTCCAGCGCGGACGCGTGCTCCTCCGGCGTAGTGGCCAACTCGGCCGCGACGGCGAACTGCTCCTGCGCCGCAGCCCAATCCCGCAGTTGCATCCGCGCGAACCCGAGCTGAGTGCGGACCAATCCCTCGGCAAGCGGCATCGCAGCAGCCTGCGCGGCCTGGACCGCGTCCTGGCTCACCGCCACCAGCTCCGCGGGGGACGCGCCGTCTTTGTAGACCGGCCACAACGCCCTCGCCAGCCGAATGACGTCCTCGTGTGCCCCCGCCTGCAACGCGACCTCCGCCGCGGCAAGCAGGTTCGTCTGTTCAGCGAACAACCACTCCCAGGCCTCCGCCGCCGACACCGACGCCGACCCGAAACCCGGCCAAATCCTCGCCGGCCAGCCAGTGGGCAGCGCACTTTCCGCGATCTTGAGCCCTTGCTCCGCGTAATACCCGACCACGACGTCCGACAGCTCGCCAGCCAGCCCGGCAGCGTGCAGCCGAGCAAGCTCGGACATCCGGTAGCGGCCCCTGATCACCTCGATCAGCTTGGCGGACACCAGTTTCTGCAACGCGTCCTCAGCGTCGAACTCATCGAGGCTGAGCACCGCCGCGACGGTTTCCAGCCGGACGTCACCGCTGCCCGGGTGCGCCCCGAAGAATCGGTAGACCGCTTGTTCCTGCTCGCTCAACAGCTCGTACGCGACGTCAAACACCGCGCTGGCCAAGGCGCCCTTCGCGCGGATCCGCGCGATCAGGCGCTGCACCGTCCCGCCCTGACGCGCGAGGATCATGCCCGCGACGTTGAGTTCCGCTGCAGAACCAGCGCAAATCCGGAGCAGTTCTTCCCGCTGTTCCGGTTCCGCGGCGAGCTTTTCCTCGCCCACCAGCTCAGTCAGGACGCCCAGCGCCGCCTCGTTGCTCAACGGTTCCAGCTCGACCTCGCGAGCGGAATACCGGGCACGCAGCGCATCCAGCCCCGACCCGACCACGAGCACGTACGAACCGGGATGCGTCGGCAGCAGCGCCTTCACCTCAGCCGCGCTCAACGCGTCGTCGACCAGCAGCGCGACCTTGAACTCAGCAGTCTGCGACTGCCACATCGCCGCGCGCCCCTCGAGACTCGCCTGCATCTCGTCCGGACCGTATCCGAGCTTGGACAGCAGCTCGGCCAGCACGTCGGCACCCGCCCGGTGGCCCACGCGCACGTCGTAGAACCGGTCGAACCGGTCCTGATGCTGGTGCAGCCAGGTTTCGCACAGAGTCGTGCGCCCACTGCCCGGCGCACCTCGCACGATCGCGATCGCTACCCGGTCCAGAGCTTCGTCATGGATCCGAGTAAGCGCAGCCAGCTGGCGCTCGTTGTTCCGGTAATGCTTCGGCGGCGCCTGAACCTGCAACGCCGGTGCCGCAGGTTGCTGCGGACCGTGGAAATGCACGTCGCCGTACACATTGCGAGCCTGGAACACCTTGTCTGCCTGGCCGTCGAAGTAGTTGCCGTCGCTCACTGTTTCCCCCGCCCAGCTGATCTTGACTCAGGTTACCGGAATTGCGCCGCCGAAATCACCGCGGCGCAAGGATCAACATCGAGCCGTCTTCCCAGTACAAACAGGCAGGCGAAGGGCTCCATTGCGCACTCCCCTGCCACACCACGACCGGTGCTGCTTCGCGAACCTCAACCAACGCCACCCGCGCCACCCGCGCCGCCCGCGCACCACCGCGATCTCTCCGCCCCGCCCCTTCAACCTCGAGGCCGCCTCGAACGCCTGCCCCCGAGCTGGTCCACTAGGTACGGCCACCGGTTTCCGGCGTCGCTTCGGAACTGTCACGAACTCCCAAAGCGCCACCAAGGGCCACGCGAGATTTGCGAGGATCTCAAGACCAGCCTCCGCGACACACCCCAGCGACCGATCAGCCCGCCGCCGCCGATCGCGCCCTGCTTTGACCCGTCCGAGCACGACGACTTGCACAGGCTCCCGCCAGCCGCCCTCGAAGTACCGCTCGACCCGGACTCCCAGCTCCTGGCCCATCAGCCACCCATCCGACTCGGTTATGCAAGCCCGGAACTGTACCTACTCAACCGGCGGGGCGAGGGAAAGAAAAGAGAAAAGGCGGTGATCAAGTTGACTGAGTTGATGAGCGCCGCGACGACGGGGGTGATGAGGTAGAGCACGATGGGCACTGTGAAGTGAAGCTGTTCCATACCGGAGTAGCTACCCGATGTCGTCACGGTAATGACGTACCAGAAAACGAACACAATCGTTGCCAGCCACCCTGGAATAGCCGTCCCCAGCTGAACTCCCAGTACGGTGTACTCCTTGCGGTGCGCGAGCTGCCCAGCCGAGAAATAGCAACGCGCCACCATCAGGCCAATCCCGGAGAGCATCAGGCAACACGCCGCGGTAATCCCCAAGACGACCGTCAGCCCGGTTGTCACGTCATAGGAAGTGGGAAGGCGGTACCCGAAGACGGGTACGGCGATGATCATGAGCAAGCCGATCCCGGCGCTCGCGGAACCCCATCGCATCGTAGTGGCACGGATCTTTCCGACCAGGGCAGGAGGAAACCAGCGACCAGGAGATGCCGCCGACGCATAGGGGTTCATCATCGTCATCAGTAACTTTCCGATCTATCAACTCACCGTTGAAGCCATCAGCCGGTGGTGTCGACCCACTCGAAGGTCTCGAAGATGCCGCGCGCCAGGTCGACCACATGAGTCCAGTCTTCGGTGTTGTTGCTGGTCACGGCGAGGGCGAGAATCACCTTAGTGCCCGGTATCCACGCGGTGATCGCGTGTTCGGTGACCTGGACCGATCCTTCGCCGATCGAAATGCTCCCGACCGAGGCCGACTGCGCGATCACCGCCGGGCCTGCCGGCAATTCCACTACCTCGACCGGTCCCGTCGAGGTGCTGCGCTGAACCTCCTCGAGGCCGGAGATCGCCACAGCGGTCGACGAATGATCCGATTCCAGGCAGAAGCAGTTGACCACCGCCATGATCGGCCGCTTCAGGTCGTCAGGGGAGCGGAAGAACCCGGCGGCGGTGTAACTGGAACCGCCAGCCTCGGCCATGGCAGCGGTGCTCACGAGCATCGCGGTTGTTTCGGCGATGCCTTGGTCGATCTCGGCGTCGGGGCCCGCGCCGAACTCAGCGGACACTGAAGCGGCGAGAGACCGGAACTGTTCCTCGTCGATATTCCCTGCCGGCAAGGCGAGGAAACCGTCGGGCAGGAAGAGGGAGAACCCGGGTGGTTCCGGTGGAGCGGACACGTCCGTCATGAGTCCCGTCCTGTCTGAGAGTAGTGAGACCAACGCCGATTACCGGAAGCGGGACCACCCTTCGCCGTACGATTGAGCGAAGCTCCTGACGAGCGCCTCTTCCTCTTCGCTCAGCTTCAGAACCGCCTGTCCGTGTTCCGGCCAGTAGATCCGGAGAGCTCCTTCCTCAGCTCCGGGGGTGAGTTCCACGTTCAGCTCCGGCCCGCTTTGCCAGAAGGGAACCGGAGCACCCTGGTCGAGCCCGTCTTGGACGAAGACGACGTGTGACCTCGAAAAAACCACCCAGGACTTCTTCGGTGCCTTCTTCATCAGGTCGACGAAGTCGATCGCCGGGCCGTACGGGAGCGTCCCGCGCACGGTCAGCGTCCCCGTCCTGGTCGGCCACTTGGGGTAGATTTCCCAAAAGTTCAGCACATACAGGATGATTGCGTACGGAATGAATATCGGAAAGGCGAGAACGTAGAGGATCTTCTTGCCGATGCTCCACGTTCCGATGTCCTGCCTGTTCGGCAAGGTCAACTTGAAGCGCTTGCGCTGGAACGCGACCACCCCCGCGGGCTCTCCCCACAAGGCAGTCGCCCACCCGCGTATCGACTCTCTCTCTTGATTCACCCGCCACCTCTAATGTCACAGTCACGTCCGGACCGGCTCGGGTCAGCCTCCGGTGATCTTGTCCACCGCGTAGTCCTTCGCTTCGGCTTTCGCCACGCCGATCCCGGAGTTGACCGCAACTCCGGCCACGATTCCCTTGGTGCTGAACGGTTCCAGGTTGATTCCGGGGAGCTTGTTCGCCAAGTCCACCGCTTTGCCGTGCGAATACCGAGCTGCCTGGTCGATCGCCGCGGCGGGATCGGATCGCAACGCGTTCATCGTGATGGGGCTGACGTCCTGGCCGCCGATCTTGACCACCTGCCCGTCGATCTTGATCGCGGCACCGGCCCCGTCCCGGGCTACCGTGCCGCCGATCCCCTTGATCACCTTTTGCCCGACGCCAGGCACTTTGCCCGCCAGTTCGCCGGCCTTCCCCATTTTCGCGAGGGCCGCACCGCGAGTGGCCTGCGCGACCGCGTTCTTGGCTCCAGCCACGACTTTTCCGCCGGGAATGACACCCACCGCGTCCATCGCGATGCTTCCCCACGACACGTCAGCGCCAGCGGCTTTCGCAAGCAGTTTCGTCCCGGCCGCGGCGGCACTGACCCCTACCGCCGCGGCCGCGGTAACCGCATTGACTCCGGGGATCCACGACGTGGCCAGTGCTACGACCCCCAGCACATTGCCGACGGTGGACAGCACGTCGCCGATCTTGGCGATGACGTCGGCGTGTTCCTTGACCCAGCCCCAGACGTCGCCAGCGAGCTTCTTGATCCCGTCGGCCATTTTGCCGATGGCGTCACCGATTTTGTCGAGCAGACCGGGCTCTTCCGGTGCCTCGTCCTTTGCCTTGCGCAGTGCTTCGGCGACTTGCCCCGCAAGGTCCCCGTGCTGCGCGAGCAGCCGTTTCGCGCTTTCGCGCAGAGCGTCCAGGTCTCCCTGCGCTTTGTTCAGTTGCTGTTGCGCCTTCCCCAGCGCCTCCTGGGCCTGCTGCAACTGCGCTGGGTCGCTGAAAGCCTGCCCGGCCAGCCGGAAGTCAGGGTTGGCCTGGGCAGAACTCACCTGGGCCTGGGCCGCCTCTGCCTGGTGCTCCAGGTCCGCTGCCTGCCGCTGCATGGTGCCGAGGTCTTCGGCCCACCGGGTGAGGGTCCCGGAAGCACCGGACAGTGATCGGTGTGCCTTGTCCAGGTACTCCGGCACCTGCCCGACCGTTTTCTGGAACGCCTGCGCCCCGTCGCCTTCCCAGAACCCGTCGGATTTTCCGAGCTTCGCCAGGTCTTCGTATGCCTGGCCCATTTCGGTCGCCACGCTGCCCAACGTCGTCGCGACGTCAGTCACCTTGGCTACGACACCTGGCGCGGGATCGAACCCGAGTGCCGGATAGCTTCCCGTCTCCACCGGCGCGACCGCGTCCGCGACCCGGTCCCAGTTCATCGGGCCGGCCCGTCGAGCCGGGCGCTGATCGCCGACGGCGGAGCGACGGCGGGCGGTGCCGACGCCGGCGTGCCCATCCCTTTCCCGAATTGGTCCGCGACCTTCTTCTCCATGTCCGCGTAGACCTGTTTCGCTTTGGACAAGCCCTCGGCTACTGTCCCGGAGAACTCGGCGATCTTCCCGATCCCGTACTCCCACCGGTCTTGGAACTCGCCGCCGGCCGAATCGATGTCGCGGCTTCCTAGTTCACCGGGCGATGACCCCTTGAGCTTCGCGTTAGCACTGGTCATCCGCTCTTTGGCCTGCTCGAGCGTGGAGATGAGAGTCCCCATCCGCCCGAGGTCGACCTGGTATCCGCCCGACATCTACGTCTCCCCTCGCAGCAGTCAGCGCCACTGATTGTAACGAGACAGCCACTTCCCGCTCGCAAAACGCGGAAATCCACCCGAACCCACCGCCTCCCAGCGGCGTCCAACTGGATGGAGTCGACATCACCTGGTCATAAAAGAAGGCGTCATGCGATACCGGTGCGTCGTCGCGCATGCACTGCGACCGAGAACCAACCCGATCCCCACAACACCGCGAACCCGGACATCCGCGCGCATCCCCCAGGCCTCGAAACTGTGCCCTGGCCCACACCCAACCCAGCCCCCGGCCAACCGCAGCCAATGGCAGCGCGGGAGTCCGGGGCTCGACCCCCCGGGGCGAAGGAACGACCGACAAACGGAAAAGGCCCCCAGTCGCACAAACGACTGGGGGCCTGACCACGGTGGGCGAGGAGGGAGTTGAACCCTCACGTCCTTTCGGACACACGGACCTGAACCGTGCGCGTCTGCCATTCCGCCACTCGCCCGAGTTGCTTCCTTGAGGCAGCCAGCAAAGCTTAGCAGGGCCTTCTGACGGGTTTCACCGGGGGCATGCCCAACCCTTCCTCCCCCGGATAGGATCGATGCGGAAGCACACGTGTGAGGAGGTCGTCCCCGGTGGGTCGCGTTGAGCGCTTCGACAGGCGACTCGAGAACCTGGTGGGGAATACTTTCGCGCGCATGTTCGGCGGCAACGTCGTCACACAGGAAGTGGCGGTTGCGCTCGAGAGGGAAGGCGAGGAGAACGTTCGTGAGCTGGCAGGCGGTCGGCAGCTCGCCCCGAATCACTACATCGTGTCTTTGGGGGCGGCTGACCACGATCGCATGGCCGGCGATGAGCAGCGGGTCACCGGGGTTCTCGCGAGGGCGGTGGCGGAACACCTCGCCGCGCAGGGCTGGGACACCTATGGTGACGTCGTCGTATCACTCGAGCGCAACGAGGCGCTGCATACTGGACAGTTCAAGACCCGTTCGTCCGTCGATCCCGACGCCCGCGCCGCTGCGGGGGAAGGGCCGTCACGGTCGGCACGACCCAGCAACGCAGGAGACCCACCAATGAGCCAGCCCCCCGGCTACGGCCAACACGACCAGGGTGACCCGTACGGCCAGCACGGCCAGTACGGCTACGGACAGCAGGGTGGCCAGCAGCCCGGGTACGACCAGGGTTATGGCGGTCAGCCGCAGCAGGGCTACGACCAGGGCTACGGCGCGCAGCCGGGCTACGACCAGTACGGCGGCCAGGCCCCGCACGGCGGGTACGACCAGGGCTATGGCGGCCAGGCTCCGCAGCCGGGCTACGACCACCAGGGTTACGGCCAGGCCCCGCAGGGCGGCTACGACCAGGGCTATGGCGGCCAGGCTCCGCAGGCCGGGTACGACCAGGGCTACGGGCAGCCGCCGCAGGCCGGTTACGACCAGGGCTACGGCCAGCCGCCGCAGGCCGGTTACGACCAGGGTTACGGCCAGCAGGGCGGGTACGACCAGTACGGCGGCCAGCCGCAGGCGGGGTACGGCCAGGACCCGTACGCGCAGCAGGGTGCTCCGGCCGCGGGCCGTCAGCTTCAGGCGAGCCTCCAGCTGGACGACGGCTCCAACCGCACCTACTCGCTGAAGCAGGGCGGCAACGTCGTCGGCCGCGGGCAGGACGCCGACTTCCGCCTCCCGGACACCGGCGTTTCGCGGCGGCACCTGGAGATCACCTGGGACGGGCAGAGCGCGACGCTCGCCGACATCGGGTCGACCAACGGGACCACGGTCAACGGCACCCCGGTGCAGACGTGGCAGCTCGCCGACGGCGACGTGATCCGGGTGGGTCATTCGTCCCTGGTGTTCCGAACCCAGGGCTGAGCGCAGACCGTCCACAGGGTTCCCGCAGAATTGTCTTGCGGGGGGAACCGCGGCGTGCGTGGCGCCGCGGCTTGCAGGCACAGGCGGGAGCGGACACAACAAGTGCCAGAGCTGGTCGTTCAACTCACCAGAGTGGGCTTTCTCGTGCTGCTCTGGCTCTTCGTGTTCGCCGCGCTCCGAGTCGTGCGCTCGGACCTCTACGCCGCCTCGGGCCTCCGGGTCCAGGTGCCGTCCTTCCGCCGGAGCAAAGAGAAGAAGCCGCGGGGCAGCAAGACCCCGCAGCAACTGCTCGTCACGCACGGGGCCCTCGCGGGCACCCGCATCGCGCTCGACGGGCGGCCGATCCTCATCGGCCGCGCCGACGACTCGACGCTGGTGCTCGACGACGACTACGCATCGACCCGGCACGCCCGGATCGCGCTGCGCGGGGAGGACTGGTACGTGGAAGATCTGGGCTCGACGAACGGGACCTACCTCGACCGGGCTAAGGTCACTGCACCCCTCCGGGTCCCGCTCGGAGTCCCCATCCGGATCGGCAAGACGGTGATCGAGCTTCGCCCATGACTCTCGTCCTCCGCTACGCGGCCCGCAGCGACCGGGGCCTGGTGCGTTCCAACAACCAGGACTCCGTCTACGCCGGCCCGCGCCTCCTCGCGCTCGCCGACGGCATGGGCGGGCACGCCGCAGGTGAGGTGGCCAGCAAGGTCGTCATCGCCTCGCTCGCCCCGCTCGACGACGACGAGCCGGGCGACGACCTGCTCGCTCAGCTTCGCGAAGCCGTCCAGAACGGCAACGCGGCGATCGCCGAACTGGTGTCCCAGGACCCCGATCTGGACGGCATGGGCACCACGCTCACCGCGGTCCTGTTCGCGGGAAACCGGCTTGGTCTGGTCCACGTCGGCGACTCGCGCGCGTATCTGATGCGCGGCGGCCAATTCGCCCAGATCACCCGCGACGACAGTTTCGTCAACGAACTGCTCGAACAAGGCCGCATCACGCCGGAAGAGGCGGCGGTGCACCCGCAGCGGTCGCTGCTGCTCAAGGCGCTCACCGGACACGAGGTCGAGCCCAGCCTGACCGTGCGCGAGGCGCGTCCCGGTGACCGGTACCTGATCTGCTCCGACGGTTTGTCCGGAATGGTCAGCGACGAGACGCTCGCCGAGGCCGTGCAGATCCCGGATCCGCAGGAATGCGCCGACCGGATGATCGAGCTGGCGCTCAAGGGCGGCGGCACGGACAACGTGACCGTCATCATCGCCGACGTGGTCGACGTCGATTTCGGCGACGACGCCCCGATCGTGGGCGGAGCCGCGGGCGACGGCAGCGACGAGATGCATCAGGGCGATTCCCCGGCGGCCCGGGCGCGCGCGCTGACTCAGCCGCCGCCTGCGCCCCGACAGGAACCGCAGGCCCCGCAGGAAGACCCCAAGGCGAAACGGCGGAAACGGTTCCGCTGGCTCGTGGGGGCGGTCGTGGTGCTGATCGTGCTGGGCGCCGCCGCGATCGCGACTCGATACTTCGTGCTCAGCCAGTACTACGTCGGAGAAGGCCCCGATCAGGAGGTCGTGATCTACCGCGGCGTCCCGGGCAGCATCCTCGGCATCGACCTGCACTCGCTCGAGCAGGGCTCGTGCCCGCCGGGACAGTTGTGCACCGACAAGCTCCGCGTCAGCGCGTTGCAGGAGGACGCGCGGATCGCGGTGCAGAACGGCGTGAAGCGCGAAAGCCTCGACGACGCGCGCAAGTACATCGACGATTTCCTGCGTCTCAAGAAGAAGCTGTCGGACTGCAAACCGGCCAATTCTTCGGGCGTCCCGCCGTCGGGCGCGCCCTCGTCCAGCGTGGCGCCGCCGGGCGGCACGCCTTCGTCGGCGAACCAGCCTGCGGGGAGGGACTGCTCGACGGCGGGTACGCCGCCGACGGGGGGCGGTAACTGATGGGCCAGCCGTTGGCCGACCCGACGTCCGCCCAGTTCGCCACGAACCCGCCGCGAGACCTCCCCAAGCGCAGGGGCACGGAGCTCGCGCTGCTGGCGTTCGCCGCGGGCATCGTCACCCTTGCCCTGGTCATCGTCGAGGCCAACCAGGAGCAGGAGCTGACGCTCTCGATCCTGTGGGTGGGGCTCGCGTACCTCGGCGTCCTCGCCACGACGCACCTCGCCGTGCGCCGATGGGCCCCGTACGCCGACCCGGTGCTGCTGCCGTGCGTCGCGCTGCTGAACGGGATCGGGCTGGTGATGATTCACCGGCTCGATCTGGCGAAGGCCGAGTCCGCGTTGCAGCGCGGCAAGGACTACTCGCCGGAAATCACCAAGCAGCTGCTGTTCACCGCGGTTTCGCTGGTGCTGTTCGTGGTGGTGCTGGTGGTGGTCAACGACCACCGCACGCTGACCCGCTACAGCTACATCTGCGGCCTGATCGGGCTCGGCGCGCTCGCGCTGCCCGCGGTGCTGCCCGCCAGCCTGTCCGAGGCGGGCGGCGCGAAGGTGTGGCTGAAGCTGCCGTTCTTCTCGATCCAGCCGGGCGAGTTCGCGAAGCTGCTGCTGATGGTGTTCTTCGCGTCGTTCCTGGTGTCCAAACGCGACTTGTTCATGGTGGCGGGCAAGAAGTTCCTCGGCGTCGAACTCCCCCGCGCACGCGACCTGGGCCCGATCCTGATCGCCGCCGCCGTCGCGATCGGCGTGCTCGTGTTCGAGAAGGACCTCGGCACGTCGCTGCTGTATTTCAGCATCATCCTGGTGATGCTCTACGTCGCGACCGAGCGCGCGATCTGGGTCGTCGTCGGGCTGACGTTCTTCGTCGGCGGCTGCCTCATCGCCTACAACCTGTTCGGCCACGTCCAGCAGCGCGTGGAGAACTGGACCGACCCGCTCGGCCCGCGCTATGACGTGCTGGGCGGCAGCTACCAGCTCGCGCAGGGCCTGTTCGGGCTCGGCACCGGCGGCGTCGGCGGCACCGGGCTCGGCGCGGGCCGCCCGGACATCCCGCCCGCCGCGAGCACCGACTTCATCACCGCCGCGATCGGCGAGGAGCTCGGCTTCATCGGGCTGGCCGCGGTGCTGATGCTGTACATGCTGCTCGCGATGCGCGGCATGCGCAGCGCGCTGGCCGTGCGCGACACGTTCGGCAAACTGCTCGGCGGCGGGCTCGCCTTCACCATCGTGATCCAGATTTTCGTGGTCGTCGGCGGCGTCACCGCGCTCATCCCGGAAACCGGCGTGACCGCGCCCTTCCTGTCCTACGGCGGCTCTTCGCTGCTGGCGAACTACATCCTGGTCGCCCTGATGCTGCGGATTTCGGACGCGGCGCGCAGGCCGGCCACCCGGCCGAAGCCTCAGCAGCCGCAGGCTCCGATCGCCGAGGCGCACACCGTGATGGTGCGGCGTCCGCCAGCCGAAGGCGACCCGAACGGGAGGACCGCGTGAACGCCCCCCTGCGCAAGGTCGGCATGGCGATGCTCGTGATGATCGTGCTGCTGCTGGCCAACGACACCTACGTCCAGGTCATCAAGGCCGACACGTACCGCACCGATCCGCGCAACCAGCGCGTGCTCTACGACGAGTACTCCCGTCAGCGCGGCCAAATCGTCACGCCGGACGGCACCGTGCTGGCCGGCGTGAAGCCCTCGACCGACAAGTTCAAGTTCTTCCGCACCTACGCCGACGGCCCGATGTACGCCCCGGTCACCGGGTACTATTCGATCAACTACGGTGCCGGCGGGCTCGAGCGGACCGAGGACGACGTGCTGAACGGGTCGGACCCGCGGCTGTTCGTCCGGCGGCTGTCGGACATGGTCACCGGCCGCGATCCGCGCGGCGGCAACGTGAAGCTCACCATCGACCCGAAGGTGCAGAAGGCCGCCTACGACCTGATGACGCAGCGCGGCTACACCGGCGCGGTGGTCGCGATGGAGCCGAAGACCGGCCGCATCCTCGCGATGGTCTCGACCCCGTCGTACGACCCGAACCAGCTGGCGACGCACGGCACCGACCAGAACAAGGCCTGGGAGGCCTACGCCAAGGACCCGAAGAACCCGATGCTGAACCGGGCGATCTCGGAGAACTACCCGCCGGGGTCGACGTTCAAGATCGTCACCGCCACCGCGGCGCTGGAGAGCGGCATCGGCCCGGACACCCAGGTCAGCACCGCACCGAACGTGCAGCTTCCGGGCACGAACACGACGCTGGAGAACTACGCCGGCGAAACCTGCCCCGGCAACACGTTCAAGGACGCGCTGGCGCATTCGTGCAACGTCCCGTTCGCGACGTTCGCGGGCCAGCTCGGCGCCGACAAGATGAAGGCGGCCGCGGCCAACTTCGGCATCGGGCAGACCGACCTGACCGTGCCGATGCGGGTCGTCGGCTCGACCGTCGGCGCGCTCGACTCGCCGGGCGCGCTCTACCAGAGCGGCATCGGCCAGCGCGACGTCCGGCTCACCCCGCTGCAGGACTGTCTGCTGTCGGCGACCGTCGCCAACGGCGGCACCGCGATGAAACCGCAGCTGATCCAGTCGATCCTGGCCCCGGACCTGTCGACGATCGAGGACGTCGACCCGGAGCCGCTCACCGGCAAGGCCGCGCTGTCGCCGGAGAACGACAAGATCCTCACCGACATGATGATCGCGTCGGAGTCCTTCACCAAGGGCGGCGGCAAGAACGACGCACTGAAGATCGCGTCGAAGACCGGTACCGCCGAGCACGGCGCCGACTCCAAGAACACCGCGCCGCACGCGTGGTACACCGCGTTCGCGCCGTCGGACAACCCGCAGATCGCCGTTTCGGTCATCGTCGAGAACGGCGGCAACCGCGGTCTCGCCGCGACCGGCGGCACGGTGGCCGCCGAGATCGGCCGCGCCGCCATCGCCGCCCGGCTCGGGGGTGGATAGCCGATGCTGTCCTCGGGTCAGCTGCTGGCCGAGCGCTACAAGCTGACGAACCGGATCGCCGTCGGCGGGATGGGCGAGGTCTGGCAGGCGAGCGACACCCGGCTCGACCGGATCGTCGCGGTGAAGGTGCTGAAGGCCGAACTGTCCGGCGACGCCGAATTCCTGCACCGGTTCCGGACCGAGGCACGGATGACCGCCTCGCTCAACCACGCCGGGATCGCCGCGGTGCACGACTACGGCGAGACGGTCAACGAGGACCTGTCCATCGCGTACCTGGTGATGGAGTACGTGGAGGGCGACCCGCTGGCGGGCATCCTCGCCAAGCACGGGCGGCTCACCGCGGACTACACGCTCGACCTGCTCGAGCAGGCGGGCACCGCGCTGCAGGCCGCGCACGAACAGGGCTTGGTGCACCGCGACGTGAAACCGGGCAACATCCTGGTCACCCCCGCGGGCAAGGTGAAGATCACCGACTTCGGCGTGGCCAAGGCCGCCGACGCGGCGCCGGTCACCCGGTCCGGCATGGTCATGGGCACGGCGCACTACATCGCGCCGGAGCAGGCGCTCGGCCAGGACGCGGAACCCGCCAGCGACGTCTATTCGCTCGCGGTGTGCGGGTACGAATGCCTCGCCGGGCACCGGCCGTTCCTGTCCGAGAACGCGGTGACGGTCGCGATGATGCACATCCGCGACGTCCCGCCGCCGCTGCCGCCGGACGTCCCGCCGGGCGCGCGGGCGGTGATCGAGGCGACGCTGGTGAAGGACCCCCGGCAGCGCTACGCCAGCGGCGGCGAGTTCGCCGGCGCGATCGCCGCGGTCCGCGCCGGACGCCCGCTGCCCACCCCGCTCGGCCTGGTCAACGCCGCCTACGCGGCGGGCCAGGCACCGCCAGCGCCGCCGGTTCCGCCCCCAGTGCCGCAGGCGGGGACCGGCGCGCCGATCGGGCCCAGCTCCAACCCCGCGTTCCGGCCGCTCTCGGCTCCGCCGGGTCCGCCAGTACCGCCGGTCCCGCCGCCGAGGCGGAACCAGTGGGGCTGGTGGGTGCTGCTCGCGGTGGTCGTCGTCGTGGTCCTGGTGGCCGTGGCGTTCTTGATCGCGAGAGTGGTGTCGGCCGGCAACGGCGGACCGCCGCGAAGCGTGGACAGCGGGAGCGGACCGACCTCAGCCACCCCGGCCGGTACGAGCGAGGCCCAGAGCCTGCAAGGCATGATGACCACACCTTGGACGGAATGGAACGGCACGAAGCGATGACGACACCCAGACTGCTCTCCAATCGGTACGAGCTGGGCGACACGCTCGGGTACGGAGGTATGTCCGAGGTCCACCACGGGCACGACGTGCGGCTGGGCCGGGAAGTCGCGATCAAGGTCCTGCGCGCGGACCTCGCCCGCGATCCGCAGTTCCAGGAGCGGTTCCGGCGCGAGGCGCAGAACGCCGCCGCGCTGAACCATCCCGCGATCGTCGCCGTGTACGACACCGGCGAGGCGAACACCGACGTCGGACCGCTGCCGTACATCGTCATGGAGTACGTCGAAGGCCGGACGCTGCGCGACATCGTCAAGACCGAGGGCCCGCTGTCGCAGAAGCGCGCGATGGAGGTCATGGCCGACGTCTGCGCCGCGCTCGACTTCTCGCACCGGCACGGCATCGTGCACCGCGACGTGAAGCCGGCGAACGTGATGATCACGAAGAACGGCGCCGTCAAGGTGATGGACTTCGGCATCGCGCGCGCCATGCACGACGGCCAGTCGGCGATGACGCAGACCGCGGCCGTCATCGGCACCGCCCAGTACCTCTCGCCGGAGCAGGCTCGCGGCGAATCGGTGGACGCCCGGTCGGACGTCTACGCGGCGGGCTGCGTGCTGTACGAACTGATCACCGGAGAGCCGCCGTTCACCGGCGATTCCCCGGTCGCGGTGGCGTACCAGCACGTGCGGGAGGACCCGAACCCGCCGTCGTCGGTGAACCCGGCGGTGTCGCCGGAGCTGGACGCGGTCGTGCTGAAGGCGCTGGCCAAGGGCCCGGCGAACCGGTACCAGTCGGCCGCCGAAATGCGCTCGGACCTGGTCCGCACGCTGTCCGGGCAGCGCCCGTCGGCCCCGATGGTGATGTCGGACGACGAGCGCACCCAGGTGATGAACGCCGACCGCCGCCAGCCGGTCGCCTACGACGAGTACCCCGACGAGCCGGAAGAGGACCCGCGGGCCAAGCGCCGCCGCCGGATCATCTTCGGGTTGATCGCCGCGCTGCTCCTGGCGGGCGTCGCGCTGCTCATCGTGTGGCTGTCCGGATCGTTCCGCGACACCAACAAGGACGCCCAGATCCCGCCGGTGGTCAATCAGCCGGTGGTGCAGGCGAAGTCCACGCTGCAGCAGGCGGGCTTCTCGTCGTTCGCGCCGAACAAGACCGTGGTGTGCGGCCCGGAGGCGACCAACCCCGGCGGCCAGACCTGCACCGAGGACCAGATCGGCAAGGTCATCGCGATCGACCCGCAGGTCGGCGCGACGGTGCCGACCACGTCCACGATCACCCTCACCATCGGCGCGCAGCCGGGCAAGACCACCGTGCCGGACCTGAGCGGCAAGTCGCCGGACGACGCCAAAGCGGCGCTCGACCAGGCCAAGCTGAAACTCGGCAACACGACGACGCGGACCGTCGACAACCCGAGCGACGTCGGCAAGGTCGTGTCGCAGAATCCGACCGCGAACTCCTCGGCCACCGAAGGCACGCCGGTGGACATCGTCGTCGGGTCGGGCGTCACGCAGAAGGAGGTGCCGAACACGGTCGGCCAAGACTACGAGACGGCGAAGCAGACGCTGCAGAACGCCGGTTTCCAGGTCAAGCGCACCGACCAGGCCTCGGACAAGCCGAAGAACCAGGTCATCGACCAGCAGCCCAACGGCGGCAACCTGCCCCCGAACAGCACGGTGAAGCTGACCGTGTCGTCCGGCCCGCAGCAGATCACGATGCCGGACCTGACCGGGCAGACCCAGGACCAGGCGACCCGGACGCTGCAGAGCCTCGGCTGGTCGGGCACCATCCAGCCGCAGACGACGCACGGCGGCAGCGCCCAGCCGAACACCGTGGTGAAGCAGAACCCGCCCGCGGGCAGCCAGATCAGCCCGAATCAGACGGTCATTCTGACCATTCAGGAGGACGACGGCAGCGGCGGCTCGCCGACGTCGAGCTCCAGCGGCGGGATCTTCCCGCCGGGCGGGATCCACAACAACCCCTGATCCGCTCGTAAGGAGGGCCCGCACGGTGCGCACCGTGCGGGCCCTTTTTCGCGCCGGCCGATCAGTCTTGGTCGAGGAAACTCCGCACGCTGGCGAGCACCTCGTCTACGTCGTGGCCGCCGCCGCACTCGACGTCCAGCTCTTCGACGGCCCCGGAGCGTTTCACGGTGAGCGACACCCGCCGTCCGTCGCGGTGCCCGCGCAACCAGCCGAAGAGCGACCGGCAGAAGGTTCCGGCGGACCGGCTGCTCACCATCACGACAACCCCGCTGCCCGGCCCGGCGAGCCGCACGCGGCCGGCCAGTTCGTCCTCGGCGCCGAGCCAGGAAACCAGGTGCTGCAACTCGTCCGCGGAGCCGTCCACGGTGATCGCGGCGATCCCTGCCGTCACGGATGCTCCCCTCGAGGGCCTTACAGACGGCGCGAGGGTAGCCGAATCGCTGCCGAAACCGGAACCCCCACATCGGCATTTGCCGAATGCAATTTGCAGAACACTAGGTCTGCTTTCGCCGGGAATACTGCTTGACCAGCGCGGATACGCAGATGACCAGGTCGAGGGGCAAGTTATCGGGAATCGCCGCATTCGCTGTCTGGTCCGAGCCGGGTCGAACCGAGAAAGGAATATTCCGCCAGTGAATCCACCAGGCTATGGACTGCTTCGCGAACAAACCGGACTCGTTCGTGCTGGCGAGAATTCACGACCGGCGCGTCGAGACCGCGCCCACCACCGTCATGCTCGCCGCCAGCAACGCCACCGACGTGCCTGTCGCCAGCGCGAGCGGGCCGCCGTACGGGGAGCCGCTCATCAGCGCTTCCAGCAGCGGATGCACTACCGGGACCCACTTTCCCAGCAGCACCACGCCGAGGACGAGGACCGCGGCGAGCACCGTCCAGCCGATGCGCGACACCAGCAGCCGCGAGCATGGCAAGCCGATCGCGATGCCGACCAGAGCGCACGCCAAATGCGTCACCAGCCCGGCGCTGACGATCTGCCAGTGCAGCTGATTCCGATGCGTCGCGGCCCACGCGACGGTCGCCAACGTGCACAGCAAAGTGCACCCGAAGACCGTCAGCACCGCGCCGCCGATGGTTTTGCGGTTGCCGCCGGCGTGGTTGAGGGTGATCAGCCGTTGCACCGGATCTTCGATGTCCAGCAAGGCGATCGTGAGCCAGCAGCCGAGTACGAGAACCCCCGCGCCGCTCACGCCGTACAGCGGAAGCACTGGCGAACTCGGGTCTGCGTAAAGGATTGAGCACAACGCGAGGTACGCGAGCCCGGCCGGCAAATACCGTTGCGAATGTCCCAGCAGCGCCAGGTAATAGCGGCTCACTGCGAGCACGGCGCCACCTCCCGAACCGACCAGCCGCCGGACAGCGCGCGCAGCAGCACGGCGTCGGCGTGTTCGGCGTCGACGGTCAGGACGACGCCGCCTGCCTGGTCCGCGACCGCGTGCACGCCTGGTTCGGCGGACCAGTTGTCGACGCTCGACGCCACCGGCAGCAGCGTGATCCGCTTGCGTTCCGGATGCGTTTCCAGCGGCGCGACCCGGCCGGCTTCGAGCCGGTACACCTCGTCGGCATGTTCGCGCACGACGTCCGGCCGGTGGTCGGTGAACACGACGCTCGCACCGCGTGCGCGGGTTTCCGCGACCAGTTCGCCGAGCACTGTGTGCGTGCCGACGTCGAGGCCGGACCACGGTTCGTCGAGGATCAGCAGATCCGGCCGCACCAGCACGGCTTGGGCCAGGCCGACCTTCTGCGCGTTGCCCTTCGACAGCGTGCGCAATTGCGCGTCCGGACTGCCGACCAGCGCGAGCCGCTTCAGCAGCGGATCGATCCCGGACAGGTCAGCCAGCCCGCGGATCCGCGCGAGATGCCGCAGGTAAGCGCGTGCACTCAGCCGCTGGCCGCCGGGAAACCGGTCCGGAAGATAGCCGACCGCAGGCATCCCGGTGATCTCGCCGTACGACGCGCGCGACACTCCGGCGAGGATCCGGAGCAGCGTCGATTTGCCCGATCCGTTGGCGCCGAGAATGCCGACGACCCGCCCGGCGGGCACCTCGAAATCGATGTGGGTCAGGACGGGTTCGCCGCTTCCGTACCGTTTTCCGACTCCGCTGAGCCGGATCAGCGGAGCCGGCGCGGTCACGCAGCCGCGGCCTTCTGCAAGGCGCGGGTGGCCCGCTCCAGGTCGTCGACGACGGTCGGGTCGACCGGGTGGCCCGCCGACGCCATCCAGTTCGCCAGCATCCGGTGACCGCATTCGGTGAGCACGGATTCCGGGTGGAACTGCACGCCCTCCAGCGGCAGTTCGCGGTGCCGCATGCCCATCACGATGCCGCTCTCGGTGGTCCCGGTGACCTCGAAGACGGCCGGGTCGATGGTGTCCGGCAACACGGTGAGCGAGTGATACCGAGTGGCGGTGAACTCCTCCGGCAGCCCGGCGAGGATGCCGGAGCCGGTGTGCCGCACCTGGCTGGTCTTGCCGTGCAGCAGTTCGTCCGCCCGGTCGACGGTGGCTCCGAAGTGCACGCCCAGCGCCTGGTGGCCGAGGCACACGCCCAGCATCGGCGTGCGCGTCTCGGCGCATTTCGCGATCACTTCAATGCTCTGACCTGCGCGTTCCGGCGTACCAGGCCCCGGGGAGACGAGCACCGCGTCGAACTCCGGCACGCGCTCGAGATCGACGACGTCGTTGCGCCACACCGTGCAGTCGGCGCCGAGCTGCGCCAGGTACTGGACGAGGTTGTAGACGAAGCTGTCGTAGTTGTCGACGACGAGAACGCGCATGCCGCCAGCTTAGCGGCTCCCACCTGGTGGACCGTACGCCAGATCACAGTGATTGTTAGGATCACCTAACTTACCGTGGAGCGGGTGAGCCGAATCCTTCGTGTCGCCGTGGTGGGCGCCGGCCCCGCCGGCATCTACGCCGCCGACCTGCTGGACAAGTCCGACGCGAGCGTCGAGATCGACCTGTTCGAGCGCATGCCAGCGCCGTTCGGGCTGATCCGTTATGGCGTCGCGCCCGACCACCCGCGCATCAAGGGCATCGTCAACGCCCTGCACAAGGTGCTCGACCGGCCGAACATCCGGCTGCTCGGCAACGTCGACTACGGCACCGACCTGAAGCTGGACGACCTGCGCGAGTTCTACGACGCGGTCATCTTCGCGACCGGCGCGATGGCCGACCGCGCGCTCGACCTCCCCGGCATCGACCTCGAGGGCAGCCACGGCGCCGCCGACTTCGTGTCCTGGTACGACGGCCACCCGGACGTGCCGCGCACCTGGCCGCTCACCGCGTCGTCGGTCGCGGTGCTCGGCGTCGGCAACGTCGCGCTGGACGTGGCGCGCATGCTCGCCAAGACCGCCGACGAACTGCTGCCGACCGACATCCCGGCGAACGTGTACGAGTGCCTCAAGGCCAGCCCGGTCACCGACGTGCACGTGTTCGGCCGTCGCGGCCCGGCGCAGGCGAAGTTCTCGCCGCTGGAACTGCGCGAACTCGACCATTCGCCGAACGTCGAGGTGATCGTGCACCCCGAGGACATGGAGTTCGACGAGGCGAGCGTCGCCGAACTGCGCTCGTCCAAGCAGACCGACATGGTCGTGAAGACCCTGCAGGAATGGGCGATTCGCGACGAGGGCACCCGTCCGCGCCGGCTGCACCTGCACTTCTTCCATTCGCCGGTCGAGGTGCTCGGCGAGGACGGCAAGGTGGTCGGCCTGCGCACCGAACGCACCGAGTACCGCGACGGCAAGGTCGTCGGCACCGGCGAGTTCCACGACTGGGACGTGCAGGCGGTGTACCGCGCGGTCGGGTACCTCTCGTCGCATCTGCCGGAAATCCCGTTCGACCACACCGCGGGCGTGATCCCGAACCAGGGCGGCCGCGTGCTGGACCTGGACGAGAACCAGGTCCCCGGCGTGTACGTGACCGGCTGGATCAAGCGCGGCCCGGTCGGCCTGATCGGGCACACGAAGGGCGACGCGGCCGAGACGGTCGCGAACCTGCTGGCGGACGCGGATACTCTCGCCGCGCCGCGGCATTCGTCGCCGGACGCGATCCTGGAGTTCCTTTCCGCACGCGGTATCGCGTTCACCACCTGGGAAGGGTGGGGCATGCTCGACGCGCACGAGAAGTCGCTCGGCGAGGCCGAGGGACGCGAGCGGGTGAAGGTCGTGGAGCGGGACGAGATGGTGCGGGTTTCGCGCGCTTAGTTCACGTACACGATCTTCCCGCGGGCATGCCGGCTTTCGCTCAGTTCGTGCGCGGCCGCGGCTTCGCTGAGCGGGAAGGTCGCTGCGACGGGAATCCGCAGACGGCCTTCCCCGGCGAGTTTCACCGCATCGCCAAGGCCGTGTACCGCCAGCGGGTCAGCGCCGGGTATCGCGGCACCGTGTGAGAAGTGCACGCCATGCTGTGCCGCAGTGGGATCAGCGATCGTCACGACGCGAGCCGGATCTCCGGTGAGCTCGATCAGGTCCGGCAGTGCTCCCCCAGCGCAGTCGAAGACGGCGTCAACGCTGGCCAGGGCGCGGACTCGGTCGACAAGGCCGGGACCGTAAGTCGTCGGCTCGGCACCGAGCGAGCGCAGGAAATCGTGGTTGTGCGGGCTGGCGGTGCCGATCACCGTGGCACCGCGGGCTACTGCCAGCTGGATGGCGACCGTGCCGACGCTCCCCGCCGCGCCGTGCACCAGGATCGTTCCGCCAGGGAGCTGATCGAGCACCCGGGTGGCGGTTTCGACCGCACCCGCGGCCCCGCCCGCCTCGGCCCAGCTCCACGAAGCCGGTTTGGCCGCCCAGTGGACAAGAACGGCGTACTCGGCGTTGGCCCCTCGCCGATCCGCCGCGGTCATGCCGAAGACGGGTGCACCAAGCTCGACCCCGTCGACCCCGTCGCCGACCTCGTCCACCACGCCGGCGGCGTCGTACCCGGTCCGGTACGGGAACTCCACCGGCACCAAGCCCTTTCGCGCACCGGATCGGATGCTCGTTTCGCCCGCGGAGAAGCCGGACGCGCGCACGGAAATGCGAATCTCACCGGGTCCGGCATGCGGTTCGGCGACATCGGCGACGTGCACGACGCTCGGCGGGCCATACTGGGAAAACTGGACGGCTTTCATGCTTCCGAAGGTATTCCAGCAGGTCAGCGGGACAGCCGGAAGTGAGAGAGGGGAAGGCCGAAGTGAGACGGACCGACGCCGAGCACAACCGGGTGCGCATTCTCGCCGCGGCCCGGGTGGCTTTCACCGTCCGCGGATACGGCGTGCCGATGCGGGAAATCGCACGGAAGGCCGAGGTGAGCGTCGCGACGATTTACCGGCATTTTCCGACCAAAGAGGCGTTGATCGCCGAAGCGTTCGCCGAGGAGCTGGCGTTGTGCTCGTCGATCGTCGAGGAGGGCCTGGCGGCGGCTGATCCGTGGCGGGGATTCGTGCTGGTGCTGGAGAAGCTCACCGAGGTGCACGCGCGTGAGCAGGGGTTCCGCGCGTTCGTCGCCCAACTGCCGCGCAAGCTCGATTTCGTCGCCGACCGCGCCCGGACGCTGCGGATGCTGCTCGAACTCATCCGCCGAGCGAAGGAAACCGGCGATCTGCGCCCGGATTTCGTGCTGGAGGACCTCGTGCTGGCGTTGGTCGCCAACGAGGGCATCCAGATGGAACCCGCTTCCGCGCGAGTCGCGGCGGTGCGGCGGTTCACGGCGTTGCTGCTCCAGTCGTTCCGTGCCCACCCGGCTGCCGCACCGCTGCCGCCCGCGGTGCGAGTGCCGTTCCGCGCTTAACTTGAGCCGAGGAACTTCAGGACCGCGAGCACCCGGCGATTCGTGTCGTCCGACGCGGAAATCCCGAGCTTGGCGAAGATATTCGCGGTGTGTTTGCCGACCGCGCCTTCGCTGAAGTGCAACCGGCCGGCGATCGCGGCGTTCGAGCAGCCTTCCGCCATCAAGCCGAGCACCTCGCGTTCCCGGGGTGTCAAAGCCGCCAACGGGTCCGAAGCGTTGCCAGCTACCAGTTTTGCGATCACTTCGGGGTCCATCGCGGTCCCGCCCGCGGCGACCCGGCGAACCGCGTCGATGAACTGCTCCGCGTTGAACACCCGATCCTTCAGCAGATAGCCGATCGCGCCGGTGCCGTCCGCGAGGAGTTCGCGCGCGTACAGCTGCTCGACGTGTTGCGACAGCACGAGAATCGGCAGCCCGGGGTTCTCCCGGCGGGCGGCGAGCGCGACCTGGAGCCCCTCGTCGGTGTTGGTCGGCGGCATCCGTACGTCCACAATGGACACATCGGGTCGGTGTTCGCGGAGCGCGGCGGCGAGTTCGGGCCCGGAGCCGACGGCCGCGACGACGTCGAAACCGTGTGCGGCGAGCAGGTGGGTCAGGCCGTCTCGGAGGAGGTACTGGTCTTCGGCGACGACGGTCCGGGGTCGAGCTGGCACGGCACCTCCACGATCGCCTCCGTCGGGCCGCCCGGCGGGCTGGTCAGCGCCAACCTACCGGCGAATCCGGACAGTCTCCGCTCGATTCCGCGCAAACCCGTCCCCCGCGCGGCGTCCGCCCCGCCCTTGCCGTCGTCGGTCACGATCGCGCGCAGCACCCCGTCGAGGTACTCCAGGGCCACCGTCGCGCGCCGGGCCTCGCCGTGTTTTGCCGCGTTGCCGAGCAATTCGCACACCGCGAAGTACGCGCAAGCCTCCGCCGGCTGTTCGAGCCGACCCGGCACTGACGCCGTGACCTCGACTTTCAACGGACTGTCCAGCGCCGCCGCGCGCACCGCGTCGACCAGCCCGCGCTCCGACAACACCGGCGGATGGATGCCGCGCACCAGCGACCGCAGCTCGGTGAGCGCCTCCGACGACGCTTCCCGCAACTCGGCGGCCAGCTGTTTCGCCTTGTCCGGGTCGTGGTCGATCAACGCTTCCACCGCGCCGAGCTTCATCCCCATCGCGACCAGCCGCGACTGGATGCCGTCGTGCAGGTCGCGCTCGATCCTGCGCAGCTCAGCGGCCTGCGCGACGGTGACCTCGACCCGGTTTTGGTCGAGCCGGTGCACCCGCTGCGCCAGCCGGGACGCCTCGGTCGGGCCAAGCAGCCATCGGCCGAGTTTCGCCTGCGCCCTGACCGACCACCGCGTCGGCAGCAGCCCCAGGAACACCGCCGCCAACGTCACCGGCGTCATCGCGAACGCGCCGCCAGTGCTCGTCACCGCAGGCAGCCCGACCATCTCGAACCACCCATGACCAGCCCCGATCCACAAGGCGACCAGTCCGTACGTCCCCCAGAAAACCAGCGCCGCCGACGGCACCCACAGCACCGGCGTCACCACCGGAAGCACCACTCCGGCCGCCATGTCTCGCCAAGTGGCACGATCGCGGAGCATCCAGCGGAGCCGGGCGCGCCGCATCGGCCACCACGGTTCCTCGTACAACTGCTTGCCGAACTGGTACAGGCCGTCGCCGCGCGGTATCGGCAGTGCGGGCGGCGGGACGTACGGCTGCGCGATCCGCACGCCGGTCCAGCGCTCCGCTTCGCGGCGGAAGGTGTCGGCGACCGCGCGGCTGGCCCGCGTGACGGTCGGGAACACCGGTACCGCCCCGAACAACACGATGAGCTGGGCGACCGTCATGCCCAGCTGCGCCAAAGAGATCGCCCACAGGCCGAGCTGGTGCCCGAGCGTCTCGAGCCGGCGGTGGGGCCAGCTCTTCCCCCGCGGCGCGCGCGGGCCGAGCCAGTACGCGGTCCACCGGGCGTACCCGCGCAGCGCTACTGGACCCGAGACCAGCGAAAGCCCCGCGAAAACCAGCGCGACCAGCGGGTTCAGCAGCTGCCAGCCGAACTCCCGGCCGGTCGCCGGATCCTCCATGATCCACGTGAAACGTCGATTCCAGCGGATCCACCACGCGCGCCGGTACAGCTGGGTGCCGTCGCGGTACCAGCCGTCGCGCTCGCGTTGCGGCTCCGGCGGGGCAGGCCGGTACGGGCTGGGAATCTCCCGACCAGTCCACTGACCGACCAGCTCCCGGGTGCGCCGCGACCGAATGCGGGCGAGTTCGACCACCGGCGAGAAGAACAGCACCAGGCCGACGCACAACAGCGCGAACGCGATGAGTTCGAGCAGGACGTCCACCCAGCTCACCACTGCGAGCCCGGCGAGGGCCCACGCACGCCGCACCGACGTCATGGCACCCCCTCTCCGGCCCAGTCTCGCCGCCCCGGTCTTCCCGCGCCCTGGCCCCAGCTCCCGGACCGAGGTGGCCCTAGCCCCACCCCACTGCCCGCAAAATCCCACCTCAACCGGGGTTTCCGGCTCATTCTGCCGGACCGCGCGCGCTTCTAGCGTCGTTCGCATGCGACTCATCGAAGTTTCCGAACTCCGCAAGGCCTACGCGGGCCGGGTCGTGGTCGACGGCGTCTCGTTCTCCGTCGAACGCGGCGAGATTTTCGGCGTTCTCGGCACGAATGGAGCCGGGAAGACCACCACGGTCGAATGTCTCCAGGGTCTGCGTTCACCGGATTCCGGCATGATTTCCGTGCTGGGCCTGGATCCAGCACGCGATGCCGCCGAACTGCGCAGACGCGTCGGCACCCAGCTGCAGGACGCACGGCTGCCGGAGAAACTGCGGGTCCGCGAGGCGCTCGCACTGTTCGCGTCCTTCTACCCGAACCCAGCCGACACCGACGGGCTGCTGACCCAACTCGGTCTGGATACCCACCGCGACGTCGCCTTCGGCAAGCTCTCCGGAGGTCTGCGGCAGCGGCTGTCGATCGCACTCGCCCTGGTCGGCAACCCCGAGGTCGCCATTCTCGACGAGCTGACCACCGGCCTGGACCCGCATGCCCGGCAGGAAACCTGGCAGCTGGTCGAGAACGTGCGCGCTTCCGGCGTGACGATCGTGCTGGTCACCCACTTCATGGACGAGGCGCAACGGCTGTGCGATCGCCTCGTGCTGCTTGACCAGGGCCGAGTCGTCGCCACCGGCACTCCCGCAGAACTGCTCGCCGATACCGGACAGCCCAATCTGCAAGACGCGTTCGTCGCCCTCACCTCGCGCAACTGAAGGAATTTCCGATGCGTACTTTGCTGATGACCGAAGCAAAACTCTTCCTGCGCACGCCGCTGTGGGCGGTCCTGGGCGTCTTCCTGCCGACCGCGGTTTTGCTGGGCGTCGGCTCGATCCCCGGAATGCGGGAGCCGAGCCCCGTGACCAGCGGATACCGATTTGTCGACTTATGGGTTCCGTCGCTGGTGGTCATCGCACTGGCGATGCTGGGCCTGCAGGTGATCCCAGCCGCCGTCGCGACCTATCGCGAGCAAGGCATCCTTCGCCGTCTCGCCACCACGCCGGTGCCGCCCGCGTATCTTCTGCTCGCCCAAGTGCTCATCCACGCCGCCGTCGCACTGGCCGGCGTGGCGCTGATGCTCGTCACCGCCAAAATCGCCTTCGACGTGCCGATTCCGCGACACCCCGGGCTCTTCCTGCTGGCCCTGCTGCTCGGCCTGGTTTCGATCTTCGCGCTCGGCTTGATCGCCGCGTCCCTCGCCCGCACGGGCAAAGCCGCCGGCGGACTGGCGATGATCGCCTTCTTTCCCGTCATGTTCCTCGGCGGCGTCTACCTGCCACGGCCGCTGCTGCCCCCGGTGCTGCAGAAAATCGGCGCTTACGTGCCACCAGGCACCCAGTCGCTCCAAGACGCCTGGGTCGGCAACGGCGGACAGCCGCTGCAGTTCGCCGCCTTGGCCGCCTTCGCGCTGGGCGGAACGGCGCTCGCCGTGCGGCTGTTCCGGTGGGAGTGATCCACCAAAGTGGTGATGAAACTCGTTTTCTCTTGTGGCCGGGCCCGGCGGGCCGGTAGCCCTGAGGGGTACCGCTGACCATGGAGGTTGTCTTGTCCTTGGACGTATCGCCCGCGCTGCTGGAAAAGGCCGAACGCGGGGAGGTCTCCGACGCCGAGTTCGTGGCCTGCGTGCGGGAATCGCTGCCGTACGCGTGGGAGGTCATCACCGGAGTGATCGCGGAAGCAGACACCGCCGCGGACGGATTCGCGGACAACGAAACCCCGCCGCCGGACGAGACCGCCCGCGGTCAGCTGCTGCGGGCACTGGCCTCGGACGCGATCCGGGGCGGGCTGGAGCGGCATTTCGGAGTGAAGCTGGCGTTCCAGAACTGCCACCGGGTAGCCGTGTTCCGGGACACCGACGGAGATCGGTACCGGGCGTTCGTCTCGCCGCGGGGGCAGTTGCTGAACCAGAGCCCTGAACTGCGGGACTGCTGACCATCGAGTCCCCGGTAAAACGTTCGAACCCGCGAGATGAGAAGGCGCGAGTCCCAACGCCCGGCTAATCCCGCAGCGCGGGCAGCACCTCAGCACCAATCCGCGCGATATTCGCCATCGTGCCCTCCGGCGTGCCGGACGCTTCCACGAACATGATCACGTGGGACACCCCGGTGCGCCGGAGGCTCGTCCGCAAGGTCTCGACGCAATACTCCACCGGCCCGACCGGATGGATCGCGCACAGCTTTTCCGTGTATTCCCCAGGATCCCGAGCCGGACCCGGTCGGTCGTCCACCGGCACATGGGCGGCTAAGCCGTCCGCCAGCCACCCCGGCAAAGCGCGGCGCACCACCTCCCGCGCATCGTCGCCGACCTGGCACAGCACGGTCGACACATGGGCCGCCGGTTTGCCGTAAGCGGCAACGGTCGCGGACTTCTCGGAATCGTCCGCGTGCAGGCCCAGCAACAACGGCAACTCACGTTCCGCGGCCAACCGGACTGAGGAAGAAGCCGGCCCGCCGCATGCCACCACGACTTCCGGGGGACGTTGCGGAGCAGGGCGCAGCGAAACCTCGCGGAAGGAAAACTGGTCGCCGCTAGCCGAGACTTTGCCGGTGGCGGCGGTCAGCAGAAGATCCAGCGACTCGGCGAAACCCGTGTCGTAGCGCGCCAATCCGGTGCCGAACACCTCCAAGTCCTGCCACGGCCCACCCCTGCCGACACCCAATCGCAGGCGCCCGTCGGAGACCGCGTCGAGCATGGACCACTGCTCAGCCAGCGCCACCGGATGCGTCGTGGACAACACGCTCACCGCCGTGCCCACGCTGATTCGCGACGTTTGGCCGAGCACATGCGCGGCGAGCGTGATGGCCGACGGACACACCCCATACGGCATGAAGTGGTGCTCGGCCAGCCACACGTCGTCGAAACCGGCGGCCTCGGCGGCGCGGGCGGCGCGGACTGTGCGCCGCAGTACCGCGGCGTCGTCCTGGCCCGGGAAGCGGCCCGAGACCAGGAAGGCGCCGAACCTCAGTTGTTCACCGACACGTTGTTGAACCACAGCAGCGGGTCCAGCCACGGGAACACCACGAACATCAGCAACGCCACGATTCCCAGCACCAGCACGAGCGCGATCACGAACTTCACCGCGAACGGACCGGGCAGATGCCGCCAGAGCCAGCCGTACATCAGGACGCGACTCCGATCTTCTTCAGCAACGTCGTGTAATCCGGCACCTGCGTCTTCGGCACCTGGCGGGTCAGCACGGAGGTGATGATCAGCCGCTCCTTCGCGGAGAACTGCGGGTGGCACGTGGTGAGCGTGAGCAGCGAAGCCTGCTGCGCCTTCGGCAGAATGTCAGCCGGCTTGTACGGCACCGGGTTCACCGCGTCGCCCTGGCTCGGCTGGACGACCTTGCGGCCGAACGTCTCGTCGTACGGTCCGCCGCCGGGGATGCTCGGGTCGCGCAGCGTCGACACGCCCTTGCACTCCGGCTGCGCACCCTTGCCGCTGCTCCAGCCCTTGATCTCGTCGTCGTAGGGCAGCACCTGGTAGATGAAGAAATCGGTGTGCGTTTCGATCACGATCTGGTCGCAGGAACTCAGGTTGTCCAGGTCGTTGAACGGCGCGCCCTTGCCGACGCGGTGTCCGGCGATGCCGAAGTTGCCCGGTTCGCCCGGCAGCGCGGTGCCCTTGTAGTGGCCGGGACCGACCGCCAGCGAATCCTCGCCGGTGCCTTCCTGGATGGTGAAGTTGAAGTCCGCGCCGAACGACGGGATGTGGATGCGTGCGAACGCCTTGCCGTCGATCAGCTCGGGGTGCAGCGTGCGGTCCTTCGACCAGTCGCCGTCGAGCTGGTCGCTCGCGGTGTGCTGCTTCTCCGCGGAGAACAGGTCGGTGACCCACACCTCGTAGACCATGAACAGCAGCACGATCACGCCGAGCGTGATGAAGATTTCGCCCGCGGTGCGGATCGCGAGCCCGCCCTTGCCCAGCGGCGGCGGGGTCTTTTTGGCCTTCTTGTCGTCCTTGTCGGCGACCGCGACCGCGGAGAACACCTCGGTCGGCTGCTCGACGTACTCCGGGCCGGTCATCCGCCGCCGCGACGGATCCGGGGCCGCGGCGCCCACCCGGCGAGGCATTTGACGGCCTTCTTCCGGCAGAGGGCGGGACTCTCCGCCACGCGGACGGCGAGCCGGATCCCCGGTCTGGGCCCGGAATTCCCCGGTACGGCGCGGGCTTCCTTCGCCGCGCGGGGCGTCCTCAGCGGCTCGGCGGGGTGCAGCAGGACTGCCGAAATCACCGCCGCGGGGGTCCTCCTCGCGGGGCCTGCCTTCGCCCGCTCGTCCCTGCGCCGGCCGGTTTTCGCCGCGCGGTCCGTCCCGGTCGATCGGCGTGCGCTGTTCGGGTGATCTCCGGCCCGGGTCCCCGGCCACTCTTCGCCGCGGCGGGGTGTCCCCGGACTGCCTTCGCGGCGGCGGTGGCTGGCGGCGGACCGGGCGGTCAGGTCCCGTGCCGGGGCGGCGGTCGTCCTCGCCCGGCCAATCTTGCGGCGTCACGCAAGCTCCTCCCGCGCCCGGCCGGAGTCCCCCTCGGCACTCCAGGTGGCGCTATTGTCACAGTCTGAGAAACCCGACCGCTCCCGCCCGGTGCTGCGGAGCCGTCCTTTACGTTAACGTGTGCACGTGGCGCTGGTTGCGCACCCCGACAGCGGGACCTCGTCCAGGATGCCGCCACCAGGAATGCCCGAGAGCACGCGAGGAAACGATGCCGAAGTCGAAGGTCCGCAAAAAGACCGCGTACACCCCGCCTGTCGACCGCCGCACCCCGGTGAAGGTCCAGGCCGCGGGACCGTCGAACCTGTTCTACAAGATCGTCATGTTCGGCCTCATGCTCCTCGGGCTGGTGTGGCTGGTCGTGAACTACATCGCGGGCGACAAGGTTTCGTTCCTCAGCCAGCTCGGAAACTGGAATTTCGCGATCGGATTCGCCGCGATGATCGCCGGCCTGCTGATGACGATGCGGTGGCGCTGACCATCCGCCGGTTCGGCTTTGCTCCGGACGGCCGATTGACACCGAATCACACCGGTGTGACTCATCCCCAGTGTGGATAACCCCTGTGGATAACCACCAGGTCTCCTGGGCCCCGCGCCGAAGCCTCGTGGCAGTGGCGTGGGGCCTGACCACGTTGCTGCTGGTCGGAACGGTCCTGGACGGGTTCTTCGGCGACGGCAAGGGCGCGCTGCTCACCGGCCTCGCGACGCTGGCCGTCGGCGCGTTCGCGGTCCACTGGACGGTGGTGCGGCCGCGGCTGTCCGCGGATCTGGACGGGTTGCGGGCTCGCACGCTCAACGGCGCCCACCGGCTCCCCTGGACAGGCACGACGGTTCGGCTGCGCAGCACGCGCCGCCTCGGCCGCGACGGCGTGACGCTCGAGCTGGAGCACGACGACGAGCTGTTCATCTTCGGGCAGACCGACCTCGGCGAGGATCCTCGCGACGTGCTGGACGTGCTTACCGAGCTGCGGGCCCGGTCAGCTGGAGCGTGACGTCCCGCAGCCGTAATAGGCCTGGCCCTGGGATTGGTGGAAACCGCACGACACCGTCGGGAGCTGGGTGGCCCGCCAGCCGATCACCCCGGCGAGCGCGACCGCGACGATGACCGTGCCGATCGCCTGCCACCGGACCAGATTCCGAGCGGGGGCGTAGAGCATCGCGGCCGTCACCAGTGCCCCGGTGATGAGGCCGCCCGCGTGCGCCCAGATCGAGATGCCGGGGATGGCGAAGGTGACGTAGGCGTTGATCGCCAGGTTGACGAGCAGCGCGGAGGGGTTCAGCCGAAGCTTCAGCACGATGACCGCGTAGCTGCCGAGCAGCCCGAAGATCGCTCCGGACGCACCTGCGGTGGCCCCGTTGATGTCCTGGAAGAGCAGCACCGCGGTGGAAGCGCCGAGCATCGACACGAAGTAGAGCGCCAAGTACCGGACCTTGCCGAAGACCTGCTCCAGAGCACGGCCCATCATCCACAGCGAGAACATGTTCGCCGCGATGTGAATGGGCCCGTAGTGCAGGAAACCGGAGGTGAAGATCCGCCACAACTCGCCGCCGCCGAGCGCGGCCGACGGCCAGAGAACGCCCGCCTGCTCGACGGGGGCTACTTGGTTGTTGAACAGGCTCTTCGCCTGGACGACGGTGATCAGGAAGACCACCACGTTCACCGCGATCAGCGTCGCGGTGACGACGGGAGAGTTCGACGGCCGGGCCCCGGCGATCGTGCGGGAGCCCATTCCGGCGTCGCGATACTGCCGTTGCTGTTGTTTCTGCTGGTGCGCCCCGGTCTGCACGCAGTCCGTGCACTGGAACCCCACCGGGGCTTCGCGCAGGCAGTCCGGGCAGGCCGGACGCCCGCAGCGGGCACAGCTGAGACCGGTCGGGCGGTTCGGATGCCACCAGCAACCGGGAAGGGACGGCGCGGACGGGTTCGGCGGTTGGCTCACGATGACTCCAACCTACCGAAACCCCATCCCTGCCTGCGGCGCGTCAGTCTTCGACGGTGATCTTCTCGATGACCACGTCGGACAGCGGACGGTCCGCCAGTCCGGTCGCGGTCGTCGCGATGGCGTCGACGACGTTGCGGGACTCCTGGTCCGCCACCTCGCCGAAGATCGTGTGCCGGAAGTTCAGGTGCGAGGTCGGCGCGACGGTGATGAAGAACTGCGAGCCGTTGGTGCCCGGCCCGGCGTTCGCCATGGCCAGCAGGTACGGCTTGGAGAACTGCAGCTCCGGGTGGAACTCGTCGCCGAACTTGTAGCCGGGGCCGCCGCGGCCGGTGCCCGTGGGGTCACCGCCCTGGATCATGAAGCCGTCAATGACCCGGTGGAAGATCGAGCCGTCGTAGAACGGACCGGAGTTGCCGCCCTTCGCGTTCGGCTGGGTGTACTCCTTGGAGCCGGTGGCCAGCCCCACGAAGTTCGCCACGGTCTTCGGCGCGTGGTCGGGCAGCAGGTTCACGTGGATGTCACCCTGGTTGGTGTGCAGGGTGGCCTTTCGGGCGCTTTCAGTCACGCCGCCATCGTGCCACCCCTTCGCACAAATGGGGGGTTCAGGGGGCCGTCCCGGCCCGTCGCGCCGGACGCGGGCCCAGGAAGAAGACACTTTCCCGAGGTTTCCGCGACGCCCGCAGCGGGAAGCCGCAGCGGTGCGAGCGGAAAAAGGGCAGGATGATGTCAAGCAACAGATCTGTTTCACAACGATTGATGAGGTGAAGACCATGACCCGGGCCGTGGAATCGGTCGGCGAGTCGGTCAAGTCCGGCTCGACGGACCTGCGGAAGCTGGTCGTCGAGGCGGGCAAGGCGGGCGCGAAGGCCGCCGAGGCCGGCGCGGAGGAGCTGGGGAAGCGGAGCCGCCGGGCCCAGCGCGAGCTGGCGAAGAAGACGGAGCTGACCCGCAAGGAGCTGAAGAAGAGCTCCGCCGCGGCGCGCAAGGAAGCACTCGCCCGCCTCGCCGAGATGAAGAAGCCGGGCCGCAAGGCCAAGAAGGCCGCGATCAAGGCCGCCGCGTCGGCCGGCGAGTCGAAGCGCCGCGGCAAGAAGGACTTCAAGGCCGCGAAGAAGGAGTTCCGCGCCGCGCTGGAGGAGGCGAAGACCGCCGCCAAGGGCGCTCGCAAGCGTCGCCGCTGGCCGTGGATCCTGGGTCTCGGCGCGGTCGCGGTCGGCGCCGCCGTCGCGCTGAAGTCGCGGCAGCAGGAGCCGCCGGTCGCCCCGGCTCCGCCGAAGGCCACCCCGGCTGCCCCGCCCGCGAAGCCGGCCGCGGAGGCCAAGGACGCGGCGGACGCCAAGCCGGGCGAGCCGAAGACGAACGGCAAGGCGCCGAGCCCGTCGCCCGCCGAGAAAAAGAACTGAACGTACGAAAAAGGGCCCCGGGAGCGCGTCCCGGGGCCCTTTTTCGTAGGTCGCTCAGCCGGTTCAGGCAGCGGCGGCGTGCTTGTCGATCAGCTGGCCGAGACGCGGCAGCGCCTCCTCGACGTTCTTCTTGCCGTTCGGGCGCAGCTTCGAGTAGACCTTCTTGATGCTGTCGCGGCTGCTGCGCTCGGCGCGGCTGTCGGTGACCCCGAGCAGCGCGTCCGCCGCCTCGTCCGAGCGGCCGCTCAGGTAGGCGCCGAAGTCGTTGCCGCCCTGGGCGCGGAAGTCGCCGTAGAACGGCTCGAGGGCGGCGGAGAAGTCGTCCAGCAGGCTGTCGATCGCGGACGGGATGATGCCCGGCTTGATCTTCTTGACGGCGGCGAAGCCGGTCTTCACGACCGCGCCGGAGACCCCGCCCTTGTCGGCGACCTCGGCGTCCACGAGCTCCGCGAAGTCGGTGACCACGCTGGGGCGACGGCTCGAGTCAAGCAGGATTTCCTTGAGGGTGTCAGCCACGAATCTGTCCTTGTCGTCGATAAGGGGGTAACCAAGTATTCGGTGCCGGACGGGCACCCGGCGCGCGAGTGTTGGGGGGACCGCGCGTGCTGCTTAGAGTAATACAAGATCAACTTCACTCACCCGTGCGGAGCCCATTACTCAGAGCTTCAGGGCAGCGATAGCCTTTTTCGCCACTGTGCGTGCTTTGATGCTCTGCTTCTGGTTGCTCGTTACGATGACCGCGGCGTCACCCTTGGCCACGGCATAGACCACTCCGTCGCCGGACGGCTGGTAGCCGCCCTTCCATCCCGCCGGATCCGACGCCGGGTTCGAGGTGTCCACCGGCGCGGCCTTGTTGACCAGTGCGGTCGCGACGTCGCTCTTGCCCACGTACACGCGCACGGTCAGCTGAAGGCTGCCGTCCGGGCGGTAGAAGAAGCACGCCGGATGCGGCTCGTCGTCGGACACGCTCACCTTGGTGACGTGCTGTCCGTTCGCGTCCTGCACTGTCTCGTTCGACAGGTACGGACACTCCGCGGTGCGCACGGGCTGCGGATCGGGCGGCAGCCCCGCGGAGGCCGACGCGGAACTCGCCGGCGCCGAAGACGACGGGGTCTCCTTCGCCGGGCTCGACGGGTGGCAGCCGGCGAGCAGGACCAGGGCTGGGGCGAGAACGAGAAGTCGGCGCATGGCGGGCACAGTCAACCATGCCCGGTGAAGTCCGTGCGAAGGCGGCGCGTGCGACGATGACCGCGGATTCCGCTCAGCCCGGGGAGGTCGCGGACGTGCTCACGCCCGAGCAGTACCTGCAGGTCGTCGCCGAACGCGTGGTGCGCACCGGCGGCAGGCTCAACACCGTCCAGATCGGACCGGTGACCGCCGCGGTCGGCCTGTTCACCGAGTCGATCATGTTGTCCACGATGAACTACTGCGTCGTGGCCGGGGCTTATCCGGAGGTCGACGCGGCGACGCTGCACCAGTTCACCGGCATGGCCACCCAGCACGCCCGCGCCAACGTGCAGGGCACGATCGGCTGGACCGCCGCGTCGGTGGTGATCTGCGGGCTGGTCGGACGCGTGCACCAGGACGCCGCGCAGCTGGCGAGCGCGAAGACGAGCAACCAGTTCGGCGGCGAAACCCGGATGGTCGCGGTGGATCCGTACGCGGGCATGACCTACGCGTTCACCGGCGGCAAGCTGTGGGGCGCGGCGATGCACGGCGCGATCAACGCGAAGCTGACGTTCTGTTTCCCTCAGCCGGGCGAGGCTTTCCAGCAGGTGCAATGGCAAGCGCAGCAGCAGGCCGCCTACGGTCAGCCCCCGCAGTCCGGTCCCGGCGGGTTCCCCGGGCAGATTCCGTCCGGGCCGATGCCGCAGACGTCTCCCCCGCCCGCCGCGGGTCCGGCCGGGCCGCAGCCGCCGCACTACCCGCCGCCGGGGCAACCGCCGTACGGTCGGTGACATGGTTTCGTTGCGCGGCTGGCAGTCGTTTCCCGAACAGCTTCCCGAATTCGATCCGGACCACACTCCGGAAACGCCGGAGGAACTGTTCCTCGCCTGGCTCACCGAAGCGGGCGAGCACGTACTGGCTCCGCATGCCGTCACTCTGTCCACAGTGGACGCGGACGGAGCGCCGGACGCTCGCGTGGTGATCCTGAAGAACGTCGACGAGGACGGCTGGGCGGTCGCGACCAGCTCGGAAAGCCCGAAGGGCCAGCAGCTGGCGGCGAACCCACGCGCCGCTTTGACCTTCTTCTGGCCCGGTCGCGGACGGCAGGTGCGCGTGCGCGGTCTGGTGGTTCCGGCCGCGCCCGAGGTATCCGCCGCCGACTTTCTCGACCGGCCGCCGGCGTCGCGCGCGGAGGCGTACGTCGGGCATCAGTCGGAGGTGCTGTCCGATCCGGCGAAGCTCGCCGAAGCCGCCGAGGCGGCCGCGGATTGGGTAGCGGAAAACCCGGACGTGGCACCGGAAACGTGGACGCGCTACCTGATCCAGCCGGAATCGGTGGAGTTCTGGCAGGCTTCGCACGACCGGCAGCACCTCCGGGTCCGCTACCGCCGCGAACCCTCAGGCTGGGTCCGCGAACGCCTCTGGCCCTAGAGCCGGGAGTTGGCGCGCAGCTTGGAGATCGCCCCGACGGTGGCGTAGCCGCGCCATTCCAGCGCGGCCGCCGGGGAGAAGCTGGCGAAGTCGACCGTCCAGCCGCCGTCGGGCTGCTGGCCCTGTTCCAGCCGGGTCAGGTCCGCTTCGATCGCCTCCGCGGTGAACAGCCGCCGCGACGGACCCGGAACCGGACTGAAGTCCAGCGGACGCAGCGCCTCGCCCTCGGACCCGCCCTGTACCGGGACGATTCCGCTCTCCGGCAAGAACTTCCCCAGCTTCGTCAGGAGTTCCTCGGCTTCCGGATACCGGTCGTACGCGGCGTCGAGCAGGTGGATCGCGAAGCTCAGCTCGATGGCGTGCGGCATCTCCTCGATGTCCTGGATCGCCCGCAGGCACGTCTCGGTCGCCCGCGCGAGCCACGGATGCGCCGCGACCGCCGGGTCGTGTTCGGCGACCCGCCACGCCGCCGACGTCACGAACGCGGTGCTCTGCAAGGAGAACACCGTCGGGTCGGCTCCGGTCCAAAAGGGAGCGCAGGCGGTCGGGTCGGCGACCGGGAACGCGAACGGCAGTCCGCCGTCCGGGAAGGACACCGACTCCAGCCAGTCGCACAACCGCACCGCGTGCGGCGTGGTCACCGGCGCGACGTCGGCGAACACCTCGAACGCGTGCAGCGCACCGCCCGGCTGGCTTTCCGGCGCGCGCAGATCCGGCTCCAGGCCCCAGCCGTAGCCGCCGTCCGGATTCCGATAGGCCGCGACCGCCGCGAGCACCTCCTCCGCCCGCCCGTTTCCGTGCAGCAGCTCGAACCGCCGCTGGTCCAGCAACCGGCCGTGCCCGGCGAGGAACGGGGCGACGGCCTCCAAGTTCACAGTCACCCGGACACCGTCGCACGGGCGCCGCGCGGCGTTCTTGAACGAATCGGCCACCAGCCCGAACGAGCGGATCTCTGGGGCTGGGGCGATCGTCGTGGCACGATTCCGGAGTGACCAGCAAACCGGACGACGCGCAGCGCTTGGCCGATCTCGCCCGGTTGCGCCGGGTGCGCGACCGGATCGACCGCGAGTACGCGCGTCCCCTGGACGTCGAGGCGCTCGCGCGGAGCGTCAACGTCTCCGCCGGGCACCTGAGCCGGCAGTTCCGCGCCGCTTACGGAGAGTCGCCGTACTCGTATCTGATGACCCGTCGCATCGAACGCGCGATGGCGTTGCTGCGCCGAGGCGACCTGAGCGTCACCGAGGTGTGTTTCGAGGTCGGGTTCTCGTCGCTGGGGACGTTCAGCACGCGCTTCACCGAGCTGGTCGGGAAGCCGCCGAGCGTCTACCGCCAGGAGGAGACCGGCGCGACCGAGGGCATGGCTCCGTGCGTCGCGAAACAGGTCACCCGACCGATCAGGAATCGAGAAGCACCCCGCTCGGCGCGCACATAGTGTGACCGGCATGGACCTGACCATTCACGCGAGCTTCCTCCCGCACACCGATCCGGAAGCGACGCTGACCTTCTACCGCGACGTCCTCGGCTGGGAGGTGCGGAACAACGTCAAGTACGGCGACATGGCCTGGCTTACCGTCGGGCCGCCCGGACAGCCGGACACCTCGCTCGTGCTGCAGCCGGTCGCCGCGTTCCCCGGCATCACCGACGACGAACGCCGGATGATCACCGAGATGATGGCCAAGGGCACCTACGCCGCGCTGAACCTGGCGACCAAGGACGTCGACGCGACGTTCAACCGGTTGCAGGCCAGCGACGCCGAGGTCGTGCAGGAGCCCACCGACCAGCCCTACGGCGTCCGCGACTGCTCCTTCCGCGACCCGGCCGGGAACCTGATCCGCATCCAGCAGACGAGCTGAAGACGTCCGAGCCGGACCTCTGGGGAAAGAAACAGGGAGAGACGATGACCAAGGCCAAGGGGAAGCCCGCGCCGGAGCACGCCGCCGACAGCCATGACCTGATCCGCGTGCAGGGCGCCCGCGTGAACAACCTCAAGGACGTCAGCGTCGAACTCCCGAAGCGCCGGCTGACGGTGTTCACCGGGGTGTCCGGCTCGGGCAAGAGCTCGCTGGTGTTCAGCACGATCGCGGCCGAATCGCAGCGGCTGATCAACGAGACCTACAGCAGTTTCGTGCAGGGTTTCATGCCGACGCTGGCCCGTCCCGAGGTCGACGTGCTCGACGGGCTGACCACCGCGATCATCGTCGACCAGCAGCGGATGGGGGCCGATCCGCGCTCGACGGTCGGCACCGCGACCGACGCCAACGCGATGCTGCGGATCCTGTTCAGCAGGCTCGGCACGCCGCACATCGGGTCGTCGCAGGCGTTCTCGTTCAACGTCGCCTCGATCAGCGGCGCGGGCGCGGTGACCGTGCAGCGCGCCGGGAAGCAGGTCAAGGAGCGGCGCAGTTTCAGCGTCACCGGCGGCATGTGCCCGCGCTGCGAAGGCCGCGGTTCGATCAACGACATCGACCTTTCTCAGCTGTACGACGACTCGAAGTCGCTTTCCGAGGGCGCACTGACCATTCCCGGCTACACCCCGGGCGGCTGGAACTACCGGCTCTACGCCGGATCCGGACTGGTCGATCCGGACAAGCCGATCCGCAAGTACACGAAGCGCGAGCTGCGGGACTTCCTGTACAAGGAACCGACGCGGATGAAGATCGAAGGCATCAACATGACCTACGAGGGTCTGGTGCTGAGGATCCAGAAGTCGTATCTGTCCAAGGACGTCGAGGCGATGCAGCCGCACATCCGCGCGTTCGTGGACCGCGCGGTCACGTTCGCGACGTGCCCGGAATGCGACGGAACCCGGCTGAGCGAACTCGCGCGGTCGTCCAAGATCGACGGGATGAGCATCGCCGACGTGTGCGCGATGCAGATCAGCGACCTCGCCGAATGGGTCGGGAAACTGTCCGAACCGTCGGTCGCGCCGCTGCTGAAATCGCTGCACGAGACGCTCGAATCATTCGTGGAGATCGGGCTCGGCTACCTGTCGCTGGACCGGCCCGCGGGCACGCTGTCCGGCGGCGAAGCGCAGCGCGTGAAGATGGTCCGGCACCTCGGATCGTCGCTCACCGATGTCACGTACGTCTTCGACGAACCCACCACCGGCCTGCACCCGCACGACATCCAGCGGATGAACGGCCTGCTGCTCCGCTTGCGGGACAAGGGAAACACCGTCCTCGTGGTGGAGCACAAACCGGAGGCGATCGCGATCGCCGACCACGTGGTCGACCTCGGTCCGGGCGCGGGCACGAACGGCGGCACGGTATGTTTCGAGGGCACTGTGGACGGTCTCCGCGCGAGCAAGACGTTGACCGGCAAGCATTTGGACGATCGCGCCGCGCTGAAGCCGTCGGTGCGGGAGCGCACGGGCGTGCTGGAAATCCGCGGCGCGAACACGCACAACCTGCAGGACGTGGACGTCGACATCCCGCTCGGCGTGCTGTGCGTGATCACCGGGGTCGCCGGGTCCGGCAAGAGCTCGCTGATCCACGGGTCGATCCGGGAATCCGATGACGTGGTGTCGGTGGACCAGGCCCCGATCCGCGGGTCGCGGCGGAGCAATCCGGCGACCTACACCGGGCTGCTCGAACCGATCCGCAAGGCCTTCGCCAAGGCCAACAACGTGAAGCCCGCGCTGTTCAGCGCCAACTCCGAGGGCGCGTGCCCGAACTGCAACGGCAACGGCGTCATCTACACCGACCTCGGAATGATGGCCGGGGTGGCCACGACCTGCGAGGTCTGCGAGGGCAAGCGGTTCGACGCCTCGGTCCTGGAGTACCGCTTCGGCGGACGGGACATCAGCGAGGTGCTCGCGATGTCGGTCGCCCAGGCCGCCGCGTTCTTCGCCGAAGGCGACGCGAAAACCCCGGCCGCGCACCGGATTCTCGAGCGGATGGAGCAGGTCGGCCTCGGCTACCTGACCCTCGGCCAGCCGCTGACCACCCTGTCCGGCGGCGAGCGGCAACGGCTGAAGCTGGCCACGCACATGGGCGGAGGCGGCGGCGTGTACATCCTCGACGAGCCGACCACCGGCCTGCACCTCGCCGACGTGGAACAGCTGCTCGGCCTGCTGGACCACCTGGTCGACTCGGGCAAGTCGGTGATCGTCATCGAGCACCACCAGGCCGTGATGGCGCACGCCGACTGGATCATCGACCTCGGCCCCGGTGCGGGGCACGACGGCGGCCAGGTGGTCTTCGAGGGCACGCCCGCCGAGCTGGTGAAGAAGAAGCGGACGCTGACCGGGAAGCACCTGGCCGCCTACGTCGGTTAGTCGAGCGGTCGCCGGTCCGCCCAGGGCAGCGCCTGCTCGAGGGTGCGGGAGACCTGCAGCAACAGGTCTTCCCGCCACGGCGCGGCCACCAGCTGGACGCCGACCGGCAGGCCACTCGCCTCGTCGTGGTGCAGCGGGAGGGAGATCGCCGGCTGGCCGGTCACGTTGAACAGCGATGTGAAGACGCCCATCGGGTACGCGGCCGCCATCGGGTTTCCGCCCGCTCGCCACGCGCCGATCTTCGGCGGGAGGCACGCCATGGTCGGCGTGACCAGCAGGTCGAAGCTGGCGGTGAAGGCTTCGACGATGCGCCGCGACAGCACCTGGGTCTTGTGCACGCTCTCCGCGTAGGTCCACGAATCGACCGACTTCGCGGCTTCGCGCTGGGATCGGTTGTGCGGTTCGACGCGCTCCGGGTCGACCAGCGGGACGCCCGCGCTGGCGACGTTCCAGACGTTCATGAACGTCGAGATCAGCTCGTCGGACATCGGCAGCGGAAGCGATTTATCGACAATCTGGTGTCCGGCTTCTTCGAGCGCGCGGAGGGTTTTGTCGACCGCGGCCAGGCACGCCGGGTCGACGGGGATGCCGTCGATCAGCGAGGTGGTGAGGACGCCGATCCGCAGGCCGGTCGGCGATTCCGTGTCCAGGGCGTCGGCGAGCGACCGGGTGGGAGTCGGCTGTGACCACCACGCGCCCGGGTCATGCCGGGTGAGGACGTCCAGCACGGCGGCGGTGTCGGCCAACGTCCGGCTGACGACGCCGCTGGTCGCGAACCCTTCGACCTCCACCACCGCGTTCGTGACCAGACCGCGGGTCGGCTTCAGCCCGACGAGACCGGTGCACGACGCCGGGATGCGGATCGATCCGCCGCCGTCCTCCGCGTGCGCGACCGGAGCCATTCCGGCGATGACGGAAATCCCGGCACCGCTGGACGAACCGCCGGGCGTGCGGTCCGGGTCCCACGGGTTGCGCGAGATGCCCTGTGCCTCGCTTTCGGTGAACGGCACCGCGCCGAACTCCGAGGTCGTGGTCTTGCCGAGCGGGAGGAAGCCCGCGTCGGTGAACCGCTGCACGATCGGGTCGGATTTCGGCTGCGGGGAACGGTCGGTGGCCAGCGAGCCGTACGTGGTCGGCCAGCCTTTGACGTGGACGAGGTCCTTGATTGGCAACGGGACCCCGTGGAACGGCGGCAGTTCCTCCGGCGCGGACCGCACCACAGCGTCCTCGGCGGCTTTCGCCGCGGCGCGGACCTCGTCGTCGGCGCGGAAACAGAAGGCGTTGAACTTCGGATCCAGCTCGGCGATGCGGCCGAGATAGCGGTCGGCGACCTCGACCGGACTCACCTTCTTCGCGCGGACAGCGGCGGCGACTTCGACGGCGGAGCTGAACGGATTGACCATGACGGATCCCCTTTCCGATACTCGTTCATCCTGGTCAGGGCAGGGGCCGCCGGTCTTGGAGAAATGTCGCGCCGCCGATTTTGGCTACGCTGGCGGCATGCGACCAGCCGAGTGGGCTCGCGACGGGGCAGCGGTGTGGGGCATCGCCGTGCCATCCCGGCCGAGCAGGCTGCCGGGCGTGCGGATGGCCGGGTTCGTCGGCGACACCGTCGACCTGGTCGACCTGACGGTGGTCCCGTACCCGGCGGTCACGCTGTTCCTCAACCTGCGCGAGAGGCTGCTCGTCAACGACGTGATTCGCGGCAGCATCGTCGCCGGGCTCGCGCCGCGAGGGATGCGCGTGCGCGGACAGGACATCGAATGTGTGCAGATCCGGCTGTCGCCCGAGGTCGCGCACGCGGTGCTCGGGACGGAGCTGAGCGGCGAGGTCGTGTCCCTCGAGGACGTCTGGCCTACTGAACTGCCCGGCCAGCTGCGTGAGCTCAATTCCTGGAACGACCGGTTTGCCCTGGTAGAAGCCGCGTTAGGCAAACGGTACGAAGCCGGCCGTCTGGTGGATCCGGAGGTCGCCTTCGCCTGGCAGCGGATGGACGCGCGGCGTGGTCAGGTGCGGGTCGAGCAGCTGGCCGACGAGACCGGATGGAGCCGGAAACGGCTGTGGTCCCGGTTCCGGGGGCAGCTCGGGCTCAGTCCGAAACGTGCCGCGCAACTGGTCCGGTTCGATCACGCGGTGCATCGGCTCGCCGCGGGCGAAAGCCCGGCTACGGTGGCGGCGGAGAGCGGATATGTCGACCAGTCGCACCTGCACCACGAGGTCAAAGCCTTCACCGGGGTCACCCCCGCGGCCGCTGCGGACGCACAGTGGCTGGCGGTCGACGAGGTTGCCTGGTCTCGCCCCCGCTGCGCGAACGGGTGATCGCACCGGCATGATCGCGGAGTGACTTCCATCCGGCCCCCTGCTGTCGCGCTGCGCCGGTGGCTAGACGACGCCGCCACCCGGCGGCGGACGGTGTTCGCACTGGTCCTCGCCGCGGTCGTGGTGGCAGCGACGATTCTCTGGCTCGTCTGCACGATGTGGCCGCTCGACCTGGAGATCTACCGCTCCGGCGCGCGGGCGCTGGCGCAGGGCGACGATGTCTACGGCCCGCTCCCGCCAACCCGCACCGGACTGATCCTCCCGTTCATCTACCCGCCGTTCGCGGCCGTCGTGTTCCTGGTGTTCGCCGCGATGCCGCTGCCGCTGGGCGCGATGGTGATGCTCGCCGTCTCGCTCGCGTGCCTCTGCGGAACCGTCTACGTCGTGGTCCGGCCGCGCACCGAACGGCGCACCGCGTTGCTGGCCGCTCTGCTGATCGGTGCTGGCTCGCTGGCCTTCGAACCGGTCCGCGAAACGTTGTGGTTCGGGCAAATCAACCTGCTGCTGATGGCGCTCGTGGTGCTCGACTGCCTCGGCCCGCGCACCCGGCTGCCCCGCGGCGTCCTGCTGGGTCTCGCCGCCGCCATGAAGATCACCCCGGCCGGATTCCTGCTGTTCTTCTTGCTGAAAAAGGACTTCCGCGCGGCCGTGACCACGGTGGTCACCTTCCTGCTCGCCGGCGTGGCCGGATTCGTGGTCGCGCCGGAAGCGTCGACGAAGTACTGGTTCGGCGGCGGATTGACCGGCGCGTCCGGCATGAGCGGATCGATTTTCGCGACCAACCAGACCATTCAGGGTGCGGTGCACCGGTTCGGGCTTCCGGACACCCCGACGCTGATCCTGGTCGCAGTACTGACCCTGGCCGCGCTCGCGCTGACCATTCCCGCGATGCTGCGCGCCGACCCGCCGATGGCGTTCCTGCTCAACGCGGCGGCGATCCTGGTGTGTTCGCCGATTTCGTGGTCGCACCACTGGGTGTGGATCGTGCCCGCGATCGTGCTGTTCGCCGGTCGCGCACACACCCGGCTCGCCGTCGCCGGATTGGCCGCCGTAGCGGCGATTTTCGTGATCGCACCGCATTCGTGGCTGCCGAAGAACGGGTACCTGGAGCTGTCCTGGGGCCCGGTCGAGCACGTGGTCGGCAACAGTTATTTGCTGCTGGCGCTGGGCTTTCTGGGCTGGCAGTTCTACTCGACGCGCCGTCAAACCGCCGCGGTCTGAGCCTGCAACGGCTCCGGCAACGGATCCGCATGCAGGAGGTGCAGCGTGCTGACCGCTCGGGTGAGCGCGACGTACAACCGTTGCAGCCCACGCTCTTCCGCCGCCACGATGCGCGCCGGTTCGACCACCAGGACTGCGTCGTACTCCAGTCCCTTCGCCAAACTCACCGGTGGCGCGAGCGGAGGCGGCTTATCGGATGTTGCGGGATGGGCTGTCTTCGGTGCTGTGACTCAGTCCGCCGGCCATGCATAAGACAGCTGATACCGGTCAGCGGCAAGGACCATGTCGTTGATTTCCAGCGGGGAACCGTCCTCACCGTGGGCGACCCGGGTCACCGTCAGGACCGGCGTTCCTTCGGAGAGGTGCAGAAGTGCCGCCTCCGCCGGGGTCGGCAGCCGCGCGCCGACGTGCTCAACGAACGATCCAAGCCGATGACCAGCCTCTTCGAGCCTCGCGTAGGTTCCGCCAGGGCCAGTTTCGACGTCCTCGATCGCCGTGCCGCGCGTCAGCTCGCGCGAGAGGCGTGACACCGAAAGCTGAACCGCCTGCCCGTCCGCTCGCAGAACCCGCTCCCGCACCGTGACTTCGGCACCTTCGGCAATTGCGAGATGCTGCGCCACACCGGCATCTGCCTGCTCGAACCGCACTTCCACGGAAGCGGAGGGAACGAATCCGTTGGCTCCGGCGTCCGCGAGAAACGCCGCCCGGTTCTCCGCTCGGGCTGCGCGCGACAGTCTGGCTTGGGAGCTGCGCTGGATGTTGCTCGCGGGCTCGACGAAATCGACCATGCACCCATCTTCGCCTCGATGTCCACTCCGTGAAAGGGCCACGCCCCGACAGACGCTTATCGAACTACAGCACCGGTTGCGATTCCTCCAGCCAACTGAGGAATTACGCCGATTCCTTTGCGGACAAGCCAAGCGAAAGGCCGCGCACCATCCGATACCGTCGGAACCCGCTGCCTCGAACTCCCGGAAATTCCTGCACCTTCCGCCATTCGTCAGACACTCCGACCGTGCCTCGTCCGGACCGCGCCAGCGCGTCGCGATGGGACTGTTCGTCCGTCCACTCCGCATAGTTGAGCACGCGAGTCCCGTCGGTGCTGACATGGAAATGCCCGGATATCCCGCCCGGCGCGGGCTTTTTCTCGCTCGCCAACGCATCGAACACGGTGTCCACCCAGCGCCGCTGCCGCTGCGGATCCGCACCGTCGAACTCGACGCTCACCACGACAATGCATCCCGGAATCGCCGAGTTATCCCGGTTTCCGCTGCGGTACAACCGGTATTCCACCGGATCACTCCCGGAAACCCGGCGCACAAGCCCGGGATCAGCCGCTCCCTCCGCCCATTGGGTGTAGACCAGCGACGTCTCTCCGTCGGTACTCGCCAATGCGTTGAACGACATCAGCCCCGTGGGCCACGGCTCTTTCTCCAGCCGGGCAAGCACCTCCGCCGCGCCGACGGTCGTCTCGGCGACTAGCTCAACATCGACGTCCGTGCGAGCGAAGTCAGGTCGCACAACCTGGTTGACAGTCATGAATATCCCTTCGAAATCAGTGCTGACTCTCGAAGGATGGAACTTCAAGGGAAGTTGAAGTCAAGCCAGCAGCCGTGACCCTCGCTACTCTGACTGTCACGAGGGCAGGGGTCTTGATGGTTTCCAACCAGGCAAGGATTGTGCGCTGTTTCGCGCCGGCAGCGCTGCTGGCGGCCGGACCCGACCAGGCGGGCTGTCCAACTTCCGGTTCGGGCCGCCCTGGAACATGCCGAACGCGCGAACACCGGTGACATAAGCAAACTGGACGGATTGACGGTCCGCGTCGAGACGTACGACAGCCTGGACGGCGCGATCTACGCCAACCACGCGACCTGCCACCCGCGCGTCGCCCGCCCAGGCGGTCAGCCCAGGGAAGCCACCTCCAACAAAAGGTGGGCGACGGCGACGTCTGCTGGGTTCCGATGACCCCGGCCACGCGGATCTGTCCTTCAAGGTGGGCCGCCACCTGGTCACCATGTCGGCTTTCCGCAGCGAGGACTACCAGCCGCCCGCGCTCGATGTCGTCCTGAAGATCATCGACCGGTTGAAGCAGCTCCCGTAGGACCCTGAACGCACGATCCCCGCTGTTCAGGAGCGGTTGGCGAAGAACTCCCGGGCGGTCGGAGGAAACCAGAGCAGGACGACGGTGAGGATCTGCGCGGCGCTGATGATCGGGATCGTTGTGTGGAACATCGGCGAGGAAGACCAGGACACCACGCTGAACACCACGGACAGCAGCTGGGACACCGTGGTGAGACGACGGGTCCACGGCCGCCCGGTGGCCAGCTTCCATACCAGGAGTGCGCAAAGCACCAGGAGGATGCCGTGGAAGGCGGCTCCGGAAGTCACGGCGATGGTGGTTGACCGGCCGACCTCGGCCGCGCCGAACTCGGGATGCTGAGCTGCGATCTGGTCGCGCAAGGTGCTGCGGTTGAGCTCCATCACCAAGGGCACGACCAGGTGGCTGATCGCTACGGCGGTCAGCAGTATCCGCGCCGTCTGAACGGGCGTCGGGGTCCGCGATGCCGTGACCTGTACAGGTTGTCGCATGTCTAGTCCTCCGCCGCTTCCCCGGGTTTCACTTGACCTCGCGCTCGGAGCCACCGGGGCCTGGTGCCGGTCCGGGACTTGGCCCCGGATGTGTCGCCGTGTTGTTTCCAGGCCTGGTTGAGCCGGGTGATCAGAGTCAGCGCGGTGGACACGTCCTCGTCCGGCCAGTCGGAGATGACGTCAGCGAACACGGCCGCTCCAGCCTGGATCGTGGTGTCGATCTCCGCATGACCCTCTTCGGTCAGCCGCGCGAGGAACGTCCGGGAGTCCTCCGGATCAGGTTCCACCGCGAGGTGCCCCGCGCGCTCCAGGGCGGCGAGGTGCCGGCTGGTCGCGGACGCGGTGAGACCCAGTTCGGCGGCGATCGTCCTCGGGCGGACCGGCCCGAGCGCGGCGATGGTCCCCAACACCCGCACCCGGGTCAGGTCCAGGCGTCGGGAAATCCCGCGGTGTCCCTGGTCGATGAGTTCCATGACCGAACGGGCCAGTTCCAGCCGGTCATTTCGTTGCGACATGAAACGAAGCTAGCAGATTGGGTCTCCGTGTCGCCACACCCGACCGGTGACCCCCTTTCGCCCACTACATCCGCGCGAACACCGTCCACAGTGGATCGACTCTGGGGAGGGCTGCCTGAGGGCAAAGAAATACCGCGACTAGGGCCGTATCTGCCAGCTCCGCTCCGGCCGGTGGCAGGCCCGATACTCAGGCCCTCACGGCACCCTTCGGCAGGCGAGCTCGCGGCCGGGATGAGCGGCAACATCGCGTAGGCCCGCTGGCCGGTCCGCACATGGGCCCGTTTCCAAGCGGAAGGGCACGGGAGGGAACACGGCCGCCTGAAACGACGAAGGCCAGGTCCGGCAATAAGCCGCTGACCTGGCCTTTGTCACGTCCCCTGCTGGGTGGACCTGAGGGGAATCGAACCCCTGACCCCCGCCTTGCAAAGGCGGTGCTCTACCAATTGAGCTACAGGCCCGGTGCGGACCGAGGTCCGCGAAGCATTACGTCAGTTGCGCGACGCGTCCGCGGCCTTGGCCGGCGTGCTGCCGTTCGCCGACGGGGCGGCAGGCGTGGTGGCTTCGCGCCACAGGTCAGCCTCGGCCTTGGCCGCCTTGTTCCGCTTGACGACGAACAGGACGCCGCCCGCGACGACCGCGAGTGCCAACAGCTTCTTCACCTGAAGCCCCCTTCTCAGTGCTTGCGCTACCCCACGATGCTACCGGACCCGCCGCACGTCCCGTCCAGCGGTTCCGTCTCTCGTTCCACGTGGAACACCGGGAATATCCGGAGCGAGCGGTCCGTTGAATCAAACGGCCCCGAGCGGCCGCGCAACACTCAGCCCTGCCGGTCCTTCTCTTCCCGGCAGGGCTGACTCGTCTTGGGCCGCCGCTCGACCAGTTCGGCTTCGCCCGCACCCGCCCCGCGAACCGCCACACCGACCCATTTCTGGACAGCGGCAACGGCTCCGCGGTCACCCATGCCAAAACCCTGCTGCGCGACCTGTAACGGCAGACCCGCTGATCACCTCGCGAGCCCGGCAGCGAACATGATCTCCGAAACCTGGTTCCGGCCAAGGGAAAGCGTGTCGAGCAGATCCGAGATCCGTTGCTGCTGCGCGGCAGTCGGCTGGAAATACATCGGCAGCACCAGCCGGCCCCGAAGGACCCCGGACTCGAGGTCGGCGATAACCGCCTCCCATCCGCCGAGGCTACGGTGCAGCCACCATCCCCGAAGCTGAAGCGCCGGGTCCGCGGAATCCTTCAGCACAGCCAAATCCTCTACCGACCACAGCTGCGGACTGCTGCTGAGCACCTCGCCCGCCAAGCGGGCCACCCGGGAGTGCTCGCCGGTCATTTCCGTGAGCAGCCAAGGAACTTCCTCAGCAACAGCCTTGCCGCGGAGCAATGACAATCCAGTCTTTTTCAAGGCCAAATCCGAACTCTGCGCAAGCTCGACGATCTCCGCACGGTCAATCTCGGTCCCGCTCTCCGTAAGCCCGGCGTACGCCCGAGCCCGCACCATCAGCGTGGCAGAAGAACGTGCGACCGCGGCATAAACCTCCACCGGATCCCGTCCCATTTCTTGCCAGCGCAGCCGTGCCCACAGCCGCACGAGCACCGACCGGTCGAGCAGAAGTTGTTCCACCTCAACGGGATCGAGCTGTGCCGCGGTCAGCTTCACCAATCCCAGCACCCGGCTCTCCGCGGACCGCCCTCGAAGCAACTGCTCCGCGATGACGTCCGGCGTCGCCGAATCAGCGATGACCCCGATCAACAGCCGCCGTACGACCTGGTCCCGTTCCCGAGGCAGCAACCGGACCGCGTCCGGCAAGCCGAGCAGTCCGGATTCGAAACTGCGCCGGAACGCGGTCCGCCGTAAGTCGAAGTCACCAGAACTTCGCAAGGTCTCCCACACCGACGCCTCGTCCTGCGCGGCGACCACCGCACGCAGGTAGCGCGCAAGAACACCCGAACCGCGCCCGCGCCGCGAAATCCGCTGCAACAACGGCACGATCTGCTCAGCCTGCGCCAATGTCGTACGCCGCAGCACCTCTCCTTCGGCGAGTTCGCGGACCACCTCGACATGGTCGGTAACCCGGACCGCCAACGCCCGATCGCTCACCGCACCTGCCGAAGCGCACAACACGCGAACCGCCTGCTCCCGGAGACGGCCGTCCGGGTGCATCGAAGCCAACGCCGCGACAACCGGCGTAGCGTTCTTCAGCTTCCATTCCTTCGCCCGTCCCAGCACCGGCACCGGATAACGCGCCTGGCGGGCGTAGTAGTCGATCCGCAGCATCTCGCGCGCGCTCGCCGCGGCGAGCCAGGCTTCGATCTCGGCCAAGCCAGACTGAAAACGCCGGTTGGCCGCGCCGCGGCTCAGCTGCTCACGGATCTGCCCTGGAGTCTGCACGCGGATGATTCTGGCGAGAACACCACCCGGCAGTCACCCGAAATACCGGAAGGCCGGTCCGCAGGGTCTGCGAACCGGCCTTCCGGGGAATGTGGGCCCAGGAGGACTTGAACCTCCGACCTCTTCGTTATCAGCGAAGCGCTCTAACCGCCTGAGCTATGGGCCCGTCGAACGAGGAGAACTCTACCGGACCCCTCATCCGCTCTCGCAACCGGGTTACTCTCGCTCCGACAGCGTGACCTCCAGGCCTCCCGCGAGATCCGCCGACACGTTGTAGATGAACGCGCTCACCGTGGCCAGCGCGGACACCAGCACGATGTTGATCGCTCCGAGGATGGCCGCGATGCCGAACACGCGCCCGGCGCTGATCAGCGGTTCCGGGGACGCGTTCGCGCCCTCGCCGCCGACCAGGGACGAGTACGTGCCGTTCAGCTTGTCCCACACGCCCATGCCGTCGAGCACCGTGTAGAGCACGCCGACCGCGACCAGCCACACGAAGAACATCGCGACGCCGAGCACCAGTGCCAGCTTCAGCACCGACCACGGGTCGAACCGCTTGATCTGCAGGCTCGCCCGTCGCGGGCCCCGGCCGGGACGGCGCAGTGCGCTCGGCGTCGGCCGGGTGCGGCCCGCGGCCGGCACGTCGGCAGCCGGCGGCGGTGCCTCGCCTCCGAAGATGCGGGGCGCCGCCGTGCCGGTCACCGGGTAGTCGTTCTCGGCCGCGGCCGGTTCGCCAGCCGCGGTGGGCACGTCCTCGGTCGCGATCCGCGCCGTGGCCATGGCCTCGGAGTCGCCGCCGCCGTCCTTGGCGGTGCGCTGCCAGGGCGGGTTGGCCGACGCGTCGTCGGCCTTGTCGGATGGTGCCACGTTGAGTCAGTCCTTACCCGTGCGTGGGGCGCCGATCACTGCTCCGGCGCCGTGCCGTCTTCTGCTGTGGGCTCCTCTGGCGTAGCCTCGGCCGCTTCCTCCGAAACCGTCTCGGCCGAAACCTCCGAAGCTTCCACTGCTTCGGAAGCCTCGGGAGCTTCCTCGGCGGAGTCCTCGCCACCATTGGCGACGTCCGACCCCTCGTCCGCGTTGCGTGCGACCGCGAGAAGAGTGGTTCCGTCACCCAGGTTCATCAGCCGAACGCCCTTGGTCTGCCTGCCCGCCTTGCGCACGTCCCGCGCCGGCGTGCGGATGACCCCGCCGCTGGACGTGATGGCGAACAGCTCGTCGTCCTCGTCGACGATGAGTGCCCCCACCAGCCTGCCACGTTTGCTGTCGTGCTGAATGGTGAGCACGCCCTTGCCGCCGCGGCCCTGTACCGGATAGTCCTCGATCGGCGTCCGCTTCGCATACGCGGCGTCCGTGGCGACCAGCAGAAATTTGTCCGGTTTGACCACGCTGATGCCGAGCAGCTCGTCACCCTCGTTGAACCGCATGCCCAGCACGCCCGAGGTCGGGCGGCCCATCGGGCGCAGCGCCTCGTCGGTCGCGTGGAAGCGGATCGACTGGCCGCCCGCGGACACCAGCAGCAGGTCGTCCTCGGCCGCGGCGAGCACCGCGCCGACCAGCTCGTCACCCTCGCGCAGGTTGATCGCGATCAGCCCGCCCGCCCGGTTGGAGTCGAAGTCGGTGAGCTTCGTCTTCTTCACCAGGCCGCGCTGCGTGGCGAGCACCAGATACGGCGCGACCTCGTAGTTCGGGATCTCGATGACCTGGGCGATCTGCTCGTCCGGCTGGAACGCGAGCAGGTTCGCCACGTGCTGGCCGCGCGCGTTGCGGTTGGCCTCGGGCAGGTCGTAGGCCTTCGCCCGGTACACCCGGCCCTTGTTCGTGAAGAACAGGATCCAGTCGTGCGTGGAGCACACGAAGAAGTGCTGGACGATGTCGTCCTGCTTCAGCGTCGCGCCCTGCACGCCCTTGCCGCCGCGTTTCTGCGAGCGGTACAGATCAGTTTTCGTCCGCTTGGCGTAGCCCGTGCGGGTGATGGTGACGACGACGTCTTCCTGGGCGATCAGGTCCTCGACCGACACGTCGCCGTCGAACGGGATGATCTGGGTGCGCCGGTCGTCGCCGTACTTGTCGACGATCTCCATCAGCTCGTCGCGGATGATCGACCGCTGCCGCTCGGGCTTCTCGAGGATGTCCTTGAGGTCGGCGATCTCGAGCTCGATCTCGGCCAGCGTGTCGATGATCCGCTGCCGTTCCAGCGCGGCCAGCCGGCGCAGCTGCATGTCCAGGATCGCGGTGGCCTGGATCTCGTCGATGTCGAGCAGCGACATCAGGCCGGGCCGGGCCTCGTCGGCCGAGGGCGACCGCCGGATCAGGGCGATCACCTCGTCCAGCATGTCGAGCGCCTTGACCAGACCGCGCAGGATGTGGGCCCGTTCCTCGGCCTTGCGCAGCCGGTACTTGGTGCGCCGCACGATCACGTCGACCTGGTGCTTCACGTAGTGCCGGATGATCTGGTCGAGCCGCAGCGTGCGCGGCACGTCGTCGACCAGCGCCAGCATGTTCACGCCGAAGTTCTGCTGCAGCTGGGTGTGCTTGTAGAGGTTGTTCAGCACCACCTTCGCCACCGCGTCGCGCTTGAGCGTGACGACGATCCGCATGCCGGAACGGCTGTTGGTCTCGTCCGCGATGTCGGCGATCCCGGTGATCTTGCCGTCGCGGACCAGGTGCGCGATGTTCTCCACCAGGTTGTCCGGGTTGACCTGGTAGGGCAGCTCGGACACGACCAGGATGGTGCGGCCCTTCGCGTCCTCCTCGACCTCGACGACCGCGCGCATCCGGATCGAACCGCGACCGGTGCGGTAGGCGTCCTCGATGCCGGACGTGCCGAGGATCATCGCCTTGGTCGGGAAGTCCGGGCCCTTGATCCGCACGAGCAGCGCGGCCAGCAGTTCGTCGTCGGTCGCGTCCGGGTTCTCCAGCGCCCACACGACGCCCTCGGAGACCTCGCGCAGGTTGTGCGGCGGGATGTTCGTCGCCATCCCGACCGCGATCCCGGAACCGCCGTTGACCAGCAGGTTCGGGAACCGCGACGGCAGCACGTCGGGCTCCTGGGTGCGCCCGTCGTAGTTGTCGCGGAAATCGACGGTGTCCTCTTCGATGTCCGCGAGCATCTGCATCGCGAGCGGCGCGAGCCGGGACTCCGTGTACCGCATGGCGGCCGCGGGGTCGTTGCCCGACGAGCCGAAGTTGCCCTGTCCGTCGATCAGCGGATAGCGCAGCGACCACGGCTGGGCGAGCCGCACGAGCGCGTCGTAGATCGCCGAGTCGCCGTGCGGGTGGTAGTTGCCCATGACGTCGCCGACGACGCGGGAGCATTTGTTGTACCCGCGGTCCGGGCGGAACCCGGAGTCGAACATCGAGTACAGGATCCGGCGCGCCACCGGCTTGAGGCCGTCGCGCACGTCCGGCAGCGCCCGCGACACGATGACGCTCATCGCGTAGTCGATGTAGGAGCGCTGCATCTCCTGCTGGATGTCGACCGGTTCGATCCGGTCGTGTTCCGGCGGCAAGGTTTCCGTCATGGGGTCCTTCTTGGTGAGCAGTCCTGGGGAAGCGGGTTAGCAGGGGACGCCTACACGTCCAGGAAGCGCACGTCCTTGGCGTTGCGCGTGATGAACGAGCGGCGCGCTTCCACGTCCTCGCCCATCAGCACGGAGAACAGCTCGTCGGCCTGCGCGGCGTCGTCGAGGGTGACCTGCCCGAGCAGCCGGTTCGCCGGGTCCATCGTGGTCTCCCACAGCTCCTCGGCGTTCATCTCGCCGAGACCCTTGTACCGCTGGATCGCGTCGTCCTTCGGAAGACGGCGGCCCGCCTCGACGCCGGCCTGGATGACCGCGTCGCGTTCCCTGTCCGAGTACGCGTACTCCGGCTCCGACCGCGGCCACTTGATCTTGTACAGCGGCGGCCGCGACAGGAACACGTGGCCGTGCTCGATCAGCGGCGTCATGAAGCGGAACAGCAGGGTGAGCAGCAGCGTGGTGATGTGCTGGCCGTCGACGTCGGCGTCGGCCATCAGCACGATCTTGTGGTACCGCAGCTTCGAGATGTCGAAATCGTCGTGGATGCCCGTGCCGAGCGCGGTGATCAGCGACTGGACCTCGGTGTTCTTGAGGACGCGGTCGATGCGGGCCTTCTCGACGTTGATGATCTTGCCCCGGATCGGCAGGATCGCCTGGTACATCGAGTCGCGGCCTTCCTTGGCCGAACCGCCCGCCGAGTCGCCCTCCACGATGTAGAGCTCGCATTCGCCGGGGTCGTTCGAACGGCAGTCCTTGAGCTTGCCGGGAAGACCGCCGATCTCCAGCGCGCCCTTGCGCCGCACCAGATCGCGCGCCTTGCGGGCGGCGAGCCGGGCCTGCGCCGACGAGATCGACTTGTTGATGATCGTCTTGGCTTCGCTCGGATTGCGCTCGAACCAGTCGGCGAGCCATTCGTTCGACTGCTGCTGCACGAACGTCTTGGCCTCGCTGTTGCCCAGCTTGGTCTTGGTCTGGCCCTCGAACTGCGGTTCGGCCAGCTTGATCGACACGATCGCGGCGAGACCCTCGCGCACGTCGTCGCCGGTCAGGTTGGCGTCTTTCTCCTTGAGCAGCTTCTTCTCGCGCGCGTACGCGTTGACCACGCGGGTGAGCGCGGCGCGGAAGCCCTCTTCGTGCGTGCCGCCCTCGTGCGTGTTGATCGTGTTGGCGAAGGTGTACACCGACGGCGTGAACCCGGTGTTCCACTGCATCGCGACCTCGACCTCGAGGCCCGCGCCCTTGGCGTCGAAGGAGATGACGCTCTCGTGGATCGGGTCCTTGCTGCCGTTGATGTGCTTGACGAAGTCCTCGAGCCCGCCCGGGTAGCAGTAGACGACTTCCTTGACCCGCGCCTGCTTGCCCGCGGCGTCCTCTTCGGTCTCCTCGTCGGCGACGCGCTCGTCCCGCAGCGACAGGGTGAGGCCCTTGTTGAGGAAGGCCATCTCCTGCAGGCGGCGCGAGATGGTCTCGAAGTTGTAGGTCGTGGTCTCGAAGATGCTGTCGTCGGCCCAGAACGTGATGGTGGTGCCGGTGTCGGTCGCCGGGCCGAGGTCCTCGAGCGGACCCGGGACCTGGTTGAGGTACTCCTGGCGCCAGCTGCGCCCGTTCACCTTGATCTCGGCGAGCAGTTTCGTCGACAGCGCGTTCACCACGGACACGCCGACGCCGTGCAGACCGCCGGACACCGCGTAGGAATCGCTGTCGAACTTGCCGCCCGCGTGCAGGATCGTCAGCACGACCTCGAGGGTCGGCTTCTTCTCCTTGGGGTGCATGTCGACCGGGATGCCGCGGCCGTCGTCGACTACTCGCACCCCGCCGTCGGCGAGGAGAGTAACCTCGACCTTGGTGGCGTACCCCGCCATCGCCTCGTCCACGGAATTGTCCACCACCTCCTGGACCAGGTGGTGGAGACCGCGCTCACCGGTGGAACCGATGTACATGCCGGGGCGCTTGCGAACTGCTTCGAGGCCTTCGAGCACGGTGATGGACGACGCGTTGTACTCGCTCTTGTTCTCGGTCACCGGCGTTGTTTCTCCTCGTCTCGCCCGAGCGGACGTCCGCTACTACAACAGTGTACTTGGCCGCACGCGCTCACATGCGGCTAGGACACCCCTCAGCCGGTCGCAGAGGGACGAAATCACCCTCAGTTGAGTCATCTCGTATCTGCACCTGCGCGGCCCGGTTCTCGGGGAACTCACCCGCCGAAGCGCAACCCCCGTCAGCCGTACGTGTCACGCGGCCCGCGGCCGGGCACGTGCCGGGGCCCTTTTCGCCAGCTCGGAGCGGTCGGACCCTGGATCCGCATCCGCTTGACGACGCCGTTGCCGACGCCCGCGGCGATCTTCGCCAGCAACTTGCCCTGCAGCAACCGCAGCTGCGTCGCCCACGCGGTGGAACTCGCGCGGACGGTCAGCTCGCCGTCTTTCAGCGCCACCGGCTGGGCGTGTTCGGCGACGTCCTCGCCCACGAGACGGGCCCACTGCCCGAACACGCGCGCGTTGGTGACGGTGTCCTGCCAGCCGCTGTCGGAGACCAGCCGCGACACGAGCCTGCCGAGCGGCTGCGGGTCGCGCGGATCCGCGCCCGGACCGGACCAGCGACGGCGCGCCCGGTTCTGCCCGCCGCCCCCGGTGATCCGGCCGCGCCGGAGGTTCGGCGGGGCTCCGCGTTCGCGGGCTTTCGCCTTCGCCGCTTCGAGAGCGGCGTGCGCGAGGTCGCGGCCGCTTGGTTTGTCCCCAGCGGACGTCTCGTTCGGCCCAGTGGAACTGTCACGCTCAGTGGCGCCACGCGCGGGATTTCGGGAAGCGTCGTCCGCTTTCGAGGTGTCAAGACCGCCATCCGGCCGGTTCGTCACGCGCGGCGATAACGCGGCTCCGGGTTTATCCACACTGTCCACAGGTTTGTCCCCAGATCGGTGGGCAACCCGCGTGACCCCGGTCACCCCGCGTGGTCGTTGCGGCTGTTCAGACACGGTTCACCTCCCCGTCGGCCACCGTGAACCTCGCACCGGCGAGCTCCTCGGGCACGTCCTCGGCCACCGCCGCGGTGATGAGCACCTGCTCGGCGCCCGCGGCGACCTCGGCCAGCCGGGCCCGGCGCTTGCGGTCGAGTTCGGCGAATACATCGTCCAGCAACAAGACCGGTTCGCCCGCTTCGGCACGCAGAAGCTCGTAACTTCCGAGCCGCAACGCGAGCGCGAACGACCACGATTCGCCGTGGCTCGCGTATCCCTTCGCCGGCGCTTCGCCGAGGATCAGCTCCAACTCGTCCCGGTGCGGGCCGACGAGACTGATGCCTCGCTCCAGTTCCTGCCGCCGAGTGTCGGCCAACGCCTTCAGCAACAGCTCCCGCAGTACGTTTGCCTCGGCACGCTCTCCGCCAGGCACTCCGTACGAGGGCGGAAGCGCTTCGCCGAGCGAAGACTTGTACGCGATCTTCGCCGGACGAGAGTCGGGCGCGACTCCCATATAGGCGTCAGCCGTGTACGGCGCGAGGTCCGCGATCAGGTTCAACCGTGCTGCCAGCAACTGTGCGCCAGCCACTGACAGATGGTCGTCCCACACGTCGAGCGTCGACAGTGCGTACGGGTCTTCCCGGCCAGTACGGCGTTTGCCCGCTGTCTTGAGAAGCGCGTTGCGCTGCTTAAGCACCTTCTCGTAGTCCGCGCGCACGCCTGCGTACCGAGGCGCGCGAAGCACGAGCAGTTCGTCCATGAACCGACGGCGTTCGCTCGGGTCGCCGCGCACGAGCGCGAGGTCCTCCGGAGAGAACAGCACCGTACGCAGAATGCCGAGCACGTCACGCGGCTTGCCGACCGCGCCGCGGTTCACGCGGGCACGGTTGGCGCGGCCGGGCGTGATCTCGAGTTCGACCGTCAGCTCGCGATCCTCGTTGACGACCGCGACCCGGATGAGCGCGCGCTCACAGCCGTGGCGGACGAGCGGGGCGTCCGTGGCGACCCGGTGCGAACCGAGGGTCGCCACGTAGCCGATCGCTTCGAGCAGGTTCGTCTTCCCCCGGCCGTTCTGGCCGACGAGCACGACCGGCCCCGGTTCGAGCGCGAGGTCGGCCAGCGGCCAGGACCGGAAGTCGGTGACCTGGAGATGTCGCAGATACACGGGCGGGGAACCGCGGGAGCTAGCTCCCGGCCTTCTTCACAGCGTGGCCGCCGAACTGGTTGCGCAGCGCGGCGACGGCGCGCATCGCGGCGGAGTCCTTCTGCCGCGAGGAGAACCGGGCGAACAGCGCGGCCGACAGCACCGGGGCGGGCACCGCGTTGTTGACAGCTTCCTCCAGCGTCCAGCGGCCTTCGCCGGAGTCCTCGACGTAGCCCTCGAGGTCGTCCAGCTCCGGGTCCTCGTCCAGCGCGCGCACCAGCAGGTCGAGCAGCCAGGAACGGACCACGGTGCCGCGCTGCCAGCCCTTGATCACGGCGGGCACGTCGTCGACGGTCTTCGCGGCTTCGAGCAGCTCGAAGCCCTCGGCGTAGGCCTGCATGATGCCGTACTCGATGCCGTTGTGGATCATCTTCGCGTAGTGCCCGGCGCCGACCGAGCCAGCGTGCGAGAAGCCTTCCTCGCGCGGGCCCTCCGGACGCAGCGCGTCGAAGATCGGCATCGCGCGCTGGACGTCGGACGCCGCGCCGCCGACCATCAGGCCGTAGCCGTTGTCCTTGCCCCACACGCCGCCGGAGACGCCGCAGTCGAGGTATCCGACGCCGTGCGAAGCGAGCAGCTCGGCGTTCAGCTTGTCGTCGGTGAACTTCGAGTTCCCGCCGTCGATCACCAGATCGCCCTCGGACAGCAGCTGCCCGAGCTCGGTCACGGTCTGCCTGGTCGGCTCCCCGGCCGGGACCATGATCCACACGATCCTCGGGCCGGACAGCTTCGAAACCATGTCTTCGAGCGAGGTCGAGTCGCTGACGTCCGGGTTGCGGTCGTAGCCGACCACCTCGTGCCCGGCGGCACGCAGCCGCTCGCGCATGTTGAAGCCCATCTTGCCCAGGCCGACGAGACCCAGCTGAACCATGAGATCCCCTTTGGATTGGATCGGTTTTCCTCGGTTGGACGCGCGGTGCTCAGCCCGGCAGCCGCACCGGCATGAGCAGGTAGAGATATCCGGGGACGACGTTGCCCTCGGCGTCGGCGGGCTTGATCAGCGCCGGACGGTTGGGCGTGGTGAACGTCAGCTCGGCCCGGTCGCTGTGCAGCGCGCCGAGCCCGTCGACGAGGTAGCCGGGGTTGAACGCGATGGTGACCGGCTCGCCCTCGTAGTCGACCTGCAGTTCCTCTTCGGCGCTGCCCTCGTCGTCGCCGCCCGCGGACAGCCGCAGGGAGCCGTCGCTGAACTCGAGCCGCACCTGGGTGCCGCGCTCGGCGACCAGCGACACGCGCTTGATCGACTCGGTGAGCGCGCTGACGTCGATGACCGCACGCGACGTGTGGTTGGCGGGCAGCAGCTGGCGGTACGGCGGGAACTCGGCGTCGAGCAGCCGGGTGGTCGTGTAGCGACCGGCCCCGGACAGGCCGAGCAGCCCGTCGCCGGAAGCGAGCGCGAGCTGCACGGTCGTGCCCGCGCCGCCGAGCGTCTTGGCGGCCTCGGCGAGCGTGCGCGCCGGGACGAGCACCGCGGCGTCGGACATGCCCTCGGCCGGCTTCCAGGTGAACTCGCGCATGGCGAGCCGGAACCGGTCGGTGGCGACGAGGGTGAGCGTGTCGCCGGAGATCTCCAGCCGCATGCCGGTGAGCATGGGGAGCGTGTCGTCCTTGCCGGCCGCCGTGGCGACCTGGGTGACCGCCTGGCCGAAGACGTCCCCGGTGAGCTCGCCCGCGTGCGCGGGCTGGGACGGCAGCTGCGGGTAGTCCTCGACCGGCATGGTCGGGAGGCTGAACCGGGCGCTGCCGCACGTGATGGTGGCGCGGGCGCCGTCGACGGAGATCTCCACCGGCTGCGCGGGGAGCGCCTTGGTGATGTCGGCGAGGAGACGGCCGGAGACGAGCAGCCGCCCGCCGTCGGCGATGGTCGCGGGCACGCCGACCGTGGCCGAGACCTCGTAGTCGAAGCCGGAGACCGTGAGCGCGTCGGACTCCCCGTCCGCGCCCGCGTCGAGGAGAACACCGCCCAGCACCGGCACCGGAGGCCGGGAGGGGAGGCTTCTGGCCACCCACGCGACGGCGTCGGCGAGCCCGTCGCGCTCGACGCGGATCTTCATGCGCGCTTCCTTTCGACAGCCGAGCCCCTCGGCTCGTGAAGGGGTCGCCGGGCACCAGTCGTGAGCACCCCGCGCGACCGGGTCCCCGCCGGTCCGGTCCGCCCCGCGCGGGAACGGACCAGCTGCAGACATCCACGTTAGGCCGTCGCCGGGGGTGCCGTCACCTCGGCCTCCCCTTCACTTTGTCGACAAGACGACACGAATCTCGGCTTGTCCTCAGTTTCGTCCTCCGCCTGTTTTTGTTCTGTTCTTTCTTAGAAGAGATGAAAAACCAGTAGCAGTAATAGGGGCTGTGGATTGTGTGGACAGCGGTCGTTCGCGCTGGTCGTGGCGCGCGGCGGCCTGTGGGCAGCCCTGGTGGCGGATCGGTGGATGGTTCGGGCGATCCGTGGATGGTTTCGCGCCACCCACGATTCATCCACAGTTGGCCTTGGTTGTCCCCAGGCTTGTCCCCAGGTTGGGGCCGAGTTGTACCCAGGCTCTGGGGGCAGCCGAAGCGGCCGGGATCGCCCTGGTGAGTGACGACCCACAGGTGTGGATGACCTGTGGGCAACCTGGGGAATCCGCGTGGACAAGCCTGGGGACAACCTGTGGATTCGGTGTGAGCGGGATGTGGATCAAATCCGGATCGTCGCAGCTCCGAGATCCGTTGGCACTGTGGGCAAAGTGCCCACACCCTGGGGAAAACCCCTTGTGTATCAATAAGTTTCGGAATTTCTGCGTACACAGGCTGTGGATGTCTGTGGATACGTACGCGTGCTTCGCTCCCACGCCGCTCCGTACGCACGCTTCAGCTGCGTACGGGCGAGAAGCCAGTCGGGGCAACAAAAAGGGCACCACGGGGAGTCCGTGGTGCCCTTTCGTGTCGAAGCAGGACTGTCTACAAGCGAGTGTCCAGAAGCAGCGGTCGGCTATTGCCGCGCGCGCTGCTTTATCCGGGACGTCAGCTCTTGCACCTGGTCGTAAATCCGCCGGCGCTCGGCCATCTCCTTGCGGATCTTCTTGTCCGCGTGCATGACGGTCGTGTGGTCGCGGCCGCCGAACGTCTGGCCGATCTTCGGCAGCGACATCTCGGTCAGCTCGCGGCAGAGGTACATCGCGATCTGGCGGGCCGTGGCGAGCGCCTTCGTCTTGCCCGGGCCGCACAGCTCGTCGAGCGTCACGTCGAAGAACTCGGCGGTGACGCCCATGATGGTCGGCGCGGTGATCTCCGGCGTGTGCGAATCCGGGATCAGGTCGCGCAGCACGATCTCGGCGAGCCCGACTTCCACCGGCTGCTGGTTCAGCGACGCGAACGCGGTGACGCGGATCAGCGCGCCCTCCAGTTCGCGGATGTTCGCCTCGACCCGCGACGCGATGAACTCCAGCACCTCGCCGGGCACCGCGAGCCGGTCCTGGGCCGCCTTCTTCCGGAGGATCGCGATCCGGGTCTCCAGCTCAGGCGGCTGGATGTCGGTGATCAGGCCCCATTCGAACCGCGTCCGCAGCCGGTCCTCCAGCGTCTCCAGCCGCTTGGGCGGCCGGTCGGAGCTGACCACGATCTGCTTGTTCGCGTTGTGCAGCGTGTTGAAGGTGTGGAAGAACTCCTCCTGGGTGCCTTCCTTGCCCTCCAGGAACTGGATGTCGTCCACGAGCAGGATGTCGATGTCGCGGTAGCGCCGCTGGAAGGCGACCTTGCGGTCGTCGCGCAGCGAGTTGATGAAGTCGTTCGTGAACTCTTCGGTCGAGACGTAGCGCACCCGCATGCCGGGGAACAGCCGTTGCGCGTAGTGCCCGACGGCGTGCAGCAGGTGCGTCTTGCCGAGCCCGGACTCGCCCCAGATGAACAAGGGGTTGTACGCACGGGCAGGCGCCTCGGCCACGGCGACCGCGGCGGCGTGCGCGAAGCGGTTGGACGCGCCGATCACGAACGTGTCGAAGTTGTACTTCTCGTTCAGCTTCGTCTTCGACGTCTGCGGCTGCGCGGGCGCGGTGTAGGGCTGTCCCGCGATCGGCTGCCCGGCGAACCGGGGCCAGATCTCGTTGGCGGTCGCCAAAGCTTCGCCCTCTTCGTCGACTTCCTCGTCCGGGTCCTCGACATCGTCCAGACCCGGGGGCGCCGGCTGCTGCGGAGGCGGTGGCGGCGGTTCGACGCGGGCCGGCGGAAGACCGGCCGCCTCGACCTGCGGACGGCGCGGCGGCGGCATCGGCTTCGGGCGCTCCGCGCGCACGTGGTCGGCCTGGCCGTTCTCCGTGTGCGGGCTCGCCGGCGGCACCGGCTCGGGCCGCGGGACATCGTTTTCCACCCGGGCGGGTGACGCCGCATAGCGGGGGGCCGGCGCGACCGGTTCGGCGCTGTCGACCTTCACCGCGAGCGACACCGGACGGCCGAGCCGCCGCGACAGCGCTTCGGTGATCGAGGTGCGCAGCGCGCGTTCGATGGCTTCTTTCGCGAAATCGCTCGGCGCGGCGAGCAGCGCGGTGCCGTCGAGGAGACCGATCGGGCGGGTCACCCGCATCCAGGCCCGCTGCTGCGGGGAGAGGGTGCCGTCGGACAGCTCCCGCACCACCTGCTCCCAGATGACGCCCAGATTGTGCTGGTGCTCCGACACCGGTCTGACTCCCCTCCCCTCGTCGGCGCGCACGCCTCGGTCCCACCCCCGAGAACGTCCTGGAAGCTCGCCTCGAGCACGCGGTCCGGACTCACCCGCGCGACGGCACAGCGATATCCACAAAGTTGTCCACAGCTGTGCACTAATGTACGGCCGTCCGCAGCCACGCCCCCTGCGGGCTCGGCGTACTCCCCGGGCGCCTCCACACCCCCCGGCGCCGGCGAGGCCGCGTCAGTGCTGCCCGGAGGCCGAGAGAGGCACGCTAACAAGCCCTGCTCGTTGCCACAAGACGTGGTGCTGCGCAAGCATTTCACGGTGTACGGCGTGTTGCCATTCGGTGCCGCGCCGTGCCGGAAGGCAGTCTCCCGGGTCGGTTGCCGAGGGTGGCGGAGGGGCGCCTGCGGCTTGCCCGACCGGGGTGCGTACCCTCGTAAGGTCTCCCGTATGCGACGGGTGCGTTTCGCGTGCCTACGTATGTCGTCGCTCGTCGTGACGAGGCCACCCGGTGGTAGGAGACAGCACGAACTTCCGTGCGACCCGCACGACACGCCGGGCGCCGGGGAATCCGCCGTCGCCCGACGGCCGAGACACAGGAGAAGCAGTGAGCAAGGGCAAGCGCACCTTCCAGCCGAACAACCGTCGCCGCGCGAAGACCCACGGTTTCCGCCTGCGCATGCGGACCCGTGCGGGCCGGGCGATCCTCGCGGCGCGCCGTCGCAAGGGCCGCGCCGAGCTGTCCGCCTGATCCGGCTCCGCGCAACCGCGTCGTGCTGCCCGCTGGCGCACGTCTGCGGCGGAGCGAGGACTTCCGGGTCGTCCTCCGCCGGGGGTCCCGAGCCGGCAGGCGCCGCCTCATCGTCCATGCGTTGACCACGGACCCGTCCGTGGCCGCCTCGTTCGCGGCCAGGGCGGGTTTTGTGGTGAGCAAGGCCGTCGGCAACTCGGTGGTGCGCCACCGGGTGACCCGGCGGTTGCGGCACCTGGTTTTCGCACGTCTCGGAACACTGCCCGCGGGCAGCTCGTTGGTGGTACGGGCATTGCCTCCGGCAGCGTCCGCGTCGAGTGCTGAGCTCGGCGCGGATCTCGACGCCGCACTGCGCCGGCTCGGCCTCCTGCCGTCCGGCCGCCCGGCCGGGGCCGATGCTCCCCGGCAGCCGCGTCAGCAGGGCGCGGCACCCGACCACGGATCAGCGGTGTAAACGGCCATGGACGCCACCTCCGAACACAGCGCCACCGAAGTACCCGAGGGTGAGTCGCCGCCCCGGCCGGGTCCGGTCGCGTGGGTGCTGCTCCTTCCCGTGCGGTTCTACCGCAAGGCGATATCGCCCTTTCTTCCTCCGGCCTGCCGGTTCTACCCGAGCTGCAGCGCGTACGCAGTCGAAGCCCTGACCCGCCACGGCGCGGCCAAGGGCTCCTACCTCGCGCTGCGCCGGCTGCTTCGCTGCGGTCCCTGGACCCCGCCCGGCCGCGACCCGGTGCCCGAGAAGTTCTCGTGGCGGCACCGCACGCCTGAAACACCGATCGAGGAGTAGCTCAGTGCTCGATTTCATCTACTACCCCGTGTCCTTCATCTTGTGGTGTTGGCACAAGGTCTTCGGGTTCGTCTTCGGCGAAGCGACCGCGATCTCGTGGATCCTCGGCATCATCTTCCTGACGTTCACCGTCCGCGGCATCATGTTCAAGCCGTTCGTGAACCAGGTCCGGTCGATGAAGAAGATGCAAGACTTCGCGCCGGAAATGAAGAAGATCCAGAAGAAGTACGCGAACGACCGGCAGCGCCAGGCGCAGGAGATGCAGAAGCTCCAGCGCGAGCACGGCGTCAACCCGCTCGGCAGCTGCCTTCCGATGGTCCTTCAGATCCCGGTCTTCATCGGCCTGAACCACGTGCTCCGCGCGTTCACCATGCCGCCGGCCGGCGGCGGTCCGAAGACCGAGAACTACTTCTTCAACCAGCACGACGTCAACTCGTACGTCAGCGCCAAGCTCTTCGGCGTCAACATGGGCGAGGCGGTCAACAACGGCGTCGGCGCCGTCGCCGGCCACGTCGCGAACGGCGGCTGGCACTGGGAGGTCCTCCCGGTCGCGCTGCCGTTGATGATCATCGCCTCGATCGCCACGCACCTCACCGCGCGGCACTCGGTCTCCCGGCAGAACGCGTCGGCCGCGGGCACCCCGCAGACCGCGATCATGAACAAGCTCACCATGTACATCTTCCCGCTCGGTGTGCTCGTGTTCGGTGCCTTCTTCCCGCTCGGCCTGCTCTTCTACTGGCTGGCGAACAACGGCTGGACGCTCATGCAGCAGCGCCTCGTCTACACGAAGATCGACAAGGAAGAGGCCGCTCGCAAGGCGGAGGCCGCCGAGAAGCGCGCGTCGCTCGGCCCGAAGCCGGGCCAGAAGCCGACCGCGCCGAAGGTCGGGCAGAAGCCGGTGCAGCAGAAGAAGAACCAGCAGGGTCAGCAGAGCAAGGTGGCCAAGGCGGGTTCCGCGCACGGTTTCGCGCAGACCGCGTCCGACGGCAAGTCCGGCAACGCGAAGTCCGACGGCGGCACGTCGTCCGAAGCGAAGGCAGCCGAATCCGGGAACAGCGCGGAGAGCGCTCCGGAGCAGACGTCGAACCAGAACGGATCGAAGGAGAACGGCACCGGGGTGCCCGGACTCCTCAAGGACTCGAACAGGAAGTCGGGCCGGAAGCGTCGCTGACGCTTCGGGTTCGGAGAGGAGACTGAAGATGTCGGAGACGGTCGACACGATCGACGCCGATCAGGAAGAGACGAGCGCACCGGCCGAGCAGAAGGCGGGCGGTGACGACGCTCTCGTGCAAGAGGGCGACATCGCCGGCGACTACCTCGAGCGTCTGCTGGACCTGCTCGACTACGACGGCGACATCGATCTGGACGTCGAAGCCGGCCGCGCGATCGTCAGCATCGACGGCGGCGACGACTTGGAGAAGCTGGTCGGCCCCCGCGGCACGGTGCTCGAAGCGCTGCAGGAGCTGACCCGCCTCGCGGTCCAGCAGGAGACCGGCTCGCGCAGCCGGCTGATGCTGGACATCGCCGGCTGGCGCGCGGACCGCCGCGAGGAGCTCCGCGAGCTCGGCCGGTCCACCGCGGAGTCGGTCCTGGCGAGCGGCGAGCGGGTTCGGCTTCAGCCGATGAGCCCGTTCGAGCGCAAGGTCGTCCACGACGCGGTCGCGACGGTCAAGGGCGTCACGAGCGAGAGCGAGGGCGAGGACCCGAAGCGCCGCGTGGTGATCTTCCCCGAGGACTGAGCCCTCGGACGCGGAAAGCACTGAGCCGAAGCGGCCCACCGGAGTGATTCCGGTGGGCCGCTTCTTTTATGTCTGCCGCTGGGGCGGGTGTCGCCGACAGGTCGCTCCGGCTCCTTCGCTGCCGCGATCTCGATGAGCGCTCACGGCACTTTGCCGAACAGGGTCGCGCCGTCGTCCGGTGTTACGGACCTCCGGATGTAGCGACGACATCTGGCGCCCGTTGGCGACGGCGTGCCGCTCCACTGTTAGGTGCGTACTCGGTCGGCGTCCTCCCCTGTTCGTCGGACGGTGCGCTCTCCGTTCGGAATGGCGCGGCGGGTGGCGCGACCGCGCGAATTACAAGCGTGGCGTTTCACGTGAAACTCGCCCGCCGTCTCACCCGGGTGACTGCGTTTCACGTGAAACGACATGTGGATCGCTCGGCGACTCGAGTGGACTTGTCCACAGTTGCGGTCTGTCGGCTCGATTTGCCGTCGGCATCAGGGACAATCAACCGAGCGCGTTTCACGTGAAACGCGCGGAGCGAGGAGTGGAAGTAGTGAGCTTGGACGGCGCCACCGGGACGGTCCGGACCGCGGCGGTGGAGGTGTTCGGGGAGCGCGTCGAGCAAGCCGCCGGGTACGTGGAGCTGCTGGCGACCCATGGGGTCGAGCGAGGGTTGATCGGACCGCGTGAGGTGGACCGACTGTGGGAACGGCACGTCCTGAACTCCGCGGTGATCGGCGAGCAGATCCCGTCCGGGGCGCGCGTGGTCGACGTCGGGTCCGGTGCGGGGCTTCCGGGAGTACCGCTGGCGATCGCTCGACCGGACCTCGATATCGTGCTCTTGGAACCCATGGCTCGCCGGGTTGACTGGTTGGCCGAGGTCGCCGAGAAGCTGGAACTCCCGATCACCATCGTCCGTGGACGCGCCGAGGAGCGGTCCGTACGCGAGCAGCTGAGTGGCGCAGACGTCGTCACCGCACGCGCGGTCGCCCCTCTTGCTCGGCTCGCGGGCTGGTGCCTTCCCCTGGTTCGTCCCGAAGGTCGACTGGTTGCCCTCAAAGGCGCCAGCGCCGCCGAAGAGATCTCCCGTGACCGCGACGCGGTGCGCAAGGCCGGTGGTGCCGAACCACAGGTCGCGGAATGCGGGAAGGCGGTACTCGAAGTCCCCAGCACGGTGGTCCTGATCCGTCGCCTGCCGCCGAAGCCGAACCGGCCACGCGGCAGACGGAGCTAGCGCATGACAACAGCCGCGCCGTTCCACGTGAAACAACGCGGCGTGAACGTCCCCGAATCGTCTACCAGGAGGAGGTGTCGAGACCGGTGAATCCCCCGCCGTCCGACTCCGCGGAGGCCAGCCAGGAGATGGGCTGGACGCCGATCGCTGAAGAAGCCGTTCGCGCCGCGAGCGTGCTCCACCCCAAGGAAGGGGTACTCCCCCGACCGGATCGCCGGCGCGTGCTCACCGTCGCCAACCAGAAGGGCGGGGTCGGCAAGACGACGAGCACCGTCAACCTGGCCGCGGCGCTCGCCGTGCACGGGTTGAAGACGTTGGTGATCGACCTCGATCCGCAGGGCAACGCCAGCACCGCGCTCGACATCGACCACCGCTCCGGGACCCCCTCGATCTACGAGGTGCTCATCGGCGAGGTCTCGATTGCCGAGGCCGCGGCGCAGAGCGAGCAGTCCCCCAACCTCTACTGCGTGCCCGCGACGATCGACCTCGCTGGTGCCGAAATCGAACTCGTCTCCATGGCGAACCGTGAGACGCGGCTCAAGGAGGCGCTGTCGTCCGGCGCGCTCGACGAGATCGGCGTCGACTACGTCTTCATCGACTGCCCGCCGTCGCTCGGTCTCCTCACGGTCAACGCGATGGTGGCGGCGCAGGAAGTGCTCATCCCGATCCAGTGCGAGTACTACGCACTGGAAGGTCTCGGGCAGCTCCTCAGCAACATCGAACTCGTGCAGCAGCACCTCAACCGCGAACTGAGCGTGTCGACGATTCTGCTCACCATGTACGACGGTCGCACCAAACTGGCCGACCAGGTGACCAATGAGGTCCGCAATCACTTCGGCGACACCGTGCTGAAGACCGTCATCCCGCGCAGCGTGAAGGTGTCCGAGGCACCCGGCTACGGCCAGACCGTGCTCTCCTACGACCCCGGTTCACGTGGTGCCATGAGCTATCTCGACGCGGCGAAGGAAATCGCCGAGCGGGGTGTGAACGAGAGGAGCAGCACCACATGACTGAGCGCAGAGGAGGGCTCGGCCGCGGACTGGCGGCCCTGATCCCGACCGGCCCGGCAACGCCTCCGCCGGCCGCGACCGAAAGCAGCACGGCTGCCGAGAAAGCGGTGCGCGAGGACAAAGGCTGGTTCGCGGCGAACGGTGCCGCGGGCCAGCCGATCGCGGGCGGCGAGGTCGCCGGTGCGGTGTACCGCGAGATCCCGGTCAGCTCGGTCAAGCCGAACCCGAAGCAGCCTCGCCAGGTTTTCGACGAGGAAGCGCTCGCCGAACTCGAACATTCGATCCGCGAGTTCGGGCTCATGCAGCCGATCGTCGTCCGTGAACTCGGCGACGATCAGTACGAGCTCGTCATGGGCGAGCGCCGGCTGCGGGCCTCGCAGCAGGCGGAGCTCGAGGCGATCCCCGCGATCGTGCGGCAGACCGCCGACGAGTCGATGCTGCGCGACGCGCTGCTGGAGAACATCCACCGCGTGCAGCTGAACCCGCTCGAAGAGGCGGCGGCTTATCAGCAGCTGCTCGACGAGTTCGCGGTGACGCATGAGGAGCTGGCCGGTCGGATCGGCCGCAGCCGTCCGGTCATCACGAACACCATCCGGTTGCTCAAACTCCCCCTCCCCGTGCAGCGACGGGTGGCCGCCGGGGTTCTCTCCGCCGGGCACGCGCGGGCGCTGCTTTCGCTGGAGGATCCGGACAGCCAGGAGGAGCTGGCGGCGCGGATCGTCGCGGAGGGCATGTCGGTGCGCGCCACCGAGGAAGCCGTCACGCTGAAGAAGAACGAGAAGCCGGCGAAGCCGAAGGCCGCTCCTCGCAAACAGATTCAGGCACCCGGATTGCAGGAACTCGCGAACCGGCTGTCCGACCGGTTCGACACCCGGGTGAAGGTCGACCTCGGCCGGCGCAAGGGACGCATCGTTCTCGAGTTCGGGTCGGTGGATGATCTTGAGCGCATCGTCGGGATCATCGACGCGAATTCCGGGGAAAAATCGGCGAATCAGAGCGACGAAACCGATTAGGGATCACCCAGGGTCGTTTCGTCACGGTGATGATTGCGGTTCGAGGCGGCTGCGGTTACCCGGAGTGGCCGCCGGAATCGACCGGCGCGGGGAAGGGCGGCAGACCGCCGCCCGCCCCGTCCGCCTGGTTTCAGTTCGCGCGAGCGACGGCGCGCGCGACGAGATCCGCGAAAACCGAACCGAGTGTGGTGCCGGCGGCCTCGACTGCCATCGGCACCGTCGACGTTTCGGTGAGGCCCGGCGAAAGGTTCACTTCGAGGAAGTGGACTCCCCCGTCCGGAGTGATCACCGCGTCGGTGCGCGAGATGTCGCGCAGCCCGAGCCACCGGTGCGCGCCGACGGCGAGTTCACCGACCGCCTTCGCGGCTTCGTCGGAAATCCGGGCCGGGGTGAAGAAATCGGTGAGACCCGCGGTGTAGCGCGCGGTGTAGTCGTAGACGCCGTTCTCCGGCACGATCTCGACCGCGGGCAGGGCCTCGGGCCCGTTCTCCCCTTCGATGACCGTGACGGCCACTTCAACGCCGTCCACGAACCGTTCCGCGAGCACGGTGTCGCCATAGGCGAAGCAGCCGACCATCGCCGCGGGCAGCTCCGCCGCCTCCCGGACCACCTGGGTGCCGAGCGCCGACCCGCCCTGATCCGGCTTGAGGATCAGCGGCAGGCCGAGCCGCTCGACCATCGCGTCGAGGACCGATTGGGCCCCCAGCTCGCGAAAAGTGCTGTGCGGCAACACAATCCAGTCCGGCGTCGAGAACCCGGCCTGCTGCACGAACGCCTTCGCGGTCGGCTTGTCCCAGGCGCGACGGCAGCCCTGCGAGTGGGTGCCGACGAACGGCACGTCGAGCATCTCCAGCACGGTCTGCACCGAGCCGTTCTCCCCCTCGCCGCCGTGCAGCGCGACGACAACCGCGTCCGGACGCTGCGTGCGCAGCCGCTCCAGCAGCCCGGCGTCGGTGTCCCACTCCTCCACCGTGAGGCCCTCGGCCCGCAGCGCGGCGGACAGCCTGCGCCCGGAGCGAAGCGAAACGTCGCGTTCGTGGGAAAGCCCGCCGGCGAGCACGGCAACGGTACGGTCGACCACCGTGGGAACTCCTTAGTGTTGCAGGGCCGGTCAGACCGTGTCCGGAGACGGGGTCTCGGGCCCCGGGATGGTGCGCGCCTTCACGCTACCGAAGGTGCGGCTGAGGTCCATTTCGGACTCGAGCACCGCGGCGAGCCGGCGCACGCCCTCGCGGATGCGTTCCGGCGTCGGATAGCAGTACGACAACCGCATCTGGCGAGAGCCGAAACCGTCGGCGTAGAAACCGGTGCCGGACGCGTACGCCACCCGGGCGGTCACCGCACGCGGCAACATCGCTTTGGTGTCAACGCCTTCCGGCACGGTGACCCACACGTAGAAGCCGCCGTCCGGGTTGGTCCAAGAGCAGCCGGGCGGAAGATACTGGTGCAGCGCCGACAACATCGCGTCGCGGCGTTCGCGGTAGTTCTCCCGGAACTTCTTGATCTGGCCCTTCCAATCGTGCGTCGCGAGATAGCGCGAGACGATCATCTGGTTGAAGGTCGGCGGGCACAACGTGGCGGATTCCGCTGCCAGCACAAGCTTTTCGCGCACCGCGTGCGGCGCGAGCACCCAGCCGACGCGCAGCCCGGAGGCGAACGTCTTCGAGAACGAGCCGAGGTACACGACGTTGTCCGGGTCGAGCGAGCGCAGCGCCGGGTAGGTCTGGCCGTCGAACCCGAGCAGCCCGTACGGGTTGTCCTCGATGATCAGCACGCCGTGCTCACGGCAGATCTCGACGATCTCCGGACGCCGTTCGACCGACAAGGTAACGCCAGCCGGATTGTGGAAATTCGGGATAGTGTAAAGGAATTTGACCCGCTGCCCGGCTTTTTCGGCCTGGCGCAAGGCTTCCCGCAGTCCTTCGGGCACGAGACCGTGCTCGTCCATCGCGACGTGCACGACATTGGCCTGGTAGGCGGAGAACGACCCGAGCGCACCGACGTACGACGGGCCTTCGGCGATCACGACGTCACCCGGGTCGCAGAAAAGCCGGGTCACCATGTCGAGGCCCATCTGGGAACCGACGGTGACCACGACGTCGTCGGGGTGCGCCTTGATCCCCTCGAGAGCCATGATTTCGCAGATCTGGTCACGCAGCGCGGGAATCCCGTGCGCGGATCCGTACTGCAGGGCGACGAGCCCCTCCTCGGCGATGATCTCGCCGACCTGAGCCGACAGGGTGTCGAGCGGCAGCGCGGCCAGGTTCGGCATGCCGCCGGCGAGCGAGACGACCTCCGGCCGGCTTGCCACTGCGAAAAGCGCGCGGATCTCGGATGCGGTCATCCCGGCGGTACGCGCCGCGTACCGGTCGAGATGCGGGTCGAGATTGTTGCGGCCGGTCTGCGGCTTCGCGGGGCGGTTCTCGGTCATCGGACACCTGAGGGCTCGGCGGGTACCTGCTGGTAGATCCATTGAGTGTAACCGCGGCCTCTTCCAGCTCCCCGCTCTTCCGGCGCTTGTCACATCGGCCTATCCTCGGGGTGGTTCTTCCGGTCCTGCCTGCGCTCTTGCGGGCGCCGCGGCCGGAGTCGAGGGGTTCCAGGGAGGTTTCCGGTGTCACGTCGCGTGGTGGGCGTCACCCTGGACAATCTCGAGCACCTGCCCAAGAGCTGCCGCCAGTGCGTGTACTGGGAGCTCGCGCCGCATCTGAAGGCGCAGGCCGAGGAGTACGGCTCCACCGAGGTGGAGAAGGAAGCCTGGGTGTCCAGCGTGCTGCTGGAATGGGGTTCCTGCGGCCGCATCGTCTACAGCGACACGCTGCCGGTCGGCTTCGTCCTCTACGCCCCGCCGAACGCGGTGCCCCGCTCGCTCGCCTTCCCGACGTCGCCGCCCAGCGCGGACGCCGTTCTGCTCACCGCCTTCCAGGTCCTGCCGGAATTCCGCGGCGGCGGCCTCGGCCGGATGCTGGTGCAGGCCGTGGCGAAAGACCTCACGAAACGCGGCGTCCGGGCGATCGAAGCCTTCGGTGACGCCACCCCGGACGACGAGGACCCGCTGGGCCAGCACTCGTGCGTGCTGCCCGCCGCCTTCCTGCAAAGCGTGGGCTTCAAAACGGTGCGCCCGCACCGGAAGTACCCGCGGCTGCGTCTGGAGCTGCGCTCGGCGATCACCTGGAAGGAAGACGTCGAAGCCGCGCTGGAGCGTCTGCTCGGCCAGGTGACGATCACGACCGCCGAACCGAGTCTCGGCCGAGCCTGACTTCTTCCCGGGCTGTGGAGATCAGCCAGAATGATCTGGCTGGTACCCACCCTGAACGACCCGCCTGACTAGGTCGCCGAGTTCGGCAACGGCCAGCTCCGCTTCCACTCGCTGGTCACTCTCCGTATCTACCGCTGCGGCATCCACGGCCTCTCGCCCTGTTTTCTCGGCACCTTCATCCGCCCTGCGAGTGCCGCAAACCACCCATTCTCAACAGCATCGACCGAGGTCAGCGGCCACTCGATCCCCGCCGCCCCACCCTGAACACGGGTGTCGCGAGATCGTGTCCGACGAGCCCCATACCACCGCGGATTCACTCGGGAAACACCCACTCCCGGTACCTGTGCACAACTGTGGAAGAACCCCCGAGTTATCCACAGATTGCAGATAGAGGCCGTGGAAAAGCTGTGGATGGATAGAATGGATCTGGGGACGCCCCCCGGGACGGGTGGGGGCTGCCCCCAGGTGTGGTGGGTGCTGCGGCAGTGGGGCGCAAGTTCTTGTGGCGCCGGTTAAGCGGTGCGGGTGCTCCGGTTGTTTGGTGGTGCGGCTACGGGTGGCGGGCCGCCGGGGTGGGGGTTGGAGGCCGGGGAGGTTCCGCGGGGAGTGGGGCGGCGAGTCGTGACTGTGGGTAGTGGTTGGCTGGGGTGAGTTCTGGTCAGCGCGGCTAAACGGGCGGCTGGGCACGCTGGGGCTGAAGAGGGCGGTGCCGGTTCGGGGCGTGCTGAACGAGCCTGGCGACGTTCAGGGAGGAAAGTCCCGGGCAGAGGCCAATCAGGGGGCAGCTAGGGGTAGAGCAGAGGCCGAACGAAGAAGGGCGGCTATTCGGCCTTCGCCAGTTCGTGGGCCAGGACGTCGGCGAAGGTGAAGGTGCCGGTCGGCTGGTCGCCCTCGCCCAGGAGGTAGAGGCGCTTCACCGCGATGAGGATGCCCTCGGCCACGACGTCGCGGAAGGCGGGGTCGGCCAGGCGGGCGGCGTCGTCCGGGTTGGTCAGGTAGCCGATTTCCACGCGGACCGCGGGGCAGCGCGTGCGGGTGAAGATTTCCCACGTCTTGTAGTGCGTGCGACAGTCCAGCAGGCCGGTGCGCGCGGCGACTTCCCGCTGGATGAAGCCGGCCAGCAGCTCGCCGACGGTGGACGTCGTGCCGTTGCCGGTGCCGAAGTGGAAGCTCGCCACGCCCTGTGCGCGCGGCGACGGGTTGCCGTCGCTGTGCAGCGACAGGAACAGGTCCGCGCCGGCGTCGTTGGCGAACCGGGCGCGTTCGAAGTCCGTCGGGCTGTGGTTCGGGCCCCGGCTGATCAGGGCCTCCATGCCGGTGGCCTGCATCCGGCCTTCGAGCCGCCGTGCCAGGTCCCAGGCGATGTCTGCTTCGCGCAGGCCGCCGGCGACCACACCGAGGTCCTCGCCGCCGTGGCCCGGGTCGATGACGATGCGCTTGCCGCGCAGACGCGGGCCGGCCTGGCGCACCTGCTCCTGCTCGCGCAGGAAGACCGGGCGGCCGCCGCGGGCGCGCGGCGACGACAGGCGGTGCAGTTCGCGGATCGTGGCCGGGCCGCAGATGCCGTCCGACGTCAGCCGCATGTCGCGCTGGAACGTGCGCAGCGCGCGTTCGGTCTGCGGGCCGAAATACCCGTCCGGGCGGCCCGCGTCGAAGCCCAGTTCGGTGAGCCGCTCCTGAAGAGTGAAAACGTCGTCGCCGTGCACCGGCGACGACAAAAGGTACTGGAGCGGGCGGCTCCCGAGGTGATAGCTGGCACCCTTGAGCGCCTGGTACGTCGCAGGGCCCACGACGCCGTCGGTGATGAGCCCGCGGCGCTGCTGGAACGCGCGCACGGCCTGCTCCACCGCGACGTCGAACGTGTTGTACCGCTCGGTCCCCGCCACCGGCGGGAGCAGATCCATCCCGGCAAGGATCGACCTGATCTCGGCGACGTCGGGACCGGCGTCACCGCGGCGGAGTACCCGCATGCACTCCTCGCTCTTCCTCAGGCACCGAAACCGGCTCGATGCGAAACAGAAACTCGGGTAGGGGTGTACCCAGGCACCTATTGTGCCCTGTGAACTCTCGGTAAGGACGCAGGCCCGGTCGGTGCGCCACGGGAGGAGTGCCTCCTCCCCGGACAGACACGCCGAGTGCACCTGCGCGCACACCCCCGTGCGGGTGGTTCCCGAACGTGCGAGAATCCGGACCGGCGAGTCGATCGCCGCTGGCCCGGGTTCTCAGCAGGTGGACCGCTCAGAGCACGTCAGCGAGATCCGACAGCAGCGCGGCCTTCGGCTTCGCGCCCACGATCTGCTTCACCGGCTTGCCGCCCTGGAACAGGATCAGCGTCGGAATCGACATCACCTGGTAGTCACGCGCCGTGTTCGGGTTCTCGTCGATGTCGAGCTTCGCGACGGTGATCTTGTCGCCGTTTTCCTTCGCGATCTCCTCGAGCACCGGGGCGACCATCTTGCACGGCCCGCACCAGGTCGCCCAGAAGTCGACGAGAACGGGCTTCTCGCTGGTCAGGACGTCGTCCACGAACGACTTGTCGGTCACCTTCACGGGTTCGGACATCGCTTGCTCCTTCAACTCGGTGGGAAAGTCAGTGCTCGCCGGCGCCGTAGCCGCCGCCGACCAGTTCCGGTGCTTCGTGCGCGTCGGCGTCGCCGTGCTCCGCCAGCCATCGTTCCGCGTCGATCGCCGCGCTGCAGCCGGAGCCGGCCGCGGTGATCGCCTGCCGGTAAGTGCGGTCCACCAGGTCGCCAGCGGCGAACACGCCCGGCAGGTTCGTGTAGGACGTGCGGCCCTGGGTGAGCACGTAGCCCTCTTCGTCCAGGTCCACCTGCCCGCGCACCAGCTCGCTGCGCGGGTCGTGGCCGATCGCGACGAAGAACCCGGTCACGTCGAGCGTCTTCTCCTCGCCGGACTTCGTGTCGCGCACCTTCAGGCCGGACACCGTCCCGTCGCCCTCGACGCCGGTGATCTGCGAGTTCAGCTGCCACTTGATCTTCTCGTTCGCACGGGCGCGCTCGAGCATGATCTTCGACGCCCGGAACTCGTCGCGGCGGTGCACGATCGTCACGGACTTGGCGAACTTCGTCAGGAACGTCGCCTCCTCCATCGCCGAGTCGCCGCCGCCGGCGACCGCGATGTCGTGGTCGCGGAAGAAGAAACCGTCACAGGTCGCACAGGCGGACACGCCGCGGCCCAGCAGCTCCTGCTCGCCCGGCACCTTCAGGTACCGCGCGGCGGCGCCCATGGCCAGGATGACGGCGCGCGCGGCGTAGCGCTTGCCGTTCGCGACGACGTACTTCACGTCGCCGGTCAGCTCAAGCGACTCGACGTCCTCCGCGCGCAGCTCGGCCCCGAACCGCTCGGCCTGCTTGCGCATCTCCTCCATCAGGTCCGGACCCTGGATCCCGTCGCGGAAGCCCGGGAAGTTCTCGACCTCAGTGGTGGTCATCAGCGCGCCGCCGAACTGCGTGCCCTCGAACACCAGCGGTTCCAGCTGTGCGCGAGCCGCGTAGACCGCTGCGGTGTAACCGGCAGGACCCGACCCGACGACGATCAGGTTCCTGATTTCCTCGGCAGCCACCCGTCAACCCTCCGCTCGTAGTGACCTGTGCTCCAGGCTCAACACGATCGTAGGTGGAGGTGTTCCCGGCGGTGACGCCCGCTACGTCCGGGCCGCTACTTCTTGCCGACCACCTTGTCGAACAGCTTGTCCGGGTTCCCCGGTCCGCAGTCCGCGCCGAACGCGACCAGCCGGAACTGCGCGAGCTTGCCGGTGGTGTAGATCGCCACCACGCCGGGCTTGCCCTCGACGGTCACCGGCCGCACGCCTTCCGGCCGCACCGCCGGGTCCATCCCGGCCGCGGCGACGCACGCGTCGAACCTCTTCGAGTCCTGCAGCGGGCCGTAGTTCCGCACGCCGAGGCCGCCGCCCAGCAGAGCTTCCGCACCACTGCCGTCGCTGCCGACGGTCGGGCCGCCGACCGCGGACGGTGCGGGCGCGGCCACGCCGGGCGTATCCGTCTTGGTCGTACCGGGAATCGACAGCGTGATGGCCACCGCGGCGGCCGCGGCGGCGGTCAGGATCCCGGCTCCCCAGCCGAGCTGCCGGTTCCGCCGTTTCCGCGCCGCCGACAGGTCCACCACCGGCGCGACCGGGTGCTCAGCAGGCCCCGGCGCGGTCGCCGGAAACGTCGCCTCCTGCCGGGCCGCCGACTCCGCGGCGAGCGCGGCGTCGAGCCTGGCCGCGAACTCGGCGGGCATCGGCGGGGCCGGTTCCGCCGCGAGCGCGGACAGGTCGGCGGTGGTCGCCTCGAGGGCCTCGATGATCGCGCGCGCCTCCGGATCCGCGTTCACCCGCGGCCAGAGCTGAGCTGCCTCCCGGTCGTCGAGGACCCCGGCGTGGAGGTCGGCGAGCAGGTCGACAGACCAGGGCGGCCCGATGGTTCCGCCTGCCCCCCGGCTCTCGTCCGTCATCGTCCCTCCCCGTTCCCCGGCGAGCGCTGGGCCCGCCCGGCACTCCGGGACCCCTCCGAAGTGGCGTGCTTGCGTTTGCTTTCGTTAGTTGGGACGCCGCCACCGCCGTCCGGGTTCCGCAGATGCCCGAGAACCTTCGCGAGTTTTCCCCGCCCGCGCGCGCACCGGCTTTTGACCGTGCCCTCGGCGATGCCGAGCATTTTCGCGGTCTCGGCCACCGAATAGCCCTCGACGTCGACGAGCAGGATCGGCGCGCGCTGGTCCTCCGGCAGCTCGTCGAGCGCCTTGCGGACCAGCAGGCTGGTTTCCTTCTCCGCCATCGAATCGCCGGGCGCGGCCGGTTCGTTGAACTCCCCGGTCTCGGGCAACGGCACCGTCGGCCGGGCCTGCCTGCGGCGGATCCGGTCGAGGCACGCGTTCACCACGATCCGGTGCAGCCAGGTCGTGACCTGCGACTCCGCGCGGAACTTGCCCGCCGCGCGGAAGGCCGAGATGAACGCCTCCTGCAGCGCGTCCGACGCCTCTTCCGGATCGCGCAGCGTGCGCAGCGCTACCGCCCACATGCGGTCTCGATGCCGCCGGACCAGTTCACTGAACGCATGCGGATCGCCCGCGGCGTGTGCCGCGATCAGATCCGCATCCGTGGGAGCTGCAGCCGTCACCCGGCAGAGCCTACTGAGTCGTGCGCGCAGCTCACGCCGCAGGCAGGAAGCTCAGTTCTCCGATCTGGCTCTCGAAGCCGTTGCCGCCGTTGTCGCCCAGCTGGGTGATCCAGACGATGAAGTACTGGCTTTGCGTCGGCTGCTGCAGGGTGATCGTGGTGTCCGGCCCGTTCAGGTCGCCGCTTCCGACCACCTTGGTGTCGTCGAGCTGCGGGTTCTTGCTGTCCGCCGACCGGATCTCGACCTTCGTGCCCGGGCTGTCCGCGCTGATCTTCACCTGCGCGAGGTTCACCGGGTTGTCGAACGAGACCGCGATGCCGACGCCGGGCTTCAGCGCGGGCAGCTGCTGCTGGTACTGGTCGGTTTTCCAGATCGTGCCCGGGTCGCCGTCAATCGTGTTCTTCACCCGGCCCGGGTTGTCGCCCGAGCCCTCCGGGTTGTACAGCGAGGCCGACTTCGGAGCCACCGGATCGCCGACCTTCGGGCTCGCCGGCTGCTGGTTCGCCGGCGGCGGGGCCTGGTTGCCCGGTTTGGCCGGGGCCGAACTGCCGGGCGGGGCCGCGACGTTGATCGTGGGACCGGTCGGCTTGCCGTCGCCCTGGAACAGGTTGATCAGCATCAGCCCGCCCCACGCGAGGATCACCACGGTGGCCACCACCAGCACGGTGACGCCGAAGGCCAGCTTCCGCCGCCGCGCGACGTCCTTCACCGGCTTCTTCGTGGTCCAGATCGTGCCGTCGGGATCCGCCGCCGCTTCGTCCTTGCCGACCGCGTTGATCAGCTGGGTGCGTTCCTCGTGCTCGGCGACCTGGCCGAGCACGCGCAGGATGGCCGAGCTGGTGCGGATCCCGCCGCTGCCGCCGTCCTCGATCGTGCGCACGGCCAGCGAGGACAGCTCCGGCGGCACCGCGGGCACCAGCGACCGCGGCGGCACCACGTGCCCCTGCGGGGTGAGCGGGGCCGCGGGGATCGCGGGCGGTCCGCCCGGCAGCGCCCAGCGTCCGGTGAGCAGCAGGTACAGCACCGCGCCGAGCGCCTTGACGTCATCGCGGAGCGTGGCTTCCGGCAACGGGCCGGGGAAGGCGAGCTTGAGCGCGCCGCCCGGGGTGAGCCGCAGCCGCTGCGGGTGGTCGAGGCCGAGGACGAGGCCGTTCTGGTGGGCGTGGTCGACGGCTTCCGCGAGCGCCTGCACCATCCGCGCGGCCGCGGCAGGGGCCACCGGCCGCTGCGCGACCAGGTCCACCAGGTCACTGCCCTTGGTCCACTCCGCCACCACGACACCGAGCAGTCCCTCGCTGGAGGTGACGCCGCTGCCGAGACTGAGCACGTCCAGCACCCGCGCGACGCCGCCGTGCCCGAACTTGGACGCGTGCGCGGCCCGTTCCAGGGTGCGCCGGGCCTGCCGCGCCGCTTCCGGATCGGCCGGATCGCCGACCAGCAGCGTCAGTGCGACGTCCCGTTTGAGCTGCCCGTCCCGCGCGCGCCAGAGGTGCGCGGCGGCCCGCTCGTCTACGCCGAACTGGGCAAGCAGGCGATACCGGCCGTCCCCTACGACGCGTCCGGGCGCGAGCGATCCGCCCCGGGCGCGAATGCCCGCGGCGTCCCCCGCCTGCTCGCTTCGTCTCGTGTCCACGCTCTCTCCCGCTTCGCTCCCGGCACCGAGGGTACCCGGATCATCAGCCGTAGAAGCGTCGTGAGTCGTGAATCAATCGTTACCCGCGCTTGATCAATCGGGTGAATCTCGATGTTACGGGCTTCAGCTCCTCGACCTTCAGCGCCATGAGCACCCCGAACGAGACCGCGATCCCGACGATTCCCTGCAGGATGAGCTCGATCCAGGCGTGCGGAACCGGGCCGAGCGACGAGGGCACGATCAGCCCGACGACCCACGCGGCCCCGACCCCCAGAACGCTCGCCACGACCGTGAACAGGATCACCCCGATCACCCGCTTGCTGCGCAGGTTGCCGAGCGTCACCCACAGCCACACCTGGCCGAGCATCGCGCCGATCACGTAGGTCAGCGCGTTCACCATCATCACGCCGAGCACGATGTTCTCCGGGTTCAGCAGCACCGGGCACAAGAACAGCAGCGGCACCTTGACCACGGTCATCACGATCATGATCAACGTCGGCGTGCGGGCGTCCTTCATCGCGTAGAACACCCGCATCTGGAGCATCACCAGCGCGTACGGCAGCAGCGCGAACGCGGTGATGGCCAGCGCCTGGCCCATCCGCTCGGCGTTCCCCAGCGGTCCCTTGCCGATCGCGAACAGCGCGACGCCCATCGAGGTGCCGACGATCGTCATCACCGCGGAGATCGGCACGAGCGTGACCGTGGAGATCCGCGAGGCGTATGACAGATCGCTGACCAGCTTCTTCGTGTCGCCGTCGGCGGCGGCGCGGCTCAACCGCGGCATGATCGCGGTCAGCAGCGAGACCCCGAGCACGCCGTAGGGCAGCTGGAACAGCAGCCACGCGTAGTTGTAGGCGGTGACCCCGCCCGAGGTGCCCTTGGTGAGCACCCGGGTGGTGATCGTGAGGCCGATCTGGCTGACCGCGACGTAGCCGACGACCCACAGCGCCAGCCCGCCGAACTCCTTCATCCGGCTGTCCAGGCCCCAGCGCCAGCGCGGGCGGAAGCCCGACCGCAGCAGCGGCGGGATCAGCATGAGCGCCTGGGCGGCGATGCCGCCGGTGACGCCGAGGCCGAGGGTGAGCACCTTCGGATCGGTGATCGCGGGGTGGTCGACGTCGATCGATCCGGGCATCAGCCACACCACGAGGATGGTGAAGATGACCACCAGGTTGTTGATCACCGGCGCCCACGCGGTCGGCCCGAACACGTGCTTGGCGTTCAGCATCGCCGAGACCAGCGCGAACACACCGTAGAAGAAGATCTCCGGCAGTAGCAGATAGGCGAACGCCGTGGTCAGGCCCGCGCTCGCCTGCCCGGACGAATCGATGTACAGCGAGGTGAACGCGGGTGCCGCGATCACCGCTATCACGGTGCCGATGAACAGCACGGTGACGCCGGTGGTCAGCAGCCGTTGCGCGTAGGCCTGGCCGTGGTCCGGATCGTCCTGCGAACGCACCAGCAGCGGCACCACCACGCTGGTGAGCACGCCGCCGAGAAGCAGCTCGAAGATGATGTTCGGCATCGTGTTCGCGACGTTGAACGAGTCGGTCGCGACCCCGGAACCGATCGCCGCGACCAGCAGCACCTTCCACAGGAAGCCGGTGATCCGGCTGATCAGCGACGCGATCGCCATCCGCCCGGAGGCCTTGGCGACCGAGGGGCCCTCGTCCTTGGGCTGCTCGGGAGCCTCGGCCGGACGCGCGAGCGGTGCGTCCTTGACCCGCGGCATGACCTGGGTGGCCAGCGCGTCGTACGGGCGCAGGACGTCCGGGTCGGCGGTCGGCCAGCGCGAGGGGGCCGCCAGCGGGACGCCGGCGGTGCGCGGGATGAACCGGGTGGCGTCCGGGTCCCGCATCGCCTCTTCCTGCCACGGCCGGATCGGCGTGCCGGGACGCGGGCCGCGGCCGCGATGCACCGGCGGCTGCGGGCCCGGCACGTTGGCGGGCGGCGGCGTCGGCTGCGGAAGCTGGCCGCGGTTCGGCGGCTGGTTCGCCGGCGGGAGCGGTTGCGGACCCGACGGCGGGAGTTGCTGCGGGCCGGACGGCGGCCCGGACGGCCGCGGCGGGGGCGGCTTGCGCACCGGCGGCATCGCGGCCCTGGTCGGGACCGGACGCGGCTGGCCGTTCGGCGGCGGGACGCGGCGCGGCGCGCGCTCCCGGGGTTCGCGGGGTTCGGCGCCGCGCGGGTCGATCCGGCGCGGCTGGGCCCGGTCAGCGGGCGGACGTTCGTCGGGCAGCGGCATCCGCCGGGTGCCGTTGGGCGGCGGCTGCCTGCGCTCGGCGGGCGGCGGCGGAGGGGGCGGCTGGCGACGGGCGTCCCTCACCGCGCGGCGAGGCTGGTCGCTCCGCCTCGGCGCCGCGTCGTCCCGCCGGGGACGACCCGCACGCTCGGGTGGTTGACCCGGCTCTTTGTCCAACGCGTGCCCAATCCTCGGCGGTCCCCTGGTTCCCTGCCATTGTGGCAGCGCCGACCCAGGGTAATCGGGAACGGGCGCGAGCACCCGCCCCCTTGCGGATGTCAGGGCGTGCCGCCTCGGCTTTCCTTGATCCGCCGGTAGATCCGCCGGGACGCGAGCAGCAGCAGCGCGCAACCAGCGGCGACGGTGATGATGATGGTGATCGGGCCGTATTCGGTCGAGGTCAGCTCGAACCGCGCGGTCGCGCCGAGATCTGTGCCCGATGGGGTGGTCAACGACACATCGACCGACAGGTGACCGGCCCGCAGCGCCTCGATCTGCACGTACCTGGTCTGCCCGCCCTTGGCCGGGAAAAGCAGGTCGCTGGCCTGCTCCGGCCGGATGCCCATGGTGTTCCTCAGCGCGATCTGCGCGGTGACGCCGACCGGCAGGTCGTTGTGCACGTACACCGGCAGCGGCGAGGACCCGGACGCGAGCGCAATCGTTTGCTTCGGCTGTTCGACGGTCACCTGGTCGCGGATCGCGGCGAGTTCGGCCGTCGCGTTCGCCGAGGCGGACGCGACCGCCGACGGCCCGAAAGCGGTCGAACTGCCGCGGACCAGCGCGTCGCGCACCGGGCCGACGATCGCCTGCGGTTCGACCCGGTTCCTGGGGTCTACCTGCATCGCGGACATCAGGCCGGCGACGTCCTGGTCGAGGCTGGACAGCTGGTCGGCGACGGCCGCGCCGCCGTCCGACCGGGTGCTCGCGACCAGCGAAGCGCTGCCCTCGGGGGTGCTGCCCAGCAGGTCGTCGAGCGTCGCCCCGGCGGTGACGCCCGCGTTGGTGAGCTTGCCGAGCCCGGACAGGAAGGCGTTGAGCTCGTCGGTGGTGGCGTCCCAGCGCCGCGGCGGAGCGATGAGCATCGGCCCGCCGTCTGCTCCCTCCGTGCGGCCGAGTCCGGCTTCGAAGGCGATCGCGGCGAGCCCGTTCTGGGTGGAGACCGCACGCTGCGACGCACCGCTGTACGTGGTCGGCGTCTGCGCGCTCGGCGTGAATCCGGTGAGACCGGCGGTGGCCATCGAGTTGGTCGCCTGCGCGCGCAGGCCGTCGGAAAGGGTCGCCGCGCCGGTGACGGTCTCGTCGTCACCGCCCGCGCGCAGCTTGCCGCTGTCGGTCAGCACGGTCTGGAAGCCGCCCAGCGAAATCGCCGACAGCGCCTTGTCGTCCGGCGTCCCGCCCGGCCACAGCACGCCGGCTTTCGACTCGACGCCGAGCACTTGGCGGATCGTCGCGGTGCCGTTCAGCGCCGTGGTCATGAGGCCGGAGTCGGGATTGCCGTCGGCGCCGCGGACCTTGCCCAGCGTGGTGAGGTCGGCGTCGGCGAACGGCAGCGGGATCACGCATCGCCCGGTGACCAGCGCGCGCAGCGCGGCCAGCCAGTTCGACGCGGCGTCGGCGCCCTTGCCCGCCACCCCGCCGTTGACGCGGTAGCCGGCGCGCATCGCGTCGACGGTGCGCAGCAGGTCGGGATCGAGGGCGAAGCACAGCGAGCCGCCGATCTTCGGATTCGTCTCCTGCGCCGCCCGCGCCGCCGAGACCAGCGAATACAGCCGTCCGCCCGGGCTCAGCTCGTCGGCGAGGGAATCGTCGGTGAGCGTCATCGGCACGCCGAACGGCGCGGACTGGATGTGCGGAGTGCTGTCGGTGATCGGCCACAGCACCGCCAGTTTCGAATGCCGCTGCGTCGCCTGGTTGTTCGCGTGCCCCGGCGTCGACAGCACCGGCATGAGCAAGCTCACCGCGGCGAGCCGGGCCGCACCGCCGTACTCGGGGGTGCCGTTCACGTTCACCAGCAGCGGGTAGACCCCCGGCCGCAGCCCGGCGCCGCGCGGTCCGGTGAGCGGCACGGTGATGTTCAGCCGGGCGCTCTGTCCCGGCTCCAGCTCTTCGGCGAGCAGCGTGAAATCGGTGAGCGGAGTGTCCTGCACGGGATTCCCGGCGAGCACCGAGTCCATCGCGCGCGGGCTCGAGAGGCGTTCGCCGATCTGCAGCCGGGCCATCGGCTTGACGATCCGCCGGGACCCGGTGTTGGTCACCGTCCCGGTCACCGTGATCGCCTGGTCCGTGCTGGTGATCACGCGCGGGGACAGCTGGCCGAGGTCGAGCCGCAGGTGGGCCGGTTCCGGGGACGAATTCTCCTGCGCGCCCGCCGGCGCACCGAACAGCGCGGTGGCGGCGACGATCAGCAAGGACAGCAAGAAGGCGGCGGGCCGCTTCACTCGGGTGCTCCCTCTCAGGCGCGCTCGTCGGGCGCGAAAAGTTCTGCTGCCCCGCGAACCAGCTTGCGCTCGTCCGCGTAGGCGAGGGTGGTCTCCAGCTCGGCCAGCGGAACCCAGGCGACCTCGGTCACCTCGACGTCCTCGTCCGACAGTTCGCCACCGGTGGCTTCGAGCAGGAAATGGTGCACGGTCTTGTGCACCCGGCGCTGCTGCGCGACGAACCAGTAGTCGATGGTGCCCAGCGGCTGCAGCACGCGCGCGGAGATGCCGGTTTCCTCCTTCACCTCGCGCACCGCGGTCTGCTCCACCGTCTCCCCGTCCTCGATGTGGCCCTTCGGCAACGACCACAGCAGTCTGCCGTGCCGGTCGAGCCGGCCGATCAGCACCGCGCGTTCCCGCTCCGGGTCGACGACCAGTCCGCCCGCCGAGGTCTCGTCGACCGTGGTCAGCCGCCTGCCGCGGTGCCGCCGTCGCCGCCGGCGCGGCGTCGGCGGTCCGGCGCGACCGGCAGATCCAGACATGCTGCGATGCTAGAGCAAACGGTCGCCCGGGTACTCTGGCTCTCCGTGTCCGTGTCCGGCGGCGCCAGCGGCACTGGCGCCATTTTCGTGGTGGGATTCGAGTGAACAACCTGGTCGCCCAGCAGAACGCGGTGACGGAACTGATGCGAGTGTCCCCGCTGGCCGATGAGCTGGCCGAGCGCTTCGCGCGCGCCGGCCACAGCTTGTACCTGGTCGGCGGCAGCGTGCGCGACGCGCTGCTCGGCAGGCTGTCGAACGACCTCGACTTCACCACGGACGCGCGCCCGGACCGGGTGCTGCAGATCGTGAGCGAATGGGGCGACGCGGTCTGGGACGTCGGCATCGCGTTCGGCACCGTCGGCGTCACCAAGAACGGCACGACGCTGGAGATCACCACGTTCCGCGCGGACAGCTACGACCGCGTCGGCCGCAATCCCGAGGTCACCTTCGGCGACACCATCGAGGGCGACCTGCTTCGCCGCGACTTCACCGTCAACGCGATGGCGATCGACCTGGTCGGGAAGACGTTCATCGACCCGCACGACGGCATCGACGCGCTCCGGCTGAAGGTGCTCGACACTCCGGCGCTGCCGCAGGAGTCGTTCGCCGACGATCCGCTGCGGATGATGCGCGCCGCCCGGTTCTCCGCGCAGCTCGGCTTCACCGCCGCGCCGCGCGTGGTCGAGGCGATGACATCGATGGCCGAGGAGATCGACCGGATCACCGCCGAACGGGTCCAGACCGAGCTGTCGAAGCTGATGCTGGCCCCCGATCCGCGGCCGGGCCTGGAGCTGCTGGTCGACACCGGGCTGGCCGATCGCGTGCTGCCCGAGCTGCCCGGGATGCGGCTGGCGATCGACGAGCACCACCAGCACAAGGACGTCTACCAGCATTCGCTGACCGTCCTCGCGCAGGCGATCGCGCTCGAGAAATCGCACGAGCCGACCAGCGAGCCCGACCTCGTGCTGCGGCTGGCCGCGCTGCTGCACGACATCGGCAAGCCGGCCACTCGCGAGTTCCAGCCCGGCGGCGGCGTGAGCTTCCACCACCACGAGGTGGTCGGTGCGCGGATGGCCCGCAAACGTTTGCGGGCGCTGAAATACTCGAAGGAAATCGTCGAGCAGGTCTCCCAGCTCGTGTTCCTCCACCTGCGGTTTCACGGGTACGGCGGCGGCGAGTGGACCGATTCGGCGGTCCGCCGCTACGTCACCGACGCCGGCGACCTGCTGACCCGGCTGCACAAGCTCGTTCGCGCCGATTCGACCACGCGCAACAAGCGCAAGGCAGCCCAGCTGCAGGCGACCTACGACGACCTCGAGGCCCGCATCGCGCGGATCAAGGAGCAGGAGGACCTCGACCGCGTCCGGCCGGATCTCGACGGCAACGAGATCATGCGGCTGCTCGGCCTGCCGCCGGGCCCGGAGGTCGGCCGGGCCTGGAAGTTCCTCAAGGAGCTGCGGCTCGACCGCGGTCCGCTGGAGCACGACGAGGCGGTCGCCGAGCTGAAGAAGTGGGCGGCGGCGGAGGGCCTCGGCTCAGGCCAGCAACCGCAGGACTGACTGAACTGAACCGCGGGACTTAAAGGCGATCCCGCCGCGACGAAGTCGGCGCCTTCAAACACTGGATCATCGTCCGGCCAGCCGAGATACTCCCTGTGTCGAACCGAATGGGGGGATCGATGACGCGGCAGCACGGCGGGGACCGGCGTGGGGCCAGCTTTCTCGTCACCTTGCTGCGGCGCGGAACGCCCGCGCTGGCGACGGCGACGACCGGGTTGACCGACGAGATCGCCGATCCGACCCCGGTGCGCGCGCTGCAGCGGATTTCGCGGATGGCCGGTCCGGTCGACGAACGGCACCATGACGGATTGCTCTTGCGGGCGGCCCGGTACGTGGTGCTGGTCCCGCTCGTCTACCGGCTGGTCGTGGTGCCGGCGACGTTCGCGACGTATGCGGTCAAGCACGGGCCGTCCGGGCTGGCGTCGGTCGCGATCGTCACCGTGTGCTCGGTCGCGCTGAGCGCGTTCGGCCTGTTCTGGATGATGCGCCGGGCCCCGTTCCGCAGCGATCTCGCGGGTCGGCTGTTGCTGGTCGACCTCGTGGCCACGCTCGCGTTCGAGCTGTTCCTGGGCGCGACGGTCTCGCCCGCGGTGTTCCACGACGCGGTCGGGGTCGCGGACAAGCACCTGCTCGGCAGCGTCGCCCTGCTCACTCTCGCCGTCGGCATCCCGTCCGGGATCGGCCTGGCCGCGCTCAGCCTGCCCGTGCGGTTGCTGTCGGACCTGCTCAACCACGGCACGGTCGATTTCGCGCAGGCCGCGTCGCTGTATCCGACGATGTTCGGCGTCCTGTTCACCGCGGTCGGCGCGCTGATCCTGCTCGGACTCGGAATCCGGCTCGCGCTGGCGTACGGCATCCGCAACGGGCGGCTCGCCGAACGCGCGCGGCAGCACCGGATGCTGCACGACACGGTGCTGCAGACGCTGGAAGCGATCGCGCTCGGCGGTCCCGGGGATCCGGACCAGCGGCTGGTCGAAGTGCAGCGGCTGGCCCGCGCGCAGGCGATCGAGCTGCGGCAGACCATCGAGACCGCCGCGGCGCAGCGGGCCGAGGAGGGTGCGCGGCCGCTTGGCGAGAAGCTCGCGGCGCTGGCCGCGGAGATGGCGCGCGACGGTCTGCGTGCGCAGCTGGTGATCGCGGAGCTCGACGACGACACGCTGTCCGAGGTCCGGCAGATCGCGATCCGCGACGCAGTGCGGGAAGCGATGCGCAACACGATGAAGCACGGCGAGACCGACAAGGTCGTGGTGCGCGTGGAGGAACGCAACGGCGGGATCGCGGTGATCACGCGGGACCACGGCACCGGCTTCAGCCCGCAGGACCGGCCGGCCGGGTTCGGCATCAGCGAGTCGATCACCGCGCGGCTGGCCGAGGTCGGCGGGACCTCGCTGGTCGAATCGAGTCCGGGGAGTGGAACTCGGGTGACCTTGTGGGTGCCGCTGTGAGCGGGGTGGCCGGTGCGCTGGCGGCGTACCGGGAGGGAGACGTCGAGCGGGCGAGTGCGCTTGCCGTCGAGGCTGGAACTCCGTTGGGTGCCGAGCTGGCGACGTATCTCGCGGCGGGGCCGAGCGGTCCGGTCTATGACCAGCCAGCCGCGTTCACCGCGTTCATTCGCGGCGGCGGGAACGTCGAGTTGTACCGGCGGTTGAGCGAAGAACTGGCTGCGCGGTACGACTCCTGGCGTCCGTCCGCGCTGCTGGATCTCGGCTGCGGCGACGGGTTGGCGATCGAACCGGCGCTGGCGCGGGCCTCGTTCCGGCCGGAGCGGATCGACCTGGTGGAGCCGTCGGAGGCGCTGCTCGCGGACGTCGAAGTCCCTGGTGCACGCCGGTTTTCGTTGACCGCACAGGACTTTCTCGCCGCGGACGGTTCCACGTGGAACCTTGCGCAGTCGACGTTCGCACTGCAGTCGATCGAGCCGTCCTCCCGGGCTGGGGTGCTGAGCGCGTTGCGGGCGCGGACGGAACGGTTGGTGCTGGCCGAATTCGACGTGCCGGACACCGCCGACCCGGAGTCGCTCGCGCAGCGGTACGAATGCGGCGTCGCCGAGTACGGCGAGCAGGCTTCCCTGGTGGCACAAGGATTTCTGCTGCCGGTGCTGCTCGGCGTCGCGGCTGGGACGGCGCGGACGAACTGGGAACATCCGGCCTCGGAATGGATCCGGCAGCTCGAGGCCGCCGGGTTCGCCGACGTGACAGTGGAACCGCTCGCGGACTACTGGTGGTCGCCCGCCGTGCTGATCACGGCTTCACAGCCGGGATAGCGCTCCCTGCTCGATGTGCAGCGCGATCGGCCGCGGCAGCAGGTACGCCGTGGCCCCGCCCGGCTGTGGACCCCACGGTGCCGTGACACCGGTCAGCACCCGGATGGTGCGCTGCACCCGGTACTCGTGCCGGTCGCGTTCGCGGTCCGGCGTCAGCGAGGTTTCGAGGAACCGCACCGAATTCTGGTGCACCAGGTTCCCGGCCTCGGGGCCGAACCGGACCACCGTCGTGCCGGCGGGCAGCGCGACGATCCGCTTGCCGCGGAAGAACGACAGCGGCGGCTCGCCGCGCATCGGCAGGATCGGCCAGTCCGCGGGCTGATCGGATTCCTCCGGTGCCTGTGGCGGCAGCATCAGCAGCGTGCCGAGGAGGAATCGCGCCGCGTCGGCGAGGTTGGCGAACGCCACCGGCTCCACGGACGGCGGACGAGACACCTCCCAGCGGTTTTCCGCGCGGCGCAACGTCCACACGCCCTCGGCGGGCATCTCGTCCGCGCCGATCCGGTACGCCGACGACGGCACGCCGTGCTCGACGAGCCGTTGCTGCAGCAGAGCCAACGTCTCGGCCGCACGCAACCCGCGGGTCGGTTCGCCGCGGATCGCACGGGCGAGCGAGCTGTCGTCCGGGATGTCGGCCTCGGTGCGCCCCGGGCGCGGTTTGCCGAGCACGTCGGCTTCGGCGGTGGCGCGCACCAGGTCGCGCACGATCGGCGGCCGGAACCCGCCGGCACGGATGTGCTCGACCAGCTCCGGCTCCGGCGGGACGCCGTATTTGCGCAGGTAGTGCGGTACGGCGGCGGGCCAGATCCAGGTGCCGTCGGTGTGGAAGGCGTGCGGCACGTCCGGCGGCGCGCCGGGCGCGAAGATGTCCGGCTGCGGCACGGGCCGGTGCAGCACGACGGGCGAGCGGAACAGGTAGTCGAGCACGCCGCGGACCTGGTCCGGCGGCACCGGCGGGCGGTTCACCACGGGCCGCTCGCCCTCGTTGTGCGCGTCGACCGGCCGTGCCTGGCGGAATCCGATGCTCAGCGGCAGCCCGGCCTTCGCGCCGAGCCAGTCCGGCAGGTGCTTGTCCGGACGCGGGAACCGGGTCAGCTCCACGAGGTAGGACTCGCGGGCGGGCTCGCCGCCGTCGTTGGGCGGCAGCCGCCACTCCGGCTCCTGGTCGGCGTCGAAGTCGAAATCGAACTGCGAATCGGCGTCGAGCGTGAAGGTGCCTTGGAACCAGGTGCCGGTCTCCGGCTGGTACATCGCGGCGCGCAGCTGGGTGAACAGCGTGCTCAGCTGCGGCGTGCCGGGCAGCGACACCGAAACCGGGCCGTTCTCGTCGCCGACCGCGCGAACCTCCAGTTCGGAGTAGTCGCCGACCTGCCGGAACTGCGCCGCCACGCGCGTCCAGCCGCCGGGCACCTGGCGCAGGGTGCGGCCGATCCCGCGCAGGATCCGGGTCTGGTCGCCGCCGTCGATCTCCGCCTTCGGCTCGCCGTAGTCGTGCCGCGTCAGCCACAGCCCGGTGAGCTGCTTGCCCGGGACGGTCACCGAGAAGTCGGTCAGCCCGAGCTGCGCGGCACGCACCGGATCGTGCCGCGTCCAGCGCAGGGTCAGATTCGGCTGGTCGCCCGGCGCGACCTCGAAAAGCTCGTTGTCGTATTCGACGTAGGTGCGCAGGTCGAACGTCGCGGGCACCTCGTTCGCGAGCACGACCTTGGCCGGTTTGCCCTCGTGCTCGCGGTCGAAATCCTCGGGCGCTTCCTCGTCGCCGACAACGGTCAGCAGCAGCGTGCCGTCGGTGGTGGAGCGTTGTGCCGCGAAAGTGCGATCGTCGAGCGTCGCGTACAGGCCGTCTGGGCGTTCTCCCGATTCCACCCGGTAGCGCACGTCTGGTTCCTCCCCGAAGTCCCCCGTGTAGCCGCAACGAACTTAGCCGACCGTGTCACGACCCGACCATCGGTCACCGGAGACGGGAGAAGATGCGCCCACAAATACCTGCTCGGGTGACCGATCAGTGCCGCGGGTACCGCTGCACCCAGGCGTCGCCCAGTGCGTTGCGCGCCGAATGGCGGTCGAAATGCCACAGCGCGTCGGTCGCCACCTGTTCGATCAGGTGGTGCAATTCGAGCTGTTCGACCCACTTCCGGGGCAGGCCGGGGACGCCCACCCGCGCGCCGAGCAGCGCACCGGTCAGTGCGCCGGTGAGCGCGCTGCGGCCGGAGTGGTTCACCGAGCGGAGCATCGCCTGCTCCGGGTAGTTCTCGAACCCGGACAGCGCGGCGAACGAACGGCCGAGAACGGACAGCGTGCTGTGCCCGTCGCCGATCAGCTCCGGCATCCGCAGGTCCGGCAGGCCGTGCTCGCCGAAGAACGGCACCGCCTCGGCCACCAGGTCGCGCACCGGTCCCCACTCCGGGCCGTCGTGCTCGTCGAGGACCTCGCGAGAAAGGTTCCAGACCGGATAACTGAACGAGTCCTTGGTGAGCGCCTTCTCGAACACCCATGCCAGGTAGGTCGCGGCGGCCACGTCGTCCGGCTGGTGCGTCACGCCGGCCAGATCGCGCACGACCTGGCTGATGCCGCCGCTGAACCCGGTTCCCGGACCCGCCGCGGTCAGCACCGCGGGCAGCGCGCCGAGCAGCGCGGTCGGGCCCGACATCGGCGCGGCTTGCGGATCACCGGTGACCAGCGCGAGGTACGCGTTGAGTTCGGCGTCGTCGATCGCGCGGCGGGCATGCAGCTCGGGCACCTTGACGAGGAAACCGTCGGCGTTCTGGATCGCCGCGCCCTGCGTGTGCAACCAGCGGCCCAGCGCGCCGCGGACCACGCCGGGGAACAGTTTTTCGACGTCACGCGCCTCCGGCTGCTCGCGATGCGGGCTCCGGATCACCGCTTCGGTCAGGAAAAGCAGCCGCTGGGTCATCGAGCCGATCCGGCCCGGCAGGTCGAACGCGAGCGGCAGGTCGCGGACGCCGTCCGGACCGTAGGTCGAGACGATCTCGTCCAGCCGCATCCGGTCGACGGCCGACCCGAGCGCCTCGCCGAGCGCGAAGCCGACCCACGCGCCGACGACCCGCTGCCAGCCGTACCGGAAGTTCTCCAGGCTGACCTCGGGGTACTTGCCGAACGTGTCGAGCCTCGGGACGATCCGGCCCTCGTTGTCCCAGGACGGCACGAGACCGTTGGCGCGCAAGTCATTCGGCCGCGAGCGGCTCGGCTCCGGCTGTTCGAACCGGCGCAGCCACGACCGGCCGAGGACAGTCCGGCGGCATTCGTCCGCGGTCAGCTCGAAACCGTGCCGCCGCGCGCGTTCCGCGGCCGCCTTCGGCACGTCGACCGGCTTGTCCAGCCCGAGCCGGGCGGCGGTTTCGACGGCGAACTTCTCGAGGTCTTCTTCGATTTCCGGGCAGCGGCCGTTCTCGTCGACCCGCGGCTCCTGCCGGGGAAATCGCTTCGCGATCGCGGTCAGCTCGGCTCCGGCGACGTCCTCGAAGGTCGCCGGACCGCCGTTGATCACGAGGTTCGGCGGATGCTCGAATTCGGCGAGCGTCGCGAGGTCGACGCGCCACCAGGCGTGCTCGCGGGCGGGCAGGTTCCGGGTCGAGCTGAACACGCGCAGCTCGTTGCGTTCCTCGGAGAAGTAGAACCGGTCGGTCGCGCCGGTTTTGAGGTCGAACGGCACGAAGACTTCGCAGCGCAGCAAGCCGATCAGCAGCTGCTCGCGGGAGAGCCAGCCGACGCTGGCGAAAGCGAGAAGGGTTTCCAGCGGGTTTTCCGGTTTCGGGTAGCCGCGGCGGATCGGGCCGGCCTTGTACTCCGGGTTCTCGCGTTCGTCACCGGTCTGGTGGCCGTCGTCGTCGACCTTCACCCAGCCCGCGACCGCGGGCAGCGGCACGCCGAGTTCGCCCAACCCGGCCTTCGCGTACTCCGGGTCGACGACCTCGCGCCAGCTCTCCTGGCCGGGGTACGCGACCGGGGTGCTGAGCCCGCCCGGATGCGGATGCGCCTGGCGCAACTCGCCGTCCGGCTCGCGCACGAGCACCGACGGCGCGGGGAACAGCTCTTTGTCCGGACGGCCGTCGTCGAGGAACGCGACGGTGTTGTAGGGGATCGACCAGCCCTCGGGGACCCGCAGCACGCGGTCGTGGTCGACCCGGAGGCCGCCCGGCCCGGAGACCTCGGGGCCGTGCACGGCGCGCAACCACTTCCCGACCTTCTCCACCGCTTCCGCCGCTTCCACCTACTCGATCCTCTCCAGGCTTCCGTCGGACTCGTGCTCCGCGATCGGCTTGGGCAAGACGTACGCCACCGCGCCCCCCGGAAGGTTCGCCCAGGGCACCGTCACTCCGGTGATCACATAGAGTGATCTTCGGAGGCGGAAAGTGCTGGTCATGCGCTCCCGTTCGAGTGGCAGGGACGTCGTCGCGAACCGTACCGCCTGGTGATGGACCAGGTTGCCGGGTTCTTCGCCGAATCGCAGAACGACGGTACCTTCCGCCAACCGAGTGAGTCTCTTGTTCCGCAGGAGCGTGAGGGGAGGGTCACCCGGCGCGGGCTGGACCGGCCAGTCGGCGACCTCCCGCGCCGTTTCCAGCGGGGTTTCGCGGCCGCCGGTCGCGCGGGCGGGATGCATCAGCAGCGCGCCGAGCAGCTGCTGAGCGGCGTCTTCAAGGCGGGCGAAGCTCTGCTCGCGACCGTCCGGCGCGACGACCGCCCATCCGGCTTTGACCTGGTAGAGGCTCCACTTTCCGGACTCCCGGCCGCCGAGACAGCGGACGTCGGGCCACACGCCGAAGGAGTCGAGCCGGTGGCCGAGGTGGGTCAGGACTTCGGCGTCGGACAGGACCGGGTCCGGGTTGGTCTCCCGCTCGGCGGCGATGTCGGCCGCGGTCCGCTGGACGTCGGTCGCGGTCGGTCGCGGACGAGGTTCCCCCGCAAGATCGGCTTCCGCCGTGCGGCGCACCAGAGGTTCGACGTACGGCGGATGAAAGCCCAGGTCACGGATGTGCTGAAGCAGTTCCGGCTCAGGCGCGGTCCCGTTTTCGCGCAGCTGCTCGGCCACCTCGAGCGGCCAGATCCAGGTGCCGTCGGTGCGATGTCGTGGTCCGGCCTCGGCCTCGCGTTCGAGGTACCGCAGCACGAGCGGCAGTTCTGCCTCCGGCAGCGGTTCGCGGGTTCCGGCGTCGGCCGTGGCGTGCCGGAACACGACGCCGAGCGGGAGGCCGACGTGCAGCCGCCACCAGTCGGGAAGGTGCTCGTCGTCGCGGGGGAAGGTGGTGAGTTCGGCGAGGTAGGCGGTCGAATCGGGCGGCGTCGTCCACGGGGGCTCGTCGTCGGTGAAGTAGTCGAAGTCGAACGCGTCGTCCGGGGTGAGCACGTAGCGCGCCTGAATCCAGGTGCCGCGGCCCTCTTGGTACATCTCGGCCCGCAACGCGGTGAGCCGCTGGACCACCTCCGTGCTGGCGACTGTATTGCGCGCCTGCACCTCGAAATGGTCGCCGAGCTGGGCGAACCCGATTCCGGCCGCCGCGTCCGGATCTGCCCGGTGCGCCCGGATCAGCCGGCCGATCTCGACGAGCGCCTGCTGACCGGTACTCGCTGGTTCCACGTGAATCATCCCGTCCGGAGCGGACGGCATCAGGACCCGCGTCGGCGGTTCTGCGGAACGGGTCCGCGCGGACGGACGCGGCGCGGGGTCGGCCGCGGGGCAGGCATTGACGAGGCGTGCTGCGGTTCGGGTGCGTCGGCGAGGTGCTGCACGAGTGCCTGGACGGTCGACGCGAGCTGCGCGGGCGTCGTTCGTTCGAAGGCGTCCGGCGCGAATTCGAGCCGGCCGAGCGTGCCAGCCGGTCCGGCGGTCGCGCGGACGAGCCCGTCGGGCGAGGTCAGGACAGCTGAGGCGTCGAGACGGGCACGGTCGTCGCCGATGGTGCTCACGGTGGCCCCCCCGTGTCGGTTGCGCTGCCGAGATTAACTCGACTGGGTCGCAAGTCACCCTAATGCTAGACAGTGAGTTACTACCCCCGTTTGGGTGCAACGGTTTGCGGCAGCGAATCGACGCGGCGTCGGCGGGCCAGCAGATATCCGGCACCGCCCAGCAGGTACAGCGCGGTCGCGCCGACCATCAGCTCCGGCGAGTACCCGTTGTCCTTGACGAAGACGGCCGCGATCGCGACCGCCACCACCTGGGTGATGTTGAACAGCGTGTCGTACAGCGCGAAGACCCGCCCGCGAGCCTCGTCCGCGACATCGAGCTGCACCGACGAGTCGACGCACAGCTTCAGCACCTGGCCAGTGCCCATCACCAGGAACGATGCGATCAACGCCAACGGCAGCAGCATCGGCAACCCCAACGCCGCCTGCGCGATCGCGGCGAGGAGCAACGCGCCCAGCACCGTCCGGACCCGCCCGATCGAGCGGATCAACCGAGCCGTCACCAGCCCCGCGACGAGAATGCCTGCCCCCGCACACGCGACGAGTTGTCCGAGCCCGGGCAGTCCCGCGCGGAAAACCCCGTCGTCAGTGAAGTAATTGCGCATCAGCAGCACGCTGAGCAGCAACGAAATCCCGTACGCCGCTCGGTGCGCGAACAACGCGACGAACCCAGCCGTGACGCTAGGAGCCCGCCACGCGTGCCTCGCTCCATCAGCAAGCCCGCGCGCGACCGCCACCACGGGATTTGTCGGTTCATCGACCACGGTCGGCCCCAGGATGCCCTTCGCGAACCGATGCGCGAGCGCCGCCGACACCAACGCGCCGACCGCCGCGAACGCCGTGGTCTCCGCCGACCCGATGTCGCCGGATCCGAACACCGCCCGCAACCCGATCGCGCACCCGCCGCCGACGACCGCGATCGCCGACCCGAGCGTCGCCGCCACCGCATTAGCCGAAACCACCGCCTGTGGCTCCACGACGTGCGGCAACGCAGCCGACAACCCAGACCCGATGAACCGGCTGATCCCCTCGGCAAGCAGCGCGAGCGAGAACAACCCGATTCCACCCACCCCAGCACCGACCGCAACGACCGACGCCACGATCGCCACGGCCCGCACGAGGTTCGCGAATACGAGCACCCGCCGCCGGTCCCACCGGTCAAGCAACGCTCCCGCGAACGGCCCGACCAGCGAATACGGCAGCAGCAAAGCCGCAAACCCCTCCGCGATGGCCAACGGATCAGCCGCCCGCTCGGGGTTGAACAAAACCGCCCCAGCCAACCCAGCCCGGAAGACGCCGTCGCCCCACTGCGCCGCGAACCGCGTGAACAGCAACCGCCGGAACAACGGATCCCGAACCAGCCCGCGCACCCCGCCCCGCTCCCCCGCCACCCTCACCCCGCAACCCTACCGAGGCCCCCCGACAAAACCCCCGAAACGAGACACCACACCAACTCCACCGCACAGTCCCGCGATCAGCCGACCAAAGCGACTCAAGACAACGAAGCACGCGGCCGTGGAGCCTGATGCCGCGACATCGCCCCAGCCCGCAAAGCGCGACAGACCAGCCGAAGCGAGAAGGACACCCAGGCAGTGCCCTAACCGAGACGGCTCACCGCACGACGAGGTCCTCCGGACCAGACCGACCCGCTAAGAGCCTGGATCGAAGCGTGCCTCGCGCAGCGACGCGCGGCCAAATGCGGCGAGACCCCGCCCGCAGTGCACGTGAGGCCAGGCGATGTGAGCAACGCCCCGTCGGAAGGCGGCTCGACCGCAGCGAGGTCCTCCGGACCAAACCAGCCCACTAAGACAGACCAGGAAGCCCGCCGTCGCGCACCCCACGCCCATCCGGACGCTCCGCCTTCCCCCCACCCGCAGAGCACCCTGGCCCAGCCGACCCCACCCGAAGGCCGCAACCTCACCGGCACAAAGACCCGCAATCCAAACGCAACTCCCCCAACCCACCCCAGCCACCAAGAAAGCCAAAGGGGGCCCCGCCCCCGACCACCCCGAAAACCGCACCGAAGGCACCGCGGGGGTCCGGGGGGCTCGGCCCCCCGGGTACCCAGCGCCGGTGGCCCGGGGAAGGTGCCGCAGGCACCGAACACGAAAAGCCGACACCGGCGCACTCGTTTCGCCTCTCGGCGGCTTGGCGCAGTGTGGCTCCGGCCGGACCGGTATTCCACAAAGGCGGTTCTTCAGTGAGCCCGGGGGACACGAGTGCGCCGGCTCACTGTTCTCAACGAGGCGGGTGGTGCTGGTGTTCCCGTGCCGGGAGGATTTCCGTCGGCGGGTGATGGGATCATGGGTGACGTGCCAGCGGACGCCGAGGTTGAACCGGGAACGCTCCTGGTCGCCGCACCCACGATGTTCGACCCGAACTTCAAGCGGACGGTGGTGTTCGTGATCGATCACCGGGCGGAGGGCACGCTCGGGGTGGTCTTGAACCGGCCGTCCGATGTTCCGGTGAATGACGTCCTGCCGGGGTGGGGCGCGCATGTCGCGGAGCCGCAGTCCGTGTTCGTCGGCGGGCCGGTCGACAAGAAGACCGCGCTGTGTCTCGCCGCGTTGCGGACTGGGGAGTCCGCTTCCAGCGTGCCCGGTGTGGTCGCGGTGCGGGGGCCGGTGGCGCTCGTCGATCTGGACAGCGATCCCGAAGTGCTCGTGCCCAAGGTGCGCGGCGTGCGCGTGTTCGCGGGCTACGCCGGGTGGGATTCAGGGCAGCTCGCGGGCGAGATCGAGCGCGAGGACTGGGTGATCGTCCCCGCGTTGCCCAGCGACATTCTCGCGCCGCCGAGCCGTGACCTGTGGGGCCAGGTGCTGCGCCGCCAGGGGGTGCCGCTCGCGTTGCTGGCCACCCATCCTGGCGATTTGCAGCGGA